>NZ_JBIVJQ010000005.1:0-559643 GCF_044750305.1 Streptomyces sp. NPDC088810
AACCTCGTCCCAGCAGATGCTGGAGACGGGGTATCAACATATCTGGCGTTGATTTTTGGCACGCTGTTGAGTTCTCAAGGAACGGTCGCTTCCTTTGTACTCACCCTCTCGGGCTTTCCTCCGGGCGCTTCCCTTCGGTCTTGCGTTTCCGACTCTATCAGATCTTTTCTCGATCCGATTTCCTCGGTGCTTTCCAGGTTCCCGCTCTCGCGTTTCCCTTTCCGGCGGTTCCGACTTTATCAGAAGTTCTCAGCCGGTCTGACCGGCCGCTCATTCCTGAGTAATCGGAAGGCTTCTCGGAATGTCGTTCACGACTTCTGAAGAAGCTAGTAGATTCTATTGGCTGCCCGGTGGACCTGTCCAACTCCAGGCAACTGTTTGAATCTACCTCCCCAGTCCCTCCGTGTCAACGGCTCTCGTGGGGCGAAGAGGAGACTAGCAGGTCACGGGGGCCCGACGCACATCCGACGGGGTCAGGCAGCCGTGGGCACGGAGGCGCTGCGGTCCGCCGCTTCGAGGTCACCGGTCTCGCCGGCGCGGGCCGCGCGACCGCCCAGGACGTAGACGTACGCCAGGAATGCCAGCTCGGCCGCAACCCCGATGCCGATGCGAGCCCAGGTGGGCAGGCCGGAGGGGGTGACGAAGCCTTCGATGGCGCCGGAGACGAACAGGACCAGGGCGAGTCCGATCGCCATGCCGACGGCGGCTCGTCCTTCTTCCGCGAGGGCGGCGCGCCGGGTGCGCGGACCCGGGTCGATGACGGTCCAGCCGAGGCGCAGGCCCGTGCCGGCGGCAACGAAGACCGCGGTCAGTTCGAGCAGGCCGTGCGGGAGGACCAGACCGAGGAAGGTGTCGAGACGGCCGGCCGCGGACATGAGGCCGAAGCCGACGCCGAGGTTGAGCATGTTCTGGAAGAGGATCCAGAGGACGGGCAGGCCCAGGAAAACGCCCAGGACGAGGCACATCGCCGCCGCCTGGGCGTTGTTCGTCCACACCTGGGCGGCGAAGGCGGCCGCGGGATGGCTGGAGTAGTAGGTCTCGTACTCACCGCCGGGGCGGGTCAGCTCGCGCAGCTGGCTGGGCGCCGCGATGGACGACTGCACCTCGGGGTGGGTGCCGATCCACCAGCCCAGGAGGATGGCGACGGCGGTGGAGACGAGCGCCGTGGGCACCCACCAGTGACGGGTGCGGTAGACGGCGGCCGGGAAGCCCTGGCTCAGGAAGCGCGTCACGTCGCGCCACGAGGCGCGGCGGGTGCCGGCGACGGCACTGCGCGCGCGTGCCACGAGTTGGCTGAGCCGTCCGGTCAGTTGCGGGTCCGGTGCGCTGGACTGGATGAGGGACAGATGGGTGGCGGTGCGCTGGTACAGGGCGACGAGTTCGTCTGCTTCGGTACCGGTGAGCCGGCGCCGGCGGCGGAGCAGTGCATCGAGCCGGTCCCATTCGGCTCGGTGTACGGAGACGAAGACGTCCAGGTCCATCGGCTCTGCCTGCTCCTCGGCTGGTCGTCCACGGCTCGTCGTGGATGCTCGTCGTTGCTGTCAGCTTGTCGTACTGGGGTGCGATGCGCCCACAGCTTGGCAGACTTGCGGTTCAGGGGGCAGACCAGGGAAGGACGGGCGGGCGTGAGCGAGCTGGTGACGGGCGAGGCGGTGGCCCTCGAACTGCGGCCCGCGAGGCTGCCGAGCAGGGCGCTGGCCGTGTTGCTCGACCTGGTGGTGGCGATGGTCGTGTACCTGGTCGTGATCGTCGTGCTGGTGGCGTCGACGGCTTCGCTGGACGAGGCCGCGCAGGTGGCGCTGTCGATCGCAGCGTTTCTGCTGGTGCTGGTGGGCGGGCCCATAGCCGTCGAGACACTCAGTCACGGGCGCTCGCTGGGGAAGCTGGCGTTCGGGCTCCGGGTGGTGCGGGACGACGGGGGGCCGATCCGGTTCCGGCACGCTCTGGTGCGGGGCGCGATCGGAGTGGTCGAGATCGTGATGACGTTCGGGGTGGTGGCCTGTATCGCCTCGCTGGTCTCGGCGCGGGGGCGGCGACTCGGCGACGTTTTCGCCGGCACCCTGGTCGTGCGCGAGCGGATACCGGCCGGGCGGGCCGGGTTCGTTCCGCCTCCGCCGCCGTGGCTCGCGGGGCGGTTCGCCGGGCTGGACCCGTCGGCCGTTCCGGACGGGCTGTGGCTTGCCGTCCGGCAGTACCTGACCCGGACGCACCAGCTGGACCCGCAGGTGTCGGCAGGGATGGCACAGCGGCTGGCGGCCGATCTCGCCGGCCGTACCGGGGCGCCGGTGCCGCAGGATCTGCCGCCGGCCGCTTTCCTGGCTGCCGTGGTCCACGAGCGGCAGTCCCGTGAGGCCCGGCGGGCGTTCGGTCATGGCGGTGTGCAGTCCGGCGGCTTCCCGCCGCCGGTGACACAGCCTGGTGCGCCCGCCTCGTATCCGGCTCAGGCCGCCGCCCATCAGCCCCCGTCGTCGGCCTCGTACCCGTTCCCGTCTCAGACGCCGTACCAGTCTCCGTACCGGTCCGGGCTCTCCTCCCAAGCTCCGGCTTCGTACCGGTCCGCCGCCCACCAGCCGTCGCAGCAGGCGCCGCTCGCGCCCTCGCCTGCGCCGCAGGGCGACGAATCGCGGCTCGACCGGCCGGCCACCGGGTTCGCGCCGCCGGCGTAGCGCGGGTGGAGTCCGCCGGTGCGGCACGACCGGGTCAGGCGGTGTCAGTCGAATCTCGACGGTGGGGACTCCAGGTCTTCCAGCTCGATCCCGGGAGCGGCCAGGACCACGTCGCCGGCGATGTGGACGGTGTGCTGTTCGCCGGTGTCCAGGGCTGTGACCTGGTATGCGTCCACGGTCAGCGGCCCGTTGTCAGTGGCGTGTGTTTCGCTGTTCACCAGAGCCCAGGACTGGTCCACGGTGCGGGGGGCGAGGACGGGGTCGGTGAAGGCCACGAGGCGTACGCGGGTCGCGGCGGACGAGGGGGTGAGGCGCAGGAGCCGGGCGGTGGCGACGAGGAAAGCGGGGGACGTGCCGGTGAAGGCGTGGGCGCGCACATTGCCTTCGGTGGCATGGGTGCCGGTGGGGTCGGTGCGGACCCAGGTGACGCCGTCGAGGGCGGCGCCGCGCACCTGCCAGCCGCCCGCGTGGAGTTCGAGGCGGAGGGGACGGCCGAGGTCGTCCAGGGCGAGGTCGACCGAGCCGCGGTGGTCACCGGCGGGCCCGGTCAGTCGCGAGACATAGCGCCAGCCGGACGGGCCGGGGGCGCACTGGAAGTGTTCTTCTGCGAGGGGGGTGTGATCGTGCGGATCGTGGAGCGAATAACGGCCGCGGGGCATGGGGGTCCTGGGTCTTGACGGGCTGGTCCGGCCGGAGGCCATAGGTCGGGGGGGCCAAAGGGGCAGGCCCCCGGCACGGGGGTGCGGGGGCCTGCCTCGGAGGACCTGCTGCCAGGGGATGCGTCGGTGCACCGGCGCATCCCCGGCGGGCCGGGCTATGGGATCGCCGGCTCAGTAGCGGTAGTGGTCCGGCTTGAACGGGCCGTCGACCTCCACGCCGATGTACGCGGCCTGCTCCGGGCGCAGCTTGGTGAGCTTCACGCCGAGCGCGTCCAGGTGCAGGCGGGCGACCTTCTCGTCGAGGTGCTTGGGCAGCACGTAGACGCCGATCGGGTACGCGTCGGGCTTGGTGAACAGCTCGATCTGGGCCAGGGTCTGGTCCGCGAAGGAGTTGGACATCACGAACGACGGGTGGCCGGTGGCGTTGCCCAGGTTCAGCAGGCGGCCCTCGGACAGCACGATGATCTTCTTGCCGTCCGGGAAGGTCCAGGTGTGGACCTGCGGCTTGACCTCGTCCTTGACGATGCCGGGGACCTTGGCGAGGCCGGCCATGTCGATCTCGTTGTCGAAGTGGCCGATGTTGCCGACGATGGCCTGGTGCTTCATCTTGGCCATGTCCGAGGCCATGATGATGTCCTTGTTGCCGGTCGTGGTGATGAAGATGTCGGCCTTGTCGATGACCTCGTCGAGGGTCGTGACCTGGTAGCCGTCCATCGCGGCCTGCAGGGCGCAGATCGGGTCGATCTCGGTGACGATCACCCGGGCGCCCTGGCCGCGCAGGGACTCGGCGCAGCCCTTGCCCACGTCGCCGTAGCCGCAGACGACGGCGGTCTTGCCGCCGATCAGGACGTCGGTGGCGCGGTTGATGCCGTCGACCAGGGAGTGGCGGCAGCCGTACTTGTTGTCGAACTTCGACTTGGTGACGGCGTCGTTGACGTTGATCGCCGGGAACAGGAGGACGCCGTCGCGCTGCATCTCGTACAGGCGGTGGACGCCGGTCGTGGTCTCCTCGGTCACGCCGCGGATCTCGGACGCCAGCTGGGTCCACTTCTGCGAGCCGTCCGTGATGGTGCGGTGCAGGAGTTCGAGGATGACGCGGTGCTCGTCGGACTCGGCGGTGTCGACGGCCGGGACCTTGCCGGCCTTCTCGTACTCGACGCCCTTGTGGACGAGGAGGGTGGCGTCGCCACCGTCGTCCAGGATCATGTTCGGGCCGCCGGTGGGGGTGTCCGGCCAGGTCAGCGCCTGCTCGGTGCACCACCAGTACTCCTCCAGCGTCTCGCCCTTCCAGGCGAAGACGGGGACGCCCTGCGGGTTGTCGGGCGTGCCGTTCGGGCCGACGGCGATGGCGGCGGCCGCGTGGTCCTGGGTGGAGAAGATGTTGCAGGAGGCCCAGCGGACCTGCGCGCCGAGGGCGACCAGGGTCTCGATGAGCACGGCGGTCTGCACGGTCATGTGCAGCGAGCCGGTGATGCGGGCGCCGGCGAGGGGCTGGGCCTCGGCGTACTCCTTGCGGAGCGCCATCAGGCCGGGCATCTCGTGCTCGGCGAGGGTGATCTCCTTGCGGCCGAACTCGGCGAGCGAGAGGTCGGCGACCTTGAAGTCCTGTCGGTTCTCGACAGTCGTCATTGCGAGCTGCTCCTCGGGGTTGGGTCGAGGTGGGTACGGCTGGTCTGCGCGGCGGCGGACACAGGGGCCCGAGAAGAGGACACAGGCATGCCCGCGTACGCGCAGCGCAGTCCGTCGGAGGCCCTCTCTCCCTCGGTCGGTCCGTTCGGGACCGCCCGACCGCCATCAGCAGCGACGTCTGGCTCCGTCCCAAGCTACACCGGACGGCCCGGTCGGCCCCAGCCCGCCTGGGCATGCGCGGGGTCGTATTCAGGGCGGGCCGGGGGGTGGGCGCGGGTGCGGGTGATTGTGCGGAAACCGTGGAATCGGCGCCGTCAGACCGGTGTGAACAGGGACTTTTGCGTCTTTGTGCCGGAGGTGGGGTGGTGCAGGATGCAGGGCACCGGGAGTTCCGGTTCCGCTCGCGGGGTGTCCGGGACGACAACCCGTGCGACGACAGCGTGAGGAGATCGACGTGACCAGTCCGGCCGGGCCGCCCGCAACGGGTGGCCGCGATGACGGGCGGCAGCCGCTGCGGCTGCTGGCGGTGACCGCCTGCCCGACCGGCATCGCGCACACCTACATGGCGGCGGAGAAGCTCGCGCAGGCCGCCGCCAGCCGGGGCATCGAGATGAAGGTGGAGACGCAAGGTTCCATCGGGGCCGAGAACATCCTTGATGACAACGATGTCAGACGCGCGGACGGTGTGATCGTCGCCGCCGACAAGGACGTCGACCTGAGCCGTTTCGTGGGGAAGCGGGTGCTCACGGTCGGGGTCGCCGAGGGCATCCACCACCCCGAGCAGCTGATCGAGCGGGTGCGGTCGGCGCCCGTGCTCCGGGCGGACGGGGCCGGCGACGGTCCGGCGGCGTCCGCGCCGGGCGGGGGCAGGGAGCGGGGAGCGGTGTACAAGGCGCTGATGAACGGCGTGTCGTACATGATCCCGTTCGTGGTGGTCGGCGGGCTGCTGATCGCGGTCTCGCTCGCGCTCGGCGGCCATGCCACGGCCAAGGGCTATGTGATCCCGGAGGGCACCTTCTGGGCGCACGTCAACGCGGTCGGCGGGATCGGCTTCCAGCTGATGATCCCGGTCCTGTCCGGCTACATCGCCTACGCCATCGCCGACCGGCCCGCGCTGGTGCCGGGCCTGATCGGCGGCTGGATCGCCAACACGGGGGCGCTGTACGACTCCGAGGCGGGTGCGGGCTTCATCGGGGCGATCGTGACCGGGTTCCTCGCCGGGTATCTGGTGCTGTGGATAAAGAAGCTCCGGGTGCCGAGGTTCGTGCAGCCGATCATGCCGATCATCGTGATCCCGATCGTGGCGACGACGGCGCTCGGGCTGTTCTTCATCTACGTCATCGGCAAACCGATCTCCTGGGTGTTCGCGCATCTGACGAGCTGGCTCGGCGGGATGACCGGCACGAGCGCGGTGCTGCTCGGCGCGATCCTGGGCCTGATGATCGCGTTCGACATGGGCGGGCCGGTCAACAAGACGGCGTTCCTGTTCGGCGCGGGGCTCATCGCGAGCGGGAACCAGACGGTGATGGGAATGTGCGCGGCGGCGATCCCGGTGATGCCGCTCGGCCAGGGCCTGGCCACGTTGGTCCGCCGGCGGCTGTACACCGAACAGGAGCGGGAGACGGGTCTCGCGGCCCTGTTCATGGGGTGCTTCGGTATCTCGGAGGGCGCGATCCCGTTCGCCGCGGCGCGGCCGGCGCAGGTCATCCCGGCGAACATGCTCGGCGGCGCGGTGGCCGGCGCGGTCGCGGGGCTGGCCGGGGTGAAGGACGCGGTGCCGCACGGCGGGCCGATCGTGGCGGTGCTGGGCGCGGTGAGCGGGGTGCCGGTGTTCTTCGTCGCCGTGGCGGTCGGCACGGTGGTGACGGCGCTGACGACGGTGACCCTGGTCGACGTGAGCGGGCGCCGGGGGCGTACGGAGGACGCGGGTGCGGGTGCCCGTGGAGCCGGGGCGGTCGTACCGGGGCAGGCGGGGCCGGAGCTTTCGCCGGTCGCGGCCGCTGCCGTCGAGGCGACAGCGGTGCAGGGTCCGGTTGCCCGGAGTACGGCGGCCGGGGCCGCGGCGCAGACCGCCGGGGAGGACGTGCCCGAGGTGCTGTCGGGGCATCTGACCGAGTTGACCGTGCGCGTGGCGCTCGGGGCGGCGGAGAAGGAGGCCGCCATCCGGGAGATGGCGGAGCTGCTGGCGCGCAGCGGCCGGGTAGCCGATGTGGCCGGGCTGGTGGCGGCCGCGCTGCGGCGCGAGGAGCAGGGGACCACCGGGCTCGGCGAGGAGATCGCGATACCGCACGCCAAGACGGACGCGGTGACGGCGCCGGTCGTCGGCTTCGCGCGGTCGGCGGAGGGCGTGGAGTGGGGTTCGCTGGACGGTACGAAGGCCCGGCTGATCTTCATGATCGCCGTACCGGAGGCTGCCGCCGGCGACGAGCACCTGCGGATCCTCGCGCTGTTGTCCCGCAGGCTGATGGACACCGGGTTCCGGGAGCGGCTGCTCGCGGCGCCGGACGAGCGGGCGGTGCTGGACGTGCTGGCCGAGGTCGGGTGAGCCGACGCGGCTGACGGGTGGCGGGTTCCACGCCGAACCCGCCCGGGCCCGGGCCCCGCACGGACCCGCACGGACCCGCACGATGGGGCGCCCGGGTCGTTCACAGAGTGCCGGGGCCGGTGGATGTCCTCATGCAGCGGGTGATCGGGCGCGCCGACGGTGTGCACCGGCCGTACGACGTGAAGGTGCCGCGTGGCCGGCTGTTCCTGATGGGCGACCACCGGTCCGACTCGATGGACTCCCGCTTCTTCGCCGCCGACCAGGGCGGGACCGTGCCGGTGGACGCCGTGCAGGGGCGGGTGACGGAGGACCGTACGGGCCCGGCGCTGCCGGGTCTGGCCATGCTGGCCGGCGGGGTGCTGGTCCTCACCGGCGTCGGGCTGGGGATCGCTGCCCTGGTGGTGCGGCGGCGGAAGGCACCGACGGAGCCGCCGGCGCCCCGGTCGATGCAGCCGGCCCAGGGCTGACGGCTCGTCCTGCGAGACCGGTGCCGGTCAGTGCCCGGCGGGGTGCGGGGTCGGGCCGCCCGGGGTGGCCTCCGGGTCCGGGCCCTTGACGGCCTCGGCATCGCTGTAGATGTCCGGCTCCAGGTAGATGACGCGGGCGATGGGGACGGCGGCACGGATGCGGGCCTCGGCGGCGTTGATGGCGCTCGCGACCTCGGCGGCCGTGTCGTCGTGCTGCACCGCGATCTTGGCGGCGATCAACAGCTCCTCGGGGCCGAGGTGCAGCGTGCGCATGTGGATGATGCCGGTGACCGTGTGACCGTCGATGATCGCGGCCTCGATCTTCTTGACGTCCTCGAGGCCGGCGGCCTCGCCCAGCAGCAGCGACTTGGTCTCGGCGGCCAGGACCAGGGCGATCAGGACGAGCAGGACACCGATGCAGACGGTGCCGATGCCGTCCCAGATGCCGTCGCCGGTGAGCAGGGCCAGGCCGACGCCGCCGAGGGCGAGGACCAGACCGATGAGCGCGCCGAAGTCCTCCAGCAGGACGACGGGCAGCTCGGGCGCCTTGGCGCGGCGGATGAACTGGGCCCAGGAGAGCTTGCCGCGCAGTTCGTTGGACTCCTTTATGGCCGTCCGGAACGAGAAGCCCTCGGCGATGATCGCGAAGACGAGGACGCCGACCGGCCAGTACCAGTGCTCCAGTTCGTGGGGGTGGCGGACCTTCTCGTAGCCCTCGTAGATCGCGAACATGCCGCCGATGGAGAAGAGCACGATCGACACGAGGAAGGCGTAGATGAACCGCTCGCGGCCGTAGCCGAAGGGGTGCTGCGGGGTGGCCTCGCGCTGTGCCTTCTTGCCGCCGACGAGCAGCAGGAACTGGTTGCCGGAGTCGGCGAGCGAGTGGACGCCCTCGGCGAGCATCGAGGAGGACCCGCTGAACGCGAACGCCACGAACTTCGATGCCGCGATCGCGAGATTGGCGCCGAGTGCCGCCACGATCGCCCTGGTACCGCCTGACGCGCTCATGTGTCCGCGTTGTCCCTTCGCCTCTGTCGCCTCGTAGCTCCGTCCAGGCGTGTGCCCGGTTTTGCCCGGCCTTTGCCGGTGGGCCATTCTTGCAGCCCGGCCGGGCAGCGCCGCGTCAGGTATCCACAACCCCGGTCATATGATCCACAGGCCGTCCACAGCCCTGGTCATACGATCACAGTGGCACGGAAGACCGTGCCCGCGCCCGAGATCTCCGCCCGCTCGCCGGCCGGGACGAACACCGACTGGCCGGGGCGCAGTTCGTGTTCGCCCGCGCGGACGGTGCCGGCCGTGCAGAGCAGGATCTGCGGGGTGTCCCGGGTGAGGTCGTGGGCGCTGCCGCCCTCGGGGAGGACGTACCGGGAGAGCCGGAACTCGTCGATCGGCGTCTCGTAGACCTCCTCGCCCTCCGGGGAGGCCTCGGGGCGCAGCACGCCCGGGTCGGCCGGCTCGAAGCGGACGATCCGCAGGAGTTCGGGGACGTCGACGTGCTTCGGAGTCAGGCCGCAGCGCAGGACGTTGTCGGAGTTGGCCATGATCTCGACGCCGAGGCCGTTCAGGTAGGCGTGCGGGATGCCGGCGCCGAGGAACAGGGCCTCGCCGGGCTGGAGGCGGACGTGGTTGAGCAGCATGGCCGCGATGACGCCGGGGTCGCCCGGGTAGTGGTGGGCGATGTCGGCGTAGGGGGCGTAGGCGCCGCCGAGGCGGGTGCAGGCGGCGGTGGCCTCGGCGACCGTGTGCGCCATCTCCCCCGGGTCGGCGCTGAGGATCGCGGTGAGCACCTCGCGCAGGGCCGCGTCCTCGGGGTGGGCGTGCAGCAGGTCGACGTACGGCTTGAGGGAGTCGACGCCGAGCCCGTCGAGCAGGTCGGCGGCCCGGACCGGGTCGCGGAAGCCGCACAGGCCGTCGAACTCGGTGAGCGCGCAGATCAGTTCGGGCTTGTGGTTGGCGTCCCTGTAGTTGCGGTGCGGGGCGTCGACCGGGATGCCGCGCCGCTCCTCGTCGGCGTAGCCCTCCTCGGCCTGCTTCAGGTCGGGGTGCACCTGGAGGGACAGGGGCGCGCCGGCGGCGAGGATCTTGAGCAGGAACGGCAGGCGCGGGCCGAACCTGGCGACCGCGCGCGCGCCGAGTTCCCGCTCCGGGTCGGCCTCGATGACCTCGACGAGGGTCCCGCGCGCGGTGCGCGAGGGAGCGCCGGGGTGCGCGCCCATCCACATCTCCGCCTGGGGTTCGCCGGTCGGCTCGGCGCCGAGGAGGTGCGGGATGGCGGTGGGAGAGCCCCAGGCGTAGGGGCGGATGGTGTTGTCGAGGCGGTCCATGTGTCTTCTCTGTCTCCGTACGTGCGCTGCTCGGCCGGCGCTGTCGCTTCTTCTCGCGCCGCCGGCGGGGCGTGTCGTGCCGTCGGCGGACGCGGGCGGTCGGCCAGGAGTCAGATCAGGCCCCCGAAGCGAGCGCCAGGTAAACGGCGGCGAAATCCGTGACGGCGATCAGTTCCGCGAGGGTCTCCAGTTCGCCGCCCTCCTCCGGTTCCAGTTCGCTGATCGGCGTGTCGTGGCTGAGGGCCACGTCACGGGCGGCGGGAGCGGCGGTGAGGCCGCCGATCGGGCGGTCGCGGAGCAGCACCACGCGCGCGTGCAGCGCGGGCGGCTCCTCCACGCGGTCGCGGAAGAAGTCGTCCGGGTCGGCGCTGGCGGCGAGCGGGCCGGCCAGCAGGGCGCTGTGCGCGGCGAGCGCCTCGGGCAGTTCGGCGACCAGGGCGGGGCGGCCGGCGAGCTCCGCGAGGGCGGCGGCGAACCGGCGGCCCGCCGGACCGGCCGAGGCGCCCTCCGTCCACACCACGGGCAGGGCGTCGGCCAGTTCGGCGGCGAGGGTCTTGGCGGGGTTGCTGTAGGTCGCGATGGCGGGGCCGCAGCGCTCGGCGATGTGGTCCAGGCGGTCGGCGACCTTCTCCAGGGCGTCCCGCGGGGCGGCGATCAGGCCGATCTGGTCCAGCAGCGCCAGCAGCGGGGTCAGCAGCGCCCAGAAGACGCCCGGGGAGGACGCGGCAAGCGGTTCCTCCTGGTCGTACGGTGCCGTCGCCATGGGGACGAACAGGCCGTGCGCGCCGGCGACCGCCTCGGCCAGCGGGGTGTGCGGCGGGGCCACGGCGACGACCGAGCAGCCGCGGCGGTAGGCCTGGTCGGCGAGGAGGGAGAGGCTCGGTTCGGTGCCGTCAGGGGTGGCGATCAGCAGCAGGTCCACGGAGCCGGCCCAGCCCGGGAGCTCCCAGCGCAGGGCGCCCGCGGCCGGGGCGACGCCGGTGGGGGCCAGCCGGACGACGGGGCTGCCGGCGCCGGCCAGCGTGCCGAGGAGGTCGGCGGTGTGGGTGGCGGCGGCGCCGGGGCCCGCGATGAGGACCGCGCGGGGGCGGCCGTCCGGCTTCAGCTCACCGATGCCGGCCTCGGCGGCGTGCCGGGCGGCGCGGCGGAGGCGGGCGCCCGCCTCCGCCGCGCCGCGCAGCAGGCCGCGGTGGTCGGCCTCGGCGAGGCCCTCCGGGGTGTCGAGCAGCGATTCGTCCAGCATGGGCGGCAGCCTCCGGTCGCCGGGGATCCTGGGGTCCTACGAGCTGCGGGGCCTGGTCACTCGGGGCGGCGGGCCTCGTCGACCAGCAGGACGGGGATGCCGTCGCGGACCGGGTAGGCGAGGCCGCAGTCCTGTCCTGTGCAGATCAGCTCGGTGTCCTGCTCCTTCAGGGGGGCGTGGCAGGCCGGGCAGGCGAGGATCTCCAGGAGGCCGGCTTCGAGCGCCATGGGATGTCCCTTCGGGGAGCGGGTGTGTGTCATGTCCGTGGATCTGCCTGGTCAGCGTACCGCTGATGGACAGACCGCTCAGCCCCTGATGATCGCCAGTGCCTCGTCGCGGATCTTCGCCATCGTGGCCTCGTCCTTGGCCTCGGCGTTCAGCCGCAGGAGCGGCTCGGTGTTGGAGGGGCGGACGTTGAACCACCAGTCGGCCCCGGCGACGGTGAGGCCGTCGAGGTCGTCCAGGGTGACGTCGGCGCGGCCCTCGTACGCGGTGCGGATCGCGGCGAGGCGGGCGGCCTGGTCCGCGACGGTGGAGTTGATCTCGCCGGAGCCGGTGTAGCGGTCGTACTGGGCGACCAGGGCGGACAGCGGGGCCTCCTGACCGCCGAGGGCCGCGAGGACGTGCAGGGCGGCCAGCATGCCCGTGTCGGCGTTCCAGAAGTCCTTGAAGTAGTAGTGGGCCGAGTGCTCGCCGCCGAAGATGGCGCCGGTGCGGGCCATCTCGGCCTTGATGAAGGAGTGGCCGACCCGGGTGCGGGCCGGGGTGCCGCCGTTCTCCCGGACGACCTCCGGGACCGTGCGGGAGGTGATCAGGTTGTGGATGACCGTGCCCTTGCTGCCGTTGCGGGCCAGTTCGCGGGCGGCGACCAGGGCGGTGATCGCGGACGGGGAGACCGGGTCGCCGTTCTCGTCCACGACGAAGCAGCGGTCGGCGTCGCCGTCGAAGGCGATGCCGAGGTCGGCGCCCTCCGCCGGCACCCGCTTCTGCAGGTCCACGAGGTTGGCCGGGTCGAGCGGGTTGGCCTCGTGGTTGGGGAAGGTGCCGTCCAGTTCGAAGTACATCGGGACGAGGGTCAGGGGCAGGCCGGTGAAGACCGAGGGGACCGTGTGGCCCCCCATGCCGTTGCCGGCGTCGACCACGACCTTCAGGGGGCGGATGGAGGTCAGGTCGACGAGGGAGCGGAGGTGCGCCGCGTAATCCTCCAACGTCTCGCGCGAGGAGAGGGTTCCCGGCCGGTCCACGGGTTCGGGGGCGCCTTCCGTCAGCCAGCGCTCGGCCAGCTCGCGGATCTGCGCGAGGCCCGTGTCCTGGCCGACGGGGGCGGCACCCGCGCGGCACAGCTTGATGCCGTTGTACTGGGCCGGGTTGTGGGAGGCCGTGAACATCGCGCCGGGGAGGTTCAGCGCGCCGGAGGCGTAGTAGAGCTGGTCCGTGGAGCACAGGCCGATCTCGGTGACGTCCACACCGCGGTCCGCCGCGCCGCGCGCGAAGGCGCGGGAGAGGCCGGGGGACGAGGGCCGCATGTCGTGGCCGACGACGATGGCCGCCGCTCCGGTCACCTCCGCGAAGGCGGCGCCGAAGAGCCCGGCCAGTGCCTCGTCCCACTGGTCCGGGACCACTCCGCGTACGTCGTACGCCTTCACGATCTGCGACAGATCAGCAGTCACGGCCAACCCTCCTGAAGTCCTATGGGTGCCCACAAACTACCCGTCGGGAGTAAGGGAGCGGTGTGCGGACACCGGGTGGCCCCTTGGTGAACCCCCATCCGTAACCCCCGGACGGGGCGGACCGTCACGCCGACCGGGGGTGGCGTGGGGTGGCGTGCTCGGTCCGGGGCGCTCAGTTGTCCGGGGAGCGCAGCACCCTCAGGTGGCCGCGGCGGGCGACCTCCATGGGGTCAGCGCCGCGGGTACCGCCGCCGCCCGCCTCGGCAGCGCGCTGCTGGGGGCGGGCCGCCTCGCGCACGGCGTTGGCAAGCGCTTCCAGATCGTCTCCGCTGGGCCGCGCGGGCGCGGAGGCGTCCAGGAGTCGTACGACCTCCCAGCCGCGCGGGGCGGTGAGGCGCTCGGAGTGCTCGGCGCACAGGTCGTAGCAGTGGGGTTCGGCGTAGGTGGCGAGCGGGCCGAGGACCGCGGTCGAGTCGGCGTAGACGTACGTCAGCGTCGCGACGGCGGGTCGGCCGCAGGCGGTGCGCGAACAGCGACGTACAGGGCTCACGATGTTGGACGGTACCGCACTCTTGAGCGGGCCGCGACGACTCTCCACCAGGTCACTCCACCGTGTCGTGCTGTGAGACGCCCCACATACCCCTTCAGGCAGGGGCTGTTGACCTGCGCGGACGGGTTGGCGGCGAGCGCCGGGCGGAACCGCGTCCGGTCATGAGTCGGTACAAACACCGTCAATTGGCTTGAGTCGGTGGTCTGGGAGAGCTATGGAAACGAGCCAGACCTTGGCTGGAATGGTCATCCCGCGACATGGGGGGTGTGGGCCGGTTGCCGCGTGGAACCGGACGTGCGGAGGGTGCGGGGACTACGCTTCAGCAGTGATGGACAACCGTGTACCGCCCCGTGCCGCCGGCCCTGGGCCCCGTCGCCGTGACCGCCACGGGCGGGGCATGCGGGGGCCGATCGCCCCGCCGCAGGTGCCGCTGGCTGCGAGCCGTGCCGAGGTGTTCGCGGACCTGGTGCAGGACTCCGTGGAGCGTCTCGAGCGGCGGTGGCCGCAGCTGGCCGACATCGACTTCCTGGTCCTGGAGGTGCCCCGGCTGGAGGGGCGGGGGGATCAGGTGACGTGGGGGGACGACGCCGTGCCGCTCGGCGGGATCATTCCTGCGCGGGACGGGCGGCGGGCTCGGGTGGTCGTGTACCGGCGGCCGGTGGAGATCCGGACCAAGGGACGGGACGAGCGGGCCGCGTTGGTGCATGAGGTGGTGGTGGAGCAGGTGGCGGAGCTGCTCGGGCTGACACCGGAGACGGTGGATCCCCGGTACGGGGAGGATTAGGCGCGCCTCTTCGGGCGCCCCTGTGCTCCGGCTCGCTGTGCCTACCTCTGCAGGACCGACAGGTCCTCCTTCGCGTGGGGTACCGCGACCGTGCCGTGGTCGTTCGGGAGGGTCTGGATGGTGAAGGCGGGGATGCCCCCCTCGGTGGCGGCGAGGGTACGGGAGGCGTAGACGGGGCCGCCGGAGACGGGTTCGACCGTGAGGGCGTACGTGCCCTTCAGGCCGGCCGGCGCCGGGGCGTCGACGTTCTGGGTCGTACCGGACTTGATCGTGAAGGTCTTGGTCGCCGGGGTGCCGCCCTCGCTGCCGGCGGAGGCGGTGACCTTGACCGTGGCCGTGCCGCCGGGGGCGGTCAGGGCCAGCGTCGTGCCCTTGGCGCTGTTGTCGGCGGAGGTCGCGCGGGTGCCGACGGCGGCGGCGGCCGGGATGAACGCCGTTTCCCGCTTGTCGCCCTTGCCCCGGACGACCTGGAGGGCCGCCACGACCGGAACCGTCTGGTCGGTGGGCGTGAGGACCAGGGAGCCGGCCTCGCCGCGCGTGACGTCGCCGAGGTCGACCGTCGTCGTCATGCCGGACTTGACGTGCACCGTCTCGTTCCCGGCCGGGGTGATCAGGCCGTCGGGCGAGGCCAGGCGGATCTTCAGGTCGGCGTCGTCGTCGCCGGGCGTGAACGCGATCAGGCGGACGTCGGTGGCGTCCTTCGGGATGCCGGGCAGGACCAGGCTGCCGGCCGGGTCGGTGGCGGCGGCCAGCCAGTCGCCGCCCGCCTTGTCGTCCAGGGCCTGTACGGCCGCGGCGACCCGGCCGCTGCGCACGCTGACGTGCACGGTCACGTCGGCCTGCCGCTCCTCGGTGAGCGTGGAGAGCAGGATCGGCTCGCTCGCGTGCGGCTTGACCGTGAGGTTCTCGCCCAGCGGGGACTTGAGCGCGCCGTCCTTGCCGTACAGCTCGATGTCGACCACGGCGGCGGAGTCGTCGGGGTTGGTCAGATGGACGTAGTCGGTGCGGCCGGTGGCCGTGCTGGCGCCGGGGAACCAGAACTCGGTGTCCGCCCCGGTGCAGTTGACGCCCAGCAGGCCCCGGCCGGTGCCGGCGGCGACCTCGGTGGTCTCCTGGACGGTCCAGCCGGGCGCGAACCTGCCGTCCGCGGTGCCGATCAGCGCGGGCGCCTCGGCGCCGGAGGTCTCGCCGGAGGCCGGCGTGCCCGGTGCCTTCGGGGTGAGCACCGGCTCGTCGGCCTTCTTCCCGGCGCCCTTGCCGCTCTTGCCGCCCCTGCCGCCTTCCGTGCCGTCCGCCGACTGCCCGGTGGCGGCCTGGAGTCGGGCCTTGCCGCTGCCGGCGGCGCCCTTGGTGACGGGCGTGAACGACGTGTACGCCGTGTCGGCGATGTCCGACATGCTCGGCGCCGGGCACAGCAGACCGGTGCGCTCCACGGGCAGTTGGGCGGGTGCCCCGGGGGCGGCGGCACCGGACGCGGACGGCGAGTCGAACGCGGCGAACGCGGTGACGGCGGCCAGCGCGGTCGTACCGGCGATCAGGGACAGGGTGGTGCGGTTCACTGCTGGCTCCCGTCGGGGCGCTGGCTGCCGGTGCCGTGGGGGTGCTGGGCCTGGTCGTAGCCCTGTTGGGCGGGGTCGTACGCCGGGTCGTAGCCCTGCTGCTGGTAGGCCGCCGGGTCGTACGGCATCTGGTCGGCGGTGCCGTTGTAGGCGTACGGGTCGTAGGGGGCCGTCTGGTAGGGGTCGGGCTGCTGGTACGCCTGCTGGTCGTAGCCCGTCCCGGTCTGGTACGGGTCCGTGCCGTAACCGGCGTATCCGGAGTTCCCGTAGGTGCCCGGGTCCCTTCCCCAGTCTCGGCTTGGCTCGACCGGGGGGACTCCCATGTCGTACGCCTGCTGGTGCGGTACGGCGGCCGGGGGCTGTTCGGGCTGCGGAGGTGTGCCGGGGAGTTCCTCGGCGGAGGCTTCCTCGGCCTGGGCGCGCAGGCGGCGGGCGCGGCGGCCCTCGCCGGCGGCGGCCTGGGCGGGCAGGGGCTGCTCCTCGGGCAGGTCGTCGTCGACGTCACGGCGGCGGCCGGGCAGGGCGAGCACGACCAGCACGACGGCGAGCGCGCCCTGGGCCCAGAGCCAGGCGCCGTGGGCGACCGGGGCGTCGTAGGTGACGTCCAGCCTGCCTCCGGCTGAGGGGAGCCGGAAGCCCTGGGCCCAGCCGTCGACGGTGGTGCGGGTGAGCGGCTTGCCGTCGAGGGTGGCCGTCCAGCCGTCGGCGGCGCTGTCGGCGAGGCGCAGCACGCGGCTGCCGGAGCCGGCGGGGATCGTCGTGTGGATCTCGACCGGTCCCGCGGTGACGGGCTGGGCCCTGCCCGAGCCGGAGGCGGGCACGACGGCCGCGCGGGCGACGTCCTGGTCGACGCGCCACAGGGCGTTGCCGTTCTGCTGGCTGAGCCGGGACAGGCCGGGGGTGGCGTCGAGGATCCGGGTGATGTCGCGGGGGGCGCCCTTGTGGACGAGGACGTAGCGCACGGCGAAGCCGCCGAGTTCGTCGGCCTGGTCGGCGCCGGAGCCGGCGACGAGGTTGGCGACGACCTTGTCCAGGCGGGCGTTCTCGCCGTCGGCGGCGGCGATTTCGGCGTCGCCCATGCGGGCGCCGGAGCCGCGGACCAGGGTGTAGCGCACGCGCGCGGCGGTGTCGCTGTCGAGGACCAGGGTGCGGGCCTGGTCGCCGCCGGAGGAGTCCTCGGCGACGAACGCGGGCACCTGGGCGGGATCGCGGCGCTCCACGGGGCCGTCGGCCCCGCCGATCATCCAGCCGGCGGCGACGAGCAGCGGGCCGGCGGCCGCGGCGAAGGCGATCAGGGCGGCGACGGGCTGGCGCCAGCCGAAGCTCTGCTCGGCCACGCGCGCGCGGGCGCCGTCGGCGCCGAGGGCGGCGGCGGCCAGCAGGGCGAGGCCGTAGACGAGGGTGGCCGGTCCCGCCCAGGCGGACTTGTTGGACAGGACCGCGAAGACGAGGCCGACCAGGGCGACGGCCCACGCGGTGCGGATGCCGAGCTGCCGCTCGGAGCGCAGCAGGGCGGCGAGCGCGGCGAGCACGATGCCGATGAGCATCAGGCCGTCCACGGTGCCGGGACCGCCGGGGGCGGCGCCGAGCAGGTCGAGCGCGGAGGCGGCCGAGGGGCCGTACTCCAGGCCGGCCTCCTGGAAGAAGCCGGTCGGCAGGAGGGTCAGCGACCAGGGGGCCAGCATTAGCAGCGGGGTGCCGAGCTGGACGAGGAAGCGCAGGCCGTGGGCGACGAGGTCGCCGCGGCGCAGCACCAGCACGCCGAGGCCGAGGATCAGCGCGATGGGCCAGACGATCGGGGTGAAGGCGGTGGTGATGGTCAGCAGCAGTGCGTACGCCCAGGTGGCGCGCCAGCTGCCGCGCGCGCCGGTGCGGCCGGCCAGGCCGCTCGCGGCGATGCCCGCGCGCGCGATGAGCGGCAGCAGCACGGCGAGGACGGCGGTGCCGATGCGGCCGCCGGCCAGGGCGCCGGTGGTGGCGGGCAGGAAGGCGTAGGCGATGGCCGCCCACGCGCGCAGCAGCCGGGAGGTGACCAGGGGCCGGGAGGCGAAGTAGGCGGTGCATCCGGCGAGCGGGACCGAGCCGACCAGCAGGACGGTGACGGCGAGTCCGGTCGAGCCGAACAGGATCGAGGCGAGGGTCGCGACGATCGCCAGGTAGGGCGGCGCGGACGGGGTGCCGCCTGCGCCCACCGGGTGCCAGGCGTCCAGGTAGCGGGACCACAGGTCGCCGGCGCCGGCCGGGGCGGGCAGCAGGGCGCCGCCGGCGAGGGCGCCGCCGCCGAGCAGGGCGCGGCAGGCGACGAAGGAGATGAGCAGCAGCGCGAGGAAGAGCACCGGGCCGGGTTTGCGGGCGATGCGCTTGAGCCGGGCGAACTGCTCGACCTCCAGGAACTCGGCGTCGTCGCCGCCGGGCCCGGACTCCACGGCGCCGCCGTGCCGGCCGGCCGAGGAGGTGTCGGCGTCGGTGCCGCTGGTGAAGCTGCCCGCGATCTGTTCCACGGTGGCCCGGACGGTGGCGCCGGGCGGCGGGAAGAGCTGGCGCAGTTCGCCCTTGTCGATCCGGGCGGGGCCGCGGCGGCGCCGGGCGGCGAGGATCCGCTCGGGCCTCAGCAGGGTGCTCAGCAGGCCGCGGATCTCGTCGACGGCCTGGCCGGGGACCTTGCCGACGAGGTAGGCGAGGGTGCGCAGGACGGTGCCGAGGACGAGCCGCAGCAGCACCCAGGGCAGCGCGGCCGTACGGGTGTTGACGAGCAGGGTGTAGACGGCGCCGGCCTTGTCGACCTTGTGCGGGGAGGCGGCGGTGCGGCCGGCGCAGTCGACCGTGCGGCGCTCGCGGGAGGCGGCCTCGGCGTGCCGGACGACCGCGTCGGGGGCGATCAGGACGCGGTGTCCGGCGGTGTGGGCGCGCCAGCACAGGTCGACGTCGTCGCGCATGAGGGGCAGCCGGCGGTCGAAGCCGCCGAGCTGTTCGAAGACGTCGCGGCGGATGAGCATGCCGGCGGTGGACACGGACAGCACGGTGCGGACGTGGTCGTGCTGGCCCTGGTCCTGTTCGCGGCGGTCCAGGCCGGTCCAGCGGCGGCCGGAGTTGGCGATGGAGACGCCGACCTCCAGCAGCTGGCGGCGGTCGTACCAGCCGCGCAGTTTGGGGCCGACGACCGCGACGTCGTCGCGGCCGAGTTCGAGTTCGTTGTCGACGACGCGCAGCAGCTGGGCGAGGGCGTCGGGTTCGGGGGCGCAGTCGTCGTGCAGCAGCCACAGCCAGTGGATGGGCTCGCCGTGCGGCAGGTCGGGCAGGTCGTAGGCGTCGTCGCGCCACGTGCGCGTGACGGGGTCCCAGCCGCTGGGGCGCTTGAGGTACGGCAGGTCCTCGGGGGTGAGGACGGGTGCGGTGCGGCTCGCCTCCTCCACGGCCTGGCCGAAGCCGGTGCGGCGGGCCAGGTGCAGCACCTGGGCGTCGCCGAGGGCGTCGGTGAGCAGCTGGGCGGAGTCGTCCGCGCTGCCGGTGTCGGCGGCCACCGCGTACTGGACGGGGCGCTCCTGGCCGAGCAGCCCGGCGAGCGCGTGGGGCAGCCAGCGGGCGCCGTCGTGGGAGACGAGGACCGCGGTCACCACATGACGCGGGAACTCGGGCGGGCGGGTCGGGTCAAACCCAGCGGTGGCGGCGCCGGTTCGGGCGGCCGTATGGCTGTGCACGGACATCGAGGTACGGGCCCCGGTTCGATGGACTGCGGTGGACGCCTGCGTCTTCTCGGGGGCCGAGGGGACAGCGGGGCGTCTCGGACGAGCGACCACACTATCGGCTGGCCATGACGACGGCCCGCCGCCTGTGGACAACCCACGGGCGACGGGCCGTTCATGACGTTTGCGGCCGTACGTCCGGTCACACGGCGGCCTTCTTCAGGCGGCGGCGTTCGCGCTCGGACAGGCCGCCCCAGATGCCGAAGCGCTCGTCGTTGGCGAGGGCGTACTCGAGGCACTCGGAGCGGACCTCGCAGGCGAGGCAGACCTTCTTGGCCTCTCTGGTGGAGCCGCCCTTCTCGGGGAAGAAGGACTCGGGGTCGGTCTGGGCGCACAGCGCGCGCTCCTGCCAGCCGAGTTCCTCGTCCGCGTCGTCGACCAGCAGTTGCTGCACCAGCTCGGTCATGTGCGCCCCTCGTCTGTCTTTCGCGTCCCCGTGCGTAGCCGTTACCGATTTCGGCTGAACGACACGAGTGAAATTACAAGTGTGCTGCTCCGGGCGAGTCAAGCCGAGATCTGCTATTGGGCCCGTTATTCACTCTGCGGAACCAAGGCCAAGCGGAAAGTGTTCAAATCGCCATATACCTTGACACACCGCTGGGCCCGCGGGGCGACCGAACCCCCGTACAGAACTCTGTACGGAGAAGGACGTCTCCGTGTTCGATCGCGTTCCGCGAGGCTCGAGCGCTCGGATGTGCCCCATGTGTCCCGACCTCCCGGTGAGCAAACCTTTCACCGCACAGATGAACCGGATGAGGTGAAACATGTCCCACATACCGGGCCCGGAGTTGACAGTGCGGGTGTGAACCGGTGTCCTAGTGGGCATGCTCGCGAACTTGGCGCTCACCTCGACCCGCACCGCCGGGTCCCTCGGTGCCGCCCGCGCGCGCTGTAGCTGTTGTTGCTGTCCCAGCTGTTGAGCCGAGCCCGCTCCGGCTGTTCCCGAGTCCATCCCGGCTCGGTCGCGTCTCCCGCTCAGTGATCCCTCATCCAGGGCACCCCGCCCGCCCGTGACCCGGGCGGACCGTACGCGTCACCCCAGCATCAGCCCCCCACTCTTCCGCCGAGGACCATCACACCCGATGAACAGCGACAACGACCTCCAGATCGCCGGCGACATCCTGGAGGTCCCGCACCTGCTCCAGCCGCCGCGCGAGCACCCGGCCACCGTCGCCGAGTTCGTGGGGCTCGCCCGCTCGATCGCCGCCGACCGCGCCCAGTGGGCCCATCTCGTCCGGTACGACGCCACGACCCGCTGGTACCACCGGCTGCGCACCGGTCCCGGCTACGAGGTGTGGCTGCTGTCCTGGGTGCCCGGGCAGGGCAGCGGGCTGCACGACCACGGGCCCTCGTCCGGCGTGCTCACCGTCCTGGAGGGCGCCCTCACCGAGCGCACCGAGCGCGGCACGCGCGCGCTGGCGGCGGGTTCCCAGCGGGTGTTCGCGCCGGGGTACGTGCACGAGGTCGTCAACGACGCGCTGGAGCCGGCGGTCAGCCTGCACGTGTACCACCCCGGCCTGACCCAGATGCCGATGCACGCCTCCCCGCACTGCGAGGCGCGGACCGAGTCCGGTGCGGTGACTGCCTGACGCGTTGTCGGACCCGCCTGCAAGACTTGCTCCCATGCGCATTGTGGTTCTGGCAGGCGGCATCGGCGGTGCCCGTTTCCTGCGCGGTCTGAAGCGGGCCGTGCCGGACGCGGACATCACCGTCATCGGCAACACCGGCGACGACATCCACCTCTTCGGGCTGAAGGTCTGCCCGGACCTGGACACG
This sequence comes from Streptomyces sp. NPDC088810, assembly GCF_044750305.1. NCBI lineage: Bacteria > Bacillati > Actinomycetota > Actinomycetes > Kitasatosporales > Streptomycetaceae > Streptomyces > Streptomyces sp. NPDC088810. Next base: position 21,619 of record NZ_JBIVJQ010000005.1, read on the forward strand.
GTGATGTACACGCTCGGCGGCGGCATCAACGAGGAGCAGGGCTGGGGGCGGTCCGACGAGACCTTCCATCTCAAGGAGGAACTGGCGGCGTACGGCGTCGGCCCGGAGTGGTTCGGGCTGGGCGACCGGGACTTCGCCACGCACATCGTGCGGACGCAGATGCTGGGCGCCGGCTATCCGCTGAGCGCGGTCACCGAGGCGCTGTGCGACCGCTGGAAGCCGGGCGTGCGACTCATCCCGATGACCGACGACCGCGTCGAGACGCACGTGGCCGTCGAGCTGGAGGGTGAGCGCAAGGCGATCCACTTCCAGGAGTACTGGGTGAAGCTGCGCGCCTCGGTCCCGGCCGAGGCGGTCGTCCCGGTCGGCGCCGAGCAGGCCAAGCCGGCCCCGGGTGTGCTGGAGGCCATCGCGGAGGCGGACGTCATCCTCTTCCCGCCGTCCAACCCGGTCGTGTCCATCGGCACCATCCTCGCCGTGCCCGGCATCCGCGAGGCCATCGCCGAGGCGGGCGTGCCGGTGATCGGCCTCTCCCCGATCGTCGGGGACGCGCCGGTGCGCGGCATGGCCGACAAGGTGCTCGCCGCGGTCGGCGTGGAGTCCACGGCCGCCGCGGTCGCCGAGCACTACGGCTCGGGGCTGCTGGACGGCTGGCTGGTCGACACCGTCGACGCGGGCGTGGTCGAGCGGATCGAGGCGGACGGCATCCGCTGCCGGGCCGTACCGCTGATGATGACCGACGTGGACACGACCGCGCAGATGGTGCGGGAGGCGCTGGCGCTGGCCGAGGAGGTGCGGGGGGCGTGAGCGCGACGGCGTCCGCCGGGCCGGCCGAGCAGCCCGGGTACCGGGTCTGGGCCCTGTCCGGCATCCCCGAGGTGCGGCCGGGCGACGACGTCGCCAAGCTGATCGCCGCGGCCGAGCCGGGCCTGGCCGACGGGGATGTGCTGATCGTCACCTCCAAGATCGTCTCCAAGGCCGAGGGGCGGGTCGTGCAGGCGGCCGACCGGGAGGCCGCGATCGACGCCGAGACGGTCCGGGTCGTGGCCCGGCGCGGCGCGCTGCGCATCGTGGAGACCCGGCAGGGCCTGGTCATGGCGGCGGCGGGCGTCGACGCCTCCAACACCCCCGCGGGGACCGTGCTGTTGCTGCCCGAGGATCCGGACGCGTCCGCGCGCGCGATCCGGGCCGGGCTGCGCGACTCCCTCGGCGTCGACGTGGGCGTCGTCGTCACCGACACCTTCGGACGGCCCTGGCGGGCGGGGCTCACGGACGTGGCGATCGGCGCGGCCGGGGTGCGCGTGCTGGACGATCTGCGCGGGGGCACGGACGCGTACGGCAACCCGCTGAGCGCGACCGTCGTCGCCACGGCGGACGAGCTGGCCGCCGCCGGTGACCTGGTCAAGGGCAAGGCGGCGGGGCGGCCGGTGGCCGTGGTGCGCGGACTGCCCCACGTCCTCGCCACCGACGCCGGCGACGCCCCCGAAGCCTCCGGGGACGGCAGCGCCGACGAGGGCGCGCGGGCGCTGGTGCGCACCGCGCGGGACGACATGTTCCGGCTCGGCACCTCCGAGGCGGTGCGGGAGGCCGTCACCCAGCGCCGTACCGTGCGGGCGTTCACCGACGAGCCCGTGGACCCCGGCGCGGTCCGCCGCGCGGTGGCCGCCGCGGTCACCGCGCCCGCTCCGCACCACACCACTCCCTGGCGGTTCGTGCTGCTGGAGTCGGAGGAGTCGCGGGTACGGCTGCTGGACGCGATGCGGGACGCCTGGATCGCCGACCTGCGCCGGGACGGCAAGAGCGAGGAGTCCGTCGCCAAGCGGGTCCGGCGCGGTGACGTGCTGCGCAACGCGCCGTACCTGATCGTGCCGTGCCTCGTCATGGACGGCTCGCACACCTACGGGGACGCCCGGCGGGACGGCGCCGAGCGGGAGATGTTCGTGGTCGCCATGGGCGCGGGCGTGCAGAACCTGCTGGTCGCGCTGGCCGGGGAGCAGCTGGGCTCGGCCTGGGTGTCGTCCACGATGTTCTGCCGGGACGTGGTGCGCGAGGTGCTGGAGCTGCCGGCGGACTGGGACCCGATGGGCGCGGTGGCGGTCGGCCGTCCGGCGGAGGAGCCCAGACCGCGGCCGGAACGGGACGCGGGGGCGTTCGTGACGGTGCGCTGAGCGCCTAGTCTCGTAGGACGGCTCCGGCACCTCCGGCAACCGACCGGCACCCTAGGACTCACTCGTGGCAGGACGTTTCCCCCAGCGGCCCACGCGGACAACCGTGCGCGGCGGGCAGGTCGCCGTGCCCGCGGCGGCCGCTGCGGGGATACCGCGGCAGGCGGCGGTCCCCGCGCGGGTACGGCGGTGGGTGCCGGACGGGCCGCTGGACCTCGGGCTGACCCTCGGGCCGCTGCGGCGCGGGCCCGCCGACCCGACGTTCCGGGCCACGGCGGACGGCTCCGTGTGGCGGGCCTGCCGCACGCCCGCCGGGCCGGGCACGCTGCGGGTGCGGGTGTACGGCGGTGAGGTGCTCGGGGAGGCGTGGGGGCCGGGTGCCGAGTGGCTGCTGGAGCAGCTGCCGGAGCTGCTCGGTGCCGCCGACGACCCCGGCGCGTTCGTGCCGCGGCACCGGCTGGTCGCGCTGGCACGGCACCGGCGGCCGGGACTGCGGCTGACCCGGACCGGGCTGGTGCTGGAGTCGCTGATCCCGTCCGTGCTGGAGCAGAAGGTCACCACCGACGAGGCGTACCGGGCGTGGCGACGGCTCGTACGGCGGTTCGGGGAGCCGGCGCCGGGGCCCGCGGGGGCGGGCGAGCGGCCGATGTGGGTGATGCCGGCGCCGCGGACCTGGGCGCTGATTCCGTCCTGGGAGTGGCACCGGGCCGGGGTCGACGACAAGCGGGCGTCCACGGTGCTGCGGGCCGTGCGGGTCGCTGCGCGGCTTGAGCAGGCGGTGGGGATGCCGGCGGGTGAGGCTCGGGCGCGGCTGGAGGTCGTGCCGGGGGTGGGGCCGTGGACGTCGGCGGAAGTGGTGCAGCGCAGTCATGGGGCGGCGGACGCGGTGACCGTCGGGGATCTGCATCTGCCGGGCATCGTGGGGTGGGCGCTGGCGGGGGACCGGGATGCGGACGACGCGGAGATGCTGCGGCTGCTGGAGCCGTATGCCGGGCAGCGGCATCGCGCGGCTCGGCTGATCCTGCTGAGCGGGGCGGTGCCGGCGCGACGCGCACCGAAGATGCGCCGCGTCGACATCGGCTTGCTCTGAAGCACCCTCGGGTTGGGCCGGCGTCGGACCACACACCGGCACCGCCAGGCCCAAGTAGGCCGGGGGTCGGGTCGCTTACCGGCGCTGCCGGGGGCCGCCGCGTCCACCCGTGCCGCCCCAGCGGCACGACTGCCCGCAGCTACGGCGACACGACGGCCGCCGCCGGGTGGCGCCGCCCCAGCCGCGCAGCTGCCCGCACCCACGCGAGTCCGACCGCCCGCAGCTGCCGCGGGCGGTGCCTCGTAGCCGGCGGTGGGGCGATTCCCGAGGGGCCGATGGGGGCCTTGGGGCCCGGCCCCCGTGGACGGCGCCCGAGCGGCGGTGGACCCGGGTCGGGGTTACTGGTCCGAGGAGAAGCGGACGGCGCCTGAGGGGATGTGGGCGTCGCACCACACCCGTACCCCCTCGCGGAGCTCGTTGTCGGCGCCGATGACCGCGCCGTCGCCGATGACCGTGCCGGTGAGGACGGAACGTTCGCCGACGCGGGCGCGGGTGCCGATGAGGGAGTCGGTGATGACGGCGCCGGGTTCGATGACGGCACCCGGAAGGATGGTGGAGCCGAAGATCCGTGCGTCCTCCGCCACGAACGCGCCCTCGCCCACCACCGTGCCGCCCGTCAGCTTGGCGCCCGGCGCCACCGTGGCCGTGGGCAGCACGAGGCGGTCGCCGCAGCGGCCGGGGACGGCCGGGGACGGCGCCCGGCCGAGGACCAGGTCGGCCGAGCCGCGGACGAACGCGGCCGGGGTGCCGAGGTCCAGCCAGTACGTGGAGTCGACCATGCCCTGCAGATGCGCGCCGGCGGCCAGCAGCCCGGGGAAGGTCTCCCGTTCCACCGAGACCGGACGCCCGGCCGGGATCGTGTCGATCAGCGAGCGGCGGAAGACGTAGGCCCCCGCGTTGATCTGGTCGGTGACGATCTCCTCCGGCGTCTGCGGCTTCTCCAGGAAGGCCAGGACGCGCCCGGTCTCGTCCGTGGGCACGAGGCCGTACGCGCGCGGGTCCGTCACCTTCGTCAGGTGGAGCGAGACGTCGGCGCCCGTCGACTCGTGGGTGTCCACCAGGGCCCTGATGTCCAGGCCCGTCAGGATGTCGCCGTTGAAGATCAGCACCGGGTCGTCGGGCCCGGAGTGCAGGCGGCCGGCGACGTTGCGGATGGCCCCGCCCGTGCCGAGCGGCTCCTCCTCCGTCACGTACTCGATGTGCAGGCCCAGCGCGGATCCGTCGCCGAAGTACGGCTCGAAGACCTCGGCCAGATAGCTGGTCGCGAGGACGATGTGCTCGACGCCCGCCGCCCGCGCCCGCGCCAGCTGGTGGGTGAGGAACGGCACCCCGGCGGCCGGGACCATCGGCTTGGGTGTGTGCACCGTGAGCGGTCGCAGCCGCGTGCCTTTGCCGCCGACCAGGAGGATCGCTTCTGTCACCTGTCGTCTCTGCTTCCTGCCGGGACCGGCCGAACTACTCGTCAACACTTGTTCCGGCCGGTCAGTGTATGCAGACCGTGCGACGACGCCTTCGATGGCCGCGCGGTGTCCCGCGCATCGGCGTGCGGTGTCCCCCACCCGTCCCCCCCACCCGTCCCCCGACGGCGGTGAACGCGGGCCCCGGCCTCAGCGCCCCTGGTACGTCGCCGCGCTGGAGCGGGCCGTGCCGAGCTTGGCGTAGAGCCGCTTGCCGGGGCACTCGGTGGCGAACCCGTCGCGGTGGCCGGAGATCACGTTCAGTCGTACGTTCTTCCCCTTGGGGTAGAGATTGCCACCGCCCGACGTGAGATATGTCTTTCCGAGCGGATTGGCCCCATAGAGCCCGAGCTTCCACGCGGTGAGCCGGGCGACGGCCGTGACCGCGCTGCTCGACGGCTGGGCCGACCCGTACGTGCCGATCACGGCGATGCCCGTGCTGTTGGTGTTGAACCCGAGGGTGTGCGCGCCGAGCACCGCCTTGGCCACGCCCCCGGCCCGGCCCTCGTAGATCGTTCCGCACTTGTCGACGAGGAAGTTGTAGCCGATGTCCCGCCAGCCCATGCTCTTGACGTGGTAGCGGTAGATACTGCGGATGACGGACGGGGCCTGGGCGCAGGTGTACTTGTTGCCCGAGGCCGTGTGGTGGACGAAGGCCGCCTTGACCTTCGTCGTGTAGACGAACCCGCGCTCGCGCAGTGACTCGTCCGCGCCCCAGCCCCGGCGCGTGACGATCCTCGGGCGCGGCCCGATGTACGGCTTCGCCCGCGCGGGGTCGTCGAGCGCGGTGCCCTGGAGGCGGCTCAGTTCCCGCTCGGTGGCCTCCCGGTCCAGTTCCGGGATCGCGGTGGCGCCGAAGTCGGTGATGTCGGCGTTGGCGCCGGACGCGGCGATCGCGGCCTCCGTGTCCACGGCGGTACGGGGCGGGTCGTCGGCCGGCAGGTTCCCGGGCGGCCGCTCGCCGGCGTCCCCCGCCTCGTCACCCTTCTGCGTCTGCCTGGCCTTGGCCTCCTCGGCCTCCAAGGCCTCCAGCACCTCACCGGCCTCGTCGGCCTCTGCGGCATCCAGCGCCTCCGAGACCCCCGCCTCCACCGCGCCGGTGCCCTCGTCGCCGTCCCCCGAGCCTTCCCCGTGCCCTCCGTCCTTGCCGGGATCGACCAGCTCCAGCCGCAGCCCCGACGGCAGCGGCGGCCGCGGCCCTCCCGCCCGCCTCCCGGGCGCGCCCCCCGATCCCTCCGCCCGGACCCGCAGGTCCACGCCGTCCGACTCCCCCACCCACAGCGGCGCGGTCCCCCCGCGCAGCCGCGGGGCCAAGCCCTCCGCCGTACCCGGGTCGGCGCCGTGGTCGGCGGTGTGCGTCTCGACGTCCTGCCAGCCGGACCACTGGCCCGTCGCGGCGGACCGGGTGCGCACCTGCACCCGGCCGTGCAGTTCGCTGCCCGGGTCGTCCCAGACGACGCCGACCAGCGCGAACCGTGCGAGGCCGGTGCGGTACAGCCCCTGCTCCGGGGCGGCGCCGAGGACGCGCTCCCGGGCGAGGGGGACGAGCGGCAGCGACTGGGTGCTGCCGGGCACGGCGGACCCGGCCGGCGCCGTCGCGGCGGTCGCCGGCGGGGCCGGGGCGAGCGCGACGACCGCGGCGAAGGTGACGCCGATCGAGCAGGCGGTGAGCGGGGAGACGCCGGGACAGGAAGTGAGGAATCCACGCATGGGCATGATCTTGGACATAGTCAGACAAATATGTCCATCAGGAAACTGACGGAGTGTCGGGAGGTGTTCCGCCGAACCGGTGACCCCACCGCCCGGCGCGCCCGTCCGCCCGCGCGTACCCTGTCCCGGGTGAACGCCACCGATCGCACCCCTGCCGACCTGCTGGCTTCCGCGCTCGCCGCGGACCCCGGCCGCCCGCTGGTGACCTTCTACGACGACGCCACGGGCGAACGCGTCGAACTGTCCGTGGCCACCTTCGCCAATTGGGTGGCCAAGACCGCCAACCTCCTCCAGGGCGACCTGTCCGCCGGCCCCGGCGACCGGGTCGCGCTGCTGCTGCCCGCACACTGGCAGACGGCGGTGTGGCTGCTGGCCTGTTCCTCGGTGGGCGCGATCGCGGACGTCGGCGGGGACCCGGCGGCGGCCGACGTGGTGGTGAGCGGGCCGGACTCCCTCGACGCCGCGCTCGCCTGCACCGGTGAGCGGGTCGCGCTGGCACTGCGGCCGCTGGGCGGGCGTTTCCCGCAGACTCCGGCCGGGTTCCTCGACTACGCCGTGGAAGTGCCGGGACAGGGTGACCGGTTCGCCCCGTTCGCGCCGGTGGACCCCGAGGAGCCGGCGCTCATCGTCGCCGGGCGGGAGTTCAGCGGGGCGGAGGTCGTCGAGCGGGCCGCTTCCGAGGCGGGGGCGCTCGGGCTGACGGGGCCTGGTTCGAGGCTGCTGTCCGGGCTGCCGTACGACACCTGGGAGGGGCTGAGCGCGGGGCTTTTCTCGCCGCTGGCCGTCGGGGGGTCCGTGGTGCTGTGCCGGAATCTGGCCCGGCTGGACGAGGACGCTCTCGCCAAGCGGGTGGAGAGCGAGCGGGTGACGACAGTACGGCGGTGAGGCCGCCCCGGGGGGGTGCGCAGGCGTGGTGGCCCGGCCGCATGTCCCCGCGCCCCTGAGGCCTCGCCGTTCCCCCGATCGGAGTAGTACAGGGCGCTTCCGGCCCCCTCCCCCGCCATCGTCGTAAGAGCAGGACGCGACGCTCGTACGCCGTGAGGGGATGGCCCCATCGTGACCGACACCGCAGGCAAGCCCCTCGGTCCCGGTCCCGGGTCGGGAGCCTCGGCGACCGGGGACGGGCTGATACGACGGCGGCGCCGGCGCTGCGTGCACGGTTCCGCGCTGGGGGCGGCCGTCCTCGTCGCCGCGGCCGCCGGGGCCGGCTGGGCCGTCTACGCCAAGCTGAGCGCCAACATCACCGCCGACGACGCCGCTGCCGCCGAACTCGCCCGGTACGAGCGGGAGCGGCCCACCGCGCTGGTGCGGGACGCGCAGAACATCCTGCTGATCGGGTCCGACACACGGGCCGGGGACGGCAACCGCAAGTACGGCAGGGACCTCGGCACCGAGCGGTCGGACACCACGATCCTGCTGCACCTGGCCGCCGACCGGCGCAGCGCCACCGCCGTCTCGCTGCCCCGGGACCTGATGGTGGACATCCCGGGCTGCCGGCAGGAGGACGGCAGGCGCAGCGACCCGGTGTTCGCGATGTTCAACCACGCCTTCCAGGTGGGCGGTTCGGCGTGCACGATCCGGACCGTCGAGAAGCTGACCGGCATCCGCGTCGACCATCACATGGTCGTGGACTTCAGCGGGTTCAAGGAGATGGTGGACGCCGTCGACGGGGTGGAGGTGTGCCTGAAGGAACCCGTCGACGACAAGGCGGCGCAGCTGAGACTGCCCGCAGGGAAGGTCACGCTCGACGGGGAGCAGGCGCTCGGGTTCGTCCGGGCCCGCAAGTCGCTCGGCAACGGCAGCGACACCGAGCGGATGGAACGCCAGCAGCGGTTCCTCGGCGCGCTCGTCAACAAGGTACAGAGCAACGACGTGCTGCTGAATCCCGTGAAGCTGTATCCGGTGCTGGACGCGGCGACCTCCTCGCTGACCACCGACCCGGAACTGGCCAGCCTGCGCGGCCTGTACCAGTTGGTGCGCGGGCTGCGTGACGTTCCCACGGACCACGTGCAGTTCCTGACGGTGCCGAGGGAGTCGTACGTCTATGACGCCAACCGTGATCAACTCGTGGAGCCGGAGGCCGAGAAGCTGTTCGCGCGGCTGCGGGCCGACCAGCCGGTGGTGGTGACCCAGGAGACTTCACAGAAAGTTCCCGGGCAGGACACAGGGGCGGGCGGGGCGGACGGCCCCTCGCCGGCGCCGACATTTCGCGGGAACACCGCCGCCGAACAGACCTGTGAGTAAGGCGCAGGGCAAGAACCGCGAACTTCCGTTCAGAAAATGAGGGGGATTGCCCGGTTGTAGGCAGGTGGAATTTGTCACCGGCGTCGCTCGACGCTGAACTGGGCGGATAGTGTGAGCGATCCGGTGCACCTGGCCGCGAGGTCCGTCCTGGGGTCGTGCACTGATTCACCGAGACCCGAGCGCCTTGGAGGGGGAAGGCGCCGCGTGGCCCCGACGGAGGATTCGGACAACCGTGGACGCGCAAGGCCGTGGGCGGGCGGACAACATCGACCCCGCAGACCAGTGGGTACTCAATCCGAACACCGGCGAATACGAACTGCGACTGAGCCCTTCCGCAGCGCAGCCGCCGGTTCCCGGACCGCGCAGACCGTCCTCCGGGGACGGGGACGGGGGCGGTGTGGCGGGCGGCCGTACGCGGCAGCCGGCCGGACAGAACCGGCAGTCGCCCCGGGCGCGCGGCACCGAGGTGCCGGCGCCGCGCTCGGCCCGGCGCCGGGGCGCCGAACCGGAGGCACCGCAGGGGCGGCGCGCCGCCCGGCGGCCGGTGAAGAAGAAGTCGACGGCGAAGAAGGTGCTGCTGTGGACGGGTGGGTCCATGGCCTTCGTGCTGGTCGCCGTGACGGCCGCCGGCTACCTCTACATCAAGCACCTGAACGACAACATCACCTCCGTGTCCGACGACGGCGCCGGCACCGGCGGCTTCCGCAAGGACGAGGCGATCAACGTCCTGCTGATCGGCACCGACAAGCGCACCGGCAAGGGCAACGAAGGCTACGGCGACTCGGGCAGCGTCGGCCACGCCGACACCACGATCCTGCTGCACGTCTCCAAGGACCGGTCGAACGCGACCGCGCTCAGCATCCCGCGCGACCTGATCGTCGACATCCCGGACTGCCCGACGCAGCAGGAGGACGGCAGCCAGAAGGTCATCCCGGGTTCCGAGGGCGTCCGCTTCAACACGAGCCTCGGGCAGGACGACCGTACGCCCAGCTGCACCATGCGCACGGTGACCGAGCTGACCGGGATCAAGCCGGACGACTTCATGGTCGCCGACTTCAACGCGGTCAAGACGCTGACCGAGGCGGTCGGCGGGGTCGAGGTCTGCCTGGCCAAGGACATCGACGACCCGGACTCGCACCTGAAGCTGTCCGAGGGCACGCACAACATCTCCGGTGAGCAGGCGCTGGCGTTCGTGCGCACCCGGCACTCCGTCGGCTTCGGCGGCGACCTGAGCCGGATCGGGCTCCAGCAGCAGTTCCTGAGCGCGCTGATGCGCAAGCTGAAGGGCAACTCCACGCTCAGCAGCCCGACGAAGATGGTGAAGCTGGCGGAGGCGGGCACCAAGGCGCTGACCGTCGACGACAAGCTGGACAGCATCAGCAAGCTGAAGGACCTGGGTCTGGAGCTGGGCAAGCTCAACCCGAAGAACCTGACCTTCGCCACGGTGCCGGTCGTGGACAACCCGGCGGAGAAGGTCAAGTCCACGGTCGTCCTCAACGAGTCGAAGGCCCCGGCGGTCTTCGAGGCCATCCGCAACGACGTCTCCTTCACCGACGTGAAGAAGAAGCAGAAGGCGGCGAAGGACGCCCAGGCCGCCCGGCTCAAGGGCAGCAAGGCGCCCGCCTCCGAGGTGCGGGTGCGCATCCTCAACGGCGGGGCCGTGGGCGGCAGCGCCCAGGCGGTGCTCAACTGGCTGCAGAACGACGAGGGCGTGACCAAGTCGGAGAACTCCGGCAACGCGCCCGCCGCGCTGAGCCGGACCACACTGGAGTACGCGCCCGACCAGGCGGCCCAGGCGCGCCGACTGGCCGCGATCATGGGGCTGTCCGGGGCCGCCATGAAACCGGGCAAGAGCGTGACCAACTCCCAGGGGCTGCCGGCGATGACGCTGACCCTGGGCAAGGACTTCAAGGGTGCGGGCGTGTCCCTCACACCGGCGACCAAGGCTCCGGACGTCGACAAGTCCACGGCAGACAAGGTGAAGTGCGCCGGGTAGGTAACCCTATGGGCCCGTCAAGCGTCTAACCGGACGCGGGACGGGCCCGTTGCTTGGCGCGAGGGTGGGGAGGGCAGGGAGTTTGGCGCAGAGCGAGGTGCGCGGGGAGGCTCCGGCGGTCGAGGACACGAAGGACACGATGTCGCTCGCGTCGAGAACCACGGACGCCCCGGCGCGTTCCGGCCGGCACGGCGGCCGACGGCGGGCCGGCGGTCCGCAGACCGATCGGCGGCGGCGCAGACGGCGCGTGCTGCGCTGGTCGGCGACCGTGCTGGCGGTGGTGATACTCGGCACGGCGGGCGCCGGATATCTGTACTACCAGCATCTCAACAGCAACATCCAGAAGGGCAAGCGCGCAGGCGGCGACGACTCCAAGGCGCACCGGACCGCCCCGAACGCGGCCGGCCAGACCCCGCTGAACATCCTCCTGATCGGCTCCGACAGCCGGAACTCCAAGGAGAACGTGAAGCTCGGCGGCAGCCGGGACAAGGCCGGTGACCCGCCGCTCGCGGACGTGCAGATGCTCATCCACCTCTCGGCGGACCGCAAGAGCGCCGCCATGGTCAGCATCCCGCGGGACACCCGGGTGCACATACCCGAGTGCAAGGACCCGGACGGCAAGGACTTCCCGCCGACGGACGACATCATCAACGTCACCCTGGCCCGGGGCGGAGCCGGCTGCACGCTGCTCACCTGGGAGGAGCTCACCGGGGTCTACATCGACCACTGGATGACGATCGACTTCGCGGGCGTGGTGCGGATGGCGGACGCGATCGGGGGCGTCGAGGTCTGTGTGAACCAGAACGTCTGGGACCACTCGACCCCCAGTCAGCGCGGCGGCTCCGGTCTGAAGCTCACGGAGGGATCGCACAAGGTGAAGGGCGAACAGGCCCTGCAGTGGCTGCGCACCCGGCACGCCTGGGGCAGCGACCTGATGCGGGCCCGCGCCCAGCACATGTACCTGAACTCGATGATCCGCACGCTGAAGCAGCAGAACGTGTTCACCGACACCGGCCGGCTGATGGACCTGGCCGAGGCGGCCACCAAGTCCCTGAAGGTCTCCGAGGAGATCGGCACGGTCAAGAAGCTGTACGACCTCGGTATGGAGATGAAGTCGGTACCGACCGACCGCATCACCAGTGTGACGATGCCCAACGTCCCGGACCCGAACGACCCGGACAACCACGTCGTCCCGGACAAGGCCAAGGCCGACGAGCTGTGGCAGATGCTCCAGGACGACGTGCCGTTCGACAAGAACGGCGGGAAGTCCGACGCCAAGAAGGACGGGCACAAGGACAAGCCGGCCAAGACCCCCTCGGTCGACGCGGCCCGGCTCGGCGTGCTGGTGCAGAACGCCACCCGGACCTCCGCCGAGGCCGCGGTCCCGCAGCGGGCGTCGGCGATCGGCCAGGCGCTCGTGCAGAAGGGCTACGCCCGGGCGCAGACCGACACCTCGGGAAGCCGGTCCGAGGACAAGACGGTCGTGCGGTATCCGAGCGCGGACCTGGAGGGTGACGCCCAGGCGGTGGCCAAGGCGCTGGGCATCCCGATGGGCCAGGTGGAGAAGTCCACCGACGTGTCGGGGGTCACGGTCGTCGTCGGCGCGGACTGGCGCACGGGGGCCGCCTACCCCAAGAAGTCCGCCCCGAAGGCCGGCGACCTGCCCGAGGGCACCGACGCCGCCAACGCCTCGGACAAGCCGACGTGCATGGACGTGTACAAGCCCTACCAGTGGCACTGACGGACCGGCGCAGCGAAAAGGGCCCCTCCACGGCAGGAGGGGCCCTTCGCGGGTTCGTCAGACGGCGTCCAGGACCGCGGGCCGCCGGGAGGCGATGACCTTCTTCGCCAGGGACTTCGGGCTGGTCAGGAAGCCCCAGCCCCAGGACATGTGCATGGTGGCGAGGGCCACCGGGATCTGCAGCCGGGCCTTCAGGGGCAGCCCCTTGCCGGCCGGGAGGGAGCCCGCGACGATCGCGGCCAGGTAGCCGCCGGGGATCACGAGGCCCCACGGGGTCAGCGCCGCGCCGACGACCAGCCCCGCCGCTATCGCGCACACCGCCACCGGCGGGGCGAGGTAGCGCAGGTTGATGGAGCCGGAGTGGTAGCGGGCGACGACGTGCCGCCAGCGGCCGTAGTCCTTGTACTGCTTGGCCAGCGCCCGCACCGACGGCCGCGGCCGGTACGACACCCTCAGCTCGGGCGAGAACCAGATGAGCCCGCCCGCCTCGCGGATCCGGAAGTTCAGCTCCCAGTCCTGGGCGCGGATGAACTCCTCGTTGTAGCCGCCCTGCTGCTCCAGCGCCTCGCGGCGGAACACACCGAGGTAGACCGTCTCGGCGGGGCCGGCCTGGCCGCCGGTGTGGAAGGCCGCGTTGCCGACGCCGATCTTCGAGGTCATCGCGGCGGCCACCGCGTGCTCCCAGTCGTTCTCGCCCTCGGCGTGCATGATGCCGCCGACGTTCTGCGCGCCGGTCTCCTCCAGCAGGCGCACGGCGGTCGCGATGTAGTTCGGCGAGAGCATGCCGTGGCCGTCGACGCGGACCACGATGGGGTGCCGGGAGGCCTTGATCGCCGCGTTCAGCGCCGCGGGCGTGCGGCCGGTCGGGTTCGGGACGGTGTGCACGCGCGGGTCTTCGGCGACCAGCTCGGCGGCGATCTCGTCCGTGCGGTCCGTGGACGGACCGAGGGCGATCACGACCTCCATCTCGCCGGCGTACTCCTGCGCGAGGATCGCTTGGACGGCCCCGCGCAGATGCCGCTCCTCGTTGAGGACGGGCATGATCACGGACACAGCGGGGAGCCGCACGTCGGGCTTGGCGTTCATAGGGGCCTCACGTTACCGCGAACGGGGGACACGGATGCGCGCCGCCGGGCCTGCGACGCGGGCTGGAGATCGTATCGGCCTACTGTGCTCACGGATCCCACGTACGGCCTCGTCCGGAGGTGTCCTCCTTGCCCAGCCCGCCTCGGTCCCCCGCGCCTCCGCAACGCCGCCAGCCGCCCCGCCGTGTGCCGCGACCGCCCGAGCGGCCGGTACGGTCCGTCCGGCCGCCGCGGCGGCCACGCTGGGCCATGCGGGCGGTCACCACGCTGTCGGTCGTGGTGCTCGCCTCCGCCGGGATCGGGCACGCGGTCGTCGCCAGTCTGGACGCGGGGATCTCCCGGATCGACGCCTTCAAGGACATGAAGAACCGGCCCCGGGCGGGTCACGGCATGAACCTGCTGCTGGTCGGCACCGACGGCCGCGACAAGATCAGCGAGCAGGACCGGCGCGCCTACCGGCTGGGCGGGCAGCCCTGCCACTGCACCGACACGATGATGATCGTGCACATCTCGGAGGACCGGGAGCGGGCCACCGTGGTGAGCCTGCCGCGCGACTCCTACGCCGAGATGCCCGCGCACGTCGACATGAACTCGGGGCAGCGGCACGGCCCGCACCCGGTCAAGCTCAACGCGGCCTACGCCGAGGGCGGCCCCCAGCTGACCATCCGCACGGTCGAGAACATGACCCACGTGAAGATCGACCACTATCTGGAGGTCGACTTCACCAGCTTCATGAGGACCGTCGACGTGCTCGGCGGGGTCAAGGTGTGCACGCCGACGCCGCTGAAGGACACGTACACCGGGCTCGACCTCGGGCCCGGCACCCACACCCTGCTGGGCGGGCAGGCGCTGCAGTACGTGCGCGCCCGGCACATCGACGGCGCCAGCGACCTGGGCCGGATGAAGCGGCAGCAGCGGTTCCTGGCCGCGCTGCTGGAGAAGACGACCTCCTCCGGGGTGCTGCTGAACCCGATGCGGTTCCGGGACGTGACCCGGGCGGTGCTCGGCTCGGTCCGCGCCGACGAGGGCTTCGGCACCGATGAGCTGCTCGACCTCGGCCGCGCGATGCGGGAGTTCTCCCCCTCCTCGTCCGAGTTCGCCACCGTCCCCGTCGGGCAGATGAACTTCCAGGTCAAGGGAATCGGCTCGACCCTGAAGTGGGACCCGGCGAAGGCCGACGAGCTGTTCCGGGCACTGCGCGACGACAAGCCGCTCGCCGGGGACCGCCCGCACCGGGACCCGGCGCAGGCGCCGCTGCCGGTGGAGGTGGCCCCGGACACCGTCCGGGTGCAGGTGGCGAACGGCAGCAGCACGGTCGGGCTGGGCAAACGGGTGGACGCGGCGCTCGCGGCGACCGGCTTCGCCACCACCCGCCTGCCGGTGACCGCGCCCGCCCATGTGGCGCGCACGGTGATCTCCTACGACCCCCGCTGGGACCGCTCCGCCCGCTCCCTGGCCGCGGCCCTGCCGGGCAGCGAGCTGCGCGCGGTGCCGGGGCAGGGGCCGCTGCTGAAGGTGGCGGTCGGCGCGGACTTCGCCGACGTGCGGAAGGTGCGGAAGGTGCGCTTCGAGGACCCGGCACAGCCGGAGCAGAATGTGGTGCGGGGCAACGAGGTGGTGTGCTGAGCGCTCCGCCGGGAGCGCCTCGGCAGGCCCTAGTCCTCGAAGCCCTCGGCCGCCCGCTTCTCCCGCAGCTCGCGGATCGCGCGGCGGCGGGCCAGGCGGTGGGTGCGGCGGATCTGGGCCTCCTGGTAGCGGCGGCGGTCCCGGTCGGTCTCCGGTATCACCGGCGGCACCCGGCGCGGCCTGCCGTCGGCGTCGACGGCCGCGAAGACCAGGTACGCCGAGCCGACCTGGGTGGCCGGGTCCGACTCGTTCCAGCGCTCGGCGAGCACCCGGACACCGATCTCCATCGAGGTCCGGCCGGTCCAGTTCACCTGCGCCTTGACGTGGACCAGGTCACCGACGCGGACCGGCTCCAGGAACACCATCTCGTCCATGGACGCGGTGACGGCGGGACCGCCGGAGTGCCGGCCGGCCACCGCGCCCGCCGCGTCGTCGACCAGCTTCATGATCACTCCGCCGTGCACCGTACCCAGCAGGTTGGTGTCGTTGTGGGTCATGATGTGGCTGAGGGTGGTGCGCGAGGCGGACGTGGGCTTGCCCGGGATGTCCGGCTGCATGTCCGGATCCGTGTCCGTGGCCTGGTCTGTCATGCCCTCCACCTTATGCCGACGCGCATTCGCGGACTTTGTGTCGGGTTCGCAACAGCAGGGCCCTGATTTCCCGACATCCCTTGTCGAGCACATATCCGCGCCCTGCACACTGGGGCGCATGAATGACTGGCCCGAGGGATGGTCCGACGACAACCGCGGCCCGCGCTACGGACGCGGCAGTGCCGGCGCACAGCCGGAGGGGCCCCGCGTGATGCGTCAGGTGCGGCGCGGCCCGGCGGTACCGCCCGGACCGCGCTCGGCGTACGGCGACCCCGGCCCGGCGGCGCCGCCGTACGGGGCCGGTGTGCCGCAGCAGCCGTCGTACGTCGACGGCCGCGGACACGAGGAAGGCGCCGGCTACGGCGACTACGACAGCGGCTACAACACGGGCCAGGTCTACGGCAGCCCCGGCGGCCGGGGCCCGGGCGGCCCGGAAGGCGCGTCGACCCGCGCCCCGCGTCCCGCGCCGAACTGGCGGCGCCGGATCAAGTGGACGGCGATCACGCTGGCGACCGTGCTGGTCGTCACGTCCGTGGCCACCTACTTCTGGGCCGACTCCAAGCTGCGCCGCGAGGTGGACCTGTCGACGGTCATCGACCGGCCGGAGTCGGGCGCGGGCACGAACTACCTGATCGTCGGCTCGGACAGCCGTGAGGGCATGTCCAAGGCGGACGAGAGGAAGCTGCACACCGGCGGCGCCGAGGGCAAGCGCACCGACTCGATGATGATCCTGCACGTCGGCGACAACGGCGACACGCTGATCTCGCTGCCGCGCGACTCGGACGTGGTGGTCCCGTCGTACAAGGGGTCGACGTCCGGGAAGACCTACCCGGCGCAGGGGCGGCACGCGAAGCTGAACGCGACCTACGCCGAGGACGGGCCGACGCTGCTGGTCCGCACGATCGAGGCGAACACCGGACTGCACATCGACCACTACGTGGAGATCGGCTTCCAGGGCTTCGCGAACATCGTGGACGCGGTGGGCGGCGTCGAGATCGACATCGACAAGGGCTTCAAGGACAAGTGGTCGGGCGCCGACTTCAAGGCCGGCAAGCAGACCCTGAACGGCCGGCAGGCGCTCGCGTTCGTCCGTACCCGGCACGCGTTCGCCGCGTCCGACCTGCAGCGCACCAAGAACCAGCAGAAGTTCCTGGCCGCGCTGGCCCACCAGGTGGCCACCCCGTCGACGGTGCTGAACCCGTTCAAGTTCTACCCGACCATGGGCGCGGGCCTGGACTCCCTGATCGTCGACAAGGACATGGGCCTGTGGGACCTGGCCTCGATGTTCTGGGCGATGAAGGGCGTCAGCGGCGGTGACGGCACCTCGATGAACATGCCGGTCTCCGGCTCCTCCGGCGGCAACCTCGTCTGGGACAAGGCGAAGGTGAAGACGCTGGTGGACGAGCTGAACAACGACGAGAAGGTCACCGTCTCCGGCAACTGACGGCGGCGCGCGCGACGGTCCGAGGGCACCCCGCGGGGTGCCCTCGGCCGTGCGCGGTGGCTCACATGCCGGCGGCCGCCATCGCCCGGCAGGTCTCCGCGCAGCGGCGACACGCCTCGGCGCAGCGCATCATCTGCTGGTCGTCCGGCATGGACATACACGCCTCGGCGCACATGTCGCAGACCTTCGCGCAGAGCATGCACATCTCGCCGGCCATGGGCGAGCGCCGCATCATCATGTCGGCGCACATGCGGGTCGTCTCGGAGCAGTCCATGAGCGCTCGCATGACCTGCATCTGCGCCTGGCCGCCCTGCTGCATGCAGGAGCTCATGGTCTCCTCGCACATGTTGTGGCAGTTCATGCAGGCCTCGATGCAGTCCTGCATCTGCTGCGTGAGGGCGGGCATCATTCCGGACCGGGACTGGGACTGGGTCATGGCTCCTCCTGGGACGGCGGGTGGGGCCCGGGGCGGGCCCCATGTGCTTCCGTCCTACGCCGGGGAGCGATGTCCCGCATGTCGGGTTACGGCAGGTTGCGGGCCATGACGATCCGCTGAACTTGGTTCGTGCCCTCATAAATCTGGGTGATCTTGGCGTCGCGCATCATGCGCTCCACCGGGTAGTCGCGGGTGTAGCCGTAGCCGCCGAGGAGCTGGACGGCGTCGGTGGTGACCTCCATGGCGACGTCCGAGGCGAAGCACTTGGCGGCGGCGCCCAGGTAGGTGAGGTCGGCGTCACCGCGCTCGGAGGCGGCGGCGGCCTGGTAGGTGAGGGCGCGGGCCGCCGAGATCTTCATGGACATGTCGGCGAGCATGAACTGGATGCCCTGGAAGTCGGCGATCGCCTTGCCGAACTGCTTGCGCTCCTGGACGTAGCCCTTGGCGTAGTCGAGGGCGCCCTGGGCGCAGCCGAGGGCCTGGGCGGCGATGGTGATGCGGGTGTGGTCCAGGGTCTTCATGGCCGTCAGGAAGCCCGTGCCCTCCTCGCCGATCATGCGGTCGGCGGGGATGCGGACGTTGTCGAAGTAGACCTCGCGGGTCGGGGAGCCCTTGATGCCGAGCTTCTTCTCCGGGGCGCCGAAGGAGACGCCCTCGTCCGACTTCTCGACCACGAAGGCCGAGATGCCCTTGGAGCGCTTCGAGGGGTCCGTGACCGCCATCACCGTGTAGTACTCGGAGACGCCCGCGTTGGTGATCCAGCGCTTCACGCCGTTGAGCACCCAGTAGTCGCCGTCGCGGACGGCCTTGGTCTTCATGCCGGCCGCGTCCGAGCCCGCCTCCGGCTCGGAGAGGCAGTACGAGAACATCGCGTCGCCCTTGGCGAGCGGGGTCAGGTACTTCTTCTTCAGCTCCTCACCGCCGGAGAGGATCACCGGGAGCGAGCCGAGCTTGTTCACGGCCGGGATGAGGGAGGAGGAGACGCAGGCACGGGCGACCTCCTCGATCACGATGACCGTGGCGAGGGCGTCGGCACCGGCGCCGCCGTACTCCTCGGGGACGTGCACGGCGTGCAGGTCGTTGGCGACGAGGGCGTCGAGGGCCTCCTGCGGGAAGCGGGCCTCCTCGTCCACCGCCGCGGCGTACGGCGCGATCTTCGCCTCGACCAGCGAACGGACGGCGTCCCGGAGCATGTCGTGCTCCTCGGACGGGCGGTACAGGTCGAAGTCAGCCGATCCGGCCACGGTGTCTCACGCTCCAAAGACGCAGTGATACTGACGCTAATTACCGTTAAGTAACTGAATTTTAGAGGGCCTGGGTGAACACGCCTACGTGAGCTTGGTGACAGCGGGAAAGTTGCCCGCTGAGCGGCCCGACTATGCTCAGGCACCGCATGACCGAGCAGGACCGACGGACCGGAGCTGGAGCACACCCATGAGCCTGAAGATCACCGTGATCGGCACCGGCTACCTCGGCGCCACACACGCCGCGGCCATGGCCGAGCTGGGCTTCGAGGTGCTGGGCCTGGACGTCGTACCGGAGAAGATCACCCTGCTGGAGCGCGGCGAGACCCCGATGTACGAGCCGGGGCTCGAGGAGCTGCTGCGCCGGCACGTGGCCGGGATCGAGGGATCCACCGGGCGGCTGCGGTTCACCACGGACTGGGCCGAGGTCGGCGCCTTCGGCGAGGTGCACTTCGTGTGCGTGAACACCCCGCAGAAGCACGGCGAGTACGCCTGCGACATGAGCTACGTCGACTCCGCGATCGCCTCCCTCGCCCCGCACCTGCGCGGCCCGGCCCTGGTGGTCGGCAAGTCGACGGTGCCGGTGGGCTCGGCCGAGCGGCTGGCCGCCTACCTCGCCGAGCACGCCCCGGCCGGCGCGGACGCCGAGCTGGCCTGGAACCCGGAGTTCCTGCGCGAGGGCTACGCCGTCCAGGACACCCTGCACCCGGACCGGATCGTCGTCGGGGTGCGCAGCGAGCGGGCCGAGAAGCTGCTGCGCGAGGTGTACGCCGGCCCGGTCGGCGAGGGCACGCCGTTCGTGGTCACCGACTTCCCCACCGCCGAACTGGTGAAGACGGCCGCGAACTCCTTCCTCGCCACCAAGATCTCCTTCATCAACGCGATGGCCGAGGTGTGCGAGGCGGCCGGCGGTGACGTGGCGAAGCTCGCGGAGGCCATCGGGCACGACGACCGGATCGGGCGGAAGTTCCTGCGCGCCGGGATCGGCTTCGGCGGCGGCTGCCTGCCCAAGGACATCCGGGCGTTCATGGCCCGGGCGGGCGAGCTGGGCGCCGATCAGGCGCTGACCTTCCTGCGCGAGATCGACTCCATCAACATGCGCCGGCGCGGCCAGATGGTGGAGATGACCCGGGAGGCGCTGGGCGGCGGCTCCTTCCTCGGCAAGCGGGTCGCGGTGCTCGGGGCCACCTTCAAGCCGGACTCGGACGACGTCCGCGACTCGCCCGCGCTGAACGTGGCCGGCCAGATCCACCTCCAGGGCGGCCAGGTGACGGTGTACGACCCGAAGGGCATGGAGAACGCCCGCAAGGTCTTCCCGACCCTGGGGTACGCCGACTCGGCGCTGGCGGCCGTCCGGGGCGCCGACGTCGTGCTGCACCTGACCGAGTGGGGCGAGTTCCGCGAGCTGGACCCGGCGGCGCTCGGCGAGGTGGCGACGGCCCGGGTGATCCTCGACGGGCGCAACACCCTGGACCCGGAGCAGTGGCGGCGGGCGGGCTGGACGTACCGGGCGATGGGCCGCCCCACCGCATAGCACGCAGCGGCATCAGGTGACGCCGGTTCGGCCGAGGCTCAGTCGGCCGAACCGGCGTCTGTCCGCATTCTGCACCACGCCGCTGTGGCTCACGCACCCTTCGCCCGGTACCGGCGCATCTTCGCGCGTGCCCCGCACACCTGCATCGAGCACCAGCGGCCGCGGCCGGCGGGGCTGCGGTCGTAGTACGCCCAGTGACAGGTGTCGGCCTCGCACGACTTGAGCCGGGTCCAGGTGCCGGCGACCAGCGCCTCGGCGACGGCGGCGGCGACCCGGGAGAGCAGCGGGCCCTCCTCGGCGGGGGCGAGCCGGGCCGAGCCGTCCCGCTCGTCGACGGCGACGCGGAGCGGGGCGCGCGCCAGCAGGGTGCCCAGCGGGGTCACCGCGCGGTGCGGCGGGTGGCCGGCGTGGGCCAGCAGCGCGGCCCGCAGCGACTCGCGCAGTTCCCGCGCGTCGGCCAGCTCGGTCTCGGTGATCCCGAGGCGCTCGCGGCCCTCCGGCGTGTCCAGCGAGTCGGCGCCCGTCTCGATGTCCAGCGTGTTCACCAGGGACTCGATCAGGGCCAGCCCGCCGGGTGCGGCCGATCTCTCGCTCATGCTTGCGACGTTACCTCTTGTGCGAGAGCATGCAGTAACCGTTACCGGTTGCCCCGTCTTGTGGGTAACGCATGGAGGAGGTAGTCATGGCGCTCGCCAAGCTCGACGTCGTGGTCCTGGACTGTCCCGACCCGCGCGCGCTGGCCGGCTTCTACGCCGGTGTGCTGGGCGGCACGGTCGAGGAGAACCCCGAGGACGGCACGTGGGTGGACCTGAAGGTGCCGGGCGGGCCGGCGCTGGCCTTCCAGCAGGCGTCCGGCTTCGTGCCGCCGCGGTGGCCCGCGCCGGACCACTCGCAGCAGTTCCACCTGGACCTCGCCGTGGAGGACCTGGACGCGGCCGAGAAGGGGGTGCTGGAGCTGGGCGCGAAGCCGCTGGACGCGGAGGACCGCGAGCGCAGCTTCCGTGTCTACGCCGACCCCGCTGGGCACCCGTTCTGCCTGTGCGCCTGCTGAACCCGAGGCGCCCGCCCAACCGTTCCGGAGGAGAAGCCCATGGCGTCCGTGGCCCGTTTCCGTAACGTCGTGCTCGACTGCCCCGACCCGCACGCGCTGGCCGCCTTCTACGCGGCGGTGGCCGGCGGGACCCCGCAGCCGGAGGACGACGACTGGGTGGTGCTCCGGGTCCCGGACGGTCCCCGGCTCGCCTTCCAGCGGGCCGAGGGGCACACCCCGCCGGAGTGGCCGCGGGCGGACCGCAACGGCCAGCAGCTCCACCTGGACTTCGACGCGGGTGCGACCTGGGCGGAGCTCGACGCGGCGCACGAGCGGGTGCTGGCGCTGGGGGCCCGCCCGCTGGACCTGGAGGACCGCGAGAAGAAGGACTTCCAGGTGTACGCCGACCCGGCCGGGCACCCGTTCTGCCTGTGCCGGATCGAGGGGTCGTGACGTCCTAGGAGGCGTCCAGTTCGGTGATCTTCGCGGTGGACGCCTCCCGGCGCTGCTGCGCGGCGCGGGCGACGAAGTCCGCGCTGCGCAGCACCCGCTGCACGTTGCCCCAGGTCAGCAGGGCCAGTTCGGTCTCGGACCAGCCGCGCCGGAGCAGCTCGGCGATCAGGTGGGGGTAACGGGAGGCATCGGCGAGGTCCCGGGGGTGGACGGCCCCGGAGTCGTAGGTGCCGGACAGGCCCACGCAGTCGGAGCCGGCCACGTCGCGGACGTGGTCGAGGTGGTCGGCGACGTCGGGGACGGTGGGGCCGGTCTGCTCGGCGGTCAGCGGCACCATGCACAGGCCCTTCGCCCGGCCCAGGGCGGCGAGCAGCTCGTCGGGCAGGTTGGCGGGGTGCGGGCGCAGGGCGCGGGCGGCCGAGCGGCTGCACAGCACCGGGGTCTTGGACAGGGCGATGGTCCGCTCGACGGTGTCCGGGGCGGCTCCGGAGACGTCGGCGAGCACCCCGAGACGGTTCATCTCCCGGACGACCTCCTCCCCGAACCGGGTCAGCCCGAAGGAGCCCGCCCAGGCGGTGTCGGCGAGCGTGAGCACGCGCAGCCCGAGGGCTTGGAAGATGCGCAGGAGGCCGAGGGAGTCGTCCAGGGCGGCGCCGGGCGCGGGACCCAGCACCACGGCGACCCGGCCGCAGTTGCGGGCGTCGATGACCTGCCCGGCAGTACGCACCAGCCGCAGGCCCTCCGGGTGGGCCTCGACGACCGAGCGGACCAGGTCCAGCTGCTCCAGGGTGACCGTCACGGCGCGTTCACCGTCCGGTTGCTCGGGCAGGTGCAGCGACCAGAACAGCGCGGCGACATGCCCCTCGCGCAGCCGGGGCACGTCCGTGTCGACGGCGGCCTCGCCCAGCTCCAGGTCGTACCAGGGCAGATGGCGCAGGGCCCAGGGCAGGCCGCTGTAGCCGTCGGCGACCGGGTGGTCGGCGAGCAGGGCGTGCGCCCGCTCCAGCAGCTCGCCGGCCGGCTGCCCGGGACGGTGGTGCACCCGGTCGAGCGAGGCCGGGACCGAACCAGGGTCGTCCGGCAGGCAATCGTCCTCGCCGACCTCGGTCGTGGTGGGGATGTCGTCCTGGAGGTCGGCCATGGCGGGCTCCGTACGTCGTCGTCGGCTACGTCGGTCGTGAGCTACGGCGTGCAGTGGCTGGCGTACCGACACGGTCGCACGGAGCGGAGGGGACCTTCCTGGTGAGTGGGGCGTTCGGGGGTAACCCGGTCAGCTCTCGCCGCGCGTGCCGTCGAGCGACTCGATGGTGGCGAGGGACGGCGCGCGGGTGGTCCGCAGGTCCCGGGCCACGTCCTCGGCGGCGCCCAGGACGCGCACCGCGTTCTGCCAGGTCAGCTTGGCCAGGTCGGCCGTGGACCAGCCGCGTTGGAGCAGCTCGGCGAGCAGGTTGGGGTAGCCGGAGACGTCGTTCAGGCCGTCCGGGGTGAACGCGGTGCCGTCGTAGTCGCCGCCGATGCCCAGGTGGTCGATGCCGGCGACCTCGCGCATGTGGTCCAGGTGGTCCGCGACCGTGGACACCGTGGCCACCGGGCGCGGGTGGCGCTCCTCGAAGGCGCGGTGGATCTTCATCGCCTCGGGGCCGGTGTCCAGGTGGTGCACGCCGTGGGCGCGCATGTTCTCGTCGGCGGCGGCCGTCCAGTCGACGGCGGCCTGGAGCACGAACTTGGGCACGAACGTCACCATGGCCATGCCGCCGTTGGCGGGCAGGCGCTCCAGGACGTCGTCGGGGACGTTGCGGGGGTGGTCGCACACGGCCCGGGCGGAGGAGTGCGAGAAGATCACCGGCGCGGAGCTGGCGTCCAGCGCGTCCCGCATGGTCGTCGCCGCCACGTGGGAGAGGTCGACGAGCATGCCGAGGCGGTTCATCTCGCGGACGACCTCGCGGCCGAAGGCGGACAGGCCGCCCACGCCGGGTTCGTCGGTCGCGGAGTCCGCCCAGTCCACGTTGTTGTTGTGGGTGAGCGTCATGTAGCGCACGCCGAGCGCGTACAGGCCGCGCAGGGTGCCCATCGAGTTGGCGATGGAGTGGCCGCCCTCGGCGCCCATGAGCGAGGCGATACGGCCGTCCCGGCGGGCCGCGTCCATGTCGGCGGCGGTCAGCGCGGGCGCCAGGTCCGCCGGGTAGCGGTCCAGCAGCTGCCGGACGCAGTCGATCTGCTCCAGCGTCGCCGCGACCGGGTCCGGCTCCTCGCAGGGCACGAACACCGACCAGTACTGGGCGCCGACGCCGCCCGCGCGCAGCCGCGGCAGGTCGGTGTGCAGCTGCTCGTGCCGGTCGCCGGCGATGTCCAGGACGTCCAGGTCGTAGCCGGCCTGCTTGCGCAGCGCCCAGGGGAGGTCGTTGTGCCCGTCGACCACGGGGAACTCGCGCAGCAGCGCGCGTGCCTCGTCCAGGGCGGCCACCACGGCGGTCACTTCCCGAAGCCGAAGCCGCTGCCCGCGCCCTCGACCTTGGCGCGCAGCCGCTTGCCCTTCTCGGTGGCCTGGTCGTTGAGGTCCTGCTGGAAGTCGCGCATCTTGTGCAGCAGGTCCTCGTCGTGCGCTGCGAGCATCCGGGCGGCGAGGAGACCGGCGTTGCGGGCACCGGCGACGGAGACCGTGGCCACCGGGACCCCGGCGGGCATCTGCACGATGGACAGCAGCGAGTCCATGCCGTCCAGGTACTTCAGCGGCACGGGCACGCCGATGACCGGCAGCGGGGTGACGGAGGCGAGCATGCCCGGCAGGTGGGCGGCACCGCCCGCACCGGCGATGATCACCTTCAGGCCGCGGTCGGCGGCCTGCTCGCCGTACGCGATCATCTCCCGGGGCATGCGGTGCGCGGAGACGACGTCGACCTCGTAGGCGATCTCGAACTCGTCCAGGGCCTTGGCGGCGGCTTCCATGACGGGCCAGTCGGAGTCCGACCCCATGACGATGCCAACAACGGGGCTCATTCGGTGATGGTGCCTCTCAGGTAGCCGGCTGCGTGACGGGCGCGCTCCAGCACCTCGTCCAGGTCGTCGCCGTAGGTGTTGACGTGTCCGACCTTGCGGCCCGGCTTCACGTCCTTGCCATACATGTGGATCTTGAGCTTGGGGTCGCGGGCCATGCAGTGCAAGTACGCGGAGTACATGTCCGGGTAGTCGCCGCCCAGCACGTTGACCATCACGGTCCACCTCGCGCGCGGGCGCGGGTCGCCCAGCGGCAGGTCCAGGACCGCGCGGACGTGGTTGGCGAACTGCGAGGTGATCGCGCCGTCCATGGTCCAGTGGCCGGAGTTGTGCGGGCGCATCGCCAGCTCGTTGACGAGGATGCGGCCGTCGCGGGTCTGGAACAGCTCGACGGCGAGGTGGCCGACGACGCCCAGCTCCTTGGCGATGGTCAGCGCCATCTCCTCGGCCCGCAGCGCCAGGTCCTCCTCGAGGTCCGGCGCGGGGGCTATGACCGTGTCGCAGACCCCGTTGACCTGCTGCGACTCCACCACCGGGTAGGCGACGGCCTGGCCGTGCGGGGAGCGGACGACATTGGCGGCCAGCTCGCGGACGTAGTCGACCTTCTCCTCGGCGAGCACGGGGACGCCGGCGCGGAAGGGCTCGGCCGCCTCCTCGGCGGAGTCCACGACCCATACGCCCTTGCCGTCGTAGCCGCCGCGGACCGTCTTGAGGACGACGGGGAAGCCGTCGCCCTCGGCGGCGAACCGGACGACATCCTCCGGGTCGCTGACGATCCGGTGCCGGGGGCACGGGATGCCGATCGCGTCGAGTCTGGCCCGCATCACGCCCTTGTCCTGGGCGTGCACCAGCGCGTCCGGGCCGGGGCGCACGGGGATGCCGTCCGCCTCCAGGGCCCGCAGGTGCTCGGTGGGCACGTGCTCGTGGTCGAAGGTGATCACGTCGCAGCCGCGCGCGAACGCGCGCAGCGTCTCCAGGTCGCGGTAGTCGCCGATGACGACATCGCTCACGACCTGCGCGGCGGAATCCTGCGGAGTGTCACTGAGAAGCTTGAATTTGATGCCCAACGGGATGCCCGCCTCGTGCGTCATACGCGCGAGCTGCCCCCCGCCGACCATGCCGACTACCGGGAACGTCACACCCCTAGGGTATCGGCCACTCCGGGTAGGCCGGATCCCGTCCCTCACGCGGACTCTTACCGAGCACTTCCCCTGTTCTTTACGACCTGTTTCCGAGCAGTGGCCCGGTCCACAGGCACCGGCGGGTCCGCACGGCTAGCATGGCGGGGTCGACGAAACCTACCCGACGGGAGCTGCACAGCCATGGAACCTCGTTCCTCGGGGCTGCAACGGCTCGTACGCGAGGTCGTCAAGTTCGGGGCCGTCGGCGGTGCCGGCGTTCTCGTCAATCTCGGCGTGTTCAACCTGGTCCGGCACGTCTCGGACCTGCCGGTGGTGCGCGCCAGCATCATCGCGACCGTCGTGGCCATCGTCTTCAACTACGTGGGCTTCCGCTACTGGACGTACCGGGACCGCGACAAGAGCGGGCGCACCAAGGAACTCACGCTGTTCCTGCTGTTCAGCGCGGTCGGCCTGGTGATCGAGAACGGCGTGCTCTACCTGGCGACCTACACCTTCGGCTGGGACAGCCCGCTGCAGAGCAACGTCTTCAAGTTCGTCGGCATCGGCGTCGCGACCCTGTTCCGGTTCTGGTCGTACCGCAGCTGGGTGTTCCGGGCGCTGCCGGCCCGGGAGACCGTGGCGAGCGCGGAATCGATCCTGAAGCAGGAGTCGAAGAAGCAGCCGCCGAGGCAGCGCGTCCCGTAGTCCGCGTAGCCCCGAGCGGTCCCCGCCCCCGCCCCCGCCGGCTAGCGGACCGTGGGGCGCTCCTCGTCCGGCTTGCGCGAGGGCGGTGTACGCGACAGGAACAGGCCGAAGACCGGGGGCTGCGCCTGGAGCAGTTCCAGCCGGCCGCCGTCGGCCTCCGCGAGGTCCCGGGCGACGGCCAGGCCGATCCCGGTGGAGTTCCGCCCGCTGATCGTGCGCTCGAAGATCCGCGCGCCGAGGTCCGCCGGCACGCCCGCCCCCTCGTCCGTGACCTCGATCACGGCCTGGTTCCCGGTGACCCTGGTGCGCAGGGCGACGGTGCCCCCGCCGTGCATGAGCGAGTTCTCGATCAGTGCGGCCAGCACCTGGGCGACCGCGCCCGGGGTGCCCACCGCCTGCAGGTGCCGCTTGCCGGAGCTGACGATGGCCCGGCCGGCGCTGCGGTAGGCGGGCCGCCACTCGGCGAGCTGCTGCTGGATGACCTCGTCCAGGTCGAAGGTGACGGCGGATCCGGTGCGCGGGTCGCGGGAGTTGGTCAGCAGCCGCTGCACTACGTCCGTCAGCCGTTCGACCTGCGTCAACGCGATCGTCGCCTCCTCCTTCACCGTGTCCGGGTCATCGGTGAGGGTGATCTCCTCCAGCCGCATGGACAGCGCGGTCAGCGGCGTACGCAGCTGGTGGGAGGCGTCGGCCGCGAGGCGCCGCTCGGCGGTCAGCATGCGTCCGATCCGCTCGGCGGAGGCGTCCAGCACGTCGGCGACCCGGTCCAGCTCGGGGACGCCGTACCGCTTGTGGCGCGGGCGCGGGTCGCCGGAGCCGAGGCGTTCGGCGGTCTCGGCGAGGTCGGTCAGCGGGGAGGCGAGCCGGTTGGCCTGCCGTACGGCGAGGAGCACCGCCGCCACCACGGCGAGCAGCGCGACCAGCCCGATGATCAGCAGGGTCCGGCCGACCTCGCGGGTCACCGCGGAGCGGGGCTCCTGCACGGTGACCGTCTCGCCCTCCTCGCCGTGCTGGGTGTAGCTGATGGTGTCGCCCTCGGGCTTGCCGCCGATCTCTATGGGCGGCTTGCCCGGCAGGCGGATGACCGCGTACTGGTCCTTGCTGACCGGATTGCGCAGGACGTCCGCGTTGACGTTCTCCGCGGCGAGGATCCGGCTGTCCACGATGCTGGCCAGCCGCACCGCCTCCGACTCCACCCGTTCCTGGGCGCTGTTGCTGATCGTCCGCGTCTCGACGATCACGAGGGAGACACCGAAGACCGCGATCACCACGAGCACGACGGCGAGGGTGGACTGGATGAGACGTCGGCGCATGTCCGTTACCTAGGGTGATCGCTGGGGCCCGGAACTCAGCTCTTCTCGAACCGGAAGCCGACTCCCCGCACCGTGGCGATGTACCGGGGGTTCGCCGCGTCGTCCCCGAGCTTCTTGCGCAGCCAGGAGATGTGCATGTCGAGGGTCTTGGTCGACGACCACCACGTGGTGTCCCAGACCTCGCGCATCAGCTGGTCCCGGGTCACCACCCGGCCGGCGTCCCGCACCAGCACCCGCAGCAGGTCGAACTCCTTGGCCGTGAGCTGGAGTTCTTCCTCGCCCATCCACGCCCGGTGCGACTCGACGTCGATCCGCACCCCGTGCGTGGCCGGCGGCTGCTGCGGCTCGGCGGCGCCGCGCCGCAGCAGGGCCCGCACCCGGGCGAGCAGTTCGGCGAGCCGGAAGGGCTTGGTGACGTAGTCGTCGGCGCCCGCGTCCAGGCCGACGACGGTGTCCACCTCGTCGGCCCGCGCGGTCAGGATGAGGATGGGCACGGCGTGGCCGTCGGCGCGCAGCCGGCGGGCGACCTCCAGGCCGTCCATGCCGGGCAGGCCCAGGTCCAGCACGACCAGATCGACGCCGCCCTGCATTCCGGCGTCGAGTGCGGCGGGTCCGTCCTCGCGCACCTCGACCTCGTAACCTTCCCGGCGCAGGGCGCGGGCCAGCGGCTCCGAGATGGACGCGTCGTCCTCGGCGAGCAGTACACGGGTCATGAGGTGATGGTAGACCGCCCGGGTGCGGTGCCGGGGTGTGATCGGTTCCCGGGCTTCTTACCTTCCGGCCCCGCTGGTACGAACCATTGACCTGGCGATGCGATCCTGGAAGAGACCTTCGAATCCACGCGTGCGGTTCCCGCGACACCTGTGATCCGCGTCTCAAGTCCTTCCATATCCGGCAGTGTCCTGCCGTATGGTGATCTGAACGCCTGTAGTACACCGGGGACCTTTGGCGGGCAGTGGACGCTGAAGGTCTCTTTTGTGTACGGGCTGACCAAGATCAGCCGCGAAAGGAATGACCTCTGGCCGGGCTCCGGACGCACTGACGCGTCGTGGGGCGTGGATCCCGGTGGTCGCCGTCCACCACTCCGTGATCCGGAGCGGACTCCCCCTGGGCGTGGGGGTGGACGACCGACCTGCCGGTGCCGGCCGCACCCCCACCGGGCGCGCAACGCTCCAGCAGCCGCGTCCCGACCAGCAAGGAACGACCATGGCGTCCAGCCTGACGAAGGACTCGGTCCGCCCGGGCACCCCCGGTTCCGAGAAGACCTTCTTCGGCCACCCCCGCGGACTGGCCACTCTCTTCATGACCGAGATGTGGGAGCGTTTCTCCTACTACGGCATGAGGGCCCTGCTCCCGCTGTACCTGGTGGCCCCGGGTGGTCTGCACCTGAACGCGGGCACGGCGACGGCGATCTACGCCGTCTACCTGTCGCTCGTCTACCTGCTCACCCTGCCCGGCGGCTGGTTCGCCGACCGCGTGCTCGGCCCCCGCAAGACGGTCACCGTCGCCGGCATCGTCATCATGCTCGGCCACCTGTGCCTCGCGCTGCCCGCCGCCGCGAGCTTCTTCGTCGGCCTGAGTCTCGTCGCCATCGGTTCCGGTCTGCTCAAGGCCAACATCTCCACGATGGTCGGCCACCTCTACAACGGCCCGGAGGACCCGCGCCGGGACGGCGGCTTCACGCTCTTCTACATCGGCATCAACCTCGGTGCCTTCGTCGCCCCGCTGGTCATCGGCACGGTCGGTGAGAACGTCAACTGGCACCTGGGCTTCGCGCTGGCCGCGCTCGGCATGGCGCTGGGCCTCGCCCAGTACCTGCTGGGCGGCCGCCACCTGCACCCGAAGAGCAGCGAGGTCCCGACCCCGCTGACGCCCGCCGAGAAGGCGACCACCCTGCGCAAGGGCCTGATCTGGCTGGCAGTCGCCGTGGTCTTCTACGGCATCGTCGGCGGCACCGGCCACTTCACCCTGAACTGGGCGCTGATCCCCCTCACCCTCGTCGGCCTGATCGTGCCGATCATGGTCATCACCCGCATCCTGCGGGACAAGGACCTGGACTCCGCCGAGCGGTCGAAGGTGTCGGCGTACATCTGGTTCTTCGTCGCCGCCGCCGTGTTCTGGATGATCTACGACCAGGGTGGCTCGACGCTGTCGCTGTTCGCCGAGAAGCGGGCCGACAACACCATCTTCGGCTGGGAGTTCCCGGTCTCCTGGTACCAGTCGGTCAACCCGGTCATGATCATGGCGCTGGCGCCGGTCTTCGCCTGGCTGTGGCTGTGGCTGAACCGCCGCGGCAAGGAGCCGAGCACCATCGTGAAGTTCGCCTCCGGCCTGGTGCTGGTCGGTGCGTCCTTCTTCGTCTTCCTCGCTCCGCTGTCCATCGCGGAGGGCGGTCACAAGGCCGCGGCGATGTGGCTGGTCGCGATCTACTTCGCGCAGACCATCGGTGAGCTGACGCTGTCCCCGGTGGGCCTGTCCGTGACGACCAAGATGGCGCCGAAGAAGTACGCCTCGCAGATGATGGGCGTCTGGTTCCTCGCGGTCACCGCGGGCGACTCGGTCACCGCCCTGCTGTCCAACCCGGCCGTCGGCGGCGTCAACCTCGACCGGATGGGCTTCGTCGCCCTGGAGGCCGGTCTCGCCGTGGTCGCGGGTGTCGCGGTGTGGATGTACCGCGGCAAGGTGAAGAAGCTGATGGGCAACGTGCACTAGTCCGTCGGGACTTGGCGACAGAGGGCCGCTGCATCCATGGGGTGCGGCGGCCCTCTTCGTGTGTGCGGGCGTGCGCCCATGCGCCGTGGGGGCCGTCGGGCGTTCGCGGCGTGCGGTCGTCCGTGGTTGATCGTGCCTACGCGGCGGAGCCGCATATCGGTACAGCCCCGCGCCCCTTCGGGTCGGTCATCGCGTCCTTCGCCGTGGCAGCACCGTGAACACCGCCGCGCCCAGCAGGATCGCCGTTCCCGAGACCAGGCCCAGGGCCTTCAGGGCGCCGTGGTCGCTCGCGCCCGTCTCGGCCAGGCCGCCGCCGTCACCGCCGGTCGTGGCGGTACCCGAGGATCCGCCCGCTGTCGATGTTCCGCCGGCGGCGCCGCCCGGCTGCTCGGTGGTGTCCAGGGTGAGGGAGACCTCCGCCTTCGTCGGGGTGCAGGTCGTGGTCGTGCCGAGGGCCTTGACCGTCAGGACGCCCGGGGACAGCGTCGAGGTGCCGCTCGCGCCGGGCTTGTAGGTGCCGGTGAGGTCGGGGATCTCGATCGGGTCGCCGGACTTGACGGGGCTCGCGTTCGTCGGGCCCTCCACATGGACCGTGCCCTTGTCGGCGCCGCCCAGCACCACCTCCATGGACGGCTTCACGGAGTCCTTCGGGATGTCGACGGGGCTGTCCATCACCGACTTTCCGAACCGCACGGTGAGGGCGTAGCTCCCGCCGTCCTTCTTCGCGTCGATCTGCACCGGCGAGGTCGCGCTCTTGTCCCCGATCGGGGTCTTGCAGGCGTACGGGACCTGCACCTCCTTGCCGGGAAAGTCGGTCTGCCCGCTGCCGCCGGTCGCCGTGGCCGTGGCCGTGGCCGAGCGGGTGGGGGGCGCCGACTTCGTCGGGGTCGCGGTGGAGGTCGCCGTGCCGCCGCCCGCCGTCACCCGGATCGCCGCCGCCTTCGGCACGGTCTCCTTGGGCGTGCACTTGGTGTCGGTCGACATGGCGTTGACGGTGTACGCGTCCGGCGTGAGGGTCACCTCGCCGACCGCCGTCAGCTTCAGGCTGCCCTTCATGTCGGACAGCACCATGTTCCCGCCCTTGGGTATGGCGGGGTTCTCCCGCGGGCCCTGCACCGCGATGTCGGCGGTCTGCGCGCCGGCCGCCTTCAGGACCCCGGACGGCTGGACCGAGTTCGCGGGCAGGTCGATGATGTCCGGGTTCTTGGACGCGGCCTGGACGAACTTCCACCCGATGTCCACCGTGTCGCCCACCTTGGCCGTGGCCGGCGCGGTGATCTCGACCTTCGTGGTGCCGTCGACGGGGTCGATGCCCGCGGGCGGCACGCAGTGGGTGGCGT
Organism: Streptomyces sp. NPDC088810; assembly: GCF_044750305.1. NCBI lineage: Bacteria > Bacillati > Actinomycetota > Actinomycetes > Kitasatosporales > Streptomycetaceae > Streptomyces > Streptomyces sp. NPDC088810. The sequence continues at coordinate 53,649 of NZ_JBIVJQ010000005.1, forward strand.
ACGCCACCTCGGCCGCCTGCGCGGGCGCCACCATCGGGCCCAGCAGGACGCCCGCCGCACAGAGCACCAGCAGGGCGCCCGTGCTCCCGGCCGCTGTGCCTCTCCTTCGCATGCTCACGTGGGTCCCTTCGTGGTGGGAGTCGTAGGACTCGTCGGGCTGTCGTCGTGCGGTGCGGAGGACCGGCCGGCCGGGCCGCCCGGAGCGGAGTCCGGGGTGAACCACGGCAGGGTCGGAGTCGGGGCGGCCTCGGCGGCCGGGGACCCGGCGGTGCGGAAGCGCGGGAGCGGCAGGCGCGGGCGCGGGGCGGGCCGGGGCGCGCGGCGGGTTCCACCGGGGCGGGGCGGGCGGAGCCGGTCCACCACGGCCATGCCGATGCGGAACAGGGCGGCCGGTACGACCACGCAGAGCAGGATCCAGAACAGGGTCACGCCCCACGGCCGCCCCACGCCCCACGGCTGCTCGGCGAGTACCCGGCCGCCGTGGCGCAGCGTCACGGTGTACTGGCCGTGCGCCCCCGCCGACAGTTCGACCGGCAGCTTGACCTGCGCCTTCTTCCCGGGTGCCAGGGTGCCGTGCCACTGCCGTTCGTCCCACTCGGGGGCGAAGACGCCGTGCGCGGTGCCCACCTGGAACACCGGGTTCTCGATCGGACTCGTGCCGGTGTTGCCGACGGTGAGGACGAGGGTGCGGCTGGGCGGCGCCCCGAACCAGGTGAGCAGCCCGCTGGAGCCGGTCAGCCGGGTGTCGGAGAGCACCACCAGCCGGCCGGCGGAACGCTCGGCGGGCAGCGGGGCCACGGGGTGTCCGGCGACCTGGAGGACGGCGTCCGCCTCGGCCCTGGCGCCGGTGACGGTGGCCACGTGCACCACGCAGGGGCAGGGTACGGGCGGTTCGGCGACCGGCAGTCTCCGGCTGAAGGTGCCGTCGGCGCCGGTGGTCACGGCCCGGCCGGCGCCGTTGGCGCAGGAGTTGGTGCCGCCGACGACTCCCCGGGCCGGGGTGGCCCGCCCGCACACCAGCATCATCAGCAGCGTGCGCGGCCGCCAGCCGGTCCCGCCGACGGTGACCGACCCACCGGCCCGGGCCTGCACGGCCGACAGCTTCACCACCGGCCGCTCCCCCGCCGCCCCCTGCTCGACCGGCCCGACCAGTCCCGCCAGCAACGCCAGGAGGACCGCCAGCACCCCCCGCCTCACGACACCGCCCCCGTCGGCTCGCCGGCGCTGCGGTGCCGGTCACCGCGCCGCCTCCGCCGGATCACGGCCGTGACCGCCGCCGCCCCTCCCGCCGTGCCGGCCGGCGCGCTCCACGGGACGTACGTCGCCCAGGTGCTCCCGCTGTCGTGTGCGCCGCCCGGTGCCGTCACCGTCAGCCGTACGCGGACCTCGTCCAGCGCCGGCCGGCCGGGCCAGGGCTCGGTGTGGGCGCGCCGGGCGCCCGGGGGCAGGAGCGGGCCGAAGAGTCCGTCGGCGCGTACCGCGAGCGTCGGTACGTGGACGGTCGTACCGCGGTCGACCGGCTCGTACGTGATCCGGCCGGTGTGTACGGCGAGGTGCTCGACGGTCAGCGCGGCCGGCGCCGGGCCGCCGACCCGCAAACGGACCGGCGCGGTCGCGGTACGGCCGTACGCGTCGCGCGCGAGGATCGCGCCGGTGTGGTCGCCGGGCGCGGCACCCCGTGGCACGGTCACCGTGAGGGGCACCTCGGCACGGGCCCGGGCCGGGACGGTGAGGGCGGCGCGGGCGGCGCGGGCGAGGGCCGCCGGTACGCCGGTGCCGCGCAGCCGGACCGTGAGCGGCGTCCGGCCGCGGTTGGTCACGGCCACCGTGTCCTGGAGCACCGCCCCGGGCGCGCCCTCGGCGCAGAAGGCGGGGCGTCCGCCGCCCAGGGGCGCGAGCGACCAGCCGCCGGACCGCGGGCGGGCGGGCGGGGCGGCGGTCAGCAGCGTGAGCGGCACGAGCAGGGTGATGAGCAGCGGCATCCGCGAAGGGGGCGGCGCGGGCGGCATGGGCGGCTCCAGCTGTGGTGGCCGGACGGTTCGGCGGGGTGCGGTTGGCCGGTTCCGGTCAGCGGCGGGCGGTCTGGCCGCGCCGGGTCAGCCACAGGGCGCCCGCCGCGCCGGCGAGGAGAACCGTTCCGCCGAGCGTGCCGAGGGCGACCGCGGAGTCCTCGGGACCGGTCTGCGGCAGCTGCCCGCCGGACGAGGTGCCACCCGACGAGGAGGACGAGGAGGACGACGACGACCCGCCGGCCGCTGTCGCGGCCAGGGTCAGGGACGGTTGCGGGCTGTTGGTCGGCGTGCAGGTCGTCGTCGTACCGAGCGCCTTGATGGTGAGCGTGCCCGCCGTGAAGGTCACCTTGCCGCTCTTCTTCGGCGTGTAGGTGCCGCTCAAGTCGCTGATCTTGATGGGCGTGTTCGCCGGGATCGCGGCGGCGTTGGCGGGTCCGCTGACGGCGAGCGTGCCGCTGTCGGCGCCGCCCAGCCTGATCGTGGCGCTCGGGCTCATCGCCCCCTTGCCCAGCTCGACCGGGCTGGAGGAGACGCCCTTCTGCCAGGACATGGTGATCTTGTAGCCGCTGCCGCTCCTGACGCCCTTGATGTCGATGGGCGAGACGGCGCTCTTGACACCGATAGGGGTCTGGCAGCGGTAGTTGACGTCGACGACGTCGGCGTGGGCGGCCGGCGCGGTCAGCAGCACCGCCGAGCCGGCCAGGGCCGCGGCGGACGCGAGCGCGGCGGTTCGTTTCGGGTACGACACGTTCGGTCCACCCCATTCATTCCTGACGGCACATCAGATTCGGCCGTCAAGGTACGCCCGGGGTCGTGAGGTTGGAAGACGCGTCACACGCCGGAGTTGCGGCGATCCGGCGTGCGCGAAGAGGTGTCGCGGTGGAGGCCCTGGGGCGCGGCGGCCACCCGGCGGATGCCGGTGCACGCCGGCGCCCGGGCGGCCGTACGGGCTGTCAGGCCGGGGCGCCCAGTTCCGCCCAGACCGTCTTGCCCGGCGTACCGGGGGCGCGGAGCACGCCCCAGTCCAGGCACAGCCGCTGCACGATGAACATGCCGTGGCCGCCGGGGCGGCCGGCGCGGTGCGGGGTGCGGGGGGCCGGCTGGCCGGTGCCCCGGTCGGAGACCTCGAGCCGGATCACCTTGTTGTCGCAGGCCAGGCGCAGTTCGTCGGGGCCCTCGGCATGCAGGCAGGCGTTGGTGACCAGTTCGGAGACGACGAGCAGCACGTCCTCGGCGGCGGCCCGCTGGTCGGCCGTGGCAGCCGGCAGCCAGCCCCACGCGTACAGCGCCTGGCGGGTGAAGTCGCGGGCGAGCGGAACCACCCCGCTCTCCCCTTCCAGGCGGAGTCTGCGGACCTGCCGCCCGCGGGCCTGCGACGTGCCGTCGGCCGCCCCGGACGGCACAGACGGCACGGACGGCGCGGCTGCCCCCGTGGCTGCGCCGGTGGCCGGCGCCTCCCCCTCGGACGCCCCGGAAGCGCCGCTGGGCTCCGGGCCGCGGTCGCCCGGCGAGTAAGGCCGGGTGGTGCTCATCAGCGCTTCACCTCACCGATTCACCAGTTCACGATTCAATAGTCCGGTCAGTAGTCCGGCCGACGGCCGGGCCGAAGGTCCGGCACCGTCGGCGCCGGCCGGTCCGTACGCCGTCCGCGGGTCGTACGCAGGTCGCCCCCGTCCCGTCCGCCGGCGGGTCGTCCGTCCCACCGCCGCCCGGGCGGGGTCCCGTCCCGTCCGCGCGTCGGACGCGCGTTCCGTCAGGTCGTTCGCCGGTCCCCGGAGGATCCGGCGGCCGGCAGGACGCCTCCTGCCTCTTCTGCCCTCTCCTGCCCGGCCGATCCGGCGGAACACCCCCGTATTGGACGTGACGCGGACAACGCCCTCGGAGGCCGGTGCGCGGACCGGTCCGGACGGGGGCGGCGGCTCAGTCGGCACCGTCGGCCAGGGCCGCCTCCACGGAATCGTGGACGGTGAAGACCGCCTCGGCCCCGGTGATCTCGAACACGCGGGCGACCACCGGCAGCATTCCGGCCAGGTGGACGCCGCCTCCGGCGGCCTCCGCCTTCAGCCGGGCGCCGAGCAGGACGTTCAGCCCCGTGGAGTCGCAGAACTCCAGGCGTGAGCAGTCCACGACAAGCCGCGCGAAGCCCTTGTCCAGAAGGTCGTCGAGGGGCTCACGCAAAAGATCGGCGGTGTGGTGATCCAGCTCGCCGGCCGGTGTCACAACGGCGCTGGAGCCCTCTTCCCGCACCTCCACCAGAAGCCGGCCCGACTGTGCGCTGCCGACCGTCCCGTGGTCCATGCCGTCTCTCTCTCCCGAGGTCGTGGCTGCTGATGCCCTCGAACATTACGCCTTCCATGCGCACTCCGACACCCGAACATCCGCACACAATCGGACATATCGCTACAGAACGCACTTGCGACTCGCTCGCTCGACCGGGTAGGGCTAGTAAGGACACACACCCCTACACGCCGGCTTCGGAGGCGCCGCACACCGCAGTGCACGTACTGGCTTCGGCAGCCTTATGCCGAGAACGATGGAGGACACCCATGTCACCCCGGCTCGACGCATCGCATACCCCGATCGCGACGTCGACACCCCCACCGGAACAACTGGATCATCCCATCGACACCCTCGACCTCTTCGAGGGCCTCCCGGAGATCCCCCCATACGACGAGATCGGCCCGGTCGATGCGCGGGCCCTGTCCAAGACCCTCTTCGAGCGGCTCGAGTCGCTGGAGGAAGGGACGTACGAGCACGCGTACGTCCGCAACACCCTCGTCGAGCTCAACCTCGCGCTCGTCAAGTTCGCCGCCTCCCGCTTCCGCTCCCGCAGCGAGCCCATGGAGGACATCATCCAGGTCGGCACCATCGGCCTGATCAAGGCGATCGACCGCTTCGAACTCTCCCGCGGCGTCGAGTTCCCCACCTTCGCGATGCCCACCATCATCGGCGAGATCAAGCGGTTCTTCCGTGACACCTCGTGGTCCGTGCGCGTCCCGCGCCGGCTGCAGGAGCTGCGGCTCGACCTCGCCAAGGCCGGCGACGAGCTGGCCCAGCAGCTGGACCGCGCCCCCACGGTCGCCGAACTCGCCGAGCGCCTCGGCATCTCCAACGACGAGGTCGTCGAGGGCATGGCCGCCTCGAACGCGTACACCGCCTCCTCGCTGGACGCCCAGCCCGAGGAGGACGACTCCGAGGGCGCGCTCGCGGACCGTATCGGGTACGAGGACCACGGCCTGGAGGGCATCGAGTACATCGAGTCCCTCAAGCCGCTGATCGCCGAACTCGCGCCCCGGGACCGGAAGATCCTCTCCCTGCGGTTCGTGGCGAACATGACCCAGTCGGAGATCGGCGAGGAACTCGGCATCTCCCAGATGCACGTGTCCCGGCTGCTCTCGCGCACCCTGGTCCGGCTGCGCAAGGGGCTGACCCTGGACGAGTGACACCGGCGTCGCTCCGGATGCGGAAAGCGGCTCGGCCGACGGCGCCGGGCCGCTTCGCCGTCCGCGGACCTGGCCCTCCGGCTGGCGGGTGCCCCACGGCCCAACCGTTATGCGGTTACCCGCGGAAACGTCTTTGCAGCGCCCGTCCCCTCCACCACTATGGCCCCCCGAACCGGCTGGTGGGCCGGCCGCGTTCGCCGAACGGAGGGTGTCGTATGGCTGAGGGGGACGACCACGCCACGGCCGGGGGCCACGAGGACGCACCGGACGCACGGCTGACCGAACTGCTGCGCTCCCCCACGCACACGGCGTACCCGGCGCTCCAGGAGCTGCGCCGCCGGCACCACCCGGCGGTCCTCGGCTACGCCCGGCTGTGCGCGGTGAACGAGCCCGTGGCCCGCCGGCTGGCGGCGGAGACGTTCGCCGCGGCGGCCCGCGAGACGGCCCGGGGCGTCGAGCCGGCCGTCCCGCTGCGCCACCGGCTCCTGCTGCTCACCGCACGGCTGGCGGCCGCCTGGGCGCGCGACGAACGCTCCGTGGGCATCGACCCGGGCCTGCTGCTGGTGCTGAACGCGACCGGCCGCCCCGAGGGCCCGACCCCGCCGCTGCTGTCGGCCTTCCAGTCTCTGCCGTCCCGCACCCAGGGCCTGCTCTGGTACGGCGTCCTCGACGCGGAACCCGTGGAGCGCACCGCCGCCTTCCTGGGTCTGAGCCGCGCGGACGTCGCCTACGGCACCCAGCACGCCCTCAAGGCCCTGGCCCAGGCCTGCCTCCGGCACCGCCTGGCCGCCTCGGACGACCCGCGCTGCGCGGACTTCCGCCGGCTGATCGAGGAGGCGGTACGGCCGGACGCCCCGCGCCACAGTGCCGACCTGGACGCCCACATGGCCCGCTGCACGCACTGCACGGCCGCGTTCGAGGACCTGCGGGCGCTGCGCGACGCGCCGCGGCAGACCCTGGCCGAGGGCCTGCTGCCGTGGCGCGGAACGGCGTACCTCGACCGGGAAGAGCCTCCCGCCCCCGACCCGGCCGTGGCGGAGAAGCCGAGCTGGCCGCCGCGACGCCGCGTCCTGCTGGCCTCGGCGGGCCTGGGGGTGGCGCTGACCCCGCTCCTGGTGTTCGCACTCGTCTCGGCGCGGCCCGCCGACCAGCAACCGGCGGTCGCGACCCCCGCGCCCGCGCCGGTGACGGTGACGGCCACGGTCTCCGTCACCACCTCCCCGTCCCCCTCCCCGTCCCCCTCCCTGTCCCCGTCGCCCAGCGCCTCCCCCACCCGCTCGTCCCCGTCGCCCGCGCCGAGGCGGGCCTCCCCCCGTCCGACCCCGTCACCGCACCGGACCACACCGAGGCCGACGCCCCCGCCCCAGCCGCCGGGCACCTCGCCCGCGCAGGTGGTCGACCTCGCCACGGACCGCTGCCTGGACATCCGCTACGGCGACCTGTCCCAGGGCAACGACGTCATCACCGCCCCCTGCTCCTCCTCGCCCACCCAGCGCTGGCGCGTCGACCCCTACCTCGGCGTGCTCCGCTCGGCGGCCGACGACGACTTCTGCCTGGACAGCCGGGGCTCGGTCGACCGGGGCGTGGGCATCTGGGAGTGCGACGCCGTCTACAGCAGCAACGGCGAGAACCTCCGCTTCACCGTCGACCCCGACGGCACGATCCGCCCGCACATCGCCATCGAGACGGCGGTCACCCCGGCGGGCCGGTACGGCGTGGCCCTCGGCCCCCTGGACGGCAGCCGGGAGCAGCGCTGGCGGGCGGGGGCGCGGTGAAGGCGCCCGGTGTCCCGGCGGGGTTCACACCACCCGGGCTCCGCGCCGCCACACCCCACTGACCAGCGGCACGCCCGGCCGGTAGGCCAGGTGGACGTGGCTGGGCGCGTCCAGGAGGGTCAGGTCGGCGAAGGCGCCCGGGGTGAGGCGGCCGATGTCGGTGCGGCGGAGGGCGGCGGCGCCGCCGGCCGTGGCCGCCCAGACCGCCTCGTCCGGGGTCATCCGCATGTCGCGGACGGCCAGCGCGATACAGAAGGGGACGGAGGACGTGAACGACGAGCCGGGGTTGCAGTCCGTGGAGAGGGCGACCGTCACACCGGCGTCCAGGAGGCGGCGCGCGTCCGGCCACTCGGCGCGGGTGGAGAACTCGGCGCCGGGGAGCAGGGTGGCGACCGTCGCGCTGTTGGCCAGGGCGTCCACGTCCGCGTCCGTGAGGTGGGTGCAGTGGTCGGCGCTGGCCGCGTCCAGTTCGACGGCGAGCTGCACGCCGGGGCCGTAGGAGAGCTGGTTGGCGTGGATGCGCGGGTGCAGGCCCTTCGCCTTGCCGGCGGTGAGGATCGCGCGGGCCTGGTCGCCGTCGAAGGCGCCCTTCTCGCAGAAGACGTCGATCCAGCGGGCGTGCGGCGCGCAGGCGTCCAGCATCTCGCCGGTGACCAGGGCGACATAGGCTGCCGGGTCGTCGGCGTAGTCGGGGCTGACGATGTGCGCGCCGAGGTACGTCACCTCGTCGGTGTGCCGCGCCGCGAGGCGCAGGGCGCGGGACTCGTCCTCGACCGTGAGGCCGTAGCCCGACTTGGTCTCGAACGTCGTCGTGCCCTGGCGGAGCGCCTCGTCGAGGTAACGGGTGAGGTTCGCCTCCAGTTCCGCGTCGCTCGCGGCCCGGGTGGCCGCGACCGTGGTGCGGATGCCGCCCGCCGTGTAGGAGCGGCCGGACATGCGGGCGTTGAACTCCTGCGTCCGGTCGCCCGCGAACACCAGGTGCGAGTGGGAGTCCACGAAGCCCGGCAGCACCGCCCGGCCGCCCGCGTCGACCCGGTTGTCAGTGGCGGGTGCTTTGCTGGATTCACCGGTCCACGCGACACGGTCGCCGTCGATGACGACGGCCGCGTCCTGGATCAGGCCGAGGGGGGAGTTGTCGCCGAGGGAGGGGTCGTTGGTGACCAGCGTGGCGATGTTGGTGATGACGGTGCTGCTGCTCATGGTGTCCTCGTGGGTGATCGTCAGGCGCGGAGGGCTTCGACCGCCCGCGCGAGGGCCTGCGGCACGTCCGGTACGAGCGTGTGCGCCCCGTCGCGTACGACATGCCGGCCGCCCACGACCGTATGCCGCACGTCGGCCGCGCCCGCCGCGAATACGGCCGTCTCGGCGCCCAGTCCGGGCAGCGGCCCGGCCGTCCTGACCGAGTCCAGCGCGATCGTCGTCAGGTCGGCGAGCGCACCCGGTTCGATCGTGCCGGCCTCGTCCCAGCCCAGGGCGGCGTGGCCGTCGGAGGTGGCGGCCCGCAGCAGGGCGGCGGCCGTCCAGTGGCCCCGGGTGCGGGTGCGCAGCCGCTCGTTCAGCTCCATCGCGCGTGCCTCTTCGAGCAGGTCGATGACGGCGTGGCTGTCGGAGCCGAGGGAGAGCGGGGACCCGGCCCGCTGGAGGGCGACGGCCGGGCCGATGCCGTCGGCCAGGTCCCGTTCGGTGGTGGGGCACATGCAGGTGCCGGTGCCCGAGCCGCCGAGCAGGGCGATGTCCTCGTCGGTGAGGTGGGTGTTGTGCACCCCGGTGGTGCGCGGCCCGAGGACACCGTGGTCGGCGAGCAGCCGGGTGGGGGTGCGGCCGTGGGCGGCGAGGCAGGCGTCGTTCTCGGCGGTCTGCTCCGACAGGTGCACGTGCAGCGGGGCCCGCCGCTCCTGCGCCCAGCCCGCCACGGTCGCCAACTGGGCGGCGGGCACGGCCCGTACCGAGTGGATCGCCGCTCCGATCCGTGCGTGGTCCCGCTCCTTGAGAACTGCACAGCGTTCGGCCCACGCCTCCGCGCTGCCGTCGGAGAACCGCAGCTGGTGGCTGTTCGGGGCCTCGCCGAAGCCGGAGGAGAGGTAACAGGTGTCGAGGAGGGTGATGCGGATGCCGGCCTCGGCGGCGGCCGCGATCAGCGCCTCGCCCATGGCGTTGGGGTCGGCGTAGGGGGTGCCGCCGGGGGCGTGGTGCACGTAGTGGAACTCGCCGACACAGGTGATGCCGGCGAGGGCCATCTCGGCGTACACCGCGCGCGCCAGGGCGTGGTAGGTCTCCGGGGTCAGGTGGTCGGCGACGGAGTACATCACCTCGCGCCAGGTCCAGAAGGTTCCGGAGCCGACCTGGACGGTGCCGCGCAGCGCCCGGTGGAAGGCATGGCTGTGGGCGTTGGCGAGCCCCGGCAGGGTCAGCCCGCGCAGCACCTCGGCTCCGGGCGGCGGGGCGGGCGTCCCGGTGCGGACGGCACTGATCCGCCCGTCCGCGACCTCGACGGCCACGCCCGGCTCGACGTTCGTGCCGAGCCAGGCGTGCTCCAACCAGTAGGTCCCCTTGGTCACCTGCAGGCCAGCCCTTCCAGTACGTCGGCGAGTGCGTGCACCCCGGCCACGCAGTCGTCCTCGGCCGCGAACTCGGCCGGGGAGTGCGAGACACCGGTGGGGTTGCGCACGAACAGCATGGCGGTCGGAATGCTCCCGGACAGGATCCCGGCGTCGTGTCCCGCGCCGGTGCCGAGGACGGGCACCGTCAGGCCGGTGTCCTTGCCCAGGATGCGGCCGAGTTCGTCCCGCAGGGCGTGGTCGAACTCCACGACGGGGGTGAAGGACTCCCGGACGACGTCCAGATCGATGCCGTGGGCGTCGGCGTACTCCCGGGCCGCCTTCTCGATGCCGCCCACCACCGTGTCCAGGGTGTCCTGGTCGGCGGCGCGGGAGTCGAGCCAGCCGCGCACGAGGGACGGGATCGCGTTGACCCCGTTGGGCTCGACGGAGATCTTGCCGAAGGTGGCGACGGCACCGGCGAGTTCGGCCTCGCGGCGGGCGGCGAGCACGGTCTCGGCGTACGACAGCATGGGGTCGCGGCGGTCCACCAGCCGGGTGGTGCCGGCGTGGTTGGCCTCGCCCCGGAAGTCGAACCGCCACCGCCCGTGCGGCCAGATGGCACTGGCGACGCCGACCCGGTCGCCGGACAGGTCCAGCGCGCGGCCCTGTTCGACGTGCAGCTCCACGAAGGCACCGATCCGGGCCAGCCGCTCGGGGTCGGGCCCGATGGCCTCGGGGTCGTACCCGGCGGCCTCCATGGCGCGCGGCAGGCTGACCCCGTCCCCGTCGGTGAGCCGGTGCGCCTGCTCGACGGTCAGCTGCCCGGCGGTCAGCCGGGACCCGACACAGGCGAGCCCGAACCGGGCCCCCTCCTCGTCCCCGAAGTTGACGAGGGCGAGGGGCTTGGCGAACTCCGCTCCCCGCCCGCGCAGTTCGTCCAGCGCGGCGAAGGAGGACACCACCCCGAGGGGCCCGTCGAAGGCCCCGCCGTCCGGCACGGAGTCGAGGTGCGACCCCGTGACGACGGCGTCCCCGGCGGCGGGGTCGCCGAGCCAGGCCCACTGGTTCCCGTTCCGGTCGACCTCGTAGGCCAGCCCCCGGTCCTCGGCCTGCTGCCGGAACCAGGCCCGGCACTCGGCGTCCGCCCCGGTCCAGGCGTAACGCCGGTAACCACCGGAGCCGGGGTGCCGGCCGATGGGGAGCAGCCCGCGCCACATCTCATGGAAGGACGGCGGGCTCCCTGAACCCTGGGTCACGCCTCGTCACCCTCACGCATCGGCACCCGGACCCCCCGCTCCGCGGCCACGGACTCCGCGATGTCGTACCCCGCGTCCACGTGCCGGATGACGCCCATCCCCGGGTCGTTGGTGAGAACGCGCCGGATCTTCTCGCCACCCAGCTTCGTGCCGTCGGCCACCGTCACCTGACCGGCGTGGAGGGACCGCCCCATGCCCACACCGCCACCGTGGTGGATGGACACCCAGGACGCACCGGAAGCCACGTTGACCATCGCGTTCAGCAGCGGCCAGTCCGCGATCGCGTCGGACCCGTCGAGCATGGCCTCGGTCTCGCGGTACGGAGAGGCGACGGATCCGCAGTCGAGGTGGTCCCGGCCGATGGCCAGCGGCGCGGCCAGCTCACCGCTCGCCACCATGTCGTTGAAGCGCTCGCCGGCCTTGTCGCGCTCGCCGTAGCCGAGCCAGCAGATGCGCGCGGGCAGGCCCTGGAAGTGGACCCTCTCGCCGGCCAGCTTGATCCAGCGGGCCAGGGACTCGTTCTCGGGGAACAGCTCCAGCATCGCCTTGTCGGTCTTGGCGATGTCCGCCGGGTCGCCGGACAGGGCCGCCCAGCGGAAGGGGCCCTTGCCCTCGCAGAAGAGGGGGCGGATGTAGGCGGGGACGAAGCCGGGGAAGGCGAACGCGCGGCCGTAGCCGGCCAGCTGGGCCTCGCCGCGGATGGAGTTGCCGTAGTCGAAGACCTCGGCGCCGGCGTCCATGAAGCCGACCATGGCCTCCACGTGCTGCGCCATGGACTCCCGCGCGCGCGTGGTGAAGCCGGCCGGGTCCTTCGCCGCCTCGGAGGCCATGTCCTCGAAGGCCACGCCCACCGGAAGGTAGGACAGCGGGTCGTGGGCGGAGGTCTGGTCGGTGACGATGTCGATGGGGGCGTTCATCGCGAGCAGCTGCGGGACCAGCTCGGCCGCGTTGCCGAGGACGCCGATGGACAGCGGGCGCCGGGCGTCCCGGGCCTCGACGGCCAGCTGGAGGGCGTGGTCGAGGGAGTCGGCCTTGACGTCGAGGTAGCGGTGCTCGATGCGGCGCTCGATGGCGCGCGGGTCGCAGTCGATGCAGATCGCGACGCCGTCGTTCATGGTGACGGCGAGCGGCTGGGCGCCGCCCATGCCGCCCAGGCCGGCGGTGAGCGTGATCGTCCCGGCGAGGGTGCCGTGGAACTTCTTCGCGGCGACGGCGGCGAAGGTCTCGTAGGTGCCCTGGAGGATGCCCTGGGTGCCGATGTAGATCCAGGAGCCGGCCGTCATCTGGCCGTACATGGTCAGGCCGAGGGCCTCCAGGCGGCGGAACTCCTCCCAGTTGGCCCAGTCGCCGACCAGGTTGGAGTTGGCGATGAGGACGCGCGGGGCCCATTCGTGGGTCTGCATGACGCCGACCGGGCGGCCGGACTGGACCAGCATGGTCTCGTCCTGCTTGAGGGTCTTCAGCGTGCGGACCATGGCGTCGAAGGAGCGCCAGTCACGCGCGGCCTTGCCGGTGCCGCCGTAGACGACGAGCTTGTCGGGGTGCTCGGCCACCTCGGGGTCGAGGTTGTTCTGCAGCATGCGCAGGGCGGCTTCCTGCTGCCATCCCAGAGCGCTCAGTTCCGTGCCGCGCGGTGCTCGTACGGGGCGGGGTCCCGACATCGTCTGCCTCCTCCTGTGCCTACGTCTATTCACATCCTGTCCGTCTGAATAGAGCTAGTCAATAGACCGGAGCGCCACGTCCGCGCGCGGCGGGTGTTTGGCTGGAAGCACCGGTAGCCGAGACAGGACGGAAAGACCCATGGCGGACATCGACAGCGAGGCCCGGGAGCGGGCGGACCGGCGGGACCAGGCGGTGCGGGCGGCCGTCGAGCAGGGGCTGCTGGGCCCGGACGCGGCCGTGGCGGGCCTGCTGGACGTCACCGGAATCCGGGAGTCGGCGGCGGCGCTGCGGGCGGCGTTCGACGCGGTGACGGCGCCCGGCACCCCGGTGCTGCACGCCTTCGCAGTGAAGGCGACCCCGCTGGTGCCGGTGGTGCGGCTGCTGCACGAGGCGGGCATCGGCGCCGAGGTGGCCAGCCCCGGCGAGCTGGCGCTGGCCCGGGCGGCCGGGGTGCCGCCCGCCCGGACGGTGCTGGACTCGCCGGCGAAGACCCCGGCGGAGCTGCGCGAGGCGCTGGACCTGGGCATCGCGGTGAACGCCGACAACCCGCAGGAGCTGGACCGGCTCGACGCCCTCGTGCGCTCCGCCCCGGTCCGGTCCCCGCTCGGGCTCCGGGTCAACCCGCAGATCGGCGCCGGCACCATCGGGGCGACCTCCACGGCGACGCGGACCTCGAAGTTCGGGGTGGCCCTGCGGGACGAGGGGGCGCGCGAGTGGGTCGTACGGGCCTGTGCGGAGCGGCCGTGGCTGACCCGGCTGCACGTACACACCGGCTCGCAGGGCATCCCGCTGCCGCTGCTGGCGCGGGGCGTGGCGGAGGTGTACGCGCTCGCGGAGGAGATCAACGCGGCCGTGGGCCGGCGGCAGGTGGACACGATCGACATCGGCGGCGGGCTGCCGGTGAACGTCGGGTCGGAGGCGACGGAGCCGACGTACGCCGGGTACGCGCGCGTGCTGGCCGGCCAGGTGCCGGGGCTGTTCGACGGGCGGTACGGGCTGGTGACCGAGTTCGGGCGGTCGCTGCTGGCCAAGCACGGGACGGTGGTGGCCCGGGTGGAGTACGCCAAGAGCGCGGGCGGGCGGCGGATCGCGGTGACCCACGCGGGCGTGCAGGTGGCGGCACGGACGGTGTACGTCCCGGGGACCTGGCCGCTGCGGATCGCCGCGTACGACGCCAAGGGGCGGCCGAAGACGGGACCGGAGGTGGTACAGGACGTGGCCGGGCCGGCCTGCTTCTCGGGCGATCTGCTCGCCGAGGGGCGCGCGCTGCCGCTGCTGGAGCAGGGCGACTACGCGGCGGCGCTGGACACGGGCGCGTACGGCTTCGCCCACCACTACGCCTACAACTCCCTGGCCCGGCCGGGCATCTACGGCTACGCGCCGGACGGCGCCGGGGGCGTGGCCTTCGCGGTCGTGCGGGAGCCGCAGACGCTCGCGGACGTGGTGGCCGAATCCGGAGGGGCGCACGCTTCCGCGCTCACCACCCTCTATGCATCCAGGAGCCGTTGACGGACCCGGTCCACCCTCGAACAAATGGTGCAACGGTCATGACACACACGTCAGTTGACCCACACTAGTACGCCGGACGCATGTTCCACCGGAAAATGCCAAAGGCCTCACCTCCCCCACCTACGTTGCGTAGTGTCGGCGTCACTCAGCCGGAGTCCCAGGCGGGAGGGGAGCCACGGTGCCCGGAATCGACGAGTGCTTACTGGAAGCGATGCGGCTGCCCGGTGCCCGGGGGGCCGCGCTGGTGGACTGGACGAGCGGACTGGCCCTCGGCACGGTCGGGGAGGCGCCCGGCGGCGACCACGAGACGACCGCCGCCGAGGCCGCCGAACTGGCCCGGATGGCCGCCGAGCACGGCACCTTCGCGGCGGCCGGCGACGAGCTGCCGCCCGTGGAGGACGTGATCATCAGCAACGGTGACAGCTACCACCTGCTGCGCTTCGTGGACACGTCCTTCGACAGCAGCGTGTTCCTGCACCTGTGGCTCGGCCGTGAGGAGGGCAACCTCGCGCTCGCCCGGATCCGGCTCGGCGAGATGGCAGCCCGGCTGGTGCTGGGATGACCGTGGTCAGCACCCCGCAGCCGGCCCTGCCCGTGCGGGACAAGGCGGCCACCCGCGCCCTGTCCCCGATGCTGACCCGGCTCGCCGAGGAGCGGGCCACCGGCGTCCTGGTCCGCGAACACGGTGTCCTGCACCTCGCCGAGGGCCGGGTGGTGCACGCCGAGAGCCCCCTCGCCCCCGGCCTCGACGTGCTCCTCACGGCCCACGGCACGCTCGCGGCCGCCGCCTGGCAGCAGGCCGTGGCCCGGACCCCGGGCCCCCTGCACGCGGCCGAACTCCTGCTGCGCTCCGGGGTGCTGCCCACGGGCGCGCTGGAGCTGTGCCACCTGGACGCGCTGTACGACGCCGGGTACTTCGCGCTGGCCCCGAGCAGCACCCCGGGGCGGTTCCGGTACGACCACGCGCCCCGCCTCGGCCCGCTGCCCTCGGTCCCGGTCGTCGCGCTGGAACGCGAGACGCTGCGCCGCCGGCTGCTGCTGCACCGGCTGTGGCCCGACCCGGCCGCCGACAGCGCCCCGCTGATCCGCGCGGACCCGGCCGCCGGCCGCACCCCGGGCGCGCCGGTCACGCCCCGGCAGCGGGCCGTCCTGGACCGGGTGGACGGCGTCCGCACGGCCACCGACATCGCCCGGAACCTGGGCCGGCAGGCGTTCCACACGCTGGTCGACGTACGCCGGCTCACGGCGGCCGGGCAGATCGCGCCCGCGCCCACGGCACCCGCCCCGCCACCACCACCGCCCCACCCGGTCACCACCGACCCCGACATCGCGCTGCTGAAGAGGCTCAGGGATGCGCTGGAGGCGCTTTGAACGGCACCGCCCCGCCGAGAGGAGACAGCTGATGGCGGCCGAAGAGGACCTGCGCACCGTCGTGGACGAGCTGCGCCGGCTGCGCACCCGGGTGCCGCAGCTCACCGGCGCCCTCGCGGCCGGCGTCGACGGCCTCGTCGTCGCCCACGACACCCCCGGCGTCGACCCGGACGGCCTGGCCGCGCTCACCGCGGCCGCGCTCGGCGTCGCGGTACGGGTCACCGACGCCACCGGGCACGGCGGCTTCCGGGAGCTGCTGGTGCGCGGCGAGCGCGGCTACATCGCCACCTACGCGGCCGGCCGCACCGCCGTCCTGACCCTGCTCGCCCAGGACCGGGTCAACGTCGGCCGGCTGCACCTGGAGGGCCGCCGGGCCGGCGCCCGCATCGGAGAGCTGCTGGACGCCGCCGAGGCCGTACGTCCGCTGCCCAGGACCACCCCCGCACGCCCCCGCACCCCCCGCGCGCCCCGCACCACGGCCGCCGAGGCACGCACCGCAACCGACAGCTGAAAGGGACCACCATGGCCAACACCGAGACCGCACTGAAGGAAGCCCTCACCTCCATCGAGGGCGCCACCGGCGTCGCGCTCGTCGACTACACCAGCGGGATGGCGCTGGGCACGATGGGCGGCAGCAAGAGCTTCGACCTGAACGTGGCCGCCGCCGGCAACACCGACGTCATCCGCGCCAAGATGCGCACGATGGAACACCTGGGCCTCAAGGCCGAGATCGAGGACATCCTGATCACCCTGTCGGACCAGTACCACCTGATCCGGCTGCTCAAGGGCCGCGGCGGCAACGGCCTGTTCCTCTACCTGGTGCTGGACGCGGCCCGGGCCAACCTGGCGATGGCCCGGCACCAGCTGAAGCGGATCGAGGAGGACCTGGAGGTCTGACGGCGACTCAGACCAGGGCCGCGGTACGGCGGCGGGCCCCGCCGGGGGCCGCGTCGCCGGCCGCGATGCCGGTACCGCGCAGGCCCTTCACGGCCATGCCCGCCGGGCGCCCGCCGCGCCGGTCGAGCCAGTCGACGCGCACCCACAGCAGCGTCTCCTGGGCCCGCTCCAGCCGCCCGAGCCAGGCGGCCTTCAGCCGCAGCCCGGTGCCGAACCCGGCCAGCAGCATGCCGCCGGCCGCGGGCACCGCGAAGGCGGAGCCGAGCGCGAGCGCCCCGCCCAGCAGCAGCCACCAGCGGTGGCCCCGGCGCCAGGCGCGCACGGTCACCGCCCGGTCCTGCAGGACGTCGTACTTGCCCGCGCGGGCCGCCCCGCGGGCGAGGGCGGCGTACCGGGCCCGCCGGGCGAGTGCCACGACGGCCGCGCCGGCCAGGAACAGCGCGGCCCCGGCCAGCACGCCGATCCGGCGCCCGGTCACTCCCTCCGGCACCATCCCGATCCCCGCGGCGACCACACCGAGCCACCACAGCGGGGCGGCCCCCGCCCGTACGACGACGGCCACCCGAGCCAGTCCCTGTCCTCCGCGCGCCACGTCAGCCTCCCGTGTCACGTGTCCCCACAGCGCATGTGTCTCGCAGGGAAGCTACTAGCAGAACGTGAGACGAATCTGAGAGCGGCGGGGCCCGCTCATTCCACGAACAGTCCGCGGGCCGCCGCGTTCGCGTCGAACTCCTCCAGCCGGGCCTGGGCGTCCGGCAGGTCGTCGCACAGGGCCTCCAGCAGCACCCGGCCGAGCAGCATCGGGGCGCACGCGGTGTCGAAGGCGAGTCCGGTGCCGACGGCGGCGGGCAGCAGCAGGTCGGAGTGCTTGGCGACCGGCGCGAACGCCGAGTCGGCGACCGTGACCACGGTCAGGCCGGCGTCCTTGGCGTAGGCGAGGGTGTCCACGACCTCGCGGGGGTGCCGGGGCAGCGCGAAGCACAGCAGGGAGGTGGCGCCCGCGCGGACGGCGGCGTCGATGCGGTCGTGGATCATCGTGCCGCCCTCGTTGAGCAGCCGGACGTCCGGGTGGACCTTGGCGGCGAAGTAGGCGAAGCCGTAGGCCTGGGAGGCGGCGGCGCGCAGTCCGAGCACCGGCAGCGGGCGGGAGGCGGCGAGGATCCGGCCGGCCTGCTGCACCGGGCGCGGGTCGGCGAGCAGCTCGGCCAGGTGCCTCAGGTTCTCGATCTCGGCCTCGACGGCCTGCTGGTACTCGTTGTAGGCGGAGGCCTCGGCGGCCGGTTCGGCCGGGACGACCTCGCGCAGGTGTCGGCGCAGGGCGGGGTAGCCGTCGAAGCCGAGGGCGACCGCGAACCGGGTCACCGAGGGCTGGCTGACCCCGGCCAGTTCGGCCAGCTCCACGCTGGACAGGAAGGGCACGTCGGCGGCCCGGCGCACCATGCTGTGCGCGATGCGGCGCTGGGTCGGCGTGAGCCGGTGGCCCTCGAAGAGCGCCTGCAGTCGGTTGGCAGGGCTGTCGGTCCCGCTCATCACGTAACTCCCCCTCCGGATTCCTCGACGCCCCGGGAGAGTACAGCGCCCAGGCATGGACGAACACGGGCCGCCTATTCAGACAACGTGTCGCTGCATACCGTTATACAGCCCAGCGCGGGGGGAACGCATGGCCGCGGCGGAGCCGGGACGCCCTCGCCGTCGCGCGGCGCAACGCGGTGGCCGGCCCGACCCGGACCGGGGGGCTAGCCCCAGTGCGGCGGAGCCGACCGCTCCCTAGGCTGACCGCCATGACCACACGCGAGCCCCGGGACGCCGGCCTCCGGGCGGACCCCAACCTCGGCAAGGACCTCGACGCGACCGTGCGGGCCCGCCGGGAACTGGGCGAGGACTACGACACGGCGCTGGTGGAGTCCTTCCTGGAGAAGGTGGGGCAGCGGATCGACGACACGGTGGACCGCCGGGTGCGGCGGCAGCTGGCCGAGCAGCAGCTGGAGACGGCACGCGAGACCCGGCGGCCCAGGCCGGCCGACTCCTGGGGCGAGCGCTACGGCTTCGCCCTGATCACCCTGGTCCTGGCGATCCCGCTGTCCTCGATCGCCGGCGCCTTCGCCGGGATGTCCGGGATGGTGGTCACCTGGATCGGCATCGTCGGCGTCAACGCGGTGCAGGCCGTACGGATCCACCCGGAGCTGCTCGCCGGCCGGGGCGGCCGCGACCGCTCGCCCCGGGACGGGTGACCGGCGCCCCGGGGCGTCAGGCCTGCCGGGTCGGCAGCACCATGATCTGGCGCAGGTTGACGTGCCGGGGGCGGCTGGCGACGTAGGCGACGACGTCCGCGACGTCCGCCGCCGCCAGCCCGCCGATCACCTCGAACATGCCGTCCAGCTGCCCGGACAGCTCCGCGCTGTCGACGTGCGTCTTCAGCTCGGTCTCCGTCAGCCCCGGCTCGATGTTGGTGACCCGGACGTCCTGCGGCCCGAACTCGGTGCGCAGGGACTGCGAGAGATAGGTGACGGCGGCCTTCGTGGCGCCGTAGACCGCGTAGTTCGGGAACGGGACGTGGGCGCCGATCGAGGAGATGTTCACCAGGTCGGCGGTGCGGCCCTCGCCGGCGGCGGCCACCAGACCGGCGCCGAAGGCGCGGATGACCCGCAGCACGCCGGTGACGTTGGTGTCGAGCATCCGCTGCCACTCGTCGAGCCGGCCCTCCTGGATCGGGTTCGGCAGCATGACACCGGCGTTGTTGACGACGAGGTCGACGGCGCCGAACGCCTCGTGGATCCGGTCCCGGGCCGCCTCGACGGACGCGTCGTCGGTGACGTCGGCGGCCACGGCGAGCGCCTCGCCGCCCTCGGCCCGGATCTTCTCCACCAGCGCATGAAGCCGGTCCGCGCGCCGGGCGAGCAGCGCCACCCGGGCGCCCTCGGCGGCCAGGTGCAGGGCGACGGCCTCGCCGATCCCGCTGGCGGCTCCGGTGACGACGGCGGTACGGCCGGACAGGTTCGCGTACGACATGGGATTCCCCCTGGGCGGTTCGCACCGGGGCTGGTCCCCGGCGGCTGGCACCACTCTCGCCGCGTCCGGCGGCCGTACCCAGGGATACGGTTTTCCTGGGTCTGCCAGTACCAGGATGCGGGCCGCGCCCCTCGCCTACGATCGGCGCATGAACGGGGACTGGACCGAAGCAGAGGTGGGCGACTTCCTGCGCTCGCGCCGCGCCCGCATCCGGCCGGAGGAGGTCGGGCTGCCCGCGCACGGGCGGCGCCGGGTGCCGGGGCTGCGCCGCGAGGAGGTGGCCCAGCTCGCGGGCGTGAGCGTCGACTACTACATCCGGCTGGAACAGGGCCGGGGCACGAGCGTCAGCGACGCCGTCCTGGACTCCGTCGCGCGGGTGCTGCGGCTGGACGAGACCGAGCAGGCGTACCTGCGTACGGTGGCCCGGCCGCGCCGGCAGCGCAAGCAGCCGGCCGGCCCGTCCCGCGTCCGCCCCGGTGTGCAGCTCCTCCTGGACGCCATGGAGCACAGCCCGGCGTTCGTGCTGGGCCGCCGCATGGACGTCCTGGCCTGGAACGCGCTCGGCGACGCGGTGAACGGCTTCAGCCGGCTGGCTCCGGCCGAGCGGAACGTGGCCCGGCTGGTCTTCCTGGACCCGGCCGGCCGGGAGCTGTACCCCGAGTGGCACGCGGTCGCCGCCCAGACGGTGGCCCATCTGCGGGTGAACGCGGGCCGGTACGCCGCCGACCCCGAGCTGTGCGCCCTGGTCGGCGAACTCTCGGTCAGGAGCGAGGACTTCCGCCGGCTGTGGGCGGACCACGAGGTCAGGGAGTGCGCGTACGGCGTGAAGAAGGTACGGCACCCGGTCGCGGGCCTGCTGACCCTGCCGTACGAGACCATGACGACCCCGACGGACCCGGAGCAGACGATCGTGGCGTACACCCCGGAACCGGGCTCGGAGACGGCGGAGCGCCTGGCGCTGCTGGGGAGTTGGGCCACCGTCTGAGGCCGGTGCCGGCGGGAGGGGTTTGCGCGGGGACCGCCGCACCCCCGTTGCCGGGGGGCGGGACGACGGCGGTCCCCGCGAGGGACGCGGGCCGGGTCAGGCCGGGCCCCCGCGTCCGTGGCGTCCATGGAGGTCCGGGAGCCGCTCCGGAGGTCCTTGGCGCCGTTCGGCGCCGGCCCGGGAGGAGAGCCCCTCCCTGCCGACACCCACTACTGTGCCGGACGCGTGTTAAGCAGGTGCTGCGTACACGTGACACGCTCGTACCACTTGCGCGAACCCCGCCCGCACCCCAAGTCCCCCGAGGTCGCGGGCGGTTCACCGGCCGTTCGCTACTTGTTGCCGCCCTTGGCCAGGAAGGCCAGCAGGTCCTGCCGGCTGACCACACCGGTCGGCTTGCCCTCGACCAGGACGATCGCCGCATCGGCCGAGCCGAGCACGGACATCAGGTCGCCGACCGGCTCGCCGGAGCCGACCTGGGGCAGCGGGGCGGACATGTGCTTCTCCAGCGGGTCCTCCAGCGAGGCCCGCTTGCTGAACAGGGCGTCCAGCAGCTCCCGTTCCACCACGGACCCGACGACCTCGGCGGCCATGACGTCGGGGTGGCCGGCGCCCGGCTTGACGACGGGCATCTGCGAGACGCCGTACTCGCGCAGCACCTCGATGGCCTCGCCGACGGTCTCCTCCGGGTGCATGTGCACCAGGGACGGGATGGCACCGGCCGCCTTGTCGTTCAGGACGTCGCCGACGCGGGCGCTGGGGCCCTCGTCCTCCAGGAAGCCGTAGTCGGCCATCCACTCGTCGTTGAAGATCTTGCTGAGGTAGCCGCGGCCGCTGTCGGGCAGCAGCACGACCACGACGTCGTCCGGGCCGAGCCGCGAGGCGACCTCCAGCGCGGCCACGACGGCCATGCCGCAGGAGCCGCCCACCAGCAGGCCCTCCTCCTTGGCCAGCCGGCGGGTCATCTGGAAGGAGTCCTTGTCGGAGACGGCGACGATCTCGTCCGCGACGCCGCGGTCGTAGGCGGTCGGCCAGAAGTCCTCACCGACGCCCTCGACCAGGTACGGCCGCCCGGAGCCGCCGGAGTACACCGAGCCCTCGGGGTCGGCGCCGATGACCTTGACCTTCCCCTGGCTGGCCTCCTTCAGGTAGCGGCCGGTGCCGGAGATGGTGCCGCCGGTGCCGACTCCCGCCACGAAGTGGGTGATCTTCCCCTCGGTCTGCTCCCACAGCTCGGGGCCGGTCGAGTGATAGTGCGACAGGGGGTTGTTGGGGTTGGAGTACTGGTCGGGCTTCCAGGCGCCCGGGGTCTCCCGGACCAGCCGGTCGGAGACGTTGTAGTAGGAGTCCGGGTGCTCCGGCGCGACGGCGGTCGGGCACACGACCACCTCGGCGCCGTAGGCCCGCAGCACGTTGATCTTGTCGGTGCTCACCTTGTCGGGGCACACGAAGATGCACTTGTAGCCCTTCTGCTGGGCCACGATGGCAAGCCCCACACCGGTGTTGCCACTGGTCGGCTCGACGATCGTGCCGCCCGGCTTCAGCTCCCCGCTCTGCTCGGCGGCCTCGATCATGCGCAGGGCGATGCGGTCCTTCACGGAGCCGCCCGGGTTGAAGTACTCCACCTTGGCCAGGACGGTTGCCTGGATGCCCTTGGTCACGTTGTTGAGCCGCACCAGCGGGGTGTTGCCGACGAGGCTGATCATCGAGTCGTGGTATCGCACCGTTGTCTCCGGTCGCTGCAAAAGAACTGTTCGTAGTGGTGTCGCCAGCCTAAGGCCAGCGGTGAGGCGAGCGCGGTCGTTCACGGGGCGTTGAGATTGACGCACGGTCGGTACGGGGCAAGGAGTGGGTGTACCGCTACAAGGAGGTGTCGGCGACGCATGACGAGCATGTCGAGGGCACGGGTGGCCCGGCGCATCGCGGCCGGGGCGGCGTACGGCGGCGGCGGGGTCGGGCTGGCCGGCGCGGCCGTGGTCGGTCTGGTGCTGGCGGAGCTGCGGCTGGCGCGGCGCCATGTGGGCAACGGCACCGGCGGCCGGGTGCCGGTGGCCGACGGCGTGTACGGCCACGCGTACGACATCCCCGGCGAACCGCCCCTGCGCCTGACCATGCTGGGCGACTCCACGGCGGCGGGGCAGGGTGTGCACCGGGCGGGCCAGACCCCGGGCGCGCTGCTGGCCTCGGGGCTGGCGGCGGTGGCGGAGCGGCCGGTGGAGCTGCGGAACGTGGCGTCGCCCGGGGCCCAGTCCGACGACCTGGACCGGCAGGTGGCCCTGGTGCTGTCGTCCCCCTCCCCCGTCCCGGACATCTGCGTGATCATGATCGGCGCGAACGACGTGACCCACCGGATGCCGCCGACCCGCTCGGTACGGCACCTGGCGGCGGCCGTACGACGGCTGCGCACGGCCGGTGCCGAGGTGGTGGTCGGCACCTGTCCCGACCTCGGCACCATCGAGCCGGTGCAGCAGCCGCTGCGCTGGCTGGCCCGGCGGGCGTCCCGGCAGCTGGCGGCGGCCCAGACGATCGGGGTGGTGGAGCAGGGCGGGCGCACGGTGTCGCTGGGCGACCTGCTCGGCCCGGAGTTCGAGGCGAATCCGCGGGAGCTGTTCGGGCCGGACAACTACCACCCCTCGGCGGAGGGGTACGCGACGGCGGCGATGGCGGTGCTGCCGACGGTGTGCGCGGCGCTGGGCCTGTGGCCGGCCGAGGAGGAGCGGCCGGACGTGTCGCGCCGCGAGGGTTTCCTGCCGGTCGCCCGGGCGGCGGCCGAGGCCGCGTCGGAGGCCGGTACCGAGGTGACGGCGGCGATGCCCACCGGTCCGCGGGGTCCCTGGGCCCTGCTGAAGCGGAGGCGCCGGCGCCGGGTCCATGAGGCCGAGCCGGCGACCCCGTCGCTCTGACCGGCGCCACCCCGAGCCAAGCAAGCGCTTAGAAAGTGCGGCCAGTGTCACACCCCGACACCGATGACCTCAGAAGTACGGCCGGGTAACTTCCCAACCGGCCCTGCCTAACCCCCTTCCCCTGGAGCCGTGATGCCCGAAGCCGTCATCGTCTCGACCGCCCGCTCTCCCATCGGCCGCGCGAACAAGGGCTCCCTGAAGGACCTGCGCCCCGACGACCTGACCGCCACGATCATCCAGGCGGCGCTCGCCAAGATCCCCGAGCTGGACCCGCGGGACATCGACGACCTGATGCTCGGCTGCGGCCTCCCCGGCGGCGAGCAGGGCCACAACCTCGGCCGGATCGTCGCCGTGCAGATGGGCATGGACCACCTGCCGGGCTGCACGATCACCCGCTACTGCTCCTCCTCCCTGCAGACCTCCCGCATGGCGTTGCACGCCATCAAGGCCGGCGAGGGCGACGTCTTCATCTCGGCCGGTGTCGAGATGGTCTCCAGCTACCGCAACGGCAGCTCCGACATGCCGGGCACCTACAACCCGCTGTTCGCCGAGGCGCAGGCGCGCACCGAGGCCGTCGCCCAGCAGGAGGGCACGACCTGGCACGACCCGCGCGAGGACGGCCTGCTGCCCGACCCGTACATCGCGATGGGCCAGACCGCGGAGAACCTGGCCCGCGCCAAGGGCATCAGCCGCCAGGAGATGGACGAGTTCGGCGTCCGCTCGCAGAACCTCGCCGAGGAAGCCATCAAGAACGGCTTCTGGGAGCGCGAGATCACCCCGGTGACGCTGCCCGACGGCACGGTGGTCAGCAAGGACGACGGCCCGCGCGCCGGCGTCACCCTGGAGGCGGTCCAGGGTCTGAAGCCGGTCTTCCGCCCGGACGGGCTGGTCACCGCCGGCAACTGCTGCCCGCTCAACGACGGTGCCGCCGCGGTCGTCATCATGTCCGACACCAAGGCGCGCGAGCTGGGCCTGACCCCGCTCGCCCGGATCGTGTCCACCGGCGTCTCCGGCCTCTCCCCGGAGATCATGGGCCTCGGCCCGGTCGAGGCCAGCAAGCAGGCCCTCCAGCGTGCCGGCCTCACCATCGGCGACATCGACCTGGTCGAGATCAACGAGGCTTTCGCCGCCCAGGTGATCCCCTCGTACCAGGAGCTCGGCATCGACCTCGACAAGCTGAACGTCAACGGCGGCGCCATCGCCGTCGGCCACCCCTTCGGCATGACGGGCGCCCGCATCACCGGCACCCTCATCAACTCGCTGCAGTGGCACGACAAGCAGTTCGGCCTGGAGACGATGTGCGTCGGCGGCGGCCAGGGCATGGCGATGGTCATCGAGCGCCTCAGCTGACCCACCGTCCGTAGTGAATCAGCCACTTTATGTGGCAGAAAGGCCCAGAACCGAGGAAACGCCAAGGTTCTGGGCCTTTCCGTGATCCAATCTCCCCCAGGATGTGACCTATCTCGCTCGCCCGGCACATCGGTGCTGGTCAGCGCGGGTCAGCACGGCGCACGACGAAACCACGAACCCAAAGTCCTGTCCGTTTCGTGACGTTACGCACTGACAGCTGGTTAGTCCGCCCTTCAAGCTGATGTAGGAAGTCGGGGGTCGACTTTGAACCGGGAGTATGTCAGTGAGCGCCATGCCGATCGCCCTGCTGCTCACCACGGCAGCCACCGGCGCCGTGGGCGTCGCCGTCCTGCGCACCGTCCTGAAGCTGCGCAGGCAGCTGGCGGAGCTCCAGCGGCAGCTCGCAGAGAACCAGGCCGCGACCACGCACGCCCTGCTGCCGGGCGCCCGTACCAGCGCCGGCGCCGACCAGATACGCGCGGCCGTGGCCGAGGCGCTCGCCGAGGAGCGGGAGCGGGAGCTGGCCGAGGCGCGCGCCTTCTGGGCGGCGCAGGAGGCCCGTGACGCCTCCGACACGCCCACGCTGCTCGGTCTGCCCGAGGTCGATGTGTTCCTGCCCCGGCAGGCGGACTTCGCGGGCCTGGAGCCGCTGGAGCCGGTGTCCGAGCCGGGCGGCGACGCCGACGAGTTCGCCGGGGAGTCCCCCGAACTGGCCGCGGCCCGCCGCCGACACCCCTCGCACCCCGACTTCGTCCCGGTGCAGTCGCCGGCCGTGAACGACCACGAGCGCACGGTCACCACGCTGGAGGAGCTGGCCGCCGAGCGCGTCGAACTCTCCGACGTCCGCCCCGGCCCGCTGGGCACCCTCGACGTCTACGTCTTCGCCGACGGCACCACCCTGTGCATGACCCCGGGCCACCGCGAGACGGCGGAACGCCTGGCAACGGCCCTGGAGTCCGGCGAGGCCCCGTACCTGCTGGGCGGCTCGGGCGTCTCCGGCGCGTACACGCTGACGTTCGCGTGCGGCGAGGAGATGGTGTACATCCTGGCCGACAGGGTGATCGCGTCCTTCTGACGCCGGTCTCAGACCCCCGCCCTCTTCCGCGCCTCCTCCACCAACCGCACGGCCTCGGTGACCTGATCGTCGCTCTGCAGCACGACCGCGAGGTCGTGCGCGGCGACGAGGATCTGATCGGCGGCGGCGAACATCCCCGCGTCCGGCATCTCCCGGGGCTCGGCCCCGGGCGACTCCACCCGCTGCGCCCACCCGGACAACTCCCGGGCCAGCGCAAGCGCCTGCGCGGCGGCGCCTCGTTGCAGCCGGCTCTGCGGAGCCGCCCGCAACCGGTCGGCGAAGTGATCCACTGCTTGGGTCAAGGGCGTCGTATCAACCACGCGCCGAGCGTAACGTGCCGCACTGTTGCCAATACGCGAACGCTCAGGCACGGTGACCTGAAGGACCGGCTTACATCCCCTTTGCGTTCGGAGGCGCCGATGTCCCACGTCTTCTCCGAGGAGACCCACCGCAATCTGCTCGCCCGTATCCCCCACTGCACCGGTCGTGAAGTCTCCGACTGGCTGCGCACCGTCGAAGAAGGCCCGTCTCTGTTCCGCTTCGAGGAGAAGGTCAGCTGGCTCCGGCACGAGTACGACCTCGCGTACGGCCACGCGAAGGCGCTCGTGCACGAGTACGACCTGAGGAGGGCGGCGCGCAAGCTGCTCTGAACGGCACAGGGCCCCGGGCGGATCGCCCGGGGCCCTGCCGGTGACCGGCGGATGCGCTAGTCGTTGCTGCTGAAGATCGCGACCAGCCGCAGCATCTCGACGTAGATCCACACCAGGGTCATGGTCAGACCGAACGCGGCGAGCCAGGACTCGTTGCGCGGGGCGCCGTAGGCGATGCCGTCCTCGATCTGCTTGAAGTCGAGGGTCAGGAAGAACGCGCCGAGCAGGATCGCGATGATGCCGACGAGCGCGCCGAGCGGCCCGAAGCTGCGCAGGCCGCCGTCCTCGGCGACACCGAAGGCGACCAGCAGCAGGTTGATCGCCATGACCACCATGAAGGCGATCGCGATGGCGATGCCGATGCGGGCGTAGCGGGCGGTGACGCGGATCCAGCCGGCCTTGTAGACCAGCAGGGTGGCGCCGGAGACCGCCATGGTGCCGAGCACGGCCTGGAAGGGCGCGCCGCTCCACCGGCTGTTGAACATCTCGCTGAAGACGCCGAGGAAGACACCCTCGAAAGCCGCATACCCCAGGATCAGCGCGGGCGAGGGGGTGCGCTTGAAGCTCTGGACCATCGCCAGGACGAACGCGATCAGCGCGGCACCGACGGCCAGGCCGTAGCTGGTGCCCGAGACCGGCAGCAGCGCCCAGGCCAGGACGGCGCCGACGGCGACCGTGCCGAGCGTGAGGGCCGAGCGGACGACGACGTCGTCCATGGTCATCCGGTCGGTGGTGGCCGGGGCCTGCGGCGGGGCGCCGTACTGGGCGTCCGGCTGCGCGTACGGGTTCTGCGCGTAGGGGTTCTGCGCGTAGGGGTTGCCCTGTGCGTACCCGGCCTGCGGTGCGGTGTTGAAGCCGGCGTAGCCGTTGTCGCGGCTGAACCCCCGTCGCGAGAAGACCGGGTTGCTGCTCCTCATTTCACTCCTCCATGGCTGCCGAGTGCAGCCTTGGCCTCAAGGGTAATGGATTGGCAAAGGATCGTCGTGATACTTGAGGAGGATCTTTCCCCTGCCGTGCTGCCCAACACGCTACGCGGACGACTGATTCCAGGCCACGGACGGACGGCCAACCGAGCGGAAACCCGGCGTACGCCTCGGTCCGGAGCCCGGTGCAGCGGGGTCGTCATGTCCAGCACGCGGCCGGCCGGCCCCCGATGATCCCAACGGTGGTCCGCATGGCGGGGGGCGTGAGTCTGGCCGGGGGCGTGAGTCTCCGACCGCATGGACGCCGCCGTCAACGGTCGTGCGGTGGTCCGGTGCTCTGCGGGGGTGACGTCGATGGCGGAAGGTGCCCGGAGCCGGACTTGAACCGGCACGCCCGCGAAGGGGCAGCGAGGTTTAAGCTCGCCGTGTCTGCATTCCACCATCCGGGCAGGCCATGGGCTCCGCTTCGAGGTTCGAGCCTATCGGGACCCATCCCCCGAACAGCGGACGGGTGGACCGATGTTGTCTTATTTTATTGACGTCTGAGGGTGCATCAGCCGACGGAACGCGCCATCCGCACTTGCCAATAGCCTGACGTGACGGCTGCGCGCGCGTACGTGAAATGACGGAATTTCACCGTCCGAACGAGGGCGGTCCACCTGTTCTCTGCAAGGCCTCCGTGCACGACGGGAGTCAGGGTCGCCCGTCCTCCCCAGGTATGACACCGAGCCGCCCCGTCCGACCCGAGTCGCCCCCCGGAACCGGAACAGCGACTGACTCCCTACGCGTTTCGCGCCGAGACGATGGAGCGGTCCTCAGGAACACACGTCATCCCGACAGGAGCACCCTCCCGTGACCACCACACCCACCGCCGGCCGGACCACCGCCGTGGCCGCACGCGCCACGGAGCTGTCGAAGATCTACGGGCAGGGTGAGACCCGGGTGGTCGCCCTGGACCGGGTCTCGGTCGACTTCCGGGCGGCCGAGTTCACCGCGATCATGGGTCCGTCCGGCTCCGGGAAGTCCACGCTGATGCACTGCGTGGCCGGACTGGACACCTTCTCCTCCGGGTCCGTCCGGATCGGTGACACCGAGCTGGGCTCCCTGAAGGACAAGCAGCTCACCAAGTTGCGCCGGGACAAGATCGGCTTCATCTTCCAGGCGTTCAACCTGCTGCCGACGCTGACCGCCCTGGAGAACATCACCCTCCCGATGGACATCGCCGGCCGGAAGCCGGACAAGGCGTGGCTGGACCGGGTCATCGACATGGTGGGGCTGTCCGGGCGGCTCGGCCACCGCCCCGCACAGTTGTCCGGCGGCCAGCAGCAGCGCGTCGCCGTGGCCCGGGCCCTCGCCTCCCGGCCCGAGATCATCTTCGGTGACGAGCCGACCGGAAACCTGGACTCGCGCTCCGGCGCCGAGGTCCTCGGCTTCCTGCGCAACTCCGTGCGCGAGCTGGGCCAGACCGTCGTCATGGTCACGCACGACCCGGTGGCCGCCGCCTACGCGGACCGTGTGATCTTCCTGGCCGACGGGGGGATCGTCGACGAGATGTACGGTCCGACGGCCGACTCCGTCCTCGACACCATGAAGCAGTTCGACGCGAAGGGCCGTACCAGCTGATGTTCCGCACCGCCCTGCGCAACGTCCTCGCGCACAAGGCCCGGCTGCTGATGACCGTGCTCGCCGTCATGCTCGGCGTCGCCTTCGTCTCCGGGACGCTCGTCTTCACCAACACCATCTCCGACGCCTACCAGAAGAGCTCCGCCAAGGGCTTCGACCGGGTCGACGTCGCCGTACAGCCCGAGTACCAGGACTCCAAGGGCGACAAGGTCGGCAAGGACCCCGAGCTGACCCAGGCCCTGCTGAAGAAGGCCGCCGGGGTTCCCGGGGCCGCCTCCGCCACCGGTGTCGTCACCGGCTTCACCGCCGTCGCCGACAAGCACGGCAAGCTCGTCGGCGGCGACTGGCAGTCCGCCGGCGGCAACTACTGGGGCCCGAAGGACCCCCGCTACCCGCTGGTCAGCGGCCATGCCCCGCGCGGCAAGGACCAGGTGCTGATCGACTCCGCGACCGCGAAGCGGGCCGGCTACCGGGTCGGCGACACCGTCCGCCTCTCCGTCGACGGTCCCGTCCTCACCCCGACCGTCAGCGGCATCTTCACCACCGACGACGGCAACGTGGCCGCGGGCGGCAGCCTCACCCTGTTCGACACCCCGACCGCGCAGGCCCTGTTCGGCAAGAAGGGCACGTACGACGAGATCGACGTGCAGGCCGCGCCCGGCACCAGCCAGACGGCGCTCAAGGCCGCGCTGGACAAGGCGCTGCCGGCCAGGCTCGTGGAGACCACCACCGGCAAGCAGCTCGCCGACGACCAGGCGCAGATGATTTCCTCGTCCATGAGCAGCCTGAAGCAGATGCTGCTGGTGTTCGCCGGTATCGCCCTGTTCGTCGGCACGTTCATCATCGCCAACACCTTCACCATGCTGGTCGCCCAGCGCACCCGCGAGCTGGCCCTGATGCGGGCGGTCGGCGCCTCCCGCCGCCAGGTCACCCGCTCGGTGCTCATCGAGGCGTTCGCGGTCGGCGCGGTCGCCGGTGTGGCCGGTCTGGCCGCCGGTGTCGGCATCGGCGCGGGCCTGCGCTCCCTGCTGGACTCCTTCGGCGGGAGCGTGCCCGACGGGCCGCTGGTGATCACCCCCGGCACGGTGGCCGCCGCCCTGGCCGTCGGCATCCTCGTCACCATGCTGGCCGCCTGGCTGCCCGGCCGGCGGGCCGCGAAGATCCCGCCGGTGGCGGCCATGAGCAGCGTGCACGCCAAGGCCACCACCAAGTCGCTGGTGCTGCGCAACACGCTGGGCTCGCTGTTCGCGGCGGCCGGCATCGCGGTGGTCCTCGCGGGCACGAGGATGGACGCCGACACCGGCCAGGGCGCGATGGGCGTCGGCGCGGTCCTGCTGATCATCGGCGTGTTCGTCCTGACCCCGCTGCTGTCCCGCCCGCTGATCGCCGCCGCCGCGCCGGTGCTGCGCGCCTTCGGGGTGTCGGGCAAGCTGGCCCGCCAGAACTCGGTGCGCAACCCGCGCCGTACCGCGGCCACCGCGTCCGCGCTGATGATCGGCCTGACCCTGATCACCGGCATGACGGTGATGGCGGGCAGCCTGCAGAAGTCCATCGACAAGATGGCCTCCTCGGCGATCCGCGCCGACTACGTCGTCTCGATGGCCAACCGCGGCCCGCTCTCCCCCGAGGTGGAGAAGAAGCTCGCCGGCGCCGAC
Source organism: Streptomyces sp. NPDC088810 (assembly GCF_044750305.1). Taxonomy (NCBI): domain Bacteria; kingdom Bacillati; phylum Actinomycetota; class Actinomycetes; order Kitasatosporales; family Streptomycetaceae; genus Streptomyces; species Streptomyces sp. NPDC088810. Next base: position 84,284 of record NZ_JBIVJQ010000005.1, read on the forward strand.
GGGGTCACCGAGAGCAGCCCGCTGCGCAACGGCGAGTCCCGCATCGACGGCGAGACGGAGTTCCTGACCGGCGTCGACGGCGCGGCGATCGGCAAGCTGACGGACCTGAAGGTGACCGACGGCTCCTTCACCGTGGGCGGCACGCGGGTCGTCGTGGACGAGGACCGGGCCAAGTCGTTCGGCTGGAAGGCCGGTTCGCGCTTCACCGCGCACTTCGAGGACGGCAAGGCGCAGCGGCTGACGGTCGCGGGGGTCTACGAGGGCAACGACATGCTGAACGGGATCATCCTCGACAACAAGGTCCTCACCCCGCACCTGACCGACCCGGCCGACATGCAGGTCATGGTCAAGACCGCCGGCGGTGCCTCCGACGGGACCAAGGACGGGCTGGAGAAGGTCCTCGGCTTCAACCCGGCGATCAAGGTGCAGGACAAGCAGGACATCTCCCATGAGATCGGGAAGATGTTCACGCAGGTGCTGAACATGGTCTACGGCCTGCTCGGCATGGCGGTGATCGTCGCGGTGCTCGGCGTCGTCAACACGCTGGCGATGTCCGTCTTCGAGCGCGCCCAGGAGATCGGCATGCTCCGCGCGATCGGCCTGGACCGCAGGGCGATCAAGCGGATGGTCCGCCTGGAGTCCCTGGTGATCTCCCTGTTCGGCGGGGTGCTGGGCATCGGCCTGGGCGTGTTCTTCGGCTGGGCGGCCGGTGAGCTGCTGGGCACGAAGATGGCGACGTACGAGCTGGTGCTGCCGTGGGGCCGGATGGCGGTGTTCCTGCTGCTGGCGGGCACGGTGGGCGTCCTGGCCGCCCTGTGGCCGGCCCGCCGGGCGGCCCGGCTGAACATGCTGGCGGCCATCAAGGCCGAGTAGGCGGCCGTACGACGGCGAAGGGGGCCCCGCGGGACGGGGCCCCCTCAGCTGTGCCGTACCGCGGTCAGCCGTGCCAGGTGCGGGGCCGCAGGGGCAGTCCTGAGGTGCCGGACTCGGGCGTGCGGATCGCCAGGACCTGGTTGACGCCGATGCGGTTGTGTTCGAAGGCGAGCGCGCAGGCGGCCATGTACAGCCGCCAGACCCGGGCGCGGCCGGGGCTGGTGAGCCGGACCGCGCGGTCCCAGTCGGCCTCCAGGTTGGCGACCCAGCGGCGCAGGGTGAGGGCGTAGTGCTCGCGGATGGACTCCACGTCCCGGACCTCGAAGCCGGCCCGCTCCAACTGGGTGACGGTGGTGCCGACGGGGGCGAGTTCGCCGTCGGGGAAGACGTAGGAGTCGATGAACTCGTCCACCTCGTAGGCCGACTCGTCCCGCTGCGGACGGCGGCCGATCTGGTGGTTGAGCAGCCGGCCGCCGGGCTTGAGCAGGTCGTACAGCTGACGGGCGTACTCCAGGTACTTCTCGGCGCCGACGTGTTCGGCCATGCCGATGGAGGAGATCGCGTCGAAGGGGCCGTCCGCGACGTCCCGGTAGTCCTGGACCCTGATCTCCACCCGGTCGGTCAGCCCCTCGTCGGCGACGCGCTTGCGGGCGTACGCCGCCTGCTCCTGGGACAGCGTGACGCCGACGACGCCCACGCCGTACTCGCGGGCCGCGTGGATGGCCATGGAGCCCCAGCCGCAGCCGACGTCCAGCAGCCGCTGACCCTCCTTCAGGCCCAGCTTGGCGCAGATCAGTTCGAGCTTGTCGCGCTGGGCGGTCTCCAGGGTGCCGGCCTCCTCCCAGTAGGCGCAGGAGTACACCATGGAGGGGCCGAGGACGATCTCGTAGAAGTCGTTGCCGACGTCGTAGTGGTGGCTGATGGCCCGTTTGTCGGTGCGGCGGGTGTGCAGGCGCCGGCGGGGTCTGCGGATCTCCTCGCGCGGCGGGGCGGGCGGGATCGGCGGGCCGGCCAGTTTCAGCAGCTCGCGGGCGGCGGCCCGGACGCCGGGGTCGCGCACGGCCTCGACGAGGGTGCGGGCGTCCTCCCCGCGCTCCCAGACCAGGCCCGACATCACGTCGAGCGCGGCGTACAGGTCGCCCTCGATCTCCAGGTCGCCGGAGACCCAGGCGCGGGCCAGGCCCAGTTCGCCCGGTTTGAACAGCATGCGGCGCAGGCCGCGGCGGTTGCGCACGACGAGCGCCGGCGCGTCGGGCGGGCCGGCCTGCGACCCGTCCCAGGCTTTCAGGCGCAGCGGGAGCGGGGCTCCCAGCATCTGCTCGGCAAGACTCCTCAGCCGCGACGCGGCGTCGGCCATGGCGCACACCTCCGTGAAAGAACGGCCACTCGATCCGTCTTCGTCCGGTCTCCGGGGCCAACAATCGCGTACGAGAAGGCCATTCCCGTGGCACCCGGGCCGGACACGGCGTACTTGGTGTTCCCTCGGGTGCAAGCTCCCGTCGGGTGTCGGCTCCCCGGCGTGCGGGGCGCGGAAGTGTGCGCGAGAGAGCGCCGTCGGTCAAGTCCCGAGCCCGCGTGTCACGGGAAGCCGGGGCATGACGGCGGCCGGGGAGCCGGGCCGCAATGGAGACATCCACTTTTCCCCCACCACTGATCCGGAGTGAAGCACCATGACCCGTCGTACCGCCCTCCACCGCCTGGCCCTGACCGCCGCGTCCACCACGGTGATCGGCGCAGGCGTACTCCTGCCCACCAGCGCCTTCGCCGCCCCGGCGGCCACGCCGACGGCCACCGTCGCCGCGGTGGACGCACCGGCCACGGCCGACGATGCCGGCGCCCGGTGGACGCCGACCACCGACAGGCCCAGCGGCGTCTCGGTCCAGATGCCCGGGCACCCCCAGTTCGACGAGGACCGGTCGCCCGACGGCGGCTCGCGCTCCTACCTGCTGACGACCGACCACGGGGTCATCGGCTTCTTCGTCTACGACCAGCCCGGTGCGGCGAGCGCCCAGCCGCTGGACCTCCAGGAGGGTCTCAAGGCGTTCCTGAAGGGCTACAACTCCGAGACCGACTCCCCACTGCGCAGCACCAAGGTCACGGAGAGGACCACACCCGCCGGTGACCAGGTCCTCGTGGCGGACCTCAAGGGTGCCGACGGCACCGTGGGTCACACCTCGTTCGTCAACCTGGGCGACCACACGATCCAGGTGGTGACGGTGGGCCCCGGCAAGCAGCAGAAGGCCGTCGACCGGGACTGGAAGCAGCTCCTGGACAGCGTCCGCACAGCGGACGACCGCACCACCGCGGCCGCCGCCCCCGCCACGGCCGACGAGCCCGCCCAGGCCCTGTGACCGGGACCGGACACGCCGAAGGGGCCGCCCGCACCACGGATGGCAGGCGGCCCCCTTCGGGCTGTGCTGGGTGACCGTAAGGTCAGGAGGCCTTGGCCTTCTCCTCGGACTTGCTCGCGGCGGCGACCGGCGCGGGCTTGGCGGCCTCGTAGAACTCCTCGCGGGGGTTCTCCATGGCGCCCAGGGAGACGACCTCGCGCTTGAGGAACATGCCGAGGGTCCAGTCGGCGAAGACGCGGATCTTGCGGTTCCAGGTCGGCATCGCCATGCCGTGGTAGCCACGGTGCATGTACCAGGCGAGGCGGCCCTTGAGCTTGATCTTCATCTTGCCCATGACGATCATCGCCACGCCCTTGTGCAGGCCGAGACCGGCGACCGCACCCTTGTTGGCGTGCTCGTACTCCTTCTGCGGGAAGCCCCGCATGCCGGAGACCACGTTGTCGCCGAGGACCCTGGCCTGGCGCAGCGCGTGCTGGGCGTTCGGCGGGCACCAGGCGTTCTCGACGCCGGCCTTGCGGGCGGCGACGTCCGGGACCTGGGCGTTGTCGCCGGCGGCCCAGATGTAGTCCGTGCCCTTGACCTGGAGCGTGGGCTCGCAGTCGACGTGGCCGCGCGGGCCGAGGGGCAGGCCGAAGCGGGCGAGGGCCGGGTTCGGCTTGACGCCGGCGGTCCACACGATGGTGTTGGCGTCGACCTCGAGGCCGTTCTTGAGTACGACGTGGCCGTCGACGCAGGAGTCCATCGAGGTGGAGAGGTAGATCTCCACGCCCCGGCTCTCCAGGTGCTCCTTGCCGTACTGGCCGAGCTTGGGGCCGACCTCGGGGAGGATCTTGTCGGCGGCGTCGACGAGGATGAAACGCATGTCCTCGCGGGACACGTTCTTGTAGTACTTGGCGGCGTCCCGGGCCATGTCCTCGACCTCGCCGATGGTCTCCGCACCCGCGAAGCCACCGCCGATGAAGACGAAGGTGAGCGCCTTGCGGCGGATCTCCTCGTCGTTCGTGGAGTCGGCCTTGTCCAGCTGCTCCAGGACGTGGTTGCGCAGGCCGATGGACTCCTCGATGCCCTTCATGCCGATGCCCTGCTCGGCGAGGCCGGGGATCGGGAAGGTGCGGGAGACCGCGCCCATCGCGATGACCAGGTAGTCGAAGGGCAGCTCGTACGCCTCGCCCACCAGGGGGGCGATCGTGGCGACCTTGCGGTCCTGGTCGATGGTGGTGACCCGGCCGGTGAGGACCTCCGCCTTCGGCAGCACGCGTCGCAGCGGGACGACGACGTGGCGAGGGGAGATGCTGCCGGCGGCGGCTTCGGGGAGGAAGGGCTGGTAGGTCATGTACGACCGGGGGTCGACGACCGTGACGGTCGCCTCGCCGTAGCGCATCTTCTTGAGGATGCGCCGAGCTGCGTACAGGCCTACGTACCCACCGCCTACTACGAGGATCCTGGGACGCTCCGTGGTGCTCATGCCATCGAGTATCCACCCGCCATCGGGGGGTCGCTCGTGCGCCCCTTCACAAGCTCCGACAGGGCCTGTGTTAAACTCCGCGACCCGCGTGACGCAGGTCATGCGAGCGGCGGGGAACCGCGGGGCGCTTCGCCCCGTTGTCAAGGCCGCGTGAGCTGCCTCTCCGGCTCTTCGGGGTGGCCGTGAGGGCGCCGTGACACCCTCGGAACAACCCCTTCCGGGCCCCTCCCGCACCCTTCATCTGAACATGTTCAAACGGCTCTTGACCCCCCGGAAGGGCCCATGGACCCCGTTCCGGGGACCGGTCGGCGGGAATTCCTTGTGAAGAACTTCACGAACTTTTCCGCCCGGCTGCGACAGAGGGCCCCTCAAGGGGGCCCTCGACCGTGCTCAGACGTTATCCAACCTGCTCAGCAGATGGCTACCGGCGGGTAACAAAAGAGAGCTACGCCACCGACCACGCGATGCCGTCGAGGATGTCGTGCTCGCTCACCACGACCTCCTCGGCCCCGATCCGCTCCATGATCGCGAGCAGGACGAGGGCGCCCGCGCCGATGACGTCGACCCGGCCCGGGTGCATGGACGGGACCGCGGCCCGCTCGGCGTGCGTGGAGCGCAGCAGCCACTCGGTGATCTCGCGCACCCGGTCCCTGGAGATCCGGGAGTGGTGGATGCGCGCGGAGTCGTACGCGGGCAGCTCCTGGGCGATCGCGGACACCGTGGTGACGGACCCGGCCAGGCCCACCAGGGTGTGCGCCTCGCGCAGCGGGACCGTCTGCTCGGCGAGGTCCAGGGCGGCCTCGATGTCGGCCCTCATCGCGGCGATCTGCGCCTCGGTGGGCGGGTCGCTCACCTGGCCGCCGTGCGCGAGGTGCCGCTCGGTCATCCGCACGCAGCCGACGTCCACCGAGCGGGCGGCGCGCACGTGGTCGTCGCCGACGACGAACTCGGTGGAGCCGCCGCCGATGTCCACGACCAGGTAGGGCCGGGTCAGGTCGGTGCGGCCGGTGAGTTCCCTGGTGGCGCCGGTGAAGGAGAACTCGGCCTCCTGGTCGCCGGAGATGACCTCGGGCTCGACCCCGAGGATGTCCAGCACACCCCGTACGAAGTCGTCCCGGTTCTCGGCGTCGCGGGAGGCGGAGGTGGCGACGAAGCGGAGGCGCTCGGCGCCGTACTCCTTGATGACGTCCGCGTACTCGCGGCAGGCCGCGAAGGTGCGCTCCAGCGCCTCGGGCGCGAGCCGACCGGTGCGGTCGACGCCCTGGCCGAGCCGCACGATCGTCATCCGGCGGTCCAGCTCGGTCAGTTCGCCCGTCGCCGGGTCGGCGTCGGCGACCAGCAGGCGGATGGAGTTGGTGCCGCAGTCGACGGCGGCGACGCGGGTCACTTCTCGTCCCCCTCACTGCCGTCGAGCGTCACGCACGCGCCCTTGCTCCACCACTCCGGCAGCATCGCCAGGGCCTCGTCGCCGAGCGGGTTCACGCCCGGCCCGGCGGCCAGCGAGTGGGCGACGAGCACGTGCAGGCACTTGACCCGGTCCGGCATGCCGCCGGCGCTCGGGAAGCCCTGCAGGACCTCGATCTCGTCCCGGCGGCGGATGTAGTCCTCGTGGGCGGCCCGGTATGCGGCGGCCAGCTCGGGATCGGTCTGCAGCCGCTCGGTCATCTCCTTCATCACGCCGTTCGCCTCCAGCGTGCCGATGGCGGAGGACGCCTTCGGGCACGTCAGGTAGTAGAGCGTCGGGAAGGGCGTGCCGTCGGGCAGGCGCGGTGCCGTCTCCACGACGTCCGGCTGACCGCACGGGCAGCGGTGCGCGATGGCCCGCAGGCCCCGCGGCGGGCGGCCCAGCTGCTGCTTGAAGGCCTCAACGTCCGCGTCGGTGGGCTCGGTGCGCGGAGTGGGCGGCGGAGGCGTTTCCATGACTGCTTTCAGAGTGGCTTTCTGGTCGTACCGGCCTGACGCCGGCTCACTGGTCGGAGGCGTCGGACTTGTCGACGCCGTCCCAGACGTTCGCGTACCAGGGCCGGTGGGCGGCCCCGAGGTCGGCGCGGGACGGCCTGGCCGCGCCCGGGTCGATGACCACGTACCCGGTCTCCCCGGGCTTCACGTAGTGCAGCCGGCGGCGGATCTGCTGCTCGGCGTAGGCGTCGTCCTGCCAGCGCGCCTTCAGGTCACGCAGCTGCTCGACGCGCTCGCGGGCCTGCTCCCGCTGCCGCTGGAGGTCGGCGATCTCCGCCCGCTGGGAGACGTACTGGCGCATCGGGTAGGCGAGGGCGACGACCAGGGAGCACAGCACCAGCGCGAGCAGTGCCGCGCGGCCGGTGAGGCGGGAGCGGCGGGCCTGCCGCTTGGTCTGGGAACGGTAGACCCGGGCCGCCGTCTGCTCGCCGAGCAGCCGCAGCCTGGTCGCGGTGGAGAAACGGTCCCGGTCCTTCACGGCCATCTGGCTCTCCGCCTCCCCTTTCACACGTGCGTACGTCCCCGGACACGGTACGGGACCGGGTACGGGGACGTACGTACGACTGGCTAGGACTTAGCCCGGGCAGGCTCAGCCCTCGCTGTGCCTACTGGTTCGCGGAGCGGAACCGCGGGAAGGCGCTACGGCCGGCGTACACCGCCGCGTCGTCGAGGATCTCCTCGATGCGCAGCAGCTGGTTGTACTTGGCGACGCGCTCGGAGCGGGCCGGGGCGCCGGTCTTGATCTGGCCGCAGTTGGTGGCGACGGCCAGGTCGGCGATGGTGACGTCCTCGGTCTCGCCGGAGCGGTGGGACATCATGCACTTGAAGCCGTTGCGCTGGGCCAGCTCCACGGCGTCCAGGGTCTCGGTCAGCGAGCCGATCTGGTTGACCTTGACCAGCAGGGCGTTGGCGGCGCCCTCCTCGATGCCGCGGGCGAGGCGCTCGGGGTTGGTGACGAACAGGTCGTCGCCGACCAGCTGGACCTTGTCGCCGAGCTTCTCGGTGATGGTCTTCCAGCCGGCCCAGTCGTCCTCGAACAGCGGGTCCTCGATGGAGACGAGCGGGTACGCCTCGACGAGCTCGGCGTAGTAGTCGGTCATCTCGGCGGCGGAGCGCGTCTTGCCCTCGAAGACGTAGGAGCCGTCCTTGTAGAACTCGGACGCGGCGACGTCGAGCGCCAGGGCGATCTGCTCGCCGGGGGTGTAGCCGGCCTCCTGGATGGCCTCGAGGATGAGGTCGAGGGCCTCACGGTTGGAGCCGAGGTTCGGGGCGAAGCCGCCCTCGTCACCGAGGCCGGTGGCCAGGCCCTTGCTCTTCAGGACCTTCTTGAGGGTGTGGTAGACCTCGGTGCCCCAGCGCAGGGCCTCGGAGAAGGACTCCGCGCCGATCGGGGCGATCATGAACTCCTGGATGTCCACGTTGGAGTCGGCGTGCGAGCCGCCGTTCAGGATGTTCATCATCGGCACCGGCAGCAGGTGCGCGTTCGGGCCGCCCAGGTAGCGGAAGAGGGGGAGGTCGCTGGCCTCGGAGGCGGCGTGGGCGACGGCGAGCGAGACGCCGAGGATGGCGTTGGCGCCGAGGGAGCCCTTGTTGTCGGTGGCGTCCAGGTCGAACATGGCCTGGTCGATCAGGCGCTGCTCGGTGGCGTCGTAGCCGACCAGCTCCGGGCCGATCTGCTCGATGACGGCGAGGACGGCCTTCTCGACACCCTTGCCCTGGTAACGGTTCGGGTCACCGTCGCGGAGCTCGATGGCCTCGAAGGCGCCGGTCGAGGCGCCGGACGGAACGGCGGCACGACCCGTGCTGCCGTCGTCGAGGCCGACCTCGACCTCGACCGTGGGGTTGCCTCGGGAGTCCAGGATTTCCCGGGCTACGACGACGTCGATGGACGGCACGAGCATCTCCTTCTTGGATGTGACGCTGGAAGTGCGGGGCTGGTGTGCCTTGCGCCTAGAGCCTAACCGTCCCGGGGGCGTCGGCCACCGACCGACCGTCCCGTGGACAAGGCGACCGTACCTTTTGTTCCTGCGTGAAACAAAGGGCTTGACGGCAGGCATGAAAAAACCCCGTCCCGGTGCGTACGGGGGAACACGCACCGGGACGGGGGCCCGTGGGGACGGGGGGTGGCCCGCACGGGAGCCTTCAGGGTGGCCCGCACGGACGTGCGGGCCCCGCGATCCGGCTGGGAGCCGGGTGTCACTTCAGGTGCAGCTGCTGACCCGGGTAGATCAGGTTGGCGTCCTCGACGATGTCCTTGTTCAGCTCGAACAGCTTCTTCCAGCCGCCCTGCACGTGGTGCTTCTGGGCGATGGTGCTGAGCGTGTCGCCGGTGACGACCTTGTACTCGCCGTCGCCCTTCTTGACCTTCTTGCCGGTCGGCGTGGTGACGGTCTTGCTCTGACCCTTGCTCGCGCTCGCGGCCGGACGCTCGGCGGAGCGGGAGGCGGCCTGCTGCTCGGTGGAGCGGGTGGTGGTGGTGCCGCTGCCCGAGTTCGAGGAGGTGCTCGGGGCGGAGCCGTTGTACGGGGTGCCGGACAGGCCCGTGCCGCAGACCGGCCAGGCGCCCTTGCCCTGCGCGGCGAGGACCTTCTCGGCGACCGCGATCTGCTGCGCCTTGCTGGCCTTGTCGGCGGTGGCGGCGTACTGCGTGCCGCCGTACGCGGCCCAGGTGGAGGCGGAGAACTGCAGACCGCCGTAGTAGCCGTTGCCGGTGTTGATGGACCAGTTGCCGCCGGACTCGCACTGGGCGACCTTGTCCCACTCGGCGGAGGTGGCGGCGGAGGCGTTGCCGGCCGCCATCAGCGGGGCGGCGACGACGGCGCCGGTGACACCGGCGAGCGTGATGGCGCGGACGGCCTTGGACGGACGGCGGTGCTTGCCCTTGCCGGTAAACAGCATGGATCGATCCCCTCACCGACGCCTGCGAGGTGAGCTGTCGGGTTCGGGCCGGTTGAGTTGCCCGGCCGCGCTCCCGCTGTCGCGGGATGCGCGGCTTCACCCCCAGCCGGTTCCGGCATTCAACTGCCGGGCCCGGCACTTACCTTGGGTCCCCCGCTCCTGCCTACGGCGCTTGACGCGACGACTGTTCCCGGGCAACCGCTGGCAGGATTCGGCGTTGCGACTGCCGGGGCTCGTGGTGACGAGCGGTCTCGACCGTAGACACGCGATCCGCGGAATTTCAAAGACGATCAGGGCTTCTGAGACTCATCCCACACTTTCGCCAAACCGGACATTAGGGCGTTAAGTGGGGCGTCAACTCCGGCTACTTCGCGCCGGTTTCGCCCGCGACTTCCAGGGTCTGACCGGCGCTGATGTGGTTCGGGTCGGCGCCGATGGCCTTCTTGTTGCCGGCGTAGAGCGCGCGCCACCCGCCGTCCACCTCAAGGGAGTCGGCGATGGAGGCGAGGGAGTCGCCCTCGCGGACGGTGTACGTGTCCGTTTCGCGTGCTGCGTGCCGTCCGGAAGAGGCGACGTCCTGACCGTTTGTCACGTTTTCGTTCGCGCTCGCCCCGCGGTGGCGTCCGCCACTGAGGGCTCCGGTGTCGACCAGGCTCCAAGAACCTGCAGCCTGCTGGGGGTTGTCCCCGGCGCCGGTGCTCGGGGTGGCCGTCGGGGCGGATTCCCGTGCGCTTCCGGTGCCCGGCGAAGCGGACTTGTCCGACTTGGGGGTGTTGGTCCCCGTGGAGCCGGTCTCCGTACCGGCGTTCTTCTCCGGCTTTCCGCTCGGCGTGGTGGTCGTGTCCGACGGGGAACCGGAGTCCGAGTCGGCGTCGGAGCCGGCGCCGGTGGAAGGCGACGAACCCGGCAGACCGGCCGGGCCGGAGCCGCCGGAGGAACCGGGGCTGCCGGAGGAACCGGGGTTGCCGGAAGTATCGGGCTTCTCGGCCGATCCGGACGAGTCACCCGAACCGCCGGTGTCACCGGAACCGCCGACGCCCGTGTCGACGTCCACGGAGCCCGAGCCCGAGGTCAGTCCGGACAGCAGGGCGCAGGTGGCCCACGGGGTCGTGCCCTTGTCGGCGAGGATCTTCTCGGCGACGGCGATCTGCTGGTTGCGGCTGGCCTGGTCGGGGCTGGCCGCGTACTGGCCGCCGCCGTAGGCGTTCCAGTCCTCCTGCGAGATCTGCAGGCCGCCGTAGTACCCGTTGCCGGTGTCCGCGCTCCAGGAGCCGCCGCTCTCGCATTCGGCCACCTTGTCCCACGTGGTGCCGTCGGCCGCGTTGGCGCTCGCCGCGCCGAGGAGCGGGATGGCGATGGCGGAGCCGGTCACTCCGGCCGCGACGAGGAGGGCGGGGGCCTGGCGGGGGCGACGGTGTCGACCGTTCCCGGAGAGCATGCAGGAGCCTTTCGAGCGACAGCAGAGCCGGCGCGGCGGATCGAGCCGGTCGCCGCGCTGATGGGTGAACGTATCGGCAGACGATCACTTGTCACAAGTTCATGCCGCGCAGATCACGTGAAGATCACAGAGTTGAGGTGTTGTCATCTTCCGGCTGAGGGTCCGTCACCATTCCCGTCGCTCCCCCGCTGTCACCCGTCGGGAACGGCGCCGTCGCACCGCGGGCGAGTACGGCAACCGGAACCATGGACCCGACATGACCCGGGGGGCTTCCCAGCCAGGAGGACCACGATGTTCCGGCACACCCGACTGCCCGGCGAGTCCGCGGACTACCTCGCCGCCCGCGAGGAACTCCGCCACGCCGAGATCGAGCTCATGCGTCACCGCGAGAAGGTCGCGGCCCAGCGGAGGGCGCTCCCCCAGGGCCCCGAGGTCGACGACTACGTCTTCCTCGAAGGCCCCGCCGACCTCGACGCGGGCGACACCCCGGTGCGCGAGGTCACCCTGAGCCGGCTGTTCACCGGCCCCGGCCGGCCGCTGATCGTCTACCACTTCATGTACGGCAAACGGCAGACCAGCCCGTGCCCGATGTGCACCCTGTGGATCGACGGCTACAACGGCATCGCCCACCACCTCGCCCGGAACGCCGACCTCGCCGTCGTCGCGGCCGCCGACCCGCCCGCGCTGCGGCAGCACGCCCGCAACCGCGGCTGGTCCCGGCTGCGCCTGCTGAGCTGCGGGGACAGCACCTTCAAGTACGACCTGGGCAGCGAGGACGAGGACGGCGTCCAGGACTCCACCGTCTCCGTCTTCACCCGGGACGCCGACGGCACGGTCCGCCACTTCTACTCCGCCCGCCCCCGCATGGCCGAGGACATCGACCAGCGCGGCATCGACCTCCTCAACCCCGTCTGGCACCTGCTCGACCTGACGCCGGGCGGCCGGGGCGAGTGGTTCGCGGAACTGGACTACTGACCGCCGCCGCCCCCGCTCACCGGCGTGAACTCCACCGGCAGGGTGCGCAGGCCGCGCATGATCAGCCCGCCGCGCCAGCGCAGCTCCGCCGGGTCCGCGGCGAGCCGCAGGTCCGGCAGCCGGGTGAGCAGGGTGGCGAGCGCGGTCTGGCCCTCCAGGCGGGCGAGCGGCGCGCCCAGGCAGTAGTGGATGCCGTGCCCGTACCCGAGGTGCTGGTTGTCGCGGCGGGCGAGGTCCAGCACGTCCGGGTCGGCGAACCGCTCCGGGTCCCGGTCGGCGGCGGCGAGGACGACGAGCACCGGATCGCCCGGCGCGATGTCCTGGCCGCCGATGGTCAGCGGCTCGGTGGCGAACCGCCAGGTGGCCAGCTCCACCGGGCCGTCGTAGCGCAGGAGTTCCTCCACGCCGGTCTCCAGCAGGTCCGTCTCCCGGCGGGCCAGGGACTCCTGCAGCCGGCGGCGCTGCTCGGGGTGGGTGAGCAGGGCGTAGGTGCCGTTGCCGATGAGGTTGACGGTCGTCTCGAAGCCGGCGAACAGCAGGATGAAGGCCATGGCGGCGGCCTCGTTCTCGGTGAGGTGCTCACCGTGGTCGGAGGCGCGGATGAGGCCGGAGATCAGGTCCTCGCCGGGCGCGGGCACGGCGGGCAGCGCCTCCCGCTTCTTGTGGATCAGCTCGCCGAGATAGCCGCGCATCTTCTTCACCGACCGCGCGACCCCGCCCCGGGGGCCTTGGCCGTGCCGGATCATCATGCCCGCCCAGTCCCGGAAGTCGTCCTGGTCCTCGCGCGGGACGCCGAGCAGGTCGCAGATGGCGTAGATGGGCAGCGGGAAGGCGAACTCGTGGATGAGGTCGGCCGATCCGCTGCTCGCGAACCCGTCGATGAGGTGGTCGGTCAGCTCCTGCACCCGGGGGGCGAACTCGGCGACCCGGCGGGGGGTGAACGCCTTGCTGACGAGCCTTCTGAGCCGGGTGTGGTCCGGCGGGTCGATGTTCAGCAGGTGCGTCATCAGCTCGGCCTTGCGCTCGCCCGGGATGCCGGTCTTGCCCTTGGCGTGCGCGGGCTCGTCGTGATGCGCCGGGTTCTTGCTCAGCCGCTGGTCGGCCAGTGCCTGCCGGGCATCGGCGTACCGGGTGACCAGCCACGCCTCGACACCGCTCGGCAACCGCGTCCGGTGCACCGGCGCGTGCTCGCGCAGCCAGGCGTAGGCGGGGTACGGATCGGCGGCGAACTCCCAGGTGAAGAGGGCGGGGGCGGTCGGGGGGCCGGGCTCGTTGGTCACTCCTTGACGGTATCCGGACCGGCGGGTGGCTCGCCGAGCGCCTTCAGGGCAGCGGGGTGGCCCAGACCGGCGGCCTTGCGGTACCAGGTGCGCGCCTCGTCCTGGCTGCCCTGCTTTTCCAGCAGGGCAGCCAGGCGGTAGGCGGCGTAGGAGTCACCCCGCTCATAGCCCTCGCGGTAGTGGTCACGCGCTTCGTCCGTGCGGCCCGCCGCCTCCAGCACCGCCCCGTAATGGGCACGGTCCAGGGGATAGATGTCGCTGGGGGCGAAGTAGCTCAGGGCCTCCTCCAACGGCCACGGCCGGTCGGCGTACTCGAGCATGTGGGCGGCCTCCTCGTCCCCGGCGTCCGCCGCGCGGCGCAGCCAGGCCTGGCCGGCGATCCGGTGGTTCCACACCAGGAGCCACATGCCGATGCTCCGGGCCACCTCGGTCCGCCCGGCGGCGGACGCCGTGTGGTACAGGTCCCACAGGCGGTCGGCCCCGCTGCTGGTCATCAGCAGATCGGCCAGCAGGTGCGCGGCCTCCGGGTCCTCCTGAGCCGCGCCCGCCTCCAGCCACTTCGCCGCGCGGTCGCGCAGCAGCCTCCCCAGCAGCGTCGCCGCCCTGCCGTCCCCGGCCTCGGCTGCCTGCTCCAGGAACGGCTCCGCGTCCCTGCCCTCCCCGCGCTCCGCGAGCAGCCGGCCCACATGCCCCGCCGCCTCCGGCACCCCGGCCTCGGCCGCCCGCAGGAACCAGCTCTCGGCCTCCTGCCGGTGCCCCTGGGACTCCTCCAGCAGACCCAGCCGGTACATCGCCTTCCTGTCTCCGGCATTGACGGCCCGTTCGAACGCGACGCCCGCCAGCGTGGTCACCAGCTCGGCGTCGTGCCCCTCGCCCGTCCGTGCGACGTCCAGCGCCCGTTGCCAGAGCGCGCCGTCCACCGGCGGATAGTCCTCGTCGTACCGGGCGGCCCCCACCAGCGGCCCCGCCGCCGCCCAGGCCCGCGGCCCCACGCGCCGCAGCAGCGGCAGCACCCCGTACCGCTCCCGGGCGGCCCACTCCAGCGCCTCCTCGACCGTCTCCGCCCCGTCCGACGGCCCGTAGCTCTCGGCCACCTCCACGAGCAGGTCCTGCGGCAGCGGTCCGCGCAGCCCGCAGCGCGCCAGATCGACCGCCGCCCGCACCAGCGCCTGTCCCCGCGGGTGCTTGCGCCCGGCGCGCCGGAAGTCCGCCCACAGCCGCGGCTCCACGGCGAGGTGGGCCGCGAGCCCTTCCGCCCCGGCGAGCCCGGCGGCTTCCGTCAGCCGCGGGTCCTTCGACGCGGCGGCGCGGGCCCGCTCGGCGTCCGTCCATTCGCGGGGCAGCTCCACGAGCTGCGCCAGGTCCAGCACCCGGCCGCGCGGGGTCTGCCGGTACTCCTCGTAGGCGTCCTCGCGCAGGGTGGCGAGTACGACCGTGCCCAGGCCGGCCAGTCGCGCGAGCAGCCGCGGCTCCAGTCCGCCATCGCCCAGGTGACTGTCGAGGTCGTCGAGCCACAGCACGGGGTGCTCCGCCGCGCCGCGCAGCAGGTCGGGCAGGCCGCGCAGGTCCGCCCCGGCGTCCGGCGCGTACACCCGGGCCGTCGGCAGCGCGGCTGCCAGGATCGCGAGCGCCGTGCGCGACTTTCCCGCGAACGGTTCCCCGAGCACCACCACGAGCCCGCCGTCCGCCGCCGCGGAGGCCAGGGCGGCGAGCAGGGCTTCGTCCGCGTCCCGGGTGACGTAGGGCGGCAGCGGCGGGCATCCCTTCATCCGGCGGGCGGGCCGCGCGCCGTGCGCGAGCGGCTCCAGTGCGGTGGCCGCCGGCCACTCCTCCGGGCCGGGGAGGCCGATCGGTGGCCGGGCCCCGTAGGTGTGCTGGATCTGCACTCCGATGACCGGTCCGTGGATGTCCGCCTGCCGGAAATCGACATGGTCCCCGGCGACCGGTGCACCCACCTGCGGACGAGGAGCCGGCATGGCGTGCGTGGCCGCCTCCGGGGCGGGACCGGGCTCGGCTTGCTCCAGCAGGTACGGGACAGGACCGGGCGCGGGTTCCTCGACCAGGTATCCGGCGGGAGCCGGCCCGGGGTGTTCCTCCGTGAGGGGGGCCAGCGCGCGGATCAGTTCGCGCAGTTGCCGGGCCGCGGCGTTCTTGTCCGCCGCGTGGACGAGGGTGGCGCGCAGCCGGGGGGCCCAGACCGCCTGGAGCGGCTCCGGGGGACCGGCGCCGGCCTTCCCGGTGTCGAGCAGGTCCCGCGCGTAGGAGGTGGCCCGCTGGTCGGCGAACCATCGCGCGAAGCGTTCCTGGACCCGGACCCACTCCTCCGTGCCGAGCGCCGCCGCGAGCACTTCGGCCCCGACGCCCGCCAGATCCGTCCCCAGCATCACGCACGCCCCCCACACCTCGCGACCACGCCGTGCTCCAACGGTACTGACACGCAAGGGAATCGGAGGTGCCGTGAGGCGATCCGCCTACCCTTCGTCCTCCTCTCCGGCGTCCGCCGCCCGCGGGCCCTCGGCTGCCTTGATCGCGTCCCGGTACGCCCGGGCCGCCGCGCGGAGTGCCGCCTCCGGGTCCGTACCGTCCGCCTCGGCGCGTACCGCCAGGGCCAGCAGCTCGTAGCCGATGCCCTCTCCGCGCGGGAGCGGGACGTCCAGGCCTGCCGTCCGGGTGCGGGAGGCGAGTTTGGCGGCGAGGGCCAGGCCGGGCTGGCCGAGCGGGACACCGTCGGTGACGGAGGTGCGCTGCTTCTCCTCGGCCTTGGTGCGCAGCCAGTGCTCCTTGACGTCCTCCGGGGTCTCGGCCTGCTCGTCGCCGAAGACGTGCGGGTGCCGGTGGATGAGCTTGGCGACGATGCCGCCGGCGACGTCGTCGACGGAGAACGGCGCGTCGGGGTCCTCCTCGGCGATCCGGGAGTGGAAGACGACCTGGAGGAGGACGTCGCCCAGTTCTTCGCGCAGTTCCTCGCGGTCGCCGGCCTCGATCGCCTCGACCAGTTCGTACGCCTCCTCGATGCCGTACTTCGCCAGGCCCTCGTGGGTCTGCCGGGAGGACCAGGGGCATTCGGCGCGGATGCGGTCCATGACCTGCACGAGGTCCAGCAGGCGGGCGCCGGGCAGGTCGTAGGAGGCGGGGAGCAGCTCCAGCTCCGGCATGGCGACCCGGCCGGAGCCGGCCAGCCGTGCCAGGCCGTCGGTGAGCGCCGGCTCGCCCTCGCCCGTCGCCACGACCACCACCGTGCGCCCGCCGGCGCAGGCGTCCACCAGGTCCTGGGCGGTGGGGGACTCCTGCGCCACCGCTATCCCGGCCTCGCGCAGATACGGCAGCTGCGGGTGGGCACCGTCCGCGCACAGCACGGCGTCGGCGGTGCGCAGGGCCTGCCAGGCGGGCCAGGACAGCAGGCCGGGGGCGACGCGGTGGCTGGTGGTGAGCAGGACGATACGGCCGGGGGCGGCTTCCGGGTCGGCCTGCGGGCGGGTTCCGGGGCTGGGTTCGGGGCTGATTCCGTTCACGAACCGAACGTAACCCACGGCCCCGGAGTGCGGATCGCGTTGTCCACAGGGCCGAGGGGATCGTGTGATCGTACGACCGGAGCCGTCGTCGCGCCCCCGGCCGACCGCGCCCTCGCGCCGCCCGGCCGGCCTACGCCGTGACCGGCCGGCCGCCCGCTGTCGTGACCTCCCGCACCCAGGGTGTCTCGGCGTCCACCCGGCTGCTCTTCTGCACGTCCCAGGAGCCGTAGCGCGGGTTGAGGTCGACGCGGAGCTCCTCCGAGGCCTTGGACAGGGCCTTCCAGAAGGCGGGCTGGCTGGTGTCGGTGCCGAGCCTCGTGGCGAGCTTCTGCGCCTCCAGTTGCAGGCGCAGGTTGTCGTCGAGGCGGGCCGGGGCGATGCCGTACTTCTGCAGCCAGGCCGTCTCCAGGCCCTTGCTGCCGCCGGCCTGCCGTTCCAGGTCCCCGCGCATCTGCTGGATCTCCTTGCGGGTGACCGCGATGCCCTGGTCCTGCGCGGCGCGGTGCAGCACCCGGTCGAGCACCATGTTGTGCAGGGTGTCGCGGGTCAGGCTGCTGGTGGAGGAGACGACCTGCTGGTACTGCGTCTCGTCCGGCACCGCGGCCCGCTGGGCCTTGCGGACCTCGTCGACCCGGCTCTCCAGCTGGGCGACGGTGATCCGCTGTCCGCCGACGACGGCCGCGGCGCCCGGGTGCGCATCGTTTCCGCAGGCGGTCAGCAGGGGGGCCGCGGCGGCGATCGCGGCGGTGAGGACGAGCGCGGTGCGACGGCGGCGGTGCAAGGAAACCTCCTGAGGAGATTGCAACGACAGGTGCGGCGCGCCAGCGCCTCCGTCAGGGGTGGTGGTCGGGCGACGGGCGGGCGCACAAAGTCTTGCGGTGATCGATGGTAGGCAGTGGGCGGGCCGCGGCCAACCCATTCGACCAACGATTCGCACGCGCTTCGGGCACCGCCGCGCCGCGGCGGGAAGGTCCGGCGGGATCCGTCCCGGGCCGTCCGCCTTTCAGCGCACCTGTCCCAGCCACTGGAGGGTCCGGCGGACCTCCATGGCCATCGGGTGGCCGGGGCCGTGCAGCCGCTCCACGTCCAGGACCAGCCGGGCGAGCGTGTCGTGCGCGGCCGGGCGGTCGCCGAGGGCGAGCAGGAGGTGGCCGATGCGGCGGCGGACCTCGTGGGCGAGCTGTGGATCCCCGGAGACGTACTGGTTCTCGTAGTACGGCAGCAGCGCGCGGTACTCGGCGAGCGCCGCCGCCGGTTCGCCCAGCTGCTCCAGGCACTGCGCGGCCTCGTAGCGATAGCGCAGCGACTGCGGGTCGGCCTGGCCGGCCTCGGCGGCGCGTTCGTCGGCGAGGCGGCGCAGTTCGGGCAGCGCGCGCCGGTACTGGCCGTCGTCCATGAGCGTGGCCGCGTACTGCTTGCGCAGGGTGCGTACGACCGGGGAGTGCTCGCCGTGCTGCTCTGCGGCTGCCGGCAGGATCGCGCCCAGGATGTCGACGGCCTGCGTGATGCGGCCCTCGCCCAGCAGGCGCTTGACCTCGTCCACGGCGGCGGCGACATCGGGCTTCTCGGCCACCGGCGGCGCCGGCGCGACCGGGGCGGGCTGCGGCGCGGGGGTCCTGGCGCGGTCCGGCCAGGGGGCGTGCGGGCGCAGGAAGGGGCGGGTGGGGTCCAGGGGCGCACCCGTGGGCGTCCCGCGCGCGGGCAGCAGCAGTGCCAGGTCCTCGTACACCTCCTGCGCGGACGCGGGGCGGTGCTGGGGGTCCTTGGCGAGCAGCCGCAGCACCAGCGTCTCCAGCGCCTCGGGCACCTCGGGGCGTATCCGGCGCACGGGCAGCGGCGGCTCGTACAGGTGCCGGTGCAGCACGCCGAGCGCCGTGGAACCGGCGAACGGCACCTCACCGCTCAGCAGTTCGTGCATCAGCACGCCCAGCGCGTACAGGTCGGTGTACGGGCCGACCGCGCCGCCCATCGCCTGCTCCGGCGCCATGTAGGCGGGCGAGCCGATCGGGGAGCCGGTGTGCGTGAGGCGGGTGGTGTCGGTGTCCATCACCGAAGCCACGCCCAGGTCGAGGACGGTGACCGTGCCGTCCTGCCTCACCATCACGTTGCGCGGCTTGAGGTCGCGGTGCACGATCGGCACGGCGTGCACGGCGCTCAGCACGGCGCACAGCTGCGCGGCCACCGCGACCGCCCACTGCCACGGGTACGGGTCGTGCTCGGCGAGGTGGTCGGAGAGGTCGGCGCCGTCGACGTACTGCATGACGAGGAACAGCTCCTCGCCCTCGCTGCCCGCGTCGTGCACCGTCACCAGCCCGGGGTGGTCCACCTGCGCGGTCACCCGGCACTCGCGCACGAACCGGCGGCGCAGCTCGTCCGCCTCCTGGCCCGCCACCTTGTCGGGACGCAGCAGCTTCACCGCCACACGCCGGTCGAGCCTGCGGTCGTACGCCGTCCAGACCTGCCCCATGCCGCCCTGCCCGATGAGCGTGGACAGTTCGTAACGGCCGGCGACCGTGCGTCCCGTCGTCACGGTCACCGCCCGCCCTCGCCGCGGCCCTCGTGTCCGTCGTGCCGGCGCAGATAGTCGCTCAGTTCGTCGAGTTCGGCGCGCACCTGGTCGATGCGGGCGGGCGCGGGGCGCTGCGGCGGCTCGGCCCGCGGCACGGGGGGTACCGGCGTGTGGTGCGCGGGCGGCTGGGGTACCGGCGTGTGGTGCGCGGGCGGTACGGGCTGCTGCGGTGCCGGGACGGGCGTCGCGTACGGCGGTGCCGGGTGCCCGAAGCCGTAGGGTCCGTGCACGGTGGGCGCGTGCGCGTGCGCGTACCCGGCGAACGTCCGCTGCTGGTGCACCCGGATGTCCACGACCAGGTAGTACACCGCGGACACCACGCCGAGGAGCAGGAGCAGCGCCAGCGCGACGTCGCTGCGCCGGTCCTGCTCCGGCAGTTCGCCGACCACCGCCAGCCCGGTGACGGACAGCGGCAGGCTCAGCCAGGCGATCAGCCAGTCGAACCAGCGGCCCCGCACGAAGGCGACCCGGAACAGCGGGAGACAGGACAGCAGTCCGCACGTGAGAGCCCCGGCCGCCGCGAACATCACGCGCAGGGATATGACCGTTCCCGCGCTGCGAGGAGGCGGCACCGCGCCGTGGCCGTACATGACTGCTCCTGGACCGAGTGGGACCGATGGGGACGGACGCCGACGGGACGGTGTCCGGGTCGGAGTCCGAGCGTATAGGCCGACAAGGACAACCGGTCACGGGTTGTACCGAACCGTTGTCGCACTGATCACTTCGCTCCGGTTCGGTCGGGCCGGGTTCGGTTGGCCGGGTTCGTTCGGGCCGGGTTCAGTCGGGTGCGACCGTGCCGTCCGTCAGTCCGTCGTACATCCCGCGTACGAGCTGCTCCCCGAGCCGGCTCGCCTGCCTGAGCGCCCGCTCGAACTCGTCCAGTGCGCGGAACCGTGCGCCGTAGCGCCGCTGTTCGTCCAGCGCGAGCCGGGGCAGGTGCAGCCGGCGCACGTCCAGCCGGGTCGCCGTGGAGGCGTAACTGCTGGCCTGCCGGTTGTTGGCGGTCCCGCGCAGGAACCCGGCGAGGAACCACGGGTCGAGCGCCGTGCGATCGGGGCGCAGCAGGACGAGGTTGCGCCCCAGGGCGGCGCCGCCCGTCGCCTCGTCGATCACGCGCGCCACTCCTCCCCCGCCGAGCACCGGTACGACGACGTCGCCCGGCTCGGTCAGTACGGCCTCCTCCTCGCTCTCCGGAAGCGTGCCCGACGGCGCCGTGCCGGCGAGGACGTCGTGGTCGGTGAGGACCGGCACGCGCGCGTGGCCGCCGTTTCCGCCGGTGCGCATCACCAGCGCGCCCCCGCGCGCGAGTTCGCCGACGGTGGTGAGCGGCCAGCGCGCGGGCGGTGCCGGGTCGGCGGGGGGCGGGGTGAGGTCGGCGGTCAGGCGCAGCGTCGCGCCGAGGCGCTCGCGCACCCGGGTGAGCTGCTCCGCGCCGTCGGCGACCGCGGGCGGCAGGTGGCGGGCGGGCGCGAGGTCCACGTCGTCGTCGAGGAGTTCGATGACCGGCACCGAACGGGCCAGCCCCGGCCGCTCCGTCAGCCGCCCCGCGCGCGCGAAGGCGCGCCAGGCGTCCGTCACGGCCTCCCGCACCGCCTCCCAGTCCGGCCCGCCCCGCCCCTCCCCGGCGAACCTTCCGGTGTCCACGAGCAGCACCTCGGGCGTCGCCGGCATCCGGTCGGGCCGGCGCAGCACCCACAGGTGCAGCGGGATGTTGTACGGCGGTGCCGCCCCGACCGGCAGCGCCACGACGGCCCGCAGCGCGCCCCGGCGCAGCAGATCGGCACGGATCCGGCGCCCGGAGCGGCGGGAGGCGGCGGCCGGCGGCATGAGCAGTACGGCGGTGCCGCCGTCGGTCAGCCGGGACAGCGCGTGCTGCACCCAGGCCAGCTCGGACTCGGTGCGCGCCGGGAAGCCGTACTCCCAGCGGGGGTCGTAGGCGAGTTCGTCGTGGCCCCAGTTGCGCTCGTTGAACGGCGGATGGCACAGGACCACGTCGGCGCGCAGGCCGGGGTGGGCGTCGGCGCGCAGGGTGTCGCCGGTGGCGGCGCGCACGGTGGCCCGGCTGTGCAGCGCGAGCCGGAGCGCGCCGAGCGCGGCCAGCTCGGGGGCGCTGTCCTGGGCGTACAGCTCCTGGCCGGGGCGGGGGTCGACGGCGCGCAGCAGGGCGCCGGTGCCGCAGGCGGGGTCCAGCGCGGTACGGGCCGGTCCGGCGAGGTCGGCCATGAGACCGGCGAGTTCGGCCGGGGTCAGCGTGTACTGGCGCGGGTTGGCGTCCAGGTGCCGGCCCAGCAGGAACTCGAACGTCTGCCGCGCCCCCACCTCGGCGGCCAGCTCGGCGACGCCGCGGAGGAGGGGGGCGGAGGGGAGGAGCTGGGGGCCGGTGGGGGTGCGGAGGGCTGGGATGCCGTGTGGGGCCTGGGCGTCCGCGTCGGCAGCGTGCGTGGTTGCTGCGGTGTGTCCGGCCGTCGTGCCGTGAACAGCCGACGGTCTGTGAACAGTCGGCGGGGTGTTGACGGCCGGGCGCCCCGGTGAGGAGTTCACAGCGGGATCCGTGGCAGCGGCGTTCACACCGGCTGCCGTGAGCGAAGCGTTCACACCGGTGCCGGCTCCGGCAGGGTTCACACCACCGGCACCGGTTGCGGCGTTCACACCGCCCGTGCCGCCCGGCGCGTTCACACCGCCCCGGCCGACCGCAGCGTTCACACGGTCGGCCTTCGCCTCAGGGGTCACACCCCCAGCCGCGCCCGCCGCGTTCACACGCCGTCTCCCACGCCCGCCCGAGCCGCCGAAGCGCGGGGTCAGCACCTGCTCCAGCTCCCCCGGCAGCACCGCGGCCAGCCTCGCGTCGGAGCCCGCGCTCGCGTCGAGCCAGACGGTGGGCCGTTCATGGATCAGCAGCAGCACGCAGCCGGCGTGCACCAGGGCCGTCAGGGGGCCCTCCGGGTGGCCGGCGAGCTGCTGCCAGACCCGCTCGCGCAGCGGGACCTCGGCGAGTTTGCCCTGCTTGCGCAGCCAGGCCTCGACCTCGGCGAGCGCGAAGGCCGGGCTGGTCTCGGTACCGCCGACCGGCTTCGGGAAGTCGGCGTGCCGGCGGCGCCAGTTGCTGACGGCGGCGCGCCCCACCCCGGCGAGCCGCGCGATACCGGCCGCGGTCACCTCTGTCGCGTTGTCCTGCACCGGCCCTGCTCCCCTCGTCCCGTGTGTGCGCCGAGCATACCGGCGTACACAAGACCCATGGGTTCACGAGCGTGTACCGCCCTCGCCCTGTGAACCGTGTTGACTCGGTTCACAAGCTCTGCTCTTATTGACCTTGCGAACAGCGGCCACCGGAGGGGGAGGCCGCAACACTCGGGGAGGGGTTCGCC
Source organism: Streptomyces sp. NPDC088810 (assembly GCF_044750305.1). Taxonomy (NCBI): domain Bacteria; kingdom Bacillati; phylum Actinomycetota; class Actinomycetes; order Kitasatosporales; family Streptomycetaceae; genus Streptomyces; species Streptomyces sp. NPDC088810. The sequence continues at coordinate 106,969 of NZ_JBIVJQ010000005.1, forward strand.
ATGGGTATGAAGGCCAAGCTCGCGCTCGGTGCCGTCGTGGGGGTCGTCGTCATCGGCACCGTGTCCGCGAACGCCGGAAACGACGGCAAGGACAGCGGTTCCGGCACCGGCCACAAGGGCTCCTCGGCTTCGGCCGAGCACACGTCCGGCGGCAAGAAGGACTCCGGCGGCCCCACGGCGGCCGAGGAGACGAAGGCCGCGTTCGGGGGCGACGGCGAGTACCAGGTCGGCACCGACGTGAAGCCGGGGACGTACCGCACGACCGGCAACACCGACGGCCTGTGCTACTGGGAGCGCGCCAAGGACGCCTCCGGCGAACTGGACTCCATGCTCGCCAACGACAATGTCAGCGGCACGAGTTACGTGACCATCAAGCCCACCGACAAGCTGTTCAAGTCCCACGACTGCGAGGACTGGGAGGCCGTGGCCCCGAAGGCCAAGGGCACGCCCGGTTCCTCGATGGACGGCGACGGGGGCATGTACAAGGTCGGCACGGACATCGCGCCGGGCACCTACAAGTCGACCGGGAACACGGACGACGGCTGCTACTGGGAACGCGTGAAGGACGCCGATCACGGCTTCGACTCGATCGTCGCCAACAACAACGCCAAGGGCACCGCCGTCGTCACCATCAGTCCGTCGGACGCCTACTTCAAGACGAACGACTGCGGCGACTGGAAGAAGGCCTGACCCGTCCGCTCGCCCCCGGCTCGTCCCCGGCGCGGGCCATCGTCACCCCGCGCCGGCCCCGCCCCACCCCGTACCACTTCGCACCACTCACCCCCGTGGACCCGTCAGGCTCCACGCTCGACACCCATTTCTCTCAACAAGGAACTGCCATGCGTCGCACCGCACTTGCCGCCCTCTGTCTCGCCGCCACGGCCACCGCGGGACTCACCACCGGCTGCCTGCCGGGGCAGGACTCGGCGGACAGCAAGCCGAAGGGCCCGTTCGCCGGACTGAGCGGCGGCGAAATCGCCGAGCGCGCAATGAAGGCCACCACGGGTGCCCCGTCCGTGCGGCTGAAGGGCCGGATCACCGACGACGAGAGCAAGGGCACCATCGACATCGACATGGCGCTCAACGGGAAGGGCGAGTGCGCCGGCACACTCAGCATGGACGGCCAGGGCAAGGCCGAGCTGATCAGGACCGGCAGCACCGTCTACATGAGGTACGACGAGAAGTTCCTGCGCGCGCAGAGCGAGGGCGAGTCCAAGGAGGACACCGACGCGGCGGTGGACATGCTGGCCGGGAAGTGGACCAAGATGGCCATGAAGGGCCAGGACGCCAAGGACCTCGCGAGCTTCTGCGACCTGAACTCGGTGCTCGGTGACGTGAACGACGGCGACTCGGCGGACACCGCCCGCGGGAAGACCACGCGGATCGACGGCACCCCCGCGATCGCCCTGCACGAGAAGGACGGCAAGGAGCGCTACACCGCGTATGTGGCGACCGAGGGCAAGCCGTACCTGCTGCGGATCGACACCGCGTCCGGCGCGAAGCAGCCGGAGCACCTGTCGTTCGTGGAGTACGGCAAGCCGGTCCCCGCGCAGAAGCCCGCGGGGAAGATCATCGACCTGGACGCGCTGTAACCACCGGTGCCGGGCGGGGCCCGGCGCACGGTCACAGCGGGTGCCGCATCCAGACGTTGGGTTCGACGTAGACGGCGTACCCGTGCTCCGGTTCGCAGCGGACCGGGACCAGTGCGCCGGGCACCTCGACGTCGCCCGCGGTGTCGAAGGGCAGCCCGGTCCAGCGGCGCCACTCCTCCAGCGAGCCGGTCACGGTCATGGAGGCCGGGGCGATGGAGTCGATGGTGGCGCCGGCCCGCGCGTGGACGCGCAGCCACGGGTCCTCGGGCAGCCCGTCGGGGCGTACCCGGTGGGCGTACTCGGCGATCGGGGTGTGCGGTTCGCGGTGCTTGGCGTTCGGGCGGACGGGGGCGACGACCTCGCGGAAGCCGCGGGCGCGGGCGGTGTCCCGCATCGCCGAGAGCATGACGGCCGACAGTCCCCGGCCCTGGGCGTGCGGGGCGAGGGTGACCGAGACGGCGCTCACCGTGTCCGGACGGGTGCCGCGGCGCAGGTCGGCGAAGGCCCACGCCAGGACCTGGTCCCAGCCCCGGGCCGGCAGGGTGCGCCGGCCGTCCACGTCGAGGGCGAACGGCACGCAGTAGGCGTGGGCGACGACCTGGCCGTCCTCGTCCTCGGCGAACAGGGCGTATTCGGCCAGTTCGGTGGGGATGCGCCCGTAGTGGGCGTTGCCCACGAGGTCCTGGGTGACGAACTCGGGCCAGGTGTCGGTCATGCCGAGCACCGCCGGCAGCCGGTCGGGCCGCTCGGCGAGGCTGCTCACCTTGATGTCCATGGCGGTCACGGCAGGCGGTACGTCCGCGGGCGGGACAGCGATTTACCCGGCGGCCGGGCGGGTCACCGGGCCCGGAAGCGCTCGGGTGCCCGGGTCGGGTTGCCGCCGGTGGGCAGCTTCTGGTCCGGGCAGCCGGCGAGGACCTTCTTCATGGCCGCCTGTTCGGCGGCGGTGACCCACAGGCCGTACTTCTTCTTGACCGCGACCTGGGCGGCGACATAGGTGCACCGGTAGGCCTTGTTGGGCGGCAGCCAGGTGGCCGCGTCACCGTCCCCCTTGCCACGGTTGGTGCTCGCGTCGACGGCGAGGAGGTTCAGGGGGTCGTTGGCCAGCGCTATGCGCTTGCCGGGGTCCCAGTACTTGGCGCCCTTCTGCCAGGCGTCGGACAGGGCGACGACGTGGTCGATGTCGACCTGGCTGCGGCCGCGCCGGTAGGTGATCTCCTTGCCGGAGTAGGGGTCGGGCTCCAGCAGGCCGTAGGAGACCCTGCAGCTGCCGCCGGTGAACCTGACCTTTTCCAGGTCGCGTTTGAGGATGTCGTCGCGGGTGTCGCAGGAGTTGGAGTCGGTGTCGGCCCAGGCGGTGCCGAACCGGGCCCGGGAGTAACCGGTCTTCGGCGCGCGCCCCTTGACGGTCAGTGAGCCGACGGCGGTCAGGGCGGGACCCCCGCCCCCGGTGTCCTCGGGCCCGGAGGCCCCCTTCGACTGCTCGGACTTGCAGCCGGTCACGCCGACCAGCACGGCCACGGCGATGGCCGCCCCGCCCCTCAGACGCGTCACGGTGCGTCTCCCTCGCTCACCCTGGTCCGCCCCGGCGGGGGCGGATCGTTCCGCTGACACCGTAACTGTCCTTCTGCGCCCGCCGGACGGGACGTAAACGGATGATCAGGGGGCGGGTCGGGGTCGTCGCGGGGCGGGTGACGGCCTGCGAGGGAGCGCGGCGGGCGGGCCGGTCCGCCCGCTCACCCCTCGCCTCGTCACGCGTGCGCCCCGCCCCGCCGTGCACCGCGCCCCACCGTGCACCCCGATCCAGCCCCGCGCCTCGGCCCCGTTCTGCGCCTCCGCCCCGCTGTGCGCCTCCGCCCCGTGCGGGGCAGGTCAGCCGTGCGGGGCAGGTCAGCCCAGGACCGAGGTGAGGAACTCGCCGACCCAGGCCAGCAGTTCGCGACCGACCAGCGGCTTGCCGCCCACCTTGGCGGTCTTCGGACGCGGGACCAGCACCTGGTGCACGGCGGGCTTGATGACCGTACCGGGGTAGAGCCGCTTGAGCCGCAGTTCCTGCGACTCGCGCAACTCCACCGGCGCGAAGCGGATGTTGGTGCCCTGCAGGACGACCTCGCCGACGCCGCACGCGCGCGCGAGCATCCGCAGCCCGGCCACCAGCAGCAGGTTCTCCACCGGCTCGGGCAGCTTGCCGTAACGGTCGGTGAGTTCCTCGCGGACGGCCTTGATGTCCTCCTCGCTGTTGGCGGAGGCGATGGCCCGGTAGGCCTGGAGACGCAGGCGCTCGCCGGGGGCGTAGTCGTGCGGGACGTGCGCGTCGACCGGCAGCTCGATCTTGACCTCGAGCGGTGCCTCCTCCTCGATCTCACCGGTCTCCAGCTGGCGCCGGTAGTCGGCGACGGCCTCGCCGACCATGCGGACGTACAGGTCGAAGCCGACGCCCGCGATGTGCCCGGACTGCTCGCCGCCGAGCAGGTTGCCCGCACCGCGGATCTCCAGGTCCTTCATCGCGACGTACATGCCGGCGCCCATCTCGGTGTGCTGGGCGATGGTCGCCAGGCGCTCGTGGGCGGTCTCCGTCAGCGGCTTCTCCGGCGGGTACAGGAAGTAGGCGTAGCCGCGCTCGCGGCCGCGGCCGACCCGGCCGCGCAGCTGGTGCAGCTGGGACAGGCCGAAGGTGTCACCGCGTTCCACGATCAGGGTGTTGGCGTTGGAGATGTCGATGCCGGACTCCACGATCGTGGTCGACACCAGCACGTCGAACTTCTTCTCCCAGAAGTCGACCACGACCTGTTCCAGGGCGGTCTCGGACATCTGGCCGTGGGCGGTGGCGATGCGCGCCTCGGGGACGATCTCACGCAGGCGGGCCGCCGCGCGGTCGATGGACTCGACCCGGTTGTGGATGTAGAAGACCTGGCCCTCGCGCAGCAGTTCACGGCGGATGGCCGCGCCGATCTGCCGCTCCTCGTACGGCCCGACGAAGGTGAGCACCGGGTGGCGCTCCTCCGGGGGCGTGGTGATCGTGGACATCTCGCGGATGCCGGTGACCGCCATCTCCAGGGTGCGCGGGATCGGGGTCGCGGACATGGTCAGCACGTCGACGTTGGCGCGGAGCTTCTTCAGCTGCTCCTTGTGCTCGACGCCGAAGCGCTGCTCCTCGTCGACGATGACCAGGCCGAGGTCCTTGAACTTGGTCTCGGAGGAGAACAGGCGGTGGGTGCCGATGACGACGTCCACCGAGCCTTCCTTCAGGCCTTCCAGGACGGCCTTGGCCTCGGTGTCGGTCTGGAAGCGGGACAGCGCCCGCACGTTGACCGGGAACTGCCCGTACCGCTCGGAGAACGTGCCGAAGTGCTGCTGCACCAGCAGGGTCGTGGGGACGAGGACGGCGACCTGCTTGCCGTCCTGTACGGCCTTGAAGGCGGCCCGTACGGCGATCTCGGTCTTGCCGTAGCCGACGTCGCCGCAGACCAGGCGGTCCATGGGGACCGACTTCTCCATGTCCTCCTTGACCTCGGCGATGGTGGTGAGCTGGTCGGGGGTCTCCGCGTAGGGGAAGGCGTCCTCCAGCTCGCGCTGCCAGGGGGTGTCGGCGCCGAAGGCGTGGCCGGGGGCGGCCATGCGCGCGCTGTACAGCTTGATCAGGTCGGCGGCGATCTCCTTGACGGCCTTCTTCGCGCGGGCCTTGGTCTTCGTCCAGTCGGCGCCGCCCAGGCGGTGCAGGGTGGGTGCCTCGCCGCCGACGTACTTGGTGATCTGCTCCAGCTGGTCGGTCGGGATGTACAGCCGGTCGCCGGGCTGGCCGCGCTTGGCGGGCGCGTACTCCACGACCAGGTACTCGCGCGTGGCGCCCTGGACGGTGCGCTGCACCATCTCGATGTAGCGGCCGACGCCGTGCTGTTCGTGGACGATGTAGTCGCCCGGCTCCAGGGTGAGCGGGTCGATGGTCTTGCGGCGGCGGGCCGGCATCCGGGCGCCGTCGCGGGTGGCGGTGCGCTGCCCGGACAGGTCGGTCTCGGTGAGCACGGCGAGTCTGAGCGCCGGGTCCACGAAGCCGTACTCGATCGAGCCGCAGGAGACGTGCACCACCGACGGGCTCAGCTCGCCGAGGTCGGCGTCGAGGCGGGCCGCGATGCCCTCGCCGCCGAGCACCTCCACGGTGCGCGCGGCCGGGCCGTGGCCCTCGGTGACGAACACCGCGCGCCAGCCGTCGGCGAGCCAGCCCTTGGTGTCGGCGAGGGCCCGCGCGGTGTCGCCGCGGTAGGTCTCGGGGGCGTGCATGCCGAGCTTGAGGGTGTCCGTGTCGAGCTCTTCGTCGGCCGCGAACGGGGACACCGACCACCACATCATGTCCAGCTCGCGCGCGCGGTCGCGGACGTCGGCGATGGACCACAGGGAGGCCGCACCGACGTCGATCGGGGCCTCGCCGCCGCCGGCGGTGGCCGCCCAGGAGGCCTGCAGGAACTCCTGGCTGGTGGCGACGAGGTCGGCGGCACGGGTGCGGACCCGCTCCGGGTCGCAGACGACGGCCATCGCGCCCACGGGCAGCACGTCGAGCAGCAGCTCCATGTCGTCCACCAGGACCGGGGCGAGGGACTCCATGCCCTCGACCGCGATGCCCTCGGCGATCTTGTTCAGCAGTTCGCCCAGCTCCGGGTGCTCTTCGGCGAGGGCACGGGCGCGGGCGCGGACGTCGTCGGTGAGCAGCAGCTCGCGGCACGGCGGCGCCCACAGGCCGTGCTCGGCGACTTCGAGGGAGCGCTGGTCGGCGACCTTGAAGTAGCGGATCTCCTCGACGTCGTCACCCCAGAACTCGATGCGCAGGGGGTGTTCCTCGGTGGGCGGGAAGACGTCCAGGATGCCGCCGCGTACGGCGAACTCGCCGCGCTTCTCGACCAGCTCCACGCGCGCGTACGCCGCCGCGGCGAGGGCTTCGACCACGTCGTTCAGGTCCGCGGTCTGGCCGGTCCTCAGGGACACCGGCTCCAGGTCGCCCAGGCCCTTGACCTGCGGCTGGAGCACGGAGCGCACGGGTGCCACGACGACGGAGACCGGGCCGGTCTCGGGGTCGTCGGGGCGGGGGTGGGCCAGGCGGCGCAGGACGGCGAGGCGGCGGCCGACGGTGTCGCTGCGCGGGCTGAGCCGCTCGTGCGGGAGGGTCTCCCAGGAGGGGTACTCCACGACGCCCTCCGGGGGGAGGAGGGAGCGCAGGGCTGCCGCCAGGTCCTCGGCCTCGCGGCCCGTCGCCGTGACCGCGAGCACCGGGCGGCCGGCCTCGCGGGCCAGGGCGGCGACCGCGAAGGGGCGGGCCGCCGGGGGGCCGACGAGGTCGACGTGCGGGCGGTTGCCGTCCGCCGCCGCCTGAATCGCTTCCGCGAGGGCGGGGTCCTTGACTACGGCGTCGAGCAGACCGTGCAGGCTCATGAGGGGCTTCCATCCGGGCAGGGGCAACGCAGACAGCCCGACACGTCTCACGGGCCGGGGCTGCCCAGCCTACGACGCCGACGGCGGCGGCGCGGCGCGCGGAGGACATCGACCGGGGTCCCGGGTGCCCTCCGCGCCGCCGAGTCGCCCCCGTGTTGCCGTCAGGCCGCTTCGCCGCTGCCCGGGAAGGCGACCGTCACACCGCGTCCCGGTTCGACCGAGACGAGCAAAGCCGAGCCGAAGGCCCCGGCGATCCGTTCCAGTAAGGCGAAAGTCGGCATGCATTTCCCGTGTTCCAGCCGGGAGATCGCCGCCTGGGTCAGGCCGGAGAGTTCCGCCAGCCGTGTCTGGGTCATTCCTGTTCTGCCGCGGCATTCACGGACGGCTCGCCCCACCACTTGCTCCAGCTTTTCGGCGGGAATTTCCCCGCGCTCGGCACACGTCCGACTCATCCCCCGTCGATGAGGCTGCACCTTGACTCCCGGATCGCTCGATGCCGATGCATATCGGCCCAGATGTCCTTGCAAAGGCTAGCCGCGAACCGGCCTTGCACGGCTTCTGTTTGAGCAAGATCTGAGCTTGGTCAGCCGCCGCCGACAACATCCGGAATCACCCCGTCCACGACGTATAGCGAGAGTGGTATAGCGGCTAACCGGCACCTGTAAGACGAGGTCAGACTGTTGGAGCTATACATTCCGATTTCTTCTGCCCCCGCACCCGGCAGAAAGGCGATTGCCCGCCCCGTACGGCCATGCCATGCTCACCGCCGTCCTCCACGGGAAAGGAAAGCAGCCTTGACCAAGTTGCGCACCACACTGTCCGCTATCGCCCTTTCGGGTGCCGTTCTCGCCGTCGGGGCCACGCCCGCACTGGCGGATTCCGCGCCCGGCGGATCCGTTTCCGCTTCGGTGACCGCCTCACTGACGAAGGCGCAGAAGCTCTCCAAGCTGAAGAATCTCACCGAGGATTCCAACGCCTCGACGGGCAGGTGGCTCGACGCCATGAACCAGCACATGGCCCACAAGCAGGCGATCGAGAAGTACAAGTTCAACTGGAATACCGATTACTGCACCAACTCCCCGGACACCCTGCCCGGTGGCTACAACTTCAAGATGGCGTGCTGGCGGCACGACTTCGGCTATCGCAACTACAAGGGCCTCATCGGCAACTACTACTTCAAGAAGAACGGCCACAAGAAGCGCGTCGACAAGGCCCTCCTGAGGGACCTGTACACCGCGTGCGACTACAAGCCGTGGGCGGACCCCCTGCCGGCCTCGGAGCGCAAGCGGCTGAGGGCGGCCTGCCGCAAGACCGCGGAGAAGTACTACGGCGCGGTCAGCGCCGCCGGCTGATCCACCGGCATCCACCGCACAAGGACGGCGGGGCGCGGAGAGTGACTCCGCGCCCCGCCGTCCGGCTCTCCCGGCGTCCGGACCGGACCGCCCGGCCCGGGTGCCTAGTCGGTGGCGATGGCGTTCAGCACGTTCATCCGCGCCGCCCGGAACGCCGGCACCAGGGCCGCGAACAGGCCCACGAAGGCCGAGCCGACGAAGACACCGGAGATCGTCGGCCACGGGATCTCCAGGATCTTCAGGCCCTCCAGGGCGAGGAGCTTCTGGGCGGTCGCGCCCCAGCCCATGCCGAGGCCCAGGCCGAGCAGCGCGCCGAAGACGGCGATCACCACGGACTCCAGGCGGATCATGCGGCGCAGCTGGCGGCGGGAGAGGCCGATGGCCCGCATGAGGCCGATCTCCCGGGTCCGCTCGACCACCGACAGAGCCAGAGTGTTCACCACACCGAGGATCGCGACGATGATCGCGAGTGCCAGCAGGCCGTAGATCATGTTGAGCAGCTGGCCGATCTGGTCCTTCAGGTCCTGCTTGTAGTCGGTCTGGTCGCGCACGGTCAGCTGCGGGAAGTCATCGTGCAGCGCGGCCTTGAGCGCCTTGTAGGCGGCGGCCTGCTGTCCGTCCTCGGCGGTGGCCAGGACCATCTCGTCGAGCGGCATCCTGCCGGCGGGAACGTACTTCGCGAGCGTGTCGACGGAGGTGTACATCGCACCCGAGTCGATGAGGGTGTCGCTGCGGGTGATCGCCCGGACCGTCAGGCGGGCGGCGCGGCCGTCCTCGTAGGCGACGGCGATCGTGGAACCGAGCCGGATGCCGTGGTCCTTCGCGAACTTCTCGGGCACCGACATCGAGTCGATCCGGTAGGCGTCCTTCACCTCGCCGGCCACGGTCTCGGTCCGGACGTCGGTGGCATAGGTCGGGTCGACGGCCATGATCGCGGTGTTCGGCAGCCGCTTGCCGTCCGGGGTGGTGAGGGCGGCCTCCGTCCACTTGTACTCGGTGACCCGCTGCAGGCCCGGGGTGTCCTTGACGGCCTGCACCGCCTGCCGGGCGACGAGCCCGTCTTCCTGATCGCTGCGGATGATGAAGTCCGCCCCCACGGTCCTGTCCAGCTGTTCGGTGGCGGAGGCCACCATGGAGGAGCCGACCACCGACAGGCAGGCCACCAGGGCGAGGCCGATCATCAGGGCGGCGCCGGTGGCTCCGGTGCGGCGCGGGTTGCGCAGCGCGTTGCGCTCGGCCATCCGTCCGACCGGCCCGAAGATCCGCAGCAGGACCGCGCCGAGGACGCGGACCAGGCCGCCGGCCAGCAGCGGGCCGATGACGACGAAGCCGATGAGGGTGAGCACGACGCCGAGGCCCAGCCAGCCCGATCCGGTCTTGGCCTGGTCGGCGGTGGCGGCGACGTACAGGCTCCAGCCGCCGGCGGCGGTGAGGAGCAGGCCGAGGCCGGCCCGGACGGCGCCGGCCTTGGCGTCGGCCGGGGCGCCGGCGTCGCGCAGGGCGGCCATCGGGGAGACCTTGCCGGCGCGCCGGGCGGGCAGGTAGGCGGCGAGGACGGTGACGATCACGCCGAGCAGCAGGCCGATCGCCGGGGTGGTCCAGGCGACGGTCAGGTCGTCGGTGGACAGGTGCATGCCCATCTGGCCCATGAGCTTCATCAGGCCGACGGCGATGCCGACGCCCGCGCCGACACCGAGCACGGAGCCGAGCACGCCGAGCAGCAGCGCCTCGACCAGCACGGACCGGTTGACCTGCGTGCGGGAGGAGCCGATGGCACGCATCAGGCCGATCTCGCGGGTGCGCTGGGCGACCAGCATGGAGAAGGTGTTGATGATCAGGAAGATGCCGACCAGGAAGGCGATCCCGGCGAAGCCGAGCATCGCGTACTTCATGACGTTCAGGAAGCTCTGGACGTTCTTCTGGTTGGCGTCGGCGACCTCCTTGGCGGTCTGCACCTTGTAGTCGTGCCCGAGGACGGAGACGACGTTCTTCTTCAGCCGTGCGTCGCTCACGCCCGTGGCGGCGGTGACGTTGACGTTGGTATACACACCGGTCCGGCCGACGAGGGTCTGCTGGGCGGTCCTGGTGTCCAGGTAGAAGATGGCCGCGCCGGGGTTGGTGACCTTGAAGGCGGCGATGCCGGACACGCGCGCGTGGTGCGTGCCGACGGCCGTGATGACGCCGATCTCGTCGCCGAGCTCCAGGCCGTGCTTGTCGGCGGTGTCGGCGTCGACCATCACCTGGTCCGGTCCCTTGGGCGCCGTACCGGAGGTGATCTCCATGGTGCGGGCGTCGTTGCCGTTCCAGCTGCCGACGATGGTGGGCGCGCCGCTGCTGGGCGACAGCTTGTCCTTGTCGGCGTCGACCACGGTCACCGAGGTGGAGAAGACCGTGCCCTCGGCCGAGCGCACGCCGTCGGCCTTGCGGACCTCACCGAGGACGGAGGCCGGCATGACCGGGGGCTTGCCGGTGCGGGAGGTGGTCTGCCCGGTGTCGGAGGAGCCCTTGGCGCTGACCTGCACGTCCGAGGAGGTGGCCTGGAACAGCTTGTCGAAGGTGGTGTTCATGGTGTCGGTGAACACGAGCGTGCCGCACACGAACGCCACGGACAGCAGGACCGCGACCGCCGACAGCGCCATGCGGCCCTTGTGCGCGAGGAAGTTGCGCATCGAGGTCTTCAGGACGGTCATGACGTACGCCCCCGGGCGTCGAAGTCCTTCATCCGGTCCAGGACCTGTTCGGCCGTCGGCTGGTACATCTCGTCGACGATCCGGCCGTCGGCGAGGTAGAGCACGCGGTCGGCGTAGGAGGCGGCCACCGGGTCGTGGGTGACCATGACGATGGTCTGGCCGAGTTCGTCCACCGAGCGGCGCAGGAAGCCGAGGACTTCGGCGCCCGCGCGCGAGTCGAGGTTTCCGGTCGGCTCGTCCCCGAAGATGATCTCCGGGCGGGCGGCGAGAGCGCGGGCCACGGCGACGCGCTGCTGCTGGCCGCCGGAGAGCTGGGTGGGGCGGTGCTTGAGGCGCCCGGCGAGCCCGACGGTCTCCACCACGCGGTCCAGCCAGGCCCGGTCGGGCTTGCGCCCCGCGATGTCCATGGGCAGCGTGATGTTCTCCAGCGCGTTCAGCGTCGGCAGCAGGTTGAACGCCTGGAAGATGAAGCCGATGCGGTCCCGGCGCAGCTGGGTGAGCTTCTTGTCCTTCAGGCCGGTGATCTCGGTCTCGGCGAGGTGGATGTGACCGCTCGTCACCGTGTCGAGGCCGGCGAGGCAGTGCATCAGGGTGGACTTGCCGGACCCGGAGGGGCCCATGATCGCGGTGAACTGTCCGCGGGCGATGTCCACGTCCACGTGGTCCAGGGCGACGACTCGGGTCTCGCCGGATCCGTACGCCTTCACGACCTGCCGCGCCCGCGCGGCAACGGCCGTAGTCCCTCCAGTGCCCCCGTGCCTGGGAATGGTCACAGCCGATGTCACGGTATGTCTCCTATGTCGGTTGACAGGTCGTGGTCGATGTCCCGGCGGTCCGGGCGTCGTCCTGGGTTACGTCGATGAGTCTCGCGGTCGGCGAGGGCGTCGCGCGCTGGTGCGGAGCCCCGTCTTTCCGGGGGGAAAACCCCACCCCCGCCGGTGCGGTCCGCCACCCCCCAGCGGCGTGAAGCCAGGTTAAGGAGCGCGCCCGGCCGGGCTCGTCCTCCGTTGGGACGAACCCTCCCCGGGCCGTAGTACGGAGGAACCCCTAGGGGGCTCCACCGCCGGGTGGAGCCGTTCCCCGGCGCCGTCTCCACCCCTCGGTGCGGAAAGCCTCCACCCTTCCGCCGCGTCAGGGTCAAGCCGGCCGCCCCGTGGGAAGCTGTCGTCCCGGACATAGGTGCAGGGGCCACCGGGGTGGCTTCCGGCGGGAAGCACGGGAGGGGTGTGCGGTGGGGAGTACGACACCGGCGATACGCGGCGGAGCCGGCCGGCGTCAGGGCACCGGGCGGCGGGGCGCGGTGGTCGCCGCGCTCATGCTGTCGATGGCCCTGGCGGCGCTCGACTCCACCGTGGTCTCCACGGCCGTACCGCAGATCGTCGGCGACCTCGGCGGGTTCTCCGTCTTCTCGTGGCTGTTCTCCGGCTATCTGCTCGCCGTCACCGTCACGCTCCCCGTCTACGGCAAGCTGTCCGACACCTTCGGCCGCAAGCCGGTGCTGGTGGTGGGCGCGGCCGTGTTCCTGCTGGGGTCGCTGCTGTGCGCGGTGGCCTGGAACATGGGGGCGCTGATCGCGTTCCGGATCCTGCAGGGCCTGGGCGGCGGGGCGTTGCAGGGCACGGTGCAGACGCTGGCCGCCGATCTGTATCCGCTGGCGGAGCGCCCGAGGATCCAGTCCAAGCTGTCCACGGTGTGGGCGGTGTCCGCGGTGGCCGGTCCCGGGCTCGGCGGTGTGCTCGCCGCGTACGCCGACTGGCGCTGGATCTTCCTGATCAACCTGCCGATCGGCACGGCCGCCCTGTGGCTGATCGTCCGTCATCTGCACGAGCCGCAGCGGGAGCAGGCGCGCCCCGCGCGCGTGGACTGGGCCGGCGCGCTCGCGGTGTTCGCGTGCGGCGGGGTGCTGCTGACCGCGCTGGTGCAGGGCGGCGTCGCGTGGCCGTGGCTGTCGGCGCCGTCGCTGACGCTTCTCGGTACGGGCCTGGCGCTGGCCGGGGTGGTGGTGGCGGTGGAGCGGCGGGCCGCGGAGCCGATCATCCCCGGGTGGGTGTGGCGGCGCCGGACGATCGCGGCCGTCAATCTGTCCCTGGGCGCGCTGGGGCTGCTGATGGTGGCGCCGGCGGTGTTCCTGCCGACGTACGCGCAGTCGGTGCTCGGACTGGCGCCGGTGGCCGCCGGGTTCGTGCTGTCGGTGTGGACGCTCAGCTGGCCGGTGACGGCCGCGTTCAGCCAGCACGTCTACCGGCGGATCGGCTTCCGGGACACCGCGCTGCTCGGCATCGGCCTGGCGGCGCTGATCCTGTGCGCGTTCCCGTTCCTGCCCTACCCCGGGTCCTGGTGGCAGCCGACGCTGCTGATGCTGCTGCTGGGCGGGGCGCTGGGGCTGTTCCAGCTGCCGCTGATCGTCGGGGTGCAGTCGACCGTGGGCTGGTCGGAGCGGGGGACCACGACCGCGTCGGTGCTGTTCTGCCGGCAGACCGGCCAGACCCTCGGCGCGTCGCTGTTCGGCGCCGTCGCCAACGGCGTGCTGGCCGCGCGGCTGGGCGGGACCGGCGACCTGGACTCGATCACGCGCGCCCTGGACGCCGGCACGGTCCCGGGGGCGACCCGGCGGGCGATCGCCGACGCGGTCCACGCGGTCTACCTCGGTGCGGCCGGCGCGGCGGCCCTGGCGTTCGTGGTACTGCTCCTGGTGGCCCCTCGCCGGTTCCCGGTGCTCCAGGAGTGAGCGGGCACCCGAGAGGTTAACGCGGGTAACACCCCAGGTGGGAGCGGCTTTTGCGGGGAAAGCGCATACCGACCGGCCAGTTCGGTGAAAACGCCGCGCGGCCCCGGCTCCGCGAGTAGCGTGCGTGGCCCAGCTCCCCCACCTCCCTGCGGTCCGCCGCCACGGACCCGAGCCACGCAAGGAGCCCCGGGATGTCCTACGACCCGCCGCACCCGCCGCACCCCTCACAACCGTCGTACCCGACCTACCCCTGGCAGCCCCCCGAGCCGGTCCCACCGGTCCGCCGGCCGGAGCGCGAACCGCTCGGCCACCACAGCGATCTCCGGGTGCTGCGCAGCGCCTACCGGTGGCAGCGGCGCACCGCCACGCTCACCGCGCTCGGCTACTTCACGCTGTTCCTCGTCCTGTCCGCGTACGCGCCCGGCGTCATGACGAGCACCGTCGCCGACGGCATCCCCGCCGGCCTGCTGCTCGCCCTCGTCCAGCTCCCGGTCACCTGGCTGGCGATAGCGCTGTACGAGCACACCGCGCGCCGGTACGTCGACCCGCTCGCCGAGCGCATCCGCAGGCACGCCGAGCTGGACGCGCGGCGAGGAGCGGCACGATGAGCGGCGCCGGCGGCCCGGGATCCACCGGATTCAGCTCCTCCGCCCAGACCATGTCCCTGGTCGCCTTCACCACCGCCGCCACCGTCACCCTGCTGCTGTGCGTGATGACCGGCCCCGACCGGGACGACCTCGACGAGTTCTACACCGGTTACGGCTCCCTGTCCCCGCTGCGCAACGGCCTCGCCATCGCCGGCGACTACATCTCCGCCGCCACCGTCCTCGGCACCGGCGGAGTCATCGCCCTGTGCGGGTACGACGGTGTCGTCCTCGCCCTCAGCACGGCGCTGTCGCTGATGCTGCTGATGTTCCTGCTGGCCGAACCGCTGCGCAACGCCGGCCGGTTCACCATGGGCGACGCGCTCGCCCGCCGGCTGCCGGGCCGCTGTGTGCGCATCACGGCGTGCGCGGTGACCATCGCCGCGCTGCTGCCGCTGATGCTGGTCCAGCTGGCCGGGACCGGACAGCTGGTGGCCTTCCTCCTGGGCTTCACGGGCGAGTCCCTGAAGACCGGGTGCGTCGTGGGACTCGGCGCCCTCATGATCGCCTACGCGGCGATCGGCGGCATGAAGGGCACCGCGCTCATCCAGATCCTCAAGATCGTGATGCTGATGGGCTCCGGCGCCCTGATCGCCGCCCTGGTCCTGCACCGCTTCGACTGGGACCCCGGCGCCCTGTTCACCTCCGCCGCCCGGCGAAGCGGCGCCGGCCCGGCCTTCCTCCGCTCCGGGCTGCAGTTCGGCACCACACCCGGCTCCCGCGTCGACATGATCGCCTCGGAGCTGACCGTCGTACTCGGCGGCGCCTGCCTGCCGCACATCACCATGCGCATGTACACCGCCTCCAGCGCCCGCCAGGTGCGCCGCTCGATGTCCTGGGCGGTGTCCCTGGTCGCCCTGTTCGTCCTCGTCATCACCGTGGTCGGGTTCGGCGCCACGGCCCTGCTGGGGCGTACGACGGTCGCGGCGGCCGACCCGCAGGGCAACACGGCGTATCTGCTGGGCTCGCGCGCGGTGCTCGGCACCGACGTGACGACGGCGGAGACCTTCCTGTTCACCCTGGTCACCACCGCGATCTTCCTGACCCTGCTCGCCTCGGTGGCCGGGATGATCCTCGCGTGCGCCAACTCCCTCGCCCACGACGTGTTCGCGGCCCGGGTGCAGGAGATGCCGGCCCGCCGCGAGATGACCCTGGCCCGCGTCTCGGCGCTCGCCATAGGGGTGCCGGCGATCCTGCTGGCCACCCTGGTGCAGCACCACAGCCTGCAGCCCCTGGTCACGCTCTCGTTCTGCCTGGGCGCCTCCGCCCTCGCCCCCGCCCTGGTCTACGGCCTGTTCTGGCGCCGCTACACCCGCAGCGGCCTGATGGGCACGCTGATCGGGGGCTCGCTGACCGTGCTGCTGCTGATGCCGGGCACCAAGCTCGTCTCCGGGTCGCCCGTGTCGGCGTTCCCGCACGCCGACTTCAACTGGTTCCCGTTCACCACCACCGGCATCGTCTCCATCCCGGCCGGCTTCTTCTTCGGCTGGCTGGGCACGGTGCTGTCGGGCCGCGCGAACGCGGAGCGGCAGCGGCGCCAGTACGAGGCGGTGGAGGGACGGATCCTGGCGGGCGCGGTGCGCGAGGGGAACTGACCCGGCGTCCGGCCGGCCACGCCGGCCTCACTCCCTGGCCACTCTGCCGGTCAGGGAGATGAGCCGGTCGCGTACGGAGTCCATGTGCGCCTGCATGTCGTCCCAGACCTCGCCGTGCTCGCGCAGCACCCGTTCCGTCTCCTGGGCGATGTGCTCCTCGCGCGCATGGGCTTCGGCGAGGATGTCGGCGGCACGCGCGCGTGCCTCCTCCTGGGAGCGGCGCGCGTACTCCTCGGCCTCCCCGACGGCTCGCCCCGCCTCGGCCAGCGCGGCCTCGGCCCGGCTGACCCGTTCGGCGTACCGGGCGTCCAGCGCGGCCAGTTGCTCGGCCTCCGCGCGTTCGGCCTCGGTCCAGCGTTCGGCCTGCTCCCGGGAGTGCTCGGCGAGCAGGCCGACGGTGCGCCGGCGCGTCTCGCGCAGGACCGCGAGCGTCTCGGCGCGCCCCGCCTTCACCGCGTGCCGGGCACCGACGCGGATCTCTTCGGCCTCTGCCTGCGCGGCGAGGAGCCGCTGACGGGCGTGCTCGTCGGCCTCCGCGCGGAGCGCGTCCGCCGCTTCCTGGGCCTCCCGGGCTACCCGCCCGGCGTGCGCCTCGGCCTGCGCGACCTGCTCCTCGGCCGCGCGCTTCGTCCGTTCCCGCAGGTCCGCCGCCTCCTCCAGCACGAGCCGGTACACGCGCCGCGCGCGGTCCCCGAGCGCCTCGTACGTCTGCGGCGCGAGCTGCGCGACGGCCTCGCGCAACTGCACGACCTCCGCCTCCATGTCCTTGGCGAGCACCGTCAGCCGGGCGGCCCGCTCCCAGGCGGCGTCCCGGTCGTCGGACAGCGCCTCCAGGTACGCGTGGACCTGCTCGGGGCGGTAGCCACGCCCGCGGACGGTCATGAAGCCCTGCGGCGGCATCGATGCGCTGCTCACCCTGGGGACCCCTCTCCACCGGACCTGCACGACAGGATGATTTCGCGCATATCTTTATGGATCAGGCCTAAAGGTGCATAACGCGACACTCCGCAGTCACGTCACGGCCCTCCCCGGCAACGCGTCGGGCCCTTCACGCGCGCGCGTGAAGGGCCCGAAGGGGTCACACCCGGCCGGCGGGCACCGAGCGGGCTACAGCAGCCCGTCCCACATCTGCTCCAGCAGCACCGACCACCAGCTCTCCGGCGAACCGAGCGCCGCCGGGTCCAGGGCGGCCAGCTGCGCCTGGAAGTCGACGGTCCAACGGCCCGCCTGCTCCTGGTTCAGGCCGTACCTCAGGCGCCACATCCGGCCCAGCAGCGCCAGGCACCGCGCGAACTCCGGCAGCCCGGAGTTCACGAACTGCGGCGGCACCGGCGCACCGCCCGGCCCGGCCTCCACCGGCACGGCCACGATGTTCGCCGTCCCGTACTGCACACAGATCGCCTTGCCGAAGTCGCTGCCCATCACGAGGTACGACCCCGCGTCCGCCGCCGGCTGCACCCCGCGCTCCGCCGCCAGCTCCGCGAGCGTCGGCACCGGGCGGCCCGGCTGCGCCTGCGCCCAGAAGAACGGGCCCATGTCCAGCGGCAGCCCCGCCACGACCAGGGTGTGCGCCACGATCGGCGGCACGCCCTGCCGGGACACCGCCTGCTGCTCGAACCGGAAGACGCCCGGGCCGAACGCCGCGGCCAGCTCCTGCGCGATGCCCTCCGGCGGCACCGGCGGCGCGGCCTGCACCGGCGGCAGCGGCGCGCGCACCGGCGCCGGCCGCGCGGGACCGTCCGCCACCTGGTGCAGCTCACCCTGGTGCGCCAGCAACTGCTGCATGCCCTGCTGCCGGCTCGCGTGGTCCGTGCCGTACGGCGCGATGGACGTGATCCGCGCCTGCGGCCACTGCTCGCGGATCATCCGCGCGCAGTAGGCGCCCGGCAGCGCGCACGACTCCAGCTCCGTGTGCAGCTCCAGCACCTGGTCCGGCGGCACGTTCATGGCCCGCAGCTCGTGGAAGATCTGCCACTCCGGGTGCGGGGTGCCCGGCGCCGAACGCCGGATCACCTGCTGCTCGGAGCCATCCTGCGCGCGATAACGCAGTACGGCCTGATACCCCGGCCCGACGGTCGGCTGCCCCTGCTGCGGATACCCGTACGCCCCCGCCGGCGGCACACCGGGTGCGCCGGGCACCCCGAGCGTGCCGGGAGCGGGCGGCGGCGGAGGCGCGCCCGGTCCGCCGACCGGAGGAGCGGCCAGCACGGTCTCGGCGTGGTGCACGGCGCCGTGCGGGGAGTGGGGGCCGGCGGGAGGCTGCGGCGCGCCCGGACCGGCCGGGGCCCCGGGGGCATGCGGAGGCAGCGGAGCGCCGGGCGCTTGCGGTGCGCCAGGGCTGCCGGGGGCACCCGGAGGCTGCGCCGCACCCGGCACCGGCGGCATGCCCGGGCCACCCGGGGCCGCGGGGGCCCCCGGAGGGTTCGGCATACCCGGAGCACCCGGAGGCTGCGTACCGCCCGGCGCGGACGGCATGCCCGGGACACCCGGAGCACCCGGAGGCTGTGGTCCTCCGGGCACCGGCGGCATGCCCGGGGCCGCGGGAGCGCCGGGCGGGTTCGGCATCCCCGGAGCACCCGGAGGCTGCGGCGCGCCCGGCGCCGGGGGCGGCGTACCCGGCCCACCCGGCATCCCCGGAGCACCCGGAGCACCCGGAGGCTGCGGTGCGCCCGGCGCCGGGGGCGGCGTACCCGGAGTGCCCGGCCCCTGGGCCGGACCCCCGCCCAGCCGGCTCGGGTCGGCCAGCACCGTGGCCGCGTGGTGCACGTTGCCCGGTGGCGTGCTGCCCGGGGCCTGCGTTCCCTCCGGGCCGCCCTGACCCTCGGGACCCTCCGGGCCGAGGGCCGAGACGAGTTGCGTGGGCACGTACCCGCCCACGGTCCCCGGGCGTGCGCCCGGCGCGCCGGGGGCGCCCGGCGGTGGAGGCGGCGCGCCCACTCCCACTCCGCCGCGCGCCTTCTTCGGCGGCGGCGCGGCCTTGCTCGTCGCCGCGTCCGCGATGTCCCCGGCGTTCGGCGCGAGCCGCCGACCGGGCGCACCCGGTCCCGCCGGAGACTGCGGCGCACCGCCCGGCGCCTGCGGGTAGCCGTACCCGGCAGCACCCTGCGGATAGCCGTACGGCGGCACGCCCTGCGGCGGGGTGCCCGGGGCGGCCGGCGGCTGCGGATGGCCGTAGGCCGGCGTACCCGATGGCGGCGGGGGCGTACCCCCCTGGCCGGCGCCCGGCACTTCGAGTGCCGGCGCGACCGCCGTCGGCGGCAGCTGGCTGCCGCCCGACATCAGCGCCGTCGGCGCGTCCGGCGCCACCGCCTGCGGACGCGGCGCCGCGTCGTCCGCGTCGCTCAGCGGCGGCGCGAACACCGTCGCCGGCAGCGGTACGGAACGGTCCTCGTCGCCGGTTTCCGCGTTCGTGTCGGTACCGGCCCACGGCGTGGCCCCCGCCGGCACGTCCGCCACGGCAGACGCCCCCGCCGGCACCCCGGCCTGCGTCTCGGCCGGCCCGCCCCCCTCCGAGGGGGCCGTCCCCTCATCGGGAACCGCACCGGACCGCCGCTCCCCCACACCCAGCTTGTCCGCCGCCTCCTGCAGCCACTCCGGAGGAGTCAGCAGGAACGACGTCTGGTTCAGATCCAGTCGCGCGGCCGCAGGCGCCGGCACCGCGTCCTGCGGCTCCTCCGCACGGCCGTACTCCTCCTCGTACCGGCGGATCACCTCGCCCACCGGCAGCGCCGGCCACAGCGTCGCCTCCCCGCTGTCCCGGGCGATGACCAGCCGCTGGCCGCCCGCGTCGGAACGCGGGCCCTCCGCCCGGTCCTCGCCCCACACCACGAACCCCAGCTCGAACTCCCGCACCCGCACCTCACGGTGCTGGTACGCGGGCACGTCGCCGTTGATCCACTCCTCGGCGCGCTCCTGCGCCTGCGCGTACGTCACCATCGCTCGCAGCTCACTCCCCCACCGGGCCGGAAGACGCCGAGCCGGAAGACACCGGGACGACACGGGCGAAACCGCCGTCCACCATCAGATGGGCCACCGTCTCCAACTCCGGCGGACTGCCGGCCAGCCGGGACAGGAACACGTCGAAGTCGTCCCCGCACGGCAGCAGCAGACGCTCCACCCGTTCCGCCGGCGACCACGACGGATCCACGTCCCGCACATCGTCGTACGCGCAGAACCACACCGAACCGGTCCGCTCACCCTTCACCTTCACCGCGAGCAGCCCGCCCTGCACGAAGGACACAGCGAGGTAATCCTTCGTCAGATGGTCCCGCAGGCACTTGTTCACATACACCAGGTCGTTGACCGCGGCCTCGTCCCGCACCGTGAAGAACGGCTGGTCCAGCAGCAGCCCCAGCTCGGCGTCCAGCGCCGTACCCACCGGCGCACAGCCACCCGCCGCCTTCAGGAACGAACGGAACGCGCCCGGCAGCCGGTAACCGAGGTCCTCCTCGACCCCCTGCACCTGTGCCTCCGTCACCGCCACCCCCGACTTCGGCAGCCCGAAGTGCGCCGGCCGCGACTCCTGCAACGGCCGCGTCCCCCGCTTGCCGTGGTCCACCGGCGTCGTCGCCACCCCGCCGTGGTGCCGCAGCAACGCCTTCACCTCGACCGGAATCAGCTCCAGCCGCCGCGTACCCGCCACGTGATGCCACGTCCAGCCGTGCGGCGTCGCCACCTTCGGCACCGTGTCCCACCACTCGTGCCCCGTCGCCGCCAGCGCCGCGTTCGCCGACACATAGTCCGTCAGCCGCAGCTCGTCGACCCCGAAACCCTCCGGCGGCTCGGCGATCTCCACCGCCACGCGCGCGTACGGCGAGAAATCCGGATAACCATGCTCATCGACCCGTACCCCTCTCGGGTGACGTGCCGCCCGGACCGGATCCGGAAAGTGCACGACCTGCCCGGCGTAGGCCGCGTTCGGCGGCGCGGCTTGCTGCCCGAGCCGACCTGTCGTCATGGCGGTTGCCCCCTGCGGCGTTGTCTCTGGCCTGAACGGCGGTGTCGATCGCGGATGGCGACAGCCTATGCGGTACGCGAACCCCGGTCACCGGCCCGCCACATCCCCACCGGCCGCCCCACCGCCACCCCCGTGACCAGCCGTCACCCCACCGTCACGGCACGCCCCCGCACAGGCGTCTCACCCCGCCCCAGCTTCCGCACCAGCCACGGCATTTGGCACCCTGTGTCCTTCGGGGTGATGCCCGGGGAGGGAAGAACGACCATGAACGCCTTGCAGACCGGAGGCAGCGACGTGCGGGCCGGCGACCCTCGCATCGGCTGGAGCGGCACCGACACACCCCCCGCCCCCACCCTCCGCCACCGCCGCGACGGCATCCTGCCCGCCGTCGCCGCCGCCCTCTCCGTCCGCGGCGCCACCCTCACCGGCACCGCCGCCCGCAGCGACCAGCCCCCCGCCCTGCACCCCCTCGTCCAGGACTTCCTCGACACCCTCACCAGCGCCCAACGCGACCGCTTCACCGGCCGCTGCGCCGAGACCATCCTCATCTCCCGGCACCTCGCCGCCGCCGACGCCGCCCGCAGCAAGCGCGCCGCCCGCAGACCCATGACCAACGGCGAAGCCCGCAAAGCCCTCAAACACGCCAAACTCACCGCCCGCCGCATACGCGAGGACGGCGACCCCCTCCACGGCAGCTTCGCCACCCCCTGCCGCGCCTGCACCGCCCTCAGCGCCCACTTCGGCGTCCGCATCGTCGACCCCGCCACACCCGACGCCTGACCCCGCGCCCCCCGAACCACCCGCCGAGCTCGACGAACGAAGGGCAGATGCACCCCGACCGCACCACCACGCGCTTCCCCGTACCCGTCGACGCCGCCCTGCGCGCCGCCGGCTGGCAACCCGGACGCTGGGACATAAAGCAAGCCGAGATCTGGGCCGACGCCCTGCGCGAACACACCTCACCCGCCGGACACCGGCACACCGTGTTCCCCGCCGCCGTCGAGGCCTGGGCCGAATTCGGCGGCCTCACCATCACCCCCACCGGCCCCGGCCGCCAGATCGCCCCGGCCACCCTGCATCTCGACCCCCTGCACGGCCTCCACCTCGCCCGCACCCTCGGCGACCTCGGCCGCGCCCTCGGCACCGAACTGTGCCCCCTCGGCGAGGAGACCGACACCGCCGCCCTCCTGGCCGTCGACGCCGAAGGCCGCGTCTACACCATCGACCACACCGGCGACTGGTACCTCGGCCCCGACATCGACCACGCCCTGGCCACCCTGATCACCGGCATCCCACCGGTACGCCTCACCGCCGGCTGACACCGGCCCCTACAGCCCGCCCAGCCCCGGAGAATCGTCGAAACCCAGGTCCGAGGGCCCGGTGTCAGGCCACGTCGTGGCGTCCTTGAGAGGCCCCAGCCTCGGGTACGTCCAGCCACGAGCGGCCCTCCCCAGATCCACGGCGTCCTCGCCGCGCAGCCCGTCGTTCCCCGCCGGCGCCCACACCCCCTCGGGCAACCGGGCCTCGTGCGCGGCAAGCGCCGCACGCCCCGCCTCCGTGACCCACCCGGACCCCACGCTCTCATGGCGATGAGCGCGCGCACCGGCGACCATCACCGCCACCACCACCGCCAGTACCACCCACACCGGCCCGTCCTGCGCCAGCGCGACGGCAACCGCCGCCACCCCCAGCAGACCCGACACCCAGTGGGCCACCCACAACCCGCCGTCGGCCACGTCGAACGCCCGCCTCCGCGACGGACCGCCCTCGACCAGCCCCTGCTCCGCCAGACGGTCACCGACCGCATCGATCGCCGGACGCCTCGCCAACCGGTCCATCCGCCGCCACATCCGCCGCCGCGGCCGCAGCCCGACCACCCGGATCACCGCCGCCTCCACCTCGTCCCGAGGCACCGGATCACTGATCCTGAGCACGCCGTCCCGCACCGACAGCCGCCCGCCCAGCAGCATCGACGCCATGGCCGTCAACGCGACCCCCCTGCCCCGGTCGGACAGGAACGCCACCTCGTACACACTCAGCTCCGCACCCTCCGGGCGCCGACCCGCCGGCGCGTCGACACAGCGCCGGTACGCCAAGCGGAAAAACCAGGCGGCGACCCCCGTCACCGCACAGCAGACACCGAGCAGAACCCCCCACGCCACGGCTGCCCCCTCCAACGCGGCCACGAAAACCCGGCGATCCGCCCCTTTCATGCCCCCGCCGCGCCAAGGTCACCCCCTACGCCGCCGGGATCACCGCCGACACCCGGAAACCCCCGGCATCCGTCGGACCCGACACGAACACACCGCCCAGCGCCAGGACCCGCTCCCGCATCCCCACCAGACCGTTCCCGCCCGACGGCAACCCGGCCGCCGACGCCGAGGCCGGCTCCGGCGGCGGCTCGTTCTCCACCTGCATCGCGATCTCCGACACCCGGTGGGCCAACCGCACATACGTCTTCGCCCCCGCCGCGTGCTTGTGGACGTTCGTCAACGCCTCCTGCACCACCCGGTACGCCGTCTGCTCCACCTCCGCCGCGTACGACCGCGCCTCCCCCTCGACCGACAGATCCACCGCCATCCCCGCGGCCATCGACTGCCCGATCAACTCGTCCAGCTCCGACAGACAGGGACCCTCCGCCGTCCCCTCCGCCTCGGCCACCCGCGAAGCCGCCGCGACAGCCGCCTCCCCGACGGCCGCCAACGGTGCCGAAGCAGCCCGCCGGTTCGCACCCTCCCCCGCCCGCAACACCCCGAGCATCTCCCGCAACTCGGTCAGCGCCTGCCGCCCCATGTCCCCCACCAGGGCCGCGTTCCGCACCGCCTTCTCGGGATCCTTCCGCGCCACCGCCTGCAACGCCGCCGCATGCACCACCATCAGGCTCACCCGATGCGCGACCACGTCATGCATCTCCCGCGCGATCCGCGTCCGCTCCTCGTTGCGCGCCCACTCGGCCCGCTCCTCCGCCCGCTCCGCGAGCAACTGAAGCTCCCGCTCCAGACTGTCCGCCCGCTCCCGCAAGCTCTCCATCAACCGCCGCCGCGCCCCCACATACAGACCCAGCAGCACCGGCGGAGCCGTCAGCCCCAGCGCCGTCGTCACCGCCGCGAACGGAACGAACCAGTCACCCAGCGTCAGATCACCGCGCGCCATGTCCTGGCGCACCCGCACGAACGTCACCACCGCCGTGCCCAGCAGCGACATCCCCGACAACACCCCGATGACCCGCCGCGGCAGCTCACACGCGGCCAGCGTGTACAGGCCGACGACCCCCATCAGGAAGCCCATCTCGGCCGGCGTGATCGCGATCGCCACCAGCACCACGGCGATCGGCCACTTCCGGCGCACCAACAGCACCGAACCGGCGATCAGACCGAACACGATCCCGACCGACACCGGGATCCCCGCCTCCCGGGCGAACGGAATGCCCTCCGCCGCGCACTCCACCGCCGACACCAGCGCGAGGCTCCCGTCGAACACCGCACTGCGCCGCCTCACCCACCACCAAGGGCCGGTCAACGCCCTCTCGTGGTCTTCCCCCGTCGTGGTCATGCCTCCAGCCTACGGGCGACGGGTGCGGCTTTTCCGGTGACTTTCGCCTGCCCCCGCACGCCACACTCGGTAACCGAACAGCCTCGAAACCACCCGCTATCCCTCGAACTGGTGAACCTCCCCCGTTCCACCCCGGAATCCAACATTCCGTCCGGACGGTATGCGTATGGCACATTCACCAGGCAAGTACGCCGACTTCGAGGGGCTCAGGGAGCAGGCGCTGGCGCTCCGGCGGGCGGGGCTGAGCCGACGCCAGATCCGCGACCGGCTGCACGTCGACAACAACGACCTCCTCAACCGACTCCTGGAGGGCGAGCCGCCGCCGGAGTGGACGAAGCGCCCCAACGCCAAGGACGACCTCCGGGAGCGGGCGCGGGAGCTACGGCTCCGGGGCTGGACCTACGACCAGATCCAGGTGGAGCTGGGCTGCTCGAAAAGTTCGATCTCACTGTGGGTGCGCGATCTGCCTCGGCCGGAGCGGCGGGACCCCTCAGAGCAGGCAAAGCTCGCGGCCCGGAAGCGCTGGGAGCACGAGCTGGCGGTGCGGGACGAGGAGCGCCAGAAGACGAAGGCGGCCGCTGCGAGCGAGATCGGCGTCATGAGCGCCCGTGAGCTGTTCATGTCCGGGGTCGCGCTCTACTGGGCTGAGGGCGCCAAGGACAAACCGTACGCTCGACGCGAGAATGTGCAGTTCGTCAACAGCGACCCTGGTGTAATCCGGATCTACCTCGCCTGGCTGGACCTGCTTGAGGTGGAGCGCGAGCGTCTCCGATATCGCCTGATGATCCACGCAACGGGTGACATCGAGACAGCCAAGCGCTACTGGGCCGACCTCGTGAATGTCGACGCCTCCGCCTTCCAGCGGACGACCATCAAGAAGCACAACCCGAAGACCGTTCGCAAGAATGTGGGCGCCGACTACCGGGGCTGTCTCGTGGTCACCGTCCTCCGAGGAGCGGAGTTGTACCGTCGCATTGAGGGCTGGTGGACGGGCATGGTGGACGCGGCCTCAGGGATCACGGCACCCCTCTCCTCAGGTAAGGTCTGACGCAGCCATCCGCCATGGGGTAACTGGTAGCCCGCGGGCCTTTGAAGCCCTGTAGTGCTGGTTCGAATCCAGCTGGCGGAGCTGCTCGGTTCGGGCCCTGACACCACCGTCAGGGCCCGCACTCATGTCCGCCCCAAAGCGCCCCGGTATCCTGCGGCTGTCACCCCCACCCATCCAGAGCCGAAGGGCAACCCCGTGAGCGCCATCCGCCCGGCCGCCGTCGTCGTTCTCGCAGCGGGTGAGGGCACCCGTATGAAGTCGGCCACACCGAAGGTCCTGCATCAGATCTGCGGCCGTTCCCTGGTCGGCCATGTGCTGGCCGCCGCCCGTGAGTTGGACCCGCAGCACCTGGTCGTCGTGGTCGGTCACGCCCGTGAGCAGGTCGGCGCCCACCTCGCCGAGATCGACCCGGCCACCAGGACCGCCGTGCAGGCGGAGCAGAACGGGACCGGGCACGCCGTACGGATGGGTCTGGAGGAGCTGGGCGGGTCCGTCGAGGGGACCGTCGTGGTGGTGTGCGGGGACACCCCGCTGCTCACCGGCGACACGCTCAAGCGGCTCGCCGAGACGCACAGCGCCGACGGCAACGCCGTGACCGTGCTCACCGCCGAGGTACCGGACGCGACCGGTTACGGCCGGATCGTGCGGGACGAGGCGACGGGTGCCGTCACCGCGATCGTGGAGCACAAGGACGCGACCGAGGCGCAGCGGGCGATCCGGGAGATCAACAGCGGTGTCTTCGCCTTCGACGGGCCGTTGCTGGCGGACGCGCTGAAGAAGGTGCGGACGGACAACAGTCAGGGCGAGGAGTACCTGACGGACGTGCTGGGGATCCTGCGGGAGGCCGGGCACCGGGTGGGGGCCTCGGTGGCCGGTGACCACCGGGAGATCGCGGGGATCAACAACCGGGTGCAGCTGGCGGAGGCCCGGCGCACGCTGAACGACCGGTTGCTGACGCAGGCGATGCTCGACGGGGTGACGGTCGTGGATCCGGCGACGACCTGGGTCGATGTGACGGTCACGTTCGAGCGGGATGCCGTGGTGCATCCGGGCACGCAGCTCCTGGGGGCGACGCATCTCGGCGAGGGTGCCGAGGTGGGGCCGAACTGCCGGCTGAAGGACACGCAGGTGGGTCCGGGGGCGCGGGTGGACAACACGGTGGCCGACGGGGCTGTGGTGGGCGAGCGGGCGAGCGTGGGACCGTACGCGTATCTGCGGCCCGGGACCCGTCTCGGTGCCAAGGGGAAGATCGGCACGTATGTCGAGACGAAGAACTCCTCCATCGGGGAGGGTACGAAGGTGCCGCACCTGTCGTATGTCGGGGACGCGACGATCGGTGAGTACACGAACATCGGCGCGGCGAGTGTGTTCGTGAACTACGACGGCCAGGACAAGCACCACACGACGATCGGGTCGCACTGCCGGACCGGTTCGGACAACATGTTTGTGGCTCCTGTCACGGTCGGGGACGGTGCCTACACCGCCGCCGGGTCGGTGATCACGAAGGATGTGCCGCCCGGTTCGCTGGCCGTGGCCCGTGGTCAGCAGCGGAATATCGAGGGTTGGGTGGCTCGGAAGCGTCCGGGGAGCGCGGCGGCGAGGGCGGCCGAGGCGGCGTCCCGGCAGGGTGAGAGCGAGGACTGACCGGAAACGGGTGCGCCAAACACGGCGTACCGTGATAAGTGCACATCCGCACGTGTGCACCCGCACCCTTACCAGCTGATACGGCCTCTCACGCCCAGCCGAGAGGTCGCCGAGCAGCCGGCTGGCTGAGACAACCTCTGAGGAGACTGTGCTGTGACCGGGATCAAGACGACCGGCGAGAAGAAGATGATGTTCTTCTCCGGCCGCGCCCACCCCGAGCTTGCCGAGGAGGTCGCCCAGCAGCTGGGTGTCGGGGTCGTCCCGACGAAGGCCTTCGACTTCGCCAACGGTGAGATCTACGTCCGTTACCAGGAGTCGGCTCGTGGTGCGGACTGCTTTCTGATCCAGAGCCACACGGCTCCGATCAACAAGTGGATCATGGAGCAGCTGATCATGATCGACGCGCTGAAGCGCGCGTCGGCTCGTTCCATCACGGTGATCGTGCCGTTCTACGGTTATGCGCGGCAGGACAAGAAGCACCGGGGTCGTGAACCGATTTCGGCGCGTCTGATCGCGGATCTGATGAAGACGGCGGGTGCGGACCGCATCCTGACCGTGGACCTGCACACGGATCAGATCCAGGGTTTCTTCGACGGGCCGGTGGACCACCTGTTCGCGCTGCCGCTGCTGGCGGACTACGTGGGCAAGAAGGTGGACCGGGAGAAGCTGACGGTGGTGTCGCCGGACGCGGGCCGGGTGCGGGTGGCGGACCGGTGGTGCGACCGGCTCGGTGCGCCGCTGGCGATCGTGCACAAGCGGCGTGACAAGGACGTGGCGAACCAGGTGACGGTCCACGAGGTCGTGGGCGAGGTCAAGGGCCGTGTGTGTGTCCTGGTCGACGACATGATCGACACGGGTGGCACGATCTGTGCGGCTGCGGACGCGCTGTTCGCGCACGGTGCGGAGGACGTCATCGTGACGGCGACGCACGGTGTGCTGTCGGGTCCGGCTGCCGATCGGCTGAAGAACTCGCGGGTGAGCGAGTTCGTGTTCACGAACACGCTGCCGACGCCGTCGGAGCTGGGCCGGGATCTGGACAAGATCACGGTGCTGTCGATCGCTCCGACGATCGCGAGCGCGGCGCGTGAGGTGTTCGAGGATGGTTCGGTGACCAGCCTCTTCGACGAGCAGTGAGGTTTCTGCACCCCCCTGCTGCACCCCTGAGGTGATCGTTTTGGGTACGGCCTCCCCCTCCGAGTAGACTGCTGCAGTTGCTCGGCGAGGGAGGCCGTACTCGTGTACGGCGGTCCGTTATCGACGCGCTCTTCGTAGCAGGCCGTTCGTGGCCGGGTGACCACGTCCGTTCCGAGTTCTACGAGGAGTGATCCATATGTCCGAGGTGAAGCTCAGCGCCGAGACGCGCACCGAGTTCGGCAAGGGTGCCGCGCGCCGTATCCGCCGTGACAACAAGGTGCCGGTCGTTCTGTACGGCCACGGCTCCGACCCGCTGCACCTGAGCCTGCCGGGCCACGACCTGCTGCTGGCGCTGCGTACGCCGAACGTCCTGATCTCCCTGGACATCGACGGCAAGACCAACGAGCTGGCGATCCCGAAGGCCGTGCAGCGCGACCCGCTGAAGGGCTTCCTGGAGCACGTCGACCTGCAGCTGGTCAAGCGGGGCGAGAAGGTCACGGTCGAGATCTTCGTCCACACCGAGGGCGAGCTGGCGCCGGGCGGCAACCTGCTGGAGCACGTTCTGAACGCGCTGCCGGTGGAGACCGAGGCCACGCACATCCCCGAGTCGGTCACCGTCTCCGTCGAGGGCCTGGAGGCCGGTGCCTCCATCCTCGCCAAGGACATCCCGCTCCCGTCCGGCACCACGCTGGCCGTCGACGAGGACGCGGTCGTCCTGCAGGTCCTGGCCGCGCAGGCCGAGGAGACCGAGGGTGAGGCCGCCGAGGGTGAGGCCGCCGAGGCCTGATCCTCGCCGTCGTCGTCAACTGGTCAGCCGCTGCTTCCCTCTCGGGGAGCGGCGGCTGGCGCGTATCAAGGAGACATGGACGTGACCACCCCCGCCAGTGATCCCTGGCTGATCGTCGGGCTCGGCAACCCCGGGCCGGAGTACGCCATGAACCGGCACAACGTCGGTTTCATGGTGGCCGACCTGCTCGCGGAGCGGATCGGGGGGAAGTTCAAGCGGGCGGGCAAGGCGCAGGCGCAGGTGCTGGAGGGGCGGATCGGTCCGGCGGGGCCGGGCAGTCGCCGGGTGATCCTGGCGAAGCCGATGTCGTACATGAACCTGTCCGGTGGTCCGGTGAACGCGCTCAGGGACTTCTACAAGGTGCCGGTGGGCAACATCGTGGCGGTCCACGACGAGCTGGACATCGACTACGGGACGCTGCGGCTGAAACTGGGCGGCGGTGACAACGGGCACAACGGTCTGAAGTCGATGACGAAGGCGATGGGGCCCGACTACCACCGGGTGCGGTGCGGGATCGGCCGGCCGCCGGGTCGGATGCAGGTGGCGGACTTCGTGCTGAAGGACTTCTCCTCGGCGGAGCGCAAGGAGCTGGACTGGTTCGTGGACCGTGCGGCGGACGCGGTGGAGTCCCTGGTGACGGAGGGGCTGGAGCGGGCGCAGAGCGCGTACAACTCCTGAGGGTCCGGGGTGTCGTACAACTGCTGACTTGTCCGCCCAGGTCGCTCACGCGAGTTGACCGGCCGTAGGGGTATGGCCAATGATCCCGGCCATGCCTGCCACAGCCCGTACTGCTCGTCAGGCGTCCGTGTCCGCGTTGCGGCTCGGGCGGGTCGCGACGATGGGTGCGCTCGCCGCGCTGATCCTGTTCGCCGGTGTGTGGGGTTCCTGGGGGACCGCGCAGCACGTGATGCTGCCCAAGGGGCGCGAGCGGGGCACGGTCCGGGTGACCCGGTGCGCGGAGGGTGTGTGCACCGGTCCGTTCACGCCGGCGTCGGCGGGGGCGGGTTCCCGTGCGCGGGTGGAGATCGAGCAGTCCGTCGCGGTGCGTTCGGGGACGACGTACGACGTGGTGCTGAAGCCCGGCAGCGGGGAGGCGGTGCGGTCCGGTCCGGCGGGGGTCCTGTACGCGTGGGTGCCGCTGGGCGGGGCGCTGCTGCTGGCCGCGGTGGTGGTCGCGGGCGGGATGCGGCTGGTGCGGCCGGCGTGGGTGCTGGGGCTCGCCGGTGCGGGGTTGCTGACGGCGGTGTTCGTGGCGTTGCAGTGACGTGGGAACGAACGGTGCCCCCGGGGTCGTACGACCCCGGGGGCACCGTTCGTTCCGGCGGGTCAGCCGGTGTTGCGCAGGCCTGCCGCCACACCGTTGACGGTGAGGAGCAGGGCGCGGGAGAGCAGCGGGTCGGGGCTGACGCCGGCCGCCGCGGCGTCGCGCTGCCGCTTGAGCAGGGCGACCTGGAGGTAGGAGATCGGGTCCAGGTAGGCGTCGCGGATGGCGAAGGTCTGCTTGAGGACCGGCTGGGCGTCGAGGAGTTCGTCCTCGCCGGTGATGCGCAGGACCTCGCGGACGGTCAGCTCGTGTTCGGCCTTGATGGTGTCGAAGACGTGCTTGAGCTGGTCGGGGACGAGGGTGTCGACGTAGTGCTGGGCGATCCGCAGGTCCGTCTTGGCGAGGGTCATCTCGACGTTGGAGATGAAGTTGCGGAAGAAGTGCCACTGTTCGTGCATCTCGCCGAGCACGGTGTCCAGTCCGGTTTCCCGCAGCGCCTTGAGGCCGGAGCCGACGCCGAACCAGCCGGGCACGATCTGCCGGGACTGGGTCCAGCCGAACACCCACGGGATGGCGCGCAGACCGTCGAGCGAGACGCCCGAGCCGGGGCGGCGGGAGGGCCGCGAGCCCAGGTGCAGGTCGGCGAGCTGGTCGACGGGCGTGGAGGCGAGGAAGTACGCCGGCAGGTCGGGGTCCTCGACCAGGCGGCGGTAGGCGGCGTGGGCGGCGTCGGAGACGACGTCCATGGCCGCGTCCCAGCGGGCGAGGGCCTCGTCGGACTGGCGGGGGGCGGTGTGCAGGGCTGAGGCCTGGAGGGTGGCCGCGACGGTCAGTTCCAGGTTCTCCCGGGCCAGGGAGGGGATGAGGTACTTGTCGGAGATGACCTCGCCCTGCTCGGTGACCTTGATCTCGCCTTCGAGGGTGCCCCAGGGCTGGGCGAGGATGGCGTCGTGGGAGGGGCCGCCGCCGCGGCCGACGGTGCCGCCGCGGCCGTGGAACAGGCGCAGCCGGACGCCGTAGCGGTGGGCGACGTCGCGCAGCCGGCGCTGGGCGCGGTGGATCTCCCACTGGCTGGTGGTGATGCCGCCGAACTTGGAGGAGTCGGAGTAGCCGAGCATGACCTCCTGGACGTCGCCGCGCAGCGCCACCAGGCGCCGGTAGGACGGGTCGGAGAGCATGTCCTCCAGGATGGTGTCGGCGGCCTTCAGCTCGTCCGTGGTCTCCAGGAGGGGGACGATGCCGATCTTGGCCCAGCCGGCGTGCAGGTCGAGGAGGCCGGCCTCGCGGGCGAGGACGGCGGCGGCGAAGACGTCGTCGGCGCCCTGGCACATGGAGATGATGTAGGACTCGATGACCTCGGGTCCGAAGACCTCCAGGGCCTTCCTGACGGTCTCGAAGACGCCGAGGGTCTTCTGTCCGGCGGCGTCGACGGGGGCCGGGGTGGGGGCCAGCGGCCTTCTGGAGCGCAGCTCCTTGGCGAGGAGCTTGGCCCGGTACTCGCGGGGCATGTCGGCGTAGCGCCAGGATTCCTCGCCGAGGCGGTCGAAGAGCTGACCGAGGGCGTGGTGGTGGGCGTCGGCGTGTTCGCGGACGTCCATGGTGGCGAGCTGGAGGCCGAAGGCGGCCAGGGTGCGGATGGTGCGGGTGAGGCGGCCGTCGGCGAACAGGCCGCCGCGGTGCTCGCGCAGGGAGGTCTGGATGATCCTCAGGTCCGCGAGCAGTTCGCCGGTGCCGAGGTAGTCGCGGCCCGCCTCGTGCGGGGTGCCCTTGGCGAGGCGCTGCTTGGTGTTCTCCAGCTTCTGCCGGATGCAGGTGGCCTTGAGCCGGTAGGGCTCCTCTGCGTTGAGGCGCTTGTAGCGGGGGCTGATCTCGGGGAGCAGCTCCAGGTCGGCCTTGAGGGAGTCGAGCAGCTCCTCGGTGGCTCCGGCGTAGCGGATGGAGTTGGAGAGCAGTCCGCGCAGCTCGTCGATCGTCTGCAGGGCGTCGTTGATGCCGTGCTCGTGCTGGAGGATCAGGACGTCCCAGGTGACCTGGGGGGTGACGTTGGGGTTGCCGTCGCGGTCGCCGCCGATCCAGGTGCCGAAGGTCAGCGGGCGGGTGTCGTCGGGCAGCTTGACGCCGACCCGCTCCAGTTCCGCCGTCAGGTCCTCCAGGACGTCGCCGACCGCGTCGGCGTGCAGTTCGTCCAGGTAGTAGATGGCGTTGCGGGCCTCGTCGGCGGGTTCGGGCCGTACGACGCGCAGCTCGTCGGTCTGCCAGACGAGGTCGATGTTCTCGGCGAGGCGGACGTCGTGGCGGCGGCGGTCGGAGTCGAGGACGGGGGTGTCCAGGAGCGCGGCGATGCGCCGGAGCTTGTTGAGGACCGACCGGCGGGCGGCCTCGGTGGGGTGTGCGGTGAAGACCGGGCGGACGTTCAGGTGCCGGACGGTCTGCCGCAGGTGCTCGGGGTCGGCGTCCTTGAGCCGGTCGGCGGTGCGGGAGAGCAGGCCGCCCTCGGCGGCGCGCCGGGCGCGCAGCTCGCGTCCGCGGTGCACCTGTTCGGTGATGTTGGCAAGGTGGAAGTAGGTGGAGAAGGCGCGGACCAGCTTGGCCGCGGTCTCCAGTTCTGTGCCGCGCAGCAGCTCGGCGGCGGCCTCGCCGTCCTCGCGCGTGAGGCGGCGAACCTTCTCGACCAGTTCGAGGAGCTCGGGCCCTTCCTGCCGGACGAGGGTCTCCCCCAGGAGATCGCCCAGCCGGCGGATATCGGCGCGCAGCTCGCTGCTGGTCGTGGTGGTCTGGTCGTCGGCACTGCTCACAGGTGCGGCTCCTTGCAGTGTTGAAGCTCGTCTGGGAGGGAACCCGGCCGGCTGCCAGGCGGCGAGGTGCCGCATACGGGCCGGTGCGTCCGGGAAGGAAACTTCAGCGGACCGCGCTGTCCGACCGACTCCAAGGATAGGTGGCCATGTGGACGCGCAGGCTCTGGGGCTCTTGCCGCCGCACATGGCGCTGCCATACTTACGATGCCGTAGGTTACGGAACCGTAGGGAAGCACCGTCGAGTCCCGCTCGGTCCCGGTGGCCCGGCATCTGTCTCGACCCTCGACCCCACAGGGGACGCGCATGACCTCAAGTTCCGATGTGATCGAAGAAGCCCGTAAGGCCACCGACACACCCCCTCCCTCCGCCACACTGGGCGGCGAGCAGAAGCGTTCGATCGAACAGATCACGCTGCTCCTGTTCATCGTCGTGCCCTTCGTGGCACTCGTGGCGGCCGTGCCGCTGGCCTGGGGCTGGGGGGTGAGCTGGCTCGATCTGGGCCTGCTGGTCTTCTTCTACTTCCTCGGGTGCCACGGCATCACCATCGGTTTTCACCGGTATTTCACCCACGGCTCGTTCAAGGCCAAGCGGCCCCTCAGGATCGCGCTGGCGATCATGGGTTCGATGGCGGTCGAGGGCCCGCTGGTGCGCTGGGTGGCCGACCACCGCAAGCACCACAAGTTCTCCGACGCCGAGGGCGACCCGCATTCCCCCTGGCGGTTCGGTGAGACGCTTCCGGCGCTGATGAAGGGGCTGTGGTGGGCCCACATCGGCTGGATGTTCGACGAGGAGCAGACCCCGCAGGACAAGTACGCGCCGGACCTGATCAAGGACAGGACGATCCGGGCGATCTCCCGCCAGTTCGTCCTGTGGACGGCCCTGTCGCTGGGGCTGCCGCCGCTGATCGGCGGTCTGGTGACGATGTCCTGGTGGGGCGCGTTCACCGCGTTCTTCTGGGGTTCACTCGTCCGGGTGGCGCTGCTGCACCATGTGACGTGGTCGATCAACTCGATCTGTCACGCGGTGGGCAAGCGGCCGTTCAAGTCGCGGGACCGCTCGGGCAACGTGTGGTGGCTGGCGGTCCTGTCCTGCGGTGAGTCCTGGCACAACCTGCACCACGCCGACCCGACCTCGGCGCGGCACGGTGTGATGCGCGGACAGATCGACTCCTCCGCCCGGTTCATCCGCTGGTTCGAGCTGCTCGGCTGGGCGTACGACGTGCGCTGGCCGTCACGCTCGCGTATCGATTCGCGCCGTAACACCGGGGAAGGCGGTTCCCGGCGGCGGAAGGAGCCTGCCGAGGCGGCATGATTGACGCCGTGGCGACCGATCCCAGCAGCAATCCAGGCAACGACAAGCAGCGGCGGGCCCGCCGGACCCGTATGACCGGTGCCGAGCGCCGCCAGCAGTTGCTGGAGATCGGTCGCACCCTCTTCGCGGCGAAGGGCTTCGAGGGCACTTCGGTGGAGGAGATCGCGGCGAAGGCCGGGGTGTCCAAGCCGGTGGTGTACGAGCACTTCGGCGGCAAGGAGGGGCTGTACGCGGTGGTGGTGGACCGCGAGATGCGGCGCCTGCTGGACATGGTGACCAGTTCGCTGACCGCCGGGCACCCCCGCGAACTGTGCGAACAGGCGGCGTTCGCGCTGCTGGACTACATCGAGGAGTACACGGACGGCTTCCGGATCCTGGTCCGTGACTCCCCCATCCCGCAGTCCACGGGATCCTTCGCCTCGCTGATCTCGGACATCGCCACGCAGGTGGAGGACATCCTGGGCCGCGAGTTCAAGAGCCGCGGCTTCGACCCGAAGCTGGCCCCCCTCTACGCCCAGGCGCTGGTCGGCATGGTCGCCCTGACCGGCCAGTGGTGGCTGGACGTGCGCCGCCCGAAGAAGGCGGAGGTGGCGGCCCATCTGGTGAACCTGGCGTGGCACGGCCTGGACGGACTGGAGCAGAAACCGCGGCTGATAGGGCACCGCAAGAGCTGAGCGCCCTGGCCGGCCGGCTTCAGGAACTCCCCGGTGACGGGTGCACCGAGGGCGGCGGGCCGGGCCGCGTAGGCCTCGGTGTCCCGCGCCCGCGGCCCCGGGCGGGCTTTCCGGATCCCCGGGTGGAGCCGGACGAAGGCCGCCTCGCACCAGGAGCCGCCGCGCGCGGCGGGCGCCGGCGGTTCCAGGATCTCGGTCATGCCGGGGACACCGGCGTGGCAGGCGCCCAGCTCAGGCCTCCTTCACGGCCACGGCGAACAGTCTGCGGAACGGCAGGACCGTGCCGTACGGTGCGCTCGGGTACGCCTCGCGGAGCAGGTCGCGGTACTCGGTGAGGAACGCGTCGCGGGCCTCGGGGTCGCCGGCTAGGGCGGTCAGGGCGGGCCGCAGGCCGGTGCCCTTGACCCAGTCGAGCACCGGGTCCGGGCCGGTCAGGACGTGGAAGTACGTCGTCTGCCACACGTCGGCCGTGCAGCCCAGGCGGGCAAGGCGGTCCAGGTAGGTGCCGGGGGTGTGCACGGAGTCCGTGCGGCGCAGGACGCCGGCGAGGCGGTCGCGCCAGCGGGGGGTGTCGGCGAGGTCGCGCATGAGGGCGTGCAGCGGGGCGTCGATGTTGTCCGGTACCTGGAAGGCGAGGGTGCCGCCGGGGCGCAGGCCCGCGATCCAGTCGGGGAACCGGTCGGCGTGGCCCGGCACCCACTGCAGGGTGGCGTTGGAGACGATCAGGTCGTACGGCTCGGCGGGCGTCCAGGTGCGGGCGTCGGCGGGGGCGAAGTCGAGGCGGCCGCCGCCGGCCGTCGGTCCCTCGTGGTCGACGTGTGCCTTGTCGAGCATCTCGGGCGAGTTGTCGTAGCCGGTGATCCGGGCGGTGGGCCAGCGGTCGGCGAGCAGGGCGGTGACGTTGCCGGGCCCGCAGCCGAGGTCGGCGATGCGGGGCCGGTCGCCGGGCAGCCCGGGGACGCGGGCGAGGAGGTCGGCGAAGGGCCGGGCCCGGTGCCCGGCGTGGCGGAGGTACTGGGCGGGGTCCCAGGTGGGCGTCGTCATGGCCTCACTCTCCCCAAGGCTTCTCTCGACGTCAAGAGGCTTGACATCAAGAGACTTCATGTCGACACAACCACTACACTGATCTCCATGGAGGACGAGGTCGATCGGCTGGTCGCAGCGTGGCGCCGGGAGCGTCCGGACCTCGACGTGGAGCCGCTGGAAGTGCTCAGCCGGGTGAGCCGACTCGCCCGGCACCTGGACCGCGCCCGCCGGCTCGCCTTCTCCGAGCACCAGCTGGAGCCCTGGGAGTTCGATGTGCTGACCGCGCTGCGGCGCGCGGGCACGCCGTACCAGCTCTCCCCCGGCCAGTTGCTGACCCAGACCCTGGTCACCTCGGGCACGATGACCAACCGCATCGACCGGCTGGCCAAGAAGGGCCTGGTGGAGCGGCTGCCCGACCCGAGCGACCGGCGCGGTGTGCTGGTCCGGCTGACCGACGAGGGCCGGGATCGCGCGGACCAGGCGCTGGCCGGCCTGCTGGAGCAGGAGCGGGCCATCCTCGGTGAGCTGTCCCGCGCCCAGCGCGGCGAACTGGCCGGCCTGCTACGCCAGCTGACCGCCCCGTTCGACAACATCCCCGGCTAGGTCCACCGGACCCACCCCGGCCCGCCGGGCCAGCGCGACGGCGGCCAGCGTGGAGTGGACGCCCAGTTTGCCGAGGACGTTCTGCATATGGGTGCGGACCGTGTGCGGGGACAGGAACAGCCGCTCGGCGACGGCCTTGCGGCCGAGCCCGGCGACCATGCAGCGCAGCACCTCCCGCTCCCTCGGGGTGAGGGACTCCACCAGCCGCTCGCTCTCGGTGCGGTGCCTGCGCGCCGCCGTCAGCTCCTTCAGCACGCCGGTGAGCAGCGCGGGCGGCAGATGGGTCTCGTCGCGCAGTACCCCCCGGATCACCGTCAGCAGCCGGGACAGCGAGCAGTCCTTGGCGACCCAGCCGCATGCCCCGGCCTGCAGCGCGAGGGCCGCACGGCGCGGGTCGTCCTTCTCGGCGAGGACGACGATCCGCACGGCGGGCTGGGCGGCGCGGACCCCGGTGACGAGGGAGATCCCGTCGACCAGCTCCTCCTCGTCGCCCTCCTGCACCGGTACGGCCGGGCGGACGCCGGGCAGGGTGCCGCCCAGGTCGGCGTCGACCAGGAGCACGTCGTAGCGACGGCCCTCCGCGGCGGCGCGCTCCAGGCAGCGCAGCGCGGCCGGGCCGCTGCCGGCGGCGGAGACGTCGACGTCGGGCTCGGCGGCCAGGGCCGCGGCGAGCGACTCGGCGAAGATGCGGTGGTCGTCCACGACCAGGACTCGGATACGAACCACGAAACCCCCTTCCCCAGGCTCCGCGTGGAGCAGGGGATACCAAGGTCCGGAAAGCTCCGGAATAGGCAGGTCCGGAAAAACGCCCGGAAATGGATCCGGAGAACGACGACCGTCCGCGGGTACGGCACCCGCGGACAGGGAAGCGCGCCGCACGGCCGCCGCCGTTGCGGACACTGCTACCCCCACCGCGGGTGTCGTACCCGCCTGTCTCGCCCCCTGAGCGGCACCGGCCCCCACCGGTGCTGTTCCTCAGAGTACGGATGGGAGCACGCAGCGGAAGGAGATTTGCAGAACTGGCCGTCCGGCGCGTTTATGGTGTGCCGCATGTTTCGTATTGAGGCGGAAGTCGACAAAGCCCGACGGGATCTGCTCCGTTCGCGGCTGCGGGACACCAACACGGCCGCGTCCTCGGTCCTCGCCGCGCTGCGCGGCACGCCCGGCGAACGCGAGGTCCCCCTCCACGTCTGGGCGCTGGACACCGCCGACGGCCTGGCGGGCGGTCTGGTCGGCCACACCTGGACGACCTGGCTGCACATCACCTACCTGTGGGTCGACCCCCGCCACCGCGGTACGGGCCTCGGCTCGCGCCTCCTCGGCGAGGCCGAGCGCCTCGCCACCGCCCGCGGCTGCACGGCGTCCCGCCTGGAGACCTGGGACTTCCAGGCCCCGGACTTCTACCGGAAGCAGGGCTACCAGGTGGTGGGGGTGGTCCCGGACTACCCGCCCGGCGTCACGGAGTACACGCTGACCAAGCGGCTGGGCTGACTCAGGCGCACTCCCCCGCGGCGGGGGCGGGCAAGGCGGCCGGGACGGGAGCCGGGGCCGGCCGGACCCGACGGTGCGGGCGGCGGCGGCTGAGGTTCCGCCGGGGGCCGCGGAGTCGAGGGGGAGGCGGGGCCGGGGGCCTGCGGCGGGAGTTCGCCGTGCGCGAGCACAGGGCCGCCCGCCCGCAGCCGCTCGACGGTCCGCTCGGCCCGGGGGTCGTCGTCGCGCCGGAAGAGCAGCCGCCCGCCGAGCGGGCCGCGGTACCCGAACGCGAGGCCGGCACCGCGCGACTCCTCGCTGGCGACCAGCCGGTACCAGTGCGCATGCGCGATCTGTCTCGGCCCGAGCCGTCACGGCCCCCGGACCCCCTCGCCGTGCCCCCGGCCGTCGAAGGGCGCGCGGATCCCGTCGTCGTCCATCAGCGGTCCCCGTAGCGCGGCAGTTGCCCGGGGAAGTCACCCGGCCCCTTGCACTCCGCCAGCGCATAGGCGTGACGGATGAGTTGATAGGCGAAGTCGGTCAGGGCCTGACGCAGAGCCGCGCCCGAGACCCTGCTCTTCCCGGTCACACTGGCCTCCGCCACCAGAGCACGGGGCCCTGCCGCATCGCCCCGCCCTGCCTTCGCATCCTTCGACACGCACGGTACGTAGACGGAAGCGACGCCGTGATCGGTGTCGACCTGCGCCAGCCCTGCTACGCGGCCCGCGGAGGTTTGCACCACAGCGGTGCCCGCGGAACTGCCATAGCCTGCCGCCCAGTCAGCCTTCGACGACTCCCGCAGACTCACTCCTCCCGACAGAATCGAGTGACCGCTGGTGGAGACACGGCAGTCGAACATGAAGTTCTGCCCGCTGCCTTTGTGGTCTGCCCATTCGTCCGCTGCGCGCGCCTGCGGCAGGGTGCGAATGACAAGATCCCGCTGAACGGAAGCCTCGCACACCTTGTCCGGGAGCAGGTACAGCCCTTTCACGAAGAACAGAAAGAGTCCGCCGCACACCAGAACGAGGATCACCGTGACAATGAAAAACGCCCTTATCGAGTGGGTCCTCCGCACACGGCCAGAACCTGTCTCAGCCATACTTCACCTTCGAGCGGTTCAGGTAGTAGTCGGCGTCCTTCCAGCCGTCGTTGACGGCTTGCCCCACCGAGTCGTCGATCTCGTCCTTGGGCAAGTGCACGTGGTTGCGCGCCAGGGCGTCGTCCACCGACCAGATCGTCTGCTGGCTGACCGAGTCCCGCATCGCGAACAGGTCCTTGCTGGAGTAGTACAGCCCCTGGTCCTCGGCACCCTTCATCTGCTGACCCTCGAGCAGACGGTCGACGGCAGCACCGGCAACGGCTCCGGCTCCGCCTCCGATCACGGAACCCATGACATCGCCACCGTACTCCGCCGGGATCTTGAGGCCGGTCAAGCCGATCGATACCCAGGTCTTGGCGAAGTCCCCCTTGGCCTTGAGCGCCT
The DNA here is from genome assembly GCF_044750305.1 of Streptomyces sp. NPDC088810. Taxonomy (NCBI): domain Bacteria; kingdom Bacillati; phylum Actinomycetota; class Actinomycetes; order Kitasatosporales; family Streptomycetaceae; genus Streptomyces; species Streptomyces sp. NPDC088810. The sequence goes on from NZ_JBIVJQ010000005.1 coordinate 146,739, forward strand.
CGTTGTACTCCGTTTCGCCGCTGATCGCCTTGCCGATTTCTGAATTCGCCGCGGAATGCCCGACGATCCCCTCGATGATCCCGGCGTTCCTGCCGATATCGTTGAGAACCTGTTTTTGGTCGCCGTCGAACAGGCCGGGGTTCGACAGGTGCTGCTGCAAGAGACTCCCGGTGTAGATACTCTCTCCATAGACGATCCCGGCACGGCCGGCGGGATCTGCGGCGGTTGCTGACAGGAAACGCGTGACATCCGTGAGATTGAGACCCCTCGGGGACTCACTGTTCGTGAGGAAGACGGTTTCGCTTCCCGGTCCCTTGATGGCACAGCTGATCTCCGGCATATACGCGGCCGCCATGTCGCCAAAACTCTCGCCTAGGCCCTTGGACACCAGGTTCGCGCCACCGTTGGGATCGGCCACCGCCTGCATGATGTTCGCCATGATCTTGACCTGGGCCGCGCTGTGCGGCGGAGCTGCGGAGGACGTGTCGCCGTTGGCGACTCCGGTGACCGCGCTCTCCAGGGCTCGTCCGAGGGACTCTCCCCGGTCCGTGTATTTGGTTGTGCCGAGCATGTGGTCCAGGTCCGACTTGGACTCGAAGGCGTGCTCGGCCGCCTCGGGGTTGCGGGAGAGGCCGTCGAACAGTCCCTCCAGCGGGTCCCGGCCGTTGCCGTCGCCGAAGACCAGGTCCAGGCCGTTGTATCCCTTGACCCACCGGTCGTCGGTGTTCGAGTCCCCCGCTCCCTTGTCCGCCTTGAAGAGGTCTTTGCGGTAGTCGTCGAGGAACTCGGTGTCGTACTGGCCGTCGCGCAGGAGGCTACTGATGACCTGATAGCCGAGTGCGCCGATCGGGCTGGGCGACTTGGGGTCGCGGAAGTTGGTGGTGGCCTCGTCGAGAACGTCCTTCTTCCACCCCCGCATCGCGTCCGTGTCCGAGAAGGTCGCCGTGGCCAGGGTGAGGCTCAGGTTGGACTGCAGGTCCTTCATAGCCTGGAGTTCCGAGCCCCTGGCGCCGGCGTGGGAATAGGCCATCTCGGCCCAGAACTGGAGCGTTCCCTTGGCCCCCAGGCGGGTCGCGAACTGTTCCGCGAACATGGGGTCGTCGTGGTACTTCGCCATCTCGCGGTTGAAGGCGGCGATGTCGTCGAGAGACATCTCGTCCGGATGCTTGGCCATCGTCGCGAGCTTTTCCGCCGCCGCAACGGCCTCAACCGCCCCGTCCCGGTCCTCGTAGGAGGCGTCCGAAAAGCCGTACTTGGCCTGGTTCACGAGGAGCTTGAGCACCTTGGCCGCACTCTTGTCGCTCTCCGTCGCCTTGCTCAGGATGCCCTGGATCTCGCTGCAGAAGGCATCGACCACCTTCTGGTCCGTCGCGCCGGTGTTCCCGCTGGGGTCGGACGCCCAGTCGGGACGGGTGTTCCCCATGACGGAGAACGTGCCGTCATGGTTGTCGATCACAGTCAGGTTCTTCTCGTTGGCCCGCTTGATCGCATCGTTGAGCTGGGCGCGGAAGCTGATGAGTTCGTCGCGCGTGTCACTGAGGATCTTGGTGATGGAGTCGGCCTGCGTGTGTGCATCGGCGAACTCGGCGGCGGTCTTGGCGATGAACTCCCTGCTGACGGTCGCGTTGAGGCCCGCCCACGTGGCTTTGTCGGCCTTCGCCTTGAGGTTGTCCTCGGCGTCCTTCTTCAGGTCGGCGAGTTTCTTCGTCATCTGCTCCCAGTCGGAGACAGCTTCACCGTGCTTGGAGAAGTTGCCGTGGCGCAGTGCGTCGAGGTCCATCGGCGTCAGTGGCCCTTCCGGTCGTCGAAGCCCTCGTCGAGTGTGGAGATGCTGCTGACCGCGCCAGCGATGTAGGAGTCGTCGGCGTCGTGCTGGTTCTTTGTGCAGCGCAGATGGTTGGAGATGTGGGCGCAGGCGTCCAGAAGGGTCTTCGTCTGCTCGCTCCAGCGTTGCGTCACATGCTCCAGCGCGTCTCCAAGGGCGAAACCCTCACCCTTGAGTCCGCCCGCCGCCGCCTCAGAGGCCGCGCGCGCGTGCCCGCTGTAGGTCGTGAAGTGGTCGAAAAGCTGATGGGCCGCCTTGCCGACCTCCTCGAGATCCTTGTGACCTACGACAAGGTCTCCCCGGGAATCGCCCCCGCCCTGGTCGGCGGGGTACTGGTTGAGCTGCACGTGTGTGGAATGCCGAGTCGCCGCCTGGGCCTTCAGCTGGTCCCACTCCTCCCATGCCATATGTGGCCTTCCCCCGTCTCTCCTGGTGCGCCACCGGATACGGCTGTGACAGGCATGCAGATTACTGGCATCCCAACTCCGTTGCCGGGCAGGGAGCCTCCTGCGCGAGCAGCGATCCGACGGGGACGGCCCCGTACGCGGGGGCGCGTTACGGGGCCGGGCGGGCCGGTGGGCGTCAGCTCAGTCGGCGTGCGCCTGCCGCCGGTACCGCCTCGAAGACCCGCGGTGCCTTGAAGGCCGCCGCCGCGAAGGCCTCCTCGATGGTCTTGGTGAGGGTGTCGACCTCGGTGGCCTCGGTCAGGACGACGGCCGAGCCGCCGAAGCCGCCGCCGGTCATGCGGGCGCCCAGGGCGCCGTGCGCGAGGGCGGTTTCGACGACCAGGTCCAGTTCCGGGCAGGAGATGCGGAAGTCGTCGCGGAGGGAGGCGTGGCCCTCGGTGAGGACCGGGCCGATCGCGCGGGTGTCGCCGGCACGAAGGAGGGCGACGGTGCGTTCGACCCGTGCGTCCTCCGTGACCACGTGGCGGACCAGGCGGACGACCTCCTCCTCGTCGCCGAGGCGGGCCAGGGCCGCGTCCAGGCCGTCGTACGGGATGTCCCGCAGGGCGTCGACGCCGAGCAGGGCCGCACCCTTCTCGCAGCCGGCCCGGCGCTTGCCGTACTCGCCGCCGCTGTGGGCGTGCTTGACCTGGGTGTCCACGACCAGCAGGCGCAGGCCCTCGGCCGCGAGGTCGAAGGGGATCTGCTGCTGGGAGAGGTCGCGGGTGTCGAGGAAGAGCGCGTGCCCCGGCTCGCAGCAGGCCGACGCCGTCTGGTCCATGATGCCGGTCGGGGCGCCGACGTAGACGTTCTCGGCGCGCTGGCACAGGCGGGCCAGCTTCCAGCGCTGCAGACCGAGGTCGTACAGGTCGTTGAGCGCCAGGGCGACCACGACCTCCAGCGCCGCGGACGAGGACAGGCCCGCGCCCGTCGGGACCGTGGAGGCGAGGTGGATGTCGGCGCCGGTGATCGCGTGGCCCGCCTCGCGCAGGGCCCAGACCACGCCCGCCGGGTACGCCGTCCACTCCCGGTCGCTCTCCGGGGCGAGGGCGTCCAGCCGCAGCTCCGTGATCCGCGCGGCCCCGCCCTCGATGTCCGCCGAGTGCAGCCGCAGGACCCCGTCGGTGCGGCGGGAGACCGCCGCGATCGCCTGGTGCGGCAGCGCGAACGGCATGACGAAGCCGTCGTTGTAGTCGGTGTGCTCGCCGATCAGGTTGACCCGGCCCGGTGCCGCCCACACGCCCTCCGGCTCCGCCCCGTACAGCTCGGCGAAGCGCTCGGCGACCTGCTGTGCCCCCACTACTGCTCCCTCGTGATGCTCTGCGCGAACTCCCACGCGTCCGCGACGATGCCCGCGAGATCCGCGCGGGTCGGGTTCCAGCCCAGTTTCTCGCGGGCGGTGTCCGCGGACGCGACCAGGACGGCGGGGTCGCCGCCCCGGCGCGGGGCGGCCACCTCGGGGATCGGGTGGCCGGTGACCGCGCGGACGGTCTCGATGACCTGGCGGACGGAGAAGCCGTTGCCGTTGCCGAGGTTGCAGATCAGGTGCTCCCCCGGCCGCGCGGCCGTCAGGGCCAGCAGGTGGGCGTCGGCCAGGTCGGCGACGTGGATGTAGTCGCGGACGCAGGTGCCGTCGGGGGTCGGGTAGTCGTCGCCGTAGACCGAGATGGCCTCACGGCGGCCCTGGGCGACCTGGAGGACCAGCGGGATCAGGTGCGACTCGGGGTCGTGCCGCTCGCCGTACGCGCCGTACGCGCCCGCCACGTTGAAGTAGCGCAGGGACACCGCGGCCAGGCCGTGGGCGACCGCCTCGCTGGTGATCATGTGGTCCACGGCGAGCTTGGAGGCGCCGTAGGGGCTGGTGGGCCGCGTCGGGGCGGTCTCCCGGATCGGGGTCTGCTCCGGCTCGCCGTAGGTGGCCGCGGTGGAGGAGAACACCAGCGTGCGGACGTCGGCCTCGCGCATCGCGGCGAGCAGCGCCATGCTGCCGCCGACGTTGTTCTCCCAGTACTTCTCCGGCTTCACCACCGACTCGCCGACCTGCGAGAACGCGGCGAAGTGCAGCACGCCGTCGAAGGAGGGGTCGAGCCACTTGGCGGCGTCGCGGATGTCGCCCTCGACGAAGGCCGCGCCGGCCGGGACGCCCGCGCGGAAGCCGGTGGAGAGGTTGTCGAGGACGGTCACCTCGTGGCCGGCCTCCAGCAGGTGCTGGGCCACGACACTCCCGACGTATCCCGCGCCACCCGTCACCAGGTACTTCATGAACTCGCTACCTCTCGCAGTCGCTCGGCCGCGCGCTCCGGCGGCACGTCGTTGATGAACACGTTCATGCCGGACTCGGAACCCGCGAGAAACTTCAGCTTGCCGGAAGTGCGGCGGATGGTGAAAAGCTCGAGGTGGAGCGCGAAGTCGTCGCGCGTCACGGCTGTGCCACCGTCGAATTCCTCCATCGAGCCGAACGGGGCCTGGTGCCAGGCCGCGATGTACGGCGTCGGCGGCTCACCCTCGCCGAAGATCCGGTCGAAGCGCCTCAAGAGTTCCAGATAGACCTGGGGAAATTCTGTGCGGGCCGCCTCGTCGAGCGCGAGCAGGTCGGGCACGCGGCGCTTCGGGTACAGGTGGACCTCGTACGGCCAGTGCGCCGCGTACGGCACGAAGGCCGCCCAGTGTTCACCCTCAAGGACGACCCGCTCGCCGGCGAGTTCCCGCTCCAGGACGGCGTCGAACAGGTTCTCCCCGCCGGTGGCCTCCTTGTGGGCGGCGAGCGAGCGGAGCATCAGCGCGGTGCGCGGGGTGGTGAAGGGGTAGGCGTAGATCTGTCCGTGCGGGTGGCCGAGGGTCACACCGATCTCGGCACCGCGGTTCTCGAAACAGAACACCTGCTCGACGGAGGGCAGATGCGACAGCTCCGACGTTCGGTCGGTCCACGCGTCCAGCACCAGCCGCGCCTGCTCCTCGGAGAGGTCGGCGAAGGAGGCGTCGTGATCGGAGGTGAAGCAGACCACCTCGCAGCGGCCGGAGTCGCCGGCGAGGGAGGGGAACCGGTTCTCGAAGACCACGACGTCGTAGGAGGAGTCCGGGATCTCGCTCAGCCGGTCGCCGTGCGTCGGGCACAGGGGGCATTCGTCGGCCGGCGGGTGGTAGGTGCGGCCCTGGCGGTGCGAGGCGACGGCGACGGAGTCGCCGAGCAGCGGGTCGCGGCGGATCTCGGACGTGGTGACCGTACGGTCCAGCGGGCGCCGGTCGGCCGCGTCGCGGACCGTGTCGTCCCGGAGGTCGTAGTAGATCAGCTCACGACCGTCGGCCAGCCGGGTCGAGGTCTTCTTCACGCCGGACTCCTTGTTCGGGCCCTACGGGTGTGTCCGCACCCAATCACTCAACACAATCAAACATAACAGACCACACTTCACCACCCCTCCGTCGATCACAATCAAACAAAGAACACCAGTCGGAGTGTTCAAATAACGAACACGGCGGCGTAGGTTCCGCTCTGGATCAGTTCGCGCAACGAAGCGAGTTCTCATGCAAACCCCCACATACGCCCCCACCCATCTGGCGGCGGAGCTACGACTCCCCACCAACTGGCTGGACTACACGATCCTGGTGATCTACTTCGTCGTCGTCCTCGGCATCGGCTTCGCCGCCCGGCGCTCCGTGAAGACCAGCCTCGACTTCTTCCTCTCCGGACGCTCGCTGCCCGCGTGGATCACCGGCCTCGCCTTCATCTCGGCGAACCTGGCGGCCACCGAGATCCTCGGCATGGCCGCCAACAGCGCCCAGTACGGCGCCTACACCGTCCACTGGTACTGGATCGGCGCCATCCCCGCCATGGTCTTCCTCGGCCTGGTGATGATGCCCTTCTACTACGGCAGCAAGGTCCGCTCGGTCCCCGAGTTTCTGCTGCTGCGCTTCGACCGGGCCGCCCACCTGCTCAGTTCGATCCTGTTCGCGTTCGCCGCCATCCTGATCGCGGGCGTCAACCTCTACGCCCTCGCGATCGTCGTCGAGGCCCTGCTCGGCTGGCCGCAGTGGGTCGCCATCGTCGTCGCCGGCGCCTTCGTGCTCGCGTACATCACCCTGGGCGGCCTGTCCTCGGCGATCTACAACGAGGTGCTCCAGTTCTTCGTGATCCTGGCCGCGCTCATCCCGATTACGATCCTCGGCCTGAAGAAGGTCGGCGGCTGGGGCGGGCTGACCGACAAGCTCACCGCGACCCACGGCGCCGACTTCACCACGGCCTGGGGCGGCACCGGCATCGGGCACACCAACCCGCTCGGCGCCAACTGGCTCACCATCGTCCTCGGCCTCGGCTTCGTGCTCTCCTTCGGCTACTGGACCACGAACTTCGCCGAGGTGCAGCGCGCCCTGTCCGCGAAGAACCTCTCCGCCGGCCAGCGGACCCCGCTGATCGCCGCCTACCCGAAGATCTTCATCGTCTTCCTGGTGATGATCCCGGGCCTGGTCGCCGCCGCGCTGATCCCGAAGTTCGGCACCGCCGGCTCCGGCTACCAGTACAACGACGCCATCCCCTTCCTGATGCAGGAGCTGCTGCCCAACGGTGTGCTCGGCATCGCCGTCACCGGTCTGCTGGCGGCCTTCATGGCGGGCATGGCGGCGAACGTGTCGTCGTTCAACACCGTGTTCACCAACGACATCTGGGCCAAGTACGTGGTGCGCGGCCGCGAGGACGCCTACTACGTGCGCTTCGGCCGCCTGATCACCGCGATCGGCGTCTGCGCCTCCGTCGGCACGGCGTTCCTGGCGTCCTCGTTCTCGAACATCATGAGCTACCTCCAGACGCTGTTCTCCTTCTTCAACGTGCCGATGTTCGTCGTCTTCATCGTCGGCATGTTCTGGAAGCGCGCGTCCGCCAAGTCCGGCTTCTGGGGTCTGCTCGCGGGCACCGTCACCGCGATGGTCAACTACTTCGTGCTCTACAAGAAGGGCATCATCTCGATCCCCTCCGACCAGGGCGCCAACTTCGTCTCCGCGATCGCGGGCTTCGTCGCCGGTGCGGTCGTGATGGTCGCGGTGTCCCTGTTCACCAAGCCGAAGCCGGCGGAAGAGCTGCAGGGCCTGGTCTACGGCACCCGCTCCCCCGGCATGTCCGAACCGCCCGCCGAAGGCGACGACGCCTGGTACCGCAAGCCGGCCCTGCTGGGCTGGGGTGCGGTCGTGCTGGCCGCCGCCTGCTACATCCCGTTCTCGTTCTGACGCGGGAGGATCGAGGAAACCATGACCGAGCATCCTGAGCAGCCGCGCCGTCCGCTGCACTACACCGAGCAAGACGTCCAGCGGGAGGTCTCCGAGCTGGAGACCCAGTCCGCGACCGCGGCCCGCATCTTCGACCTGCGCCGCATCATCGGCGGACTCTTCGTGGTCTACGGCGTCATCGTCACGATCACCGGTATCACCGACTCCCAGGCCGCGATCGACAAGGCCGAGGGCGTCAACATCAACCTGTGGACCGGGATCGGCATGCTGCTCCTGGGCATCTTCTTCCTGGCCTGGCTGAAGCTGCGGCCCACGCCCCCGCCGCTTCCTCCGGAGGGTCTGCCGGAGGAGCGGGCGGAGTAGCCCAGGAGTAGGGGCCCGCGGTTGCGCTGCGGGCCGTACACCGGCTGCGGGTGCGCGGGGGGCTGGTCGTGCAGTTCCCCGCGCCCCTCCGGGGCGCTACTCCGGGCCGGAGTGCAAAGGCCCCGCGCGGTCCAGCAAGCCTGTTCGTGCTGCCAGCGCCGCCGCTTCCAGCCGGGACCCCACGCCCAGTTTCATCAGCACCCGTTGGACATGGGTGCGCGCGGTGCTCGGGGCGATGCCCATGCCCGCCGCGATCCGCCGGGTGTCCTCGCCGTCGGCGACCCGGACCAGCACCTCCACCTCACGCGGTGTCAGCATCTCCAGCAGCCGCTGCGCCTCGTCGTCGGGCTGCGCCGCCGGGTTCAGCAGCTCGCTGAACGCGCCCTGGAGCAGCAGCGGAGCCACCGCGGCCTCCCCCGCCCGGGCCTTCATGATGGCCCGCTCGACCCCTTCGATCCGCTCGTCGTGCCGCACGTACCCCGACGCCCCCGCGGCGAAGGCCGCCGCGATCCCGCGCGGCGACGGCACCGGGCCGAGCACCAGCACCGCCACCTGCGGGCGCTCCCGCTTGATCTTCACCACCGGGTCGAAGACCCCCGGCTCGGCCGGCGCCGCCGTACCCAGCAGGCACACCTCGGGCGCCCGCGCGATCACCAGATCCGCCGCGCCCGCGGCCGGCGCCGCCGCCGCGACCACCCGGTGCCCGCGCAGCTTGAGCGCCGACGCCAGCGCCTCCGCGAGCAGCCGATGGTCGTCGACGACCAGGAGCCGCACTCCCATAGACCAACCCCCCAGTCCCCCCGGCACCCCCGCCCTTCATGCCCCCGGAAGCTACACGCTTGTTCGACGTCGCGCTGCCCCTCTCCATGAGAAGTGCCCCGGATCGATGAAATCCGGGGCACTTCTCGGCAAGTCACCCATTCGGGCGAGACCGCGGTGTCAGCCGTCCGTACCGAACGCCATCACGAGGTACTCCTTGCTGAACGACGACATGTCCCGCTCCTTGGCCCACACGGCGGACATGTACAGCCGGCCCTGGCCGAAGCGCAGCTCCGCGTACTCGGGCAGCAGGTTGGCCTCCGAGTCCCGCACGCTCTTCGTGGCGGGGTTCTCCAGCAGCTTGTCCGCCTTGAACGAACCGCCGTCGATGCTGACGACCTGGCCGCCCTTGTTGTACGGCGGCGCCTTGTAGGCGAGGAGGTTGCCGCCGTCGATGCGCAGCGGGGAGAAGGTGTAGCCGTCGCCGGCCTCGGCGCGCTGGCCGGTCGGCTTGCCGGTCTTCAGGTCGAAGGCGACGATCTCGTTGGTCTTGCTGAAGTCGCCCTTGCCGTCGTGCGCCTCGGTCGCCAGGTACAGCCTGCCGTTGCCCGCCACGACCTGCTTGCAGTCCTCGACCCGGGTGATGCCGTCGCAGCGGCCCGCGTAGGTGTCTCCGGGTGCGGGGATGCGGGCGAGCAGCGTGCCGGTCCTGCCGTCGATGGAGAAGTAGTCCGAGACGCCGCTGCCGTCGCCCGCGCTCTGGCCGACGTCGGCCGCGACCACCAGCGGGTCGGTGGAGACGACGGAGGCGTAGTCGATGCCGTCCGGCATCTTGTACTCGGAGTTCACCTTCCCGCTGGCCGGGTCGACGGTCTGGATGTGCAGCTGCGGCTCGTCGTAGGTGCCGCACTTGCGCACCGCGACCAGCCGGGTGCCGCCGCCGTACCCCTCGTCGTGGCAGGTGTCGTCCGGCTTGGGCTGCCACAGCGTCTTGCCGGACTCGATGTCGAACGCAGCGCCGCCCTCACCGCCGCCGACCGCGACGGTGTGCTGGGCGACGGTCACGTTCGAGAAGGTGACCGGGTAGTCACCGGACTTGATCGACTTCGTCCACAGCCGCTTGCCGGAGGTGAGGTCGACGGCGGAGATCTGGCTGCAGCCCGCGGAGGAGCCCTTCGCCGGCATCTTCGGCTGGAAGGCGACCGCCGTGCGGCCGTCCTCGTCGACATGGCTGCTGGTCGCGCAGACCGGGCCGGGCAGCTTGAGCGTCCACAGCTCGGTGCCCTTGGCCGGGTCGTAGCCGACGATCTCCGCGATACCGCTCTTGGCGTACACCGTGTCCGTCAGCCAGGAGCCCATGGTGCTGACCGTGTCGTCCGCCTTGGGCAGCGGCACCTCGAAGAGCACCTTGGCGGCCGCATCGGACGGCACCTTCTCCTTGCCGCCTCCGCCGGTCGTGCCACCGGAGCCCTTGCCGTTCGAGCCGCCGGTGCCGCCGCCGGAGGAGGCGGTGGTGTGCTGCGGGTCGTCGTTCCCGGAGGACTTGGCGTACCAGATGCCGCCGCCGACGATCAGCGCGATGGCGACGACCGCCGCGACGACGATGAGCAGCGCGGTGTTGTTCCGCCCGCCGCCCGCTCCCGGCTGGGGCTGCATCGGCACGGTCGGCGGCTGCCCCTGGCCCGGGTAGCCGTAACCGGGCTGCGCGCCGTGCATCGGCTGCGTGGGCTGGGTGTAGGGGTTGTGCGGCGGGGCGCCGTAGCCGGGGGGCTGCGGGGCGGGGTGGGCCGGCGGCTGGCCGTACGGGTTCTGCTGCGCGCCGGGCCGGCCGTACCCGGGCTGCGGCGGCTGGGCCGGCGGCTGCGGCGGCTGGGCCGGTGGCTGCGGGGGCGGGACCGGCGGGTAGCCGTAGCCCGGTTGCGGCGGCTGCGGCGGCTGGTTCGGCGGGGGCGGGGGCGGCTGGGTCATGGCGCGGATACCTCGGTGACGCGGGAAGGCCGTACGGCGAAGGGGACTCGGGCAGGGGCGGGCTGCGGCCGGCTCAGTTGCCGAAGGCCATCAGGAGCTTCTCCTTGGCGTCGTCGTCGCCGGACAGCCGGCCCGCGGAGACGAAGAGCCGCCCGCCGGTCCAGTCGACGACGCCGTCGTAGAAGGTGTTCTCGGCCTCGGCGGCGCCCTGCGGGTTCTGCAGCAGCCTGGTCGTCGGGTGGGACGAGCCGGTGACCGGGACCGACACGACCTGGCCGCCGGTGTCGTACGACGGCTGCACGTACGCGACGAGCTTGCCGCCCTCGACCTTCACCGGGGACATCGGCTCGTCGGCCGGGGACTTCACCCGCCACTTCGCCTTGCCGTCGGAGAGGCTGATGGCGACGATCTCGTTGGCGCTGCCGGTGGCGTCGGTCGGCAGGTAGAGCATGTTCGCGTCGACCGCGACGCCCTGGCAGCCCTGCAACTCGCGCTCCAGGACCGCCCATCCGCAGCGGGGGGCGAACTTCTCGTCGACCTTGACCTCCGAGCGGAACTTGCCGTTCTTGGTGAAGGTGGAGATGTTCCAGACCTTCTTGTCCCGGTTGGTCAGGTAGACCACGAGCGGGTCGACCGAGTAGGTCCGGGTCACCTCCCAGCCCTTCTTGACCGGCTGGGTCCAGCGCACCTTGCCGGTGGCCGGGTCGAGTTCCTGGATCTCCTCGTGCTCCTTGCCGGTGCCGGCGCCGCAGGAGGCCACCTGGATCAGCCGGCCGGTGCCGCCCGCGTAGGCGGCCGGGAAGCAGGCCGCGCCGTACTTCTTCTTGTCGTACAGCTTCTTGCCGCTGTCGATGTCGTACGCCGTGCCCGACTGGGAACGGCCCACCATCAACGTCTTGCCGCTGACCGTCAGTTCGACGTTGAGCGCGCTGTCGAACAGTCCGCCGTCGGCGACCTCGGCGCTCCAGCCCTTCTCGCCGGTGCGCAGGTCCAGCTGCTGGAGCTGGTTGCACTTGGCGCGGTCGCCGCCGCCGTTCAGGTACGCCACGACGATCTTGTCGTCGGCGGACTTCTGCTGGGTGACCGCGCAGATCTTCTGCGGGAAGTCGACCGGCCCCCAGGCGGTGCTGCCGTCGGCGGCACCGAAGGCGAAGACCTGCTTGTACGCCGCCTTCACCGCCGTGTCGCCGCTGAACCACATGCCGGGCGCGTCGGCGCCGGAGGCCGGGGCGTCGGGCGCCGGCTTGTACCAGAGCACCTTCGCGTCCCCGGCCCGGCGGCCCTCGTTGAGGTGCTCCGGGTCGTCGCCGGAGGTGGTCGGCGAGGCGGTGGCGGAGTGCTTGGGGTCGTCGCTCTGCTGGGCGACCGGCTTCTTCCTGCCGCCGCCGTCGCCTCCGCCGGTGACCGCGAACACCGTGCCGCCGACGACCAGCAGCGCGGCCACCGCGCCGCCGACGATCAGCGCCGTCTTCTTGCGGGAGGCCGGCTTGCCGGCGAAGGGACCACCGGGTGCGGCGCCGGGCATGCCCGGGTACGGCGGCTGCTGCGGGTGGCCGTAGCCGGGCTGCGGGGCGCCGTACGGGCCCTGCTGCTGCGGGGGTTGCTGCGGGTAGCCGTAGGGGCCCGAGGCGGCGCCGTACGGGCCGGGCTGCGCGGGCTGTTGGGGATAACCGTAGCCCGGCTGGGGCTGCTGCGGGGGGCCCGCGGGCGGCTGCGGGGGCGCGCCGAAACCGCCCTGCGCCGGCGGGGTCTGGGGCGCGGCACCGAAACCGCCCTGCGGCGGCTGCGGGGCGGGGCCGAAACCGCCGCCCTGCGGTGGCTGGTCCTGCGGCGGTCCGAACCCGCCCTGCGGCGGCTGGTCGGGCGGCTGAGTCATCAGCGCTCTTCCCCCTCGTTCACTGATTTTTAGCCACGCCCCGAGGTTCGTGACGGCCCCAAGGTCGCTTACAGACAGTTCTCAGACGGCTCTTTCTATCACCCGGCGCGGACAGCGCACGGGGCCGCGTCCTCCCCTGTTCCCAAGGGCGGACCGGCCCGTGACGCCGTTGTTATGCGCCTTCACGCCCCCTTCACGCAACGCACGCGCCCCCTTCGTGCCGCGAAGTCGGAGACGTGCGGGCTCAGGCGTCCTCCGCCAGTTCCAGCCAGCGCAGCTCGAGTTCCTCGCGCTCCCCGGCGAGGTCCCTCAACTGGGCGTCCAGCTCGGCCACCTTGGCGAAGTCGGTGGCGTTGTCGGCCATCTGCGCGTGCAGCCTGGACTCCTTCTCGGAGATCCTGTCCAACTGACGCTCGATCTTCTGCAGTTCCTTCTTGGCGGCGCGCTGGTCGGCAGCGCTCTTCTCCGCGGTGACCGGCTTGGGTGCCGCGGCGGCACTCTCCGCGGCGACCGCCTCCTCCATCCGCTGCCGCCGCTCCAGGTACTCGTCGATACCGCGCGGCAGCATCCGCAGGGTGCCGTCGCCGAGGAGGGCGAAGACGCGGTCCGTGGTGCGCTCCACGAAGAACCGGTCGTGGGAGATGACGATCATCGAGCCGGGCCAGCCGTCGAGGACGTCCTCCAGCTGGTTCAGGGTCTCGATGTCGAGGTCGTTGGTGGGCTCGTCCAGGAAGAGGACGTTCGGCTCGTCCATGAGCAGGCGCAGCAGCTGCAGCCGCCGCCGCTCACCGCCGGAGAGGTCCCCGACCGGCGTCCACTGCTTCTCCTTGTTGAAGCCGAACGTCTCGCACAGCTGCCCGGCGGTCATCTCGCGCCCCTTGCCGAGGTCGACGCGCTCCCGGACCTGCTGCACGGCCTCCAGCACCCGCCAGGCGGGGTCGAGTTCGGCGACCTCCTGGGAGAGGTAGGCGAGCTTGACGGTCCGGCCGACGGCGATGCGCCCGCCGGCGGGCTGCTCCTCGCCCTCCGTACGCGCCGCGGCGGCCATGGCCCGCAGCAGCGAGGTCTTGCCGGCGCCGTTCACGCCGACGAGGCCGATCCGGTCACCGGGGCCCAGCTGCCAGGTGACGTGCTTGAGCAGCACCTTCGGCCCGGCCTGCACGGTGACGTCCTCCAGGTCGAAGACGGTCTTGCCGAGCCGGGAGGAGGCGAACTTCATCAGCTCGCTGCTGTCCCGGGGCGGCGGCACGTCCGCGATCAGCTCGTTGGCGGCCTCCACACGGAAGCGCGGCTTGGACGTACGGGCGGGGGCGCCCCGCCGCAGCCACGCCAGCTCCTTCCTGACGAGGTTCTGCCGCTTGGCCTCCTCGGTCGCGGCGATCCGCTCCCGCTCCGCGCGCGCGAAGACGTAGTCGGAGTAGCCGCCCTCGTACTCGTACACGTCGCCGCGCTGCACGTCCCACATGCGGGTGCAGACCTGGTCCAGGAACCACCGGTCGTGCGTCACGCAGACCAGCGCCGAGCGCCGGTTCTGCAGGTGCTTCGCGAGCCAGGCGATGCCCTCCACGTCGAGGTGGTTGGTGGGCTCGTCCAGGACGATCAGGTCCTGCTCCTCGATGAGCAGCTTGGCCAGCGCGATGCGGCGCCGCTCACCGCCGGAGAGCGGCCCGATGACGGTGTCGAGACCCTTCGGGAAGCCCGCCAGGTCCAGCCCGCCGAACAGCCCGGTCAGGACATCCCTGACCTTGGCGTTGCCGGCCCACTCGTGGTCGGCCATGTCACCGATGACCTCGTGGCGGACGGTGGCGGCGGGGTCGAGGGAGTCGTGCTGCGTGAGCACGCCGATCCGCAGCCCGCCGGAGTGCGTGACCCGGCCGGTGTCGGCCTCCTCCAGCTTGGCGAGCATCCGGATCAGAGTGGTCTTGCCGTCGCCGTTGCGCCCGACGACCCCGATCCGGTCCCCTTCCTGCACACCGAGCGAGACGCCGTCCAGCAGGGCACGGGTGCCGTACACCTTGCTGACGTTCTCGACATTGACCAGGTTGACGGCCATTTCACTCCTGTGCGCGGGGCTGTGTCCGTGTGCGGCTCCGCCGCGGGATCGACCTTCTAGCGTAGGCCCTGCGGGGGTGAGGGCGGCGCGCGAGGGGGATGTCACTATTTGTGATGACGTGATCGGGAAAGGGCCGCTACGGTGGGAAGGCAGGCCGCAGGATCCCGTCCATGGGAGGAACCATGACCGCCGAGCCCGCAGAGCACCGTCATCAGTGGCCGGTGCCCCCCCTGGACGGCTACACCGTGGACGACCTGTTCACGCTGCCGGATCTCCCGCCGCACACCGAGCTGATCGACGGGAGCCTGGTTTTCGTGAGCCCGCAGCGCTACTTCCACTTCGCCGCGATCCACCTGCTGGCGAACGGGCTGCGCAGCACCGTGCCGTCCGACTTGAAGGTCGTGTGCGAGATGACGGTGGTGTTGGACCGGCGTAACGGTCCCGAGCCGGACATCTCCGTGGTCCGCGCCGACGCCGTGACCGGCCCGCGCCAGACCCGTTTCGAAGCGGCCGACGTCCATCTCGCCGTCGAGGTGATCTCACCGGACTCCGAGGCTCGCGACCGCGACACCAAACCGCACAAGTACGCCGCAGCCGGCATTCCCCACTTCTGGCTGGTCGACATGGCGGGCCAGGATGACCACCCTGTCGTCCAGGTGTACGAACGCGGCGAAGCCACCGGTACCTACGCGTTGACGGGCATCTATCACGACCACGTCAAGGTGAGCGCTCCCTACGACATCGTCATCGACCTGACCACCTTCAACCAGTACTGAACCTGCTCAGACCACCGTCGCCCCCGCCACCGGCCCCACCGCAGTCCGCACCGTCCTGCACGTCCCCGACGCCCGCAGAACCTCGGCCACCTTCTCCGCCGCCTCGGCATCCCGCGCGAGGAACGCCGTCGTGGGCCCGGACCCCGAGACCAGCGCGGCGAGCGCACCCGCCCCGCGCCCCGACTCCAGCGTGTCCGCCAGCTCCGGGAAGAGGGACAAGGCGGCCGGCTGGAGATCATTGGAGACGGCGGCGGCCAGCGCCTCGGCGTCCCCCTTCGCCAGCGCCTCCACCAGCTCCGCCGAAGCCACCGGCTCGGGGATCTGCCGTCCCTCCGCCATCCGGTCGAACTCGCGGAACACCGCCGGCGTCGACAGCCCCCGCTCGGCCATCGCGAACACCCAGTGGAAGGTGCCGCCGACCTCCAGGGCGGTCAGCTGCTCGCCCCGCCCGACACCGAGGGCCGCCCCGCCGACCAGGCTGAACGGCACGTCACTGCCCAGCTCGGCGCAGATCGCGAGCAGCTCGGCGCGCGAGGCACCCGTGCCCCACAGCCGGTCGCAGGCGAGCAGCGCGCCCGCGCCGTCCGCGCTGCCGCCCGCCATGCCGCCGGCGACCGGGATGTCCTTGGCGATGTGCAGGTGGACGTTCGGTTCGATGCCCCGGCGGCCGGCGAGGGCGATCGCGGCGCGCGCGGCGAGGTTGGTGCGGTCCAGGGGGACCTGGCCGGCGTCCGGGCCCTCGCAGGTGATCCGCAGTTCGTCCGCGGGGGTCACCGTGACCTCGTCGTACAGGCCGACGGCGAGGAAGACGTTGGCGAGGTCGTGGAAGCCGTCCGCGCGGGCGGCGCCGACCGCGAGCTGGACGTTGACCTTGGCCGGGACACGGACCGTGACGCTCACGTGCCGCTCTCCTCGTGTCCGGTGACGGCGTTCTTGTGTTCCGCGATCCGCGCGAACTCCTCCACCGTCAGCGACTCGCCGCGCGCCTGCGGCGAGACCCCGGCCGCGACCAGGGCGGCCTCGGCGGCGGCGGCCGACCCGGCCCAGCCGGCGAGCGCGGCCCGCAGGGTCTTGCGGCGCTGCGCGAAGGCCGCGTCGACGACCGCGAAGACCTCCTTCTTCGAGGCCGTCGTCTCGAGCGGCTCGGCCCGCCGGACCAGGGAGACCAGCCCGCTGTCGACGTTCGGGGCGGGCCAGAAGACGTTGCGGCCGATGGCCCCGGCCCGCTTCACCTCGGCGTACCAGTTGGCCTTCACGGACGGCACGCCGTACACCTTGTTGCCGGGCGCGGCGGCGAGCCGGTCGGCGACCTCGGACTGCACCATGACGAGGGTGCGCTCGATGCTCGGGAAGGTGTCGAGCATGTGCAGCAGCACGGGTACCGCGACGTTGTACGGCAGGTTCGCCACCAGGGCCGTCGGGGCGGGGCCCGGCAGCTCGCCGACGTGCATGGCGTCCGAGTGGACCAGCGCGAACCGGTCGGCGCGCTCGGGCATGCGGGCGGCGATGGTCGCGGGCAGCGCGCCGGCCAGTACGTCGTCGATCTCGACGGCGGTGACCCGGTCGGCGACCTCCAGCAGCGCGAGGGTGAGCGAGCCGAGTCCCGGACCGACCTCCACGACCACGTCGTCGGGGCGGACGTCGGCGGTGCGGACGATCCGGCGGACCGTGTTGGCGTCGATCACGAAGTTCTGGCCGCGCTGCTTCGTGGGACGGACACCGAGCGCTGCCGCGAGCTCGCGGATGTCGGCCGGACCGAGGAGGGCGTCGGGGGTGGGGCTGCTCACGGGGACAAGGGTACGGGGGTCCGGGGGGCCGGCTCGCCAGGTGGCCGTCGGCCAGGGCGCGGGGAACCGCGCGACCGGCCCCACGGGCCCGCAGCCGCGCGCCACCGCCGGAGGTCACTTGTGCAGGAGCTTCCCGCAATGCGGCCACGGGCTCGCCCCCCGGCGGATGTACAGCTTCTTCGCGCGGTAGGTCTGTTCCTCCGCGGAGGCGTCCTGGGGGCGGCCCTTGCCGCCGAGGGCGTGCCAGGTGCGGTTGTCGAACTGGTAGAGGCCGCCGTACGTGCCGGAGGGGTCGACCGCGTGCGGACGGCCGCCGGACTCGCAGGCGGCGAGCGCCCGCCAGTTCAGGTCCTCGGTGCCGTCCAGGACGGTGGGCCGCGGTTTGGTGCCGACCCTCACCACCTGCGTGCGGGGTGTGCGCACCACCTCGGTCCGCTCCCGGCGCGGCTTCTGCCGGACGCCGTTGACGGTGCGCAGGAGATAGGTGGTGCGCCGGAGCCCGGGCTGCCCGGGCTGGGCGACGACCTCGGTGCCCTTGAACAGCGAGGGGTCCTCGGTCCGCTGGACCTGGAAGGGAATCTGCTCCTCGCGGACCTCCCGGGAGCCGGTCACCCGCAGGACGGTCACCGTCTGCCCGTCGCGCGGGAAGCTGTCGAGCGGGACGGAGGTGGTGTCCTGGCCGCGCAGGGTGATCCCGGCCTCCTCGACCGCCTCGCGGACGGTGGCCGCGTTGGTGCGGACGGTGCGGGTCCGGCCGTCGGCGAGGACCGTGACCGCGCGCTCGGTGCGCACGTCGAGCGCGAGCCCGGCGCGTCCGATGGGCTGGGAGCGCGATGTCGAGAGGTACGCGCCCTCGGCCCGCACCCCGAGCTGGTCCAGCGCACCCTCCACCGTGTGCGCCGTCGTCCACACCTCGCGCCGCCGGCCGTCCAGGGTGAGCCGGACGGGACGGCCGTACCGCACCGCGACCTCGTCGCCGCTGGCGAGCGCCGCACCGGGGGCGGGCGCGATCATGTCGTGCGCCCCGACCCGTACGTCCTCCTCGGCGAGCAGCTCGCTCACGTCGTCGGCGAAGGTGTGCAGGGTGCGCTGCCTGCCGTCGACGCTCAGCTCGACGGCCTTGTCCTTGGCGACGAAGGCGGTGGTGCCGCCGGCCAGGAAGGCCACGACGAGTGCCTGCGGCAGCAGACGGCGCATGGTCGACTCCGGCCGCTCGGCGGAGCGCGCCCGGCGCCGGCGCGCGGCCCGTCCGCCGCCCGCCGCGGGCGGGCCCGGCTCGGCGATCACCGTCCCGGGCGCACCGGTCGTCTGCCGGGGCAGCGGCGGGACCGGCGGGACCGGCTCCGTGACGAAGTAGGCCTCCGCCTCGTAGGCGGGCCGGTAGGTGTCCTTGGACAGGCCGTACGGCAGGGTCTCCGCGGTGTGGACGGAGGCCTCAGGGCCGTAGGGGTCGTACGTCTCGTACTGCGACGTGCTCACGCCGACACGCTCCAGGGGGCCAGAGGGGTCCGGATCGGGCCCCCAGAACCTAGCGGAGCGCCGGTCACTCTCCAAAGCGACTCGACTACTTACTGTTGCGCCTCGAACGAGCACTCAGTAATCGAAGGCGCGGGCGGTGTTCGCGGCCAGGGCCGTCGCCAGCGTGTCCTCGTCGGCCCCGCGCACGGCCGCCATCGCGCGGACCGTGACCGGGACGAGGTACGGGGCGTTGGGCCGTCCGCGGTACGGCGCGGGGGTCAGGAAGGGCGCGTCGGTCTCCACCAGGACCAGTTCCGGCGGGGCGACGGCGAGGGCGTCCCGCAGGTGCTGGGCGTTCTTGAAGGTGACGTTCCCGGCGAAGGACATGAAGTAGCCCTCGCGGGCGCAGATCCCGGCCATCTCGGCGTCGCCGGAGTAGCAGTGGAAGACGGTGCGTTCGGGCGCGCCCTCCTCCTTCAGGATCCGCAGCACGTCGGCGTGGGCGTCGCGGTCGTGGATGACGAGCGCCTTGCCGTGCCGCTTGGCGATCTCGATGTGGGCGCGAAAGGAGCGCTCCTGGGCGGCCTTGCCCTCGGGACCGGTGCGGAAGTAGTCCAGGCCGGTCTCGCCGACGCCCTTGACCTGCGGCAGCGCGGCGAGCCGGTCGATCTCGGCGAGGGCCTCGTCCAGGGCCGCGTCGCCGCCCGCCGGGCGGGCGCCCTGCCGGGACCAGCCGTCGGGGTCGCCGTGCACGATGCGCGGGGCCTCGTTGGGGTGGAGGGCGACGGCGGCGTGCACGTTCGCGTGGGCGGCGGCGGTTTCGGCGGCCCACTGCGAGCCCTTGATGTCGCAGCCGACCTGGACGACGGTCGTGACCCCCACCGAGGCGGCCTTCGCCAGGCCCTCCTCGACCGTGCCGGACTGCATGTCGAGGTGGGTGTGCGAGTCGGCGACGGGCACCTGCAGCGGTGCCGGGAGCGGCGGGGCCGCCCTCTTGTCGTCGTCTGCGGAGCTGTGGCCGGCGTTCGAAGGCATGCCCCGATCCTACGAAAGGGGCATGCCCCGGGCGGCCGCTGATCCGCTCAGCTCGCCCTGCGCTGGAACGGGTGCAGCAGGTCGGACAGGTGCCAGTGGTGCGGCTCCTTGGCGGGCCCCGGCACCTGCGGTGCCTGCACCGGGCCCGCCGCCGGCACCCGGTGCTGCTGCCGCCCGGCCGCGCCGCGCACGGAGGAGACCTGGCCCGCGCGCATGATCCGCACGACGTGACCGTCACAGTTGTGGCAGCACGGCCGGCTGAGCGGCGACGGCACGACCTGGCCGTCGGCCACGTACAGCACGAACTCCCGGCCCTCGGCGTCCGTGTGGTGCTCTATCTCGTACGCCTGCTCCCAGCCGTGCCCGCAGCGCATGCAGGCGAACGAATAGGACTCGTGAACGACGGCCGTGGCCGTACCGCGGAGACCGGTCTGTCCAGCTGTGTCACTCATGCCAGCTCCCTGATGCACGGGTGCGTCCCTGATGGACGGGTGCGTCCCTTCGACCAGTGGACGCCTCGGCCGGGGCGAGCGCATCAGGCCTGTCGAGTGTTGGAGGCGATTTGGACATCGCTTGCCAAAGGGACGCGAACGAGACGCCTGAGCTTTGCCATCGACGCCAGCCCTTTGCCCGCCCATGGGGCGCGCGCTCACCCGAGAAGATCCCTGCTCAGGGGCCTGATGCGCCCCCTAGCTCGGATCTGCCTTCTTGGCGGCGACCACGGCGTCGAACACGACCCTTTTCGGCAATCCGGCCTCCGTCGCCACCGCCGCGATGGCCTCCTTGCGGCGCTCGCCCGCCTCCTCGCGCACCCGTACCCGGCGCACCAGTTCCGCGGCGTCCAGCTCCTCGGGCCCGGGCTCGGGCGCGCCCTCGACCACGACGGTGATCTCCCCGCGCACGCCCTCGGCGGCCCACCGCGCCAGCTCGGCGAGCGGACCGCGCCGCACCTCCTCGTACGTCTTGGTCAGCTCGCGGCAGACGGCGGCCCGCCGGTCCGCGCCGAAGACCTCGGCCATCGCGGCGAGGGTGTCGTCGAGCCGGTGCGGTGCCTCGAAGTAGACGAGGGTGCGCCGCTCGGCCGCGACCTCGCGCAGCCGGGACAGCCGTTCGCCGGCCTTGCGGGGCAGGAAGCCCTCGAAGCAGAACCGGTCGACGGGCAGCCCGGACAGGGCGAGCGCGGTGAGCACGGCGGACGGCCCGGGGACGGCGGTGACCCGGATGTCCTGTTCGACGGCCGCCGCGACCAGCCGGTAGCCCGGGTCGGAGACCGACGGCATCCCGGCGTCGGTCACCAGCAGCACGCGCGCGCCGCCGAGCAGTTCCTGGACCAGTTCCGGCGTCCGGGCGGACTCGTTGCCCTCGAAGTACGACAGCACGCGGCCCTTCGGGGTGACGCCGAGCGCCTGGGTGAGCCGGCGCAGCCGCCGGGTGTCCTCGGCGGCGACGACGTCGGCGCCGGCCAGCTCCTCGGCGAGCCGGGGCGGCGCGTCCGCGATGTCGCCGATGGGGGTACCTGCCAGGACAAGGGTTCCAGTCACGCCCCCATCCTCCCAGGAGTTCCGGGGCCGGTTCCGGGGGCCCGCGTCCTGGGGGGAAACGGACCGTGTCCCGACCGGTACCGCACATGCACGGGACTCGCACAGGCCGGGTCTTTACGATGGCGCGGTGACCAGTACCGCGTCCTCCATGGACCTCCGGCAGGGGCAGGCACCCCACGACCAGCGGCCGTCGTGGCAGCAGCGGCTGCGCCGATTCGGGTACGCGCCCGCCGCGGACGCGCCCTCGGGCGACGTACGCGACCGGCTGGTGCCGCCGTACGCGGAGCCGAGCCCCCGGCTGTGGCGGGTGTTCGGTGTGTCGCCGGTCCTCGCCGAGCGGCTCACCCGCTGGTCGGGCTGGGGCGGGCCGCTGCTGGTGACGCTGATGGCGGGCGTCATGCGGTTCTGGAACCTGGGCAGCCCGCGCGCGGTGATATTCGACGAGACGTACTACGCCAAGGACGCGTGGGCGCTCGTCCACCGCGGTTTCGAGGTCAGCTGGGACCAGTACGGCAAGAACGCCAACGACCTGGTGCTCCAGCAGGGCGGCCACCTGGGGGTCCCGACGGACCCGGCGTACGTGGTGCACCCGCCGGTCGGCAAGTACGTCATCGGGCTCGGGGAGCTGGTCTTCGGGTTCGACCCGTTCGGCTGGCGGTTCATGACGGCCCTGCTCGGCACGCTGAGCGTGCTGCTGCTGTGCCGGATCGGCCGCCGGATCTTCCGCTCGACGTTCCTGGGCTGCCTGGCGGGCGCGCTGATGGCGGTGGACGGCCTGCACTTCGTGATGAGCCGGACCTCGCTGCTCGACGGCGTGCTGATGTTCTTCGTGGTGGCCGCGTTCGGTTGTCTGGTCGTGGACCGGGACCGGGCGCGGGAGAGACTGGCCGCCGCGCTGCCGGTCGCGGCGGACGGGCGGGTACGGCCGGACGCGCAGGTCGCGGACGGCTTCCGGTTCGGGTGGCGTCCGTGGCGCTGGACGGCCGGGGTGATGCTGGGCCTGGCCGTGGGCACGAAGTGGAACGGCCTGTACGTCCTGGCCGCGTTCTGTGTGATGACGGTCCTGTGGGACGTCGGCACGCGCAAGGTGGCCGGCGCCCGTCACCCGTACGCCGCAGCCCTCAAGTACGACACCGGGCTCGCCTTCGTGGCGACGGTTCCGGTGGCGCTGGTGGTCTACGTGGCCTCCTGGACCGGCTGGATCCTCTCCCCGGCCAACGGCAGGGGCGGCTACTACCGCAACTGGGCGGCCGCCGACGGCAAGGGCGGCACCTGGGCGTTCCTGCCGGACTGGCTGCGCAGCCTGTGGCACTACGAGCACGAGGTGTACAAGTTCCACGTCCACCTCGACCAGCCGCACACGTACCAGTCCAACCCGTGGAGCTGGATCGTGCTGGGCCGCCCGGTGTCGTACTTCTACGAGTCCCCCTCCCCCGGCGCCGACGGCTGCCCGGCGGACGCGGGCGAGAAGTGCGCCCGGGAGGTGCTGGCGATCGGCACCCCGCTGCTGTGGTGGGCGGCCTGTTTCGCGATCCTGTACGTGCTGTGGCGCTGGGCGTTCCGCCGGGACTGGCGGGCCGGCGCCATCGCCTGCGGCATCGCGGCGGGCTATCTGCCGTGGTTCCTGTACCAGGAGCGGACGATCTTCCTCTTCTACGCGGTCGTCTTCCTGCCGTTCCTGTGCCTGGCGGTGGCGATGATGATCGGCGCGATCGTGGGCCCACCGGGTTCCACCGACACCCGCCGCGTGATCGGCGCATCGGCAGCGGGCGTCCTGGTCCTGTTGATCAGCTGGAACTTCATCTACTTCTGGCCGCTGTACACGGGCCAGGCGATCCCGATCGACTCGTGGCGCTCGCGGATGTGGCTGGACACCTGGGTGTAGCGCGTGTCACACCCGCAGGCGCACGCGCGCCGGGCTGTCGCCGCCCGCGGTGACCGTGGCCTCGGCGGTCCGGTCGTCCGGTGTGCGGCACTGGACGGCGTAGACGCCTTCCCCCCGCACGGAGAGGGTGAAGCTGCCGTCGGCCCGGGAGAGCGCGGCGATGTCGGGGCGGGGCTCCGGGCCGGCGGTGAGGTACACACTGGCCTCCGGGACGGGCCTGCCCGTCGTCGTGTCCTCCACGACCCCGGTGATCAGGTGGACGGAGTGACCGCTGGGCGGCACCTCAGGCCTTCCAGGCGACCAGGTTGTCATAGACAGGCTGGGTGATCCTCGTCCCGGAGTTGACGGTCGCCCCACCGTAGGCGTGCACGGCGATGCCGTAGCGGTTGCCGTTGACGATGCTGAACACGGCGCTGCCGCTCTGCCCGCCTGCGGTGTCGATGTCGTAGTACACCTTCAACGGGTTGACCGAACTGATGCCTCGCGCGTCGTACCACTGGGTGCCCGGTGGCTTGTCGCCCGGGTAGCCGGAGATGTTGCCGGTGGTCTTGAGCAGATCGGCGTCCGGCCACGCTCCGAACCCGAACCAGCCGGTGGTGGAGCCCAGTTCGGTGGGGATGATGATCGCGCCGTAGTCGTAGTTCTCGTCGCCGCCCGACTCGGTCCAGCCCTTCACCGAGCGGAAGTTGGTGCTGGTGACGGCGCCGAAGGGCAGGGTCGTGCCGTTGCGGCCGGGCATGACCTGGATGCTCTGGACCCAGCCGTGGTCGGGGTGACCGGGGTGGTTGATGAACACCACGTGGCCGGCGGTCGCGAGCGTGTGCGGCCCGATGAACCAGGCGGTTGCGATGTACGGGTCGCCGTTCGCCGCGGTGATGCGCAGCGACGCGTTCGCCCGCCAGGGGTAGTCGGCCGTGTTCATGATCTGGACTCTGTCGTCCGGTCCGTGAACGGTCTCGGCCACCGGCGGGGGCGGCCCGAACGATGCCACGCCGATGTCGGGCAGTTCCGCGGTCGGCGGGGTCCACAGCTCGGTCGGCATCCGGTCGTACTCCGGACGCACATACCCCTCGACCTGTTCCAGTCCGTTGGCGCCTGCCGGCGCCGCGGTGCCCGCCACGCCCTCCGACGGGGGCTGGAAGATCGCCTGCTCCGCGGCCAGGGCGAGCTGTTCCGCGGGCTGGTTGGAGACAGAGGTGTGCTGATCGCGTGTCATGGCTCAAGGCCTTCCTGCAGAGGCCGGCACCGCGATCAACCGGCGATCGCCAGCCGAAACGTCCAAGGATGGACTGTTGAAGAGGAAATAGAACGGAGTGGGACAGCTTGATAAAACCGCCACTTGACGTCCCCTTAGCCACGATACGTCCGTCCGGGTGATGCCGCACCAGCGGTGCAGCCACTTGCTCCTCGACCACCCAGGCTCGGAACATCTCCTTTCGGACAACAATCGGCAACTCCGTTCACAAGCAAGCGACGCAACCGCTTACAGTGCCTCAGGACACCTGTTTTGAACGCGTTCAACAGGTCGGAGACGGAGGGGGATCCGCGCCATGCGCAAGGGGGTCAAGGCGGGCGTCATAGGCGGAGTGTGCGTCACGCTGCTGGGCGGGGCCGGTTACGGCTTCTACACCATCGCGTCCGCGCTGAACGGCGACGGCGGCACGGGAGGAGCGGCGCCCGTGCGGACCGGCCCGCCCAGCAGTTCCGAGGTGAAAGAGGCGACCGGCGCCTTCTTCGCCGCCTGGCAGAAGGGCGACGCGGCGGCCGCGGCCTCGTACACCAACTTCCCCGAGTCGGCCCAGCAGTTGCTGAGGGCCTACTCCGGTGACGCGCACATCGGGAAGGTGCGGATCACGCCGGGCCGGGCCACCGGCGACACGGTGCCGTTCACGGTCCGGGCGACGGTGTCGTACGACGGCGTGTCCCGCCCGCTGTCGTACCGCAGCACGCTGACCGTCGTCCGCGGCGAGACCTCGCACCGCGCGCTGGTCGACTGGCAACCCTCCGTCGTCCACCCGCGCCTGCGCAAGGGGGACACGCTCAGCACCGGCAAGTCGGCCGCCCCGGAGATCCAGGCCGTCGACCGCGACGGCAAGGTGCTCACCCGGGTGAAGTACCCCTCCCTCGGCCCGATCCTGGACGAGCTGCGCAAGCGGTACGGCGACAAGACCGGCGGCCGGCCCGGCGTGGAACTCGTGATCCGCCATCAGGCGGCCGCCGACGGCAGCCAGGCCGCGGACACCCCGCTGCTGACCCTCGCCAAGGGCAAGCCCGGCAAGCTCCCCACGACGCTCGGCACGAGTGCCCAGGCGGCGGCCGAGAAGGCCGTGGAGAAGTACCCCGATTCCTCCGTCGTGGCGGTCAAGCCGAGCACCGGCGAGATCCTGGCCGTCGCCAACAACCGCAACGACGGCTTCGACGCGGCCCTCCTCGGCGAACGCGCCCCCGGCTCCACCATGAAGATCATCAGTGCGGCGACCCTCATCGACAACGGCCTGACCACGGCCGGCGGACCGGCGCCCTGCCCGCCGTCGGCCGTCTGGCAGAGCCAGACCTTCCAGAACCTCAAGGGCCTGGCGCCGGACGAGCACGCCACCCTCGCCGACAGCTTCGCCCGCTCCTGCAACACGGCGTTCGTGAAGTTCGCGGACGAGGTGAAGGTCGACTCCCTCACGCGGGAGGCCGAGGAGCGGTTCGGGCTCGGACGCAACAACTGGCAGGTCGGCGTGCCGACGTTCGACGGCCGGGTGCCCGCCTCCGGCGGCCCGGACACCGCGGCCAACCTGATCGGCCAGGGCCAGGTGCAGATGAGCCCGCTGAACATGGCGTCCGTCACCGCGACCGCGAAGACCGGCACCTTCCGCCAGCCCCTGATCGTGCCGCTGAAGCTGGACGGCCGGGAACCGGCACGCGCGCGCGGGCTGTCGTCCGGCACGGTCCAGCAGCTGCGCGCCCTGATGAACCGCACCGCGCGCAGCGGCACCGCGGCGGGCGTGATGTCCGGGATGAGCGGCGACGTCGGCGCGAAGACCGGGTCGGCCGAGGTCGACGGTGAGGCCAGGTCGGACAGCTGGTTCACCGGTTACCGGGGCGATGTGGCGGCGGCGGCGATGGTCCAGGACGGCGGTCACGGCGTCGACGCGGCCGGGCCGATTGTCGCAAGCGTGCTACGGAACGCCGGCTGAGATCACCCGTGAAGGCGGGGACTTTAAGGTGAATGCCGTCGTTGGGGAGTGTGAGGGCGTACGGGGACCCTGGGGAAAGGTGCGGAGGAACTGAGGCTGTGGGCAGAAGAAGGCGCGTCGCCGAGCGGCGCAAGACCCGGCCCGCCGTACTCGGCGGAATGATCGCCGTGGTGGTCGGCGGTGCCGGGCTCGGCGTCTACGCCCTGTACGGCGGGGCCGCGGCCGACGAGCGGACCGGTGCCACGGCCGACCACAAGGCCGTCCCGTCCGGCCCGCTCACCGCGGCCGAGATCCGCACGGCCTCCGCCCGTTTCCTCACCGCCTGGCAGCAGGGCAGGGTCACCCGGGCGGCGGCCGCCACCGACGACCCGGCCGCCGCCGGCAAGCTGCTCACCGGCTACTCCAAGGACGCCCACCTGAAGGACGTCACGCTCACCCCGGGGGCGGCGAAGGGCACCGAGGTGCCGTTCACGGTGAAGGCGACGGTGGCCTACCGCAAGCTCAGCAAGCCGCTGTCCTACGGCAGTTCGCTCACCGTGGTGCGCCGCGCGAGCGACGGCAGACCGCTGGTCGACTGGCACTCCGCCGTGGTCCACCCCGACCTCAGGGACGGCGACACGCTCGTGACCGGCGAGTCCGGCACCCCGCCGGTCAAGGCGCTGGACCGCGACGGCGGCGAGATCACGGCCGCCAAGTACCCGTCGCTGGGCACGGTGCTGGACGGGCTGCGGGAGAAGTACGGCAAGAAGGCGGGGGGCACGGCGGGCATCGAGCTGCGCGTGGTGCGCGGCAAGGCGGCCAAGGCCGCCAAGCTGTCCGACAAGACGCTGGCGGAGCTGAGCGAGGGCACCCCGGGCACCGTGAAGACGACGCTCAGCCCCGCCCTCCAGGCCGCCGCCGAGCAGCAGGTCGCGGGGCGCGCGCGGGCCTCGGTGGTCGCCCTGCGGCCCTCGACCGGGGAGATCCTCGCGGTCGCCAACAGCGGGCACGGCTTCAACACCGCCTTTCAGGGATCCCTCGCGCCCGGCTCCACCATGAAGATCATCACGTCCTCGCTGCTGATCGACAAGGGGCTGGCCTCGGCGGACAGAAAGCACCCCTGCCCGAAGACGGTCACCTACGGCGGCTGGAAGTTCCACAACGACGACGACTTCGAGATCAAGGGCGGCACCTTCAAGGCGAGCTTCGCCCGGTCCTGCAACACGGCGTTCATCAGCCAGGCGAAGAAGCTGGAGAACGACGACCTGACCAAGCAGGCCCAGCAGGTCTTCGGGCTGTCGATGAACAACTGGGCGATCGGGGTGCCCACCTTCGACGGCTCGGTGCCGGTGCAGTCGGCGGCGCAGATGGCGGCCTCGCTGATCGGGCAGGGCGGGGTGCGCATGAACCCGCTGAACATGGCCTCGGTGGCGGCGACCGTGAAGTCGGGCACCTTCCACCAGCCGTACCTGGTGTCGCCGTCCGTGGACCACCGCACGCTGGCCACGGCCTCCCGCGGCCTGTCGGCCAAGACGCTGTCCCAGCTGCGCGAGCTGATGCGGTACACGGCCGCGTACGGCACCGCCGCCGAGGCGATGTCGGGGCTCGGCCCGGACTACGGCGCGAAGACCGGCTCGGCGGAGGTCGACGGGCAGAAGAAGCCGAACGGCTGGTTCACCGCCTACCGGGGTGACCTGGCCGCCGCCGGCGTGGTCCAGGCGGGCGGGCACGGCGGCGACACGGCCGGACCGATCGTGGCGAAGCTGCTCAAGCTCGGGGGCTGATCAGCTCCGTACGGGTTCGGCGGTGTACGTCCGGCGGAGGAAGCGGAGCAGCGTCTTCGACTCGAACTGCACCACTTCGACGCCGTGGTCGGTGTGGAACTCGACCACGGCCTGGACCCGGCCGCAGGGCCACACCCGGACGTCGCCGCTCTCGGCCGGCGACCGCAGTCCCCGTTCGAGGAGCGCGCGGGAGAAGGTCCACTCGTGCGGTCCGGGCAGGCCCACACGGACCGACCGGGGATCGGCGTCGGGGTCGTACCGGAGCACGACGGGCACGGCCCCCGGGTCGTCCTCGTCCGTGACGATGTGAGCGCGCGCGTACTGCTCGACTACAGACATCGGACCGCCCTCTCACGCACTGTGACCTATGCGAAAGCTGTGCATCCGCTTTCCATCAAGAGTCGCACACTTTCCGGTTCGCGCCCCGGTGAGAGACGAGACGTCGTCTCTCTTGCAAAGGGTTCGCAACAAGGGCCTAAAATCATCTGGTGCATGTACCTGACGGATTCATCGACGCCCCTACCTCCGCCGTCACCGCAGTGGTCGCCGCCGGCGCCCTCGCGGTGAGCCTGCGCGGCGCCCGCCGCGAACTCGACGAGCGCACGGCCCCGCTGGCCGGTCTGGTGGCGGCGTTCATCTTCGCCGTACAGATGCTCAACTTCCCGGTCGCGGCCGGGACCAGCGGCCACCTCCTCGGCGGGGCCCTCGCCGCGATACTCGTCGGCCCCTACACAGCCGTCCTGTGCGTGTCGGTCGTGCTGCTCATGCAGGGCGTTCTGTTCGCCGACGGCGGGCTGACCGCGCTCGGCGTGAACATCACCGACATGGCGATCGTCACGACGGTCGTCTCCTACGCCGTCTTCCGCGGCCTGCTCGCCGTGCTGCCCCGCAAGCGGCGCACGGTGACCGTCGCCTCCTTCGTCGCCGCGCTGGTGTCCGTGCCGGCCGCCGCGGTCGCGTTCACCCTGATCTACGCGGTCGGCGGCACCACCGACGTCTCCATCGGCAAGGTCGCCACCGCGATGATCGGCGTGCACCTGCTGATCGGCATCGGAGAGGCGGTCATCACCGCGCTCACGGTCGGCGCCGTCATCGCCGTACGCCCGGACCTGGTGCACGGCGCGCGCGGGCTGCAGCAGCGGCTCCGGCTGCGGGTGAACGGCGAACTGGTGGACGCGCCCGCGCCCACGGCGCCCGTGGCGGCGCGCACCTCGCGGCGCACGCTGTGGGTCACCGGCCTCGTCACCTCCCTGGTCCTCGCCGGCTTCGTCAGCTTCTACGCCTCGGCCAACCCCGACGGCCTGGAGAAGGTCGCCCACGACAAGGGCATCGACAAGAAGGCGGAGAAGCACGCCACGGCCGACTCGCCGCTGGCCGACTACGGCGTGAGGGACATCGCCGACGCCCGGCTGTCCGGCGGCCTCGCCGGTGTGATCGGCGTCGGTGTCACGATCGTCGCGGGCAGCGCGGTGTTCTGGGCCCTGCGCCGGCGGCGCAGCGACGACGTCTCCCCCGTGAGCACCGGGATCTGAGGTGGGAGCGGGACACGCGCACCGGCTCTACCGGCACGGGCACTCGCCCGTGCACGGCCTGCCGCCGCACACCAAGCTCGCCGCGGTCTTCCTGTTCGTGGTGGTCGTGGTGTCGACCCCGCGCGAGGCGATGTGGGCGTTCGCGGTGTACGCCGTGCTGCTCGCGTCCGTCGCGTACCACGCGCGCGTGCCCGCCGGTTTCCTGCTCAGGCGGCTGCTGATCGAGGTGCCGTTCGTGACGTTCGCGGTGCTCATGCCGTTCGTGGCGGAGGGCGAGCGGGTGCACGTCCTGGGGCTCTCGCTGAGCGTGAACGGCCTGTGGGGCGCCTGGAACGTGCTCGCCAAGGGCACCCTCGGCGTCGCCGCCTCCGTGCTGCTGGCCGCCACCACCGAGCTGCGCGAACTGCTGCTCGGGCTCCAGCGGCTCAAGCTGCCGCCGCTGCTCGTGCAGATCGCGTCCTTCATGATCCGCTACGGCGACGTCATCACCGACGAGATGCGCCGGATGCGGATCGCCCGGGAGTCGCGCGGCTTCGAGGCGAAGGGCGTGCGGCACTGGGGCGTGCTCGCCAAGTCCGCCGGTGCGCTGTTCATCCGCTCCTACGAGCGCGGGGAGCGCGTGCACCTGGCCATGGTGAGCCGGGGGTACGCCGGCGCGATGCCGGTCATCGACGAGGTGACCGCGTCGCGCGCGCAGTGGTCCTACGCCCTCACCCTCCCCTGCGCCGCCCTCGTCGTCTGTCTGCTGGGATGGATGCTGTGACAGCTTCTCTGGAGGTCTCCGGCCTCGCCTTCGCCTACCCCGACGGCCACCAGGCCCTGTTCGGCGTGGACTTCTCCCTCGCGCGCGGCGAACGGGTCGCCCTGCTCGGCCCCAACGGCGCCGGCAAGACGACCCTGGTGCTGCACCTCAACGGCATCCTGGGCGGCGGCACCGGCACGGTGACCGTGGCCGGGCTGCCGGTCGGCAAGCAGCACATGGCCGCGATCCGGCAGAAGGTCGGCATCGTCTTCCAGGACCCGGACGACCAGCTGTTCATGCCGACCGTGCGCGAGGACGTGGCGTTCGGGCCGGCCGCCGCCGGGATCCGGGGGGCCGCGCTGGAGGAGCGGGTGCGCACCGCGCTGGAGCGGGTCGGGATGCAGGACTTCGCCGACCGGCCGCCGCACCACCTGTCCTTCGGGCAGCGCCGCCGGGTCGCGGTGGCCACCGTGCTCGCCATGGAGCCGGAGATCCTGGTCCTGGACGAGCCGTCCTCCAACCTGGACCCGGCCTCCCGCCGGGAGCTCGCCGACATCCTGCGCTCCCTGGACGTCACGGTCCTCATGGTCACGCACGACCTGCCGTACGCCCTGGAGCTGTGCCCGCGCTCGCTGATCCTGAGCGACGGGGTGATCGCGGCGGACGGCCCGACGGCCGCGCTGCTGTCCGACGAGGAGCTGATGCGGGCGCACCGGCTGGAGCTGCCGTTCGGCTTCGACCCGAAGTCCGTGACAATGGGCGCGTGACGAACGAGGACGCCGCCGCCGAGGGCTCGCTGCTGCTGGACGACCAGCTGTGCTTCGCGCTGTACGCGGCGCAGCGCGCCGTGACCGCCGCGTACCGCCCGCTGCTGGACGACCTCGGGCTCACCTACCCGCAGTACCTGGTGCTGCTGGTGCTGTGGGAGCGCGGGGAGACCACCGTGAAGGAGCTGGGGCGGGCCCTGCGGCTGGACTACGGCACGGTCTCGCCGTTGCTGAAGCGGCTGGAGGCGGCGGGGCTGGTGCGCAGGGAGCGCGCGCCGGGTGACGAGCGCTCGGTGCTCGTGGCGTGCACCGGGCGCGGCGAGGAACTGAGGGAGCGCGCGGCGCGCGTGCCCGGCGCCCTGCTCACGACGACGGGGCTCGGCGCGCAGGAGATCACCCGGCTCCGCGAGGAGCTGTGGAAGCTGACCGAGCGCGCCGACGAGGCGGCCGACCGGTACTGAGCCCCGGTTACCCCTGGTTGCCACCCCCTGCGTCCCACACCGACCTACCGGCAAGTACCTTGTGCACGATGTATTTGTGCGCCACTTGTTCCGGGGGAGGCCGGCCATGACCGAGGCAACCGCTGTCGACACGCGTCCGACGAAGATCATGTACGTCGCCGAGGCCACCGCCCACGGCGGCCGGGACGGCTATGTCACCAGCCAGGACGGCCGGATCGAGCTGCAAGTCGCGATGCCCCCGGAGCTGGGCGGACACGGCAACGGCACCAACCCGGAGCAGCTCTTCGCGGCCGGCTACAGCTCCTGCTTCCACAACGCGCTGATCCTGGTCGGCAACCGCGAGGGCTACGATCTGACCGGCTCCACCGTGGCCGCGAAGGTCGGCATCGGCCCGAACAAGCACCGCGGCTACGGCCTCGCGGTCGCCCTGAGCGTCTCCCTGCCGGTCCTGGACCCCGAGGTGGGGGCCCGGCTGGTGGACGCGGCGCACGAGGTGTGCCCGTACTCGAACGCGACCCGCGGCAACATCGACGTAACGATTCTGTTGGGCTGATCCCACCGAGGAATCGCAGGCGCGCGACCCGCGTTGCACCCACTGTCACAGGCAATCGGAAGGGACGGCGGGCGTGGACGTGAACGGCACTGTGGCCGAGGGCTTCGAGCCGGTCAGGGAGGCGTTCGCCGCGAACTTCGCGCTGCTCGGCGAGCGCGGCGCGGCCGTCGCCGTCTACCGCGACGGACACCGGGTCGTGGACCTGTGGGCCGGCACCGCGGACGTGGACGGTACGGCCCCCTGGCAGCGCGGCACCGCGCAGATCGTGCGCTCCGCCACCAAGGGCGTCGCCGCCGCCGGGCTGCTGCTCCTGCACCAGCGCGGCGAGCTGGACCTGGACGCCCCGGTCGGCACGTACTGGCCGGAGTACAAGGCGGCCGGCAAGGAGCACACGCGCGTACGGCACCTGCTCGCGCACCGCGCGGGCGTCCCCGTGCTGGACCGCCCGCTGACCCCCTCCGAGGCCGCCGACCCCGACCTGGGTGCCGCGGCCGTCGCCGGGCAGGCCCCGGTGTGGGAGCCGGGCACGGACCACGGCTACCACGCCCAGACCTACAGCTGGCTCACCGGCGAACTGCTGCGCCGGCTCACCGGCCGCCCGGTCGGCGAGTGGATCGCGGACGAGATCGCCGGGCCGGCCGGCGCGGACCTGTGGCTCGGCCTGCCGCAGGCGCAACACGCCCGCGTGGGCCGCGTCGGCCCGGTGGACGCCCCGGAGAGCGCGGGCGGCCTGAAGACCCGCCCGAAGCGCGCGGTCGCCGAGGCCTACGCCGACCCGGAGTCCCTGACCCGGCGCGCCTTCGCCGCCATCACCCCGCTCCCCGACGAGAACGACCCCGCCTACCGCGCCGCCGCCCTGCCCGCCTCCAACGGCATCGCCACGGCCGACGGACTGGCCCGCTTCTACGCCTCGCTCATCGGCGACGTGGACGGCGGCACCCGGCTGTTCACCCCGGAAACCGTGGAGCTGGCCCGCGCCGAACAGTCCGCCGGGCCGGACCGGGTACTGGTGGTGGGCACCCGGTTCGGCCTCGGGTACATGCTGCACGGCGCCGCGTCCCCGCTGCTCTCCCCCGGCTCCTTCGGCCACCCCGGGCGCGGCGGCGCCCTCGCCTTCGCCGACCCGGAGTCGGGCATCGCCTTCGGCTACGTCACCAACGGCTTCCGGCAGAGCGTCACGGCGGACCCGAGGGCCCAGGCGCTGGTGCGGGCGGTCCGCACGGCGCTCGCCTGATCCGCGGGCGCCCTGGGCGCACGCCGGGTCCGGGTCAGACGTGGATCGGGTGCGAGGTCCGCCCGGACGCCGCGTCGATCTCCTCGTGGGCCTTGGTCAGCAGCTGCATGGCCAGTTCGTTCAGGGCGCGGGCGCCCGCGATCTCCTCGCCGACCCGGGGCTGGTTCGCGTCGATGCGGTGCCGGCTGGCGCGGCCGTGGGCCCGCACCTCGGAGCCGTCGGGCAAGCGCACCAGCGCCACCGCGCGCGTGTGCTGATCGTCCTCCATGAACTCCAGCTCGACATGCCATCCGACAGTGGTGTGCATCATGACGGCCACCTCCCAGATCTCGCTGTTTCCAGGGTGCGCCCGCCGCCCCGGCCCGTCATGTCGGCGCCGCGCTAACCGGCGCGCAGCATCAGCCCGATGCCCAGGACCACCAGGGCGGCTGCCGCGATCCGCGGTGCGCCGAAGCGTTCCTTGAAGAACAGGGCACCGATGGCCGCGCCGACGATGACGGACGACTCGCGCAGGGCGGCGATGGGTGCGAGCGCGGCACGGGTCTGGGCCCACAGCACCAGGGCGTAGGCGGTGACGGACAGGGCGGCGCCGAGGAGGCCGAGGGCGGCGTACGGCCGCAGCAGCCGTACCGTGCCGGCACGCGCGCGTGCGTACAGGAACGCGGGCAGCACCGAGCCCTGGAGCACCATGAGCCAGGCGATGTACCCGACGGACGTGCCCGAGGCCCGTACGCCCAGGCCGTCGATGACGGTGTACACGGCGATGGTCACACCGGTCGCCAGGGCCGCGCCGATCGCCGCCCAGTCCGGCCGCTTCCCGCGCAGCCCCCAGAGGCTGACGCCGGTCAGGCCCAGGCAGGACACGGCGATGCCGGCGCTCGCCCAGGCGCCGGGCACCTCGTGCGCGAAGACGGCGGCGAGCAGCGTGACGACGAGCGGGGCGCTGCCGCGCGCGATGGGGTACGCCTGCCCGAAGTCGCCCAGCCGGAACGAGGTCATCAGCAGGGCGTAGTAGGCGATGTGCACGGCCGCCGAGGCGCACAGGTACGGCCAGGCGGGCCCGGCCGGGAGCGCCGTGAACGGTGTGATCGCGAGCCCGATCAGCAGCCCGCCGCCGGAGATCAGCGCGAAGCCGACGAGTTTGTCGGTGATGCGGTGCGCGATGGCGTTCCAGCTGGCGTGGGTGACGGCGGCGAGCAGCACCGCCGCCGCGACCAGGGGCGTCACGCGGGCTGCTCGCGCACGTCCACCAGCGTCGCGCCCGCGTGGGCGACGAGTTCCTCCGGCCCGATCGGGAAGACGGTGCTGGGCGTGCCGGCCGCCGCCCACACCACGTCGTGCGCGAGCAGCGAGCGGTCGGCGAGGACACGGGTGCGCGTGCGGTGCCCCAAGGGCGGTACGCCGCCGATGGCGTACCCGGTGGCCTCGCGGACCACGCCGGCGTCGGCCCGGGTGACCTTCCGGGCGCCCAGTTCCTGCCGTACCCGCTCGACGTCCACCCGGGAGGCGCCGTCCATGAGGACCAGCACCGGGACCCCGTCGGCGGCGAAGACCAGCGACTTGCAGATCTGGCTCAGTTCGCACCCGATCGCGGCGGCGGCCTCGGCCGCGGTCCGGGTCGCCTCCGGGAACCTCCGGGTGCGGGCGAGGACGTCCTCCAGCCCGAGCGCCCGCAGCGCTTCGGCGAACCGGGGATGGGCCCCGAACTCTTCGGCGTCGGTGGCGGCTGTCGTCGTCATGGTCGGCACGGTACGGCATGGCCCGAGCCGCGCTCACGGGGATTTCGTCCGTCGCTTCGCGGCTGCGCCGGATCCGGATGTGATCTTCCGCCACCGGCATGATTACCTGACTGCGCAAGAGCACACTTCGGGGGATCACTCGTGAGCGAACGCAAAGACACACAAGGGGACGACAAGCTTCCGGAGCCCGGGCAGTCGAAACTGCCGCTGTCCCCGGACGAGATCGAGCGGCACGGCATCCTGCCGGGCTTCGAAGGGCACTACACGGCCCCGCCCGCCGCCAGTACGGCCGACCCGCTGGACCGGCCGCAGCTCCGTCCCGACCCGCCCGGACTCCTCCGGCCACCGGCGCCCCCCGGCGGTTCGAAGGCCGACCTGAAGATCGCGCCGGGCATCCTCAAGAAGGCCGCCGGCCAGGTGGACGACATCTACGACGCCTTCTACAAGCCGGCCGCCTCGCTGGAGGAGCCGGCGCTGGCGGCCGTGCGGGCGCTGGAGGGATTCGAGTCGGCCCGCGCCGTACGGCTCGCCCACCGCCAGTGGGAACGGCAGGCGGGCACGGTCACGGCGTGGCTGGCCCACATCTCCGAGAGCCTGCGGTCGAGCGACGGCACCTACACCAAGACCGACGTCGCCGTGGGGCAGACGGCCGGCCAGGTGCGGGTCCGGTCGGCGCTGGAGGGCTACTGATGGCCGACACCTTCTACCGGACGCTGCTGGCCGCCGACCTGTCGGCCCTGGACGACCTGGCGGACCGCTGGGAGGGCATCCACCGCGACATCAAGGGTCTCGGCAAGCGCATGCACGACGAGGTCCTCGGCCCACTGCGCGACAAGGGCTACTGGGAAGGGGCCGCCGCCCCGTACGCCTGGAAGATGATCGACGACATCCAGCGCCAGCTGGAGAACGCCTCGAAGGTGGCGGACTCGGCGCGGCGCGTCGTCGAGGACGCGGTGGGCGATCTGAAGTCGGCCCAGAAGGATCTCAAGGACGCCGTCCGCCGGGCCACGGAGAAGGGCCTGTACATCAACGCGAACGGCACCCTGGCCAAGGACATCGTCGATGGCGTCTGCAAGGCCGAGCTCACGGACGACGAGCGCAAGACCATCGCGGCGGCGGACCACGAGATCGCGCAGATCCTCAAGCGCGGCGTCACCGCCGACCGCAACCTCGCCTTCAGCCTGATGTCGGACATCGGTCTGGGCCAGTGGTTCAACGGCGATCCGCGGTTCACGGACATCGACTCCACCAAGAAGATCGGCGAGGACGAGTACAACGCGCTCGACCTCGCCCTGCAGGACAAGGACCCCCACCCGGGGCTCAGTTCGGACGACCCTTACTCGCTCGGCTGGGACTGGGTGACCGGCGACGGCGCCCGGCACCGGGACTACTACAGCGGCGACGAGATGACCGAGCTGATCCGGTCGAGCGAGAGCATGAGGCAGCTACGGCTGGACACGCTGTCCCAGTTCCGCGGCGACGGGCAGCCCGAGGGCAACGTGTCGTACTCGATCTCGGAGAGCGGCAAGCTGGGCGCGCTGAAGAAGCTCGTCACCACGGACCTGCCCGCGATCGTCACCGGGGACGAGGACCATCTCGGTGAGGCATTCACCGGTTCGTACAACCTGCACTACAAGGTCAAGGGCCAGGACTCCGACGGGTCGCTGGTGGTCGAGTACACCCTCCACAACAACACCAGCAACGAGTCGTTCCTGCACTACGTCGGCTATTACGACTGGCTGGAGAAGTTCAACCGTGACGAGGGCGTCTTCTCTTCCGTGGACCAGAAGATCGTCTGGACCGAACGCATTCCGGCGAAGGGAAAGTAGACCCGTGTCCCGAGTTCTGCCGGCGGGCAAGCGTCCGCGCCTGGTGACGGCCGCCGCTGTGCTGGGACTGCTGTCCCCCCTGGCCGCCTGCTCGTCCGCGTCCACCGCCGTCGAGGCCTGCATGGGCAAGCAGGCCACCTCCGCGACCCCGGGGGAACTGGAAGGCACCTACGTGGGGGAAGCCGACGCCAAGGGCGTGACGATCACCCTGAAGGCGTCGGACAAGGGCACCGGCGGGACGGTCACCGTGCGCCACTGGCCGACCGGCAGCTGGTACAAGAGCGAACTCGGCGACACCTTCGACGGGTCCGGCACCTGGGACGTGGTGGGAGGAACCGGCTCCGACGCGTACGGACAGGTCCACCTGTCCTTCACCGAACCGGAGCGGTTCCTGCAGGACGACACCCTCGACAGCCTGTCGATCGCCGAGGACGGCGAGCGGGTGTACCTCTACGAGGACGACGACCCGGACGTGTGCCCGAAGTTCCGCCTGCGGCCCACCTGACGGCGCGCGCAGAAAGCCGGTGAGGGTGCAGCCCCGTCCCCACGGGCACCCTCACCGGCCGCTCTCTGCCGGACGCGCTACGTCAGGCGCGTACCAGTTCCTTCTCCTCGTCGGGGTCGGCGGCGGCACGCAGGCCCTCGCCCTCGACGTCGACGTTGGGCAGCGCGCGGTCCAGCCACTTCGGCAGCCACCAGGCCCGCTTGCCGAGCAGCGCGAGGACCGCCGGGACGATGGCCATGCGGACGAGGAACGCGTCGAAGAAGACGGCGATCGCGAGGCCGAAGCCGATCATCTTGACCATCGCCTCGCTGGAGCCCATGAAGCCGGAGAAGACGGCGATCATGATGACGGCGGCGGCGGTGACGACCCGGGCGCCGTACTTGAAGCCGGTCACCACCGCCTGGCTCGGCTTCTCGCCGTGGACGTAGGCCTCCCGCATTCGGGTCACGAGGAACACCTCGTAGTCCATCGCGAGGCCGAAGACGACACCCACCATGAAGATCGGCATCATCGACATGACCGGGCCGGTCTGCTCGACGTTCATCAGGCCGGACAGCCAGCCCCACTGGAAGACCGCGACGACGGCGCCGAGCGCGGCCATCACCGACAGCAGGAAGCCGAGGGCCGCCTTCAGCGGGACCAGCACCGAGCGGAAGACCACGATCAGCAGCAGGAAGGCCAGGCCGACCACGAGGGCGAGGTACGGCAGGAGCGCGTCGTTCAGCTTCTGCGAGACGTCGATGTTCATCGCCGTGGAGCCGGTGACCAGGACCGTGGAGTCGGTGTCCCGGGCGATGTCCGCGCCCTTGTCGCGGATGGCGTGCACCAGGTCCTCGGTGGTCGCCGAGGACGGCTTGGACCCCGGCACGACGGTGATCGTCGCGGTGTCGCCGGCCTTGTTGGGCGCGGCCGGGGTGACGGTGACGACGTTCTTCAGGCCCTTGATCTCGTCGCCGACCTTGGTGAACGCGGCCTTGGGGTCGGCGCTGCCCTTGGCGTCGACGACGACCATCAGGGGGCCGTTGAAGCCGGGTCCGAAGCCCTCGGACAGGAGGTCGTAGGCGCGGCGCTGGGTGGTGGAGACGGGCTGGGAGCCGTCGTCGGGCAGGCCCAGCTCCAGGGAGGCGGCCGGGATCGCCGCCGCGCCGAGGCCGACCACGCCGAGCAGGAGGACGGCGACCGGGCGGCGGACGACGAAGCTGGCCCAGCGGGTGCCCATGTTGGGGCGGCCGGGGTTCTTCGGGGTACGGCCGCCGCCGAGCAGCTTGCTCTTCTCGCCGGCCGGCTTGACCTTGCGGCCGGCGTAGCCGAGCAGCGCCGGGATCAGGGTCAGGGCGATGAGGACGGCGATGGCGACCGTGCCCGCGGCCGCGATGCCCATCTTCGTCAGCATCGGGATGTTGACGACGGACAGGCCGACCAGGGCGATGACGACGGTCAGGCCGGCGAAGACCACCGCCGAGCCCGCCGTGCCGACCGCGCGGCCGGCGGCGTCCTCGCGCCCGCGGCCCTCGGCGAGTTCCGCGCGGTAGCGGGAGACGATGAACAGGGCGTAGTCGATGCCGACGGCGAGGCCGATCATCGAGGCGAGGGTGGAGGTGGTGGAGCCCAGGTCCAGCGCGTTGGCCAGCGCGGTGATCGTGGAGACGCCGATGCCGACCCCGATGATGGCGGTGAGCAGCGGGAATCCGGCCGCGAGCAGTGAGCCGAAGGTGATGACCAGGACGACCGCGGCGACCGCGATGCCGATGATCTCGCTGGAGCCGGTCTCGGGTGTCGCGTTCAGCGCGTCACCGCCGACCTCGACGGTCAGCCCGGCGTCCCGCGCGTGCTGCGCGGCCTCCTTCAGGGCGTCCCGGGAGGAGTCCTCCAGCTCCATGCCGGAGACCTCGTACTTCACCGAGGCGTAGGCGATGGCGCCGTTCTTGCTGACGGCGTGCCCGGTGTAGGGGTCGGCGACCGAGGCGACCTCGGAGCCGCTTCCCAGTTCCTTGACGGTCTTCTCGACGGTCGCCTTGTTGACGGCGTCCGTCATCTTCTCGCCCTTCGGGGCCTTGAAGACGACCCGGGCGGTGGCGCCGTCGGCGCTCATCCCGGGGAAGCGCTGTTCCAGCAGGTCGAAGGCCTTCTGGGCCTCGGTGCCGGGGATGGAGAAGGACGTGTTGCCGGCGGCCGGCGCGGAGGCGGCGCCCACCCCGGCGAGGGTGAGCAGCGCGACCCATATGAGGGCGACGAAGTGCCGTCGCCGGAAGGCGAGGCGGCCGAGTTTGTAGAGGAACGTGGCCACGGAGGCGTACTCCCGGTCAGGTCGTTGGGTTCAGCTGGGCAGGGATGATCAGCCCGACGACGTGAGCGGTGACGTCAGGTGGTGGGCTTGCTGGGGAAGAGCGTGGATCAGGAGGTGGGGACGCCGAGGGCGGGGAGGACCACGGCGTCGATGTACGAAAGGAGGAAGTCCTGCGTCGGCGGCTGCTCGTCGATCATGGTGCGGGCGGCGAACGCGCCGATCATCATGTGCATCACGAACCCGATCGCCGGGTTGTCCGCACGGACCTCGCCCCGGTCGACCGCGCGTTGCAGCACGCGGCGGAACTCCGCCATCTCCGGCTCGACGAGGTGCTCCCGGAACGCCTTGAGCAGGTCCGGGTTGCCGTGCACCGCCATGGCCAGGCCCCGCATCAGCGCGGAGCTCTGCTCCATCTCGCAGTCGTCCGCACGCAGCGTGAGCGCGTGCAGATCTCCCTTGAGCGAGCCGGTGTCGACGTCGGCGACCCGGCCCGGCTTGGTGTGCCGCACGGCCTTGGCGACCAGTTCGGCCTTGCCGCCCCACTGGCGGTAGAGCGTGGCCTTGCTGGACCGGGTGCGGGCGGCCACGGCGTCCATGGTCAGGGCGTCGTAGCCGACCTCACGGAGCAGGTCGAGCACGGCTTCGTACAGCTCGGCCTCGCGCTCGGGCGTGATCCGGCTGCGCCGTGCCGTGGCAGTGGCTTCGGTCATGCCAGTCACCTTCCCGCTCCGGCTCGTCGTCTTCGTACATCACAGAAGATACCCCGAGGCCATGCGAAACGAAACCGTTTCGTACGTGTGGTGGGTCACGAAGGTGAAGGCCCCGTAAGAAGACGCCGGAAGACGCCACGAGTTGCTGCGGCCCTTTGACCGGAAAAGCATGGGGAGGTGAGCTATCTGCGCCTTCCCCACCTCAGCGGTGACCTCCTGTGCTTCGTCGCCGAGGACGACCTCTGGCTGGCTCCCCTCGACGCCCCCGGCCGTGC
This sequence comes from Streptomyces sp. NPDC088810, assembly GCF_044750305.1. Lineage (NCBI taxonomy): Bacteria > Bacillati > Actinomycetota > Actinomycetes > Kitasatosporales > Streptomycetaceae > Streptomyces > Streptomyces sp. NPDC088810. The sequence goes on from NZ_JBIVJQ010000005.1 coordinate 187,307, forward strand.
CTGGCGGCTCACCGCCGACCGCACCAAGGCCGGCCACCCCCGCTTCGCCCCCGACGGCCGCCGCATCGCCTACACGAGCTGGCGCAGCCTCGTCCCCGAGATCCACCTCGCCGACGTCGACGGCGGCCCGGCGCGGCAGCTGACGTACTGGGGCAGCGCCGACACCCAGGTCTGCGGCTGGACCCCGGAGAGCGACATCCTGGCCGTCGCCTCGCACGGCCAGCCCTTCTCCCACTTCACCTGGGCCTACAAGGTCCCCGCCGACGGCGACCCGGGCGGACGGCTGCCCTGGGGCCCGGTCACCGACATCCAGGTCGCCGAGATCGACGGCGAGCGCAAGACCCTCCTGCTCACCGGCACCCCGCCGCACGAACCGGCCTCGTGGAAGCGGTACCGCGGCGGCGCCATGGGCCGCCTGTGGCTGCACGGGCAGCGCCTCCTGCCCGACCTCGACGGCCACCTGGCCTGCCCCCTGTTCGTCGCCGGCCGGATCGCCTTCCTCTCCGACCACGAGGGCGTCGGCAACCTCTACTCCTGCGCCTACGACGGCACCGACCTGCGCCGCCACACCGACCACGACGCCTTCTACGCCCGGCACGCCTCCAGCGACGGCGACCGGGTGGTCTACCAGTGCGCGGGCGACCTGTGGCTGGTGGACGACTTCTCCCCGGCCGGCGCCCCGCGCAAGCTCGACATCCGGCTCGCCGGCCCGCGCACCGGCCGCCGCCCCTACCAGGTGCCGGCCGCGCAGAACATCGACGGCATCTCCGTGGACGAGACCGGCCGGGCCAGCGCGGTCGTCGTCCGCGGCAGCCTGTACTGGCTCACCCACCGCGACGGCCCGGCCCGTACGATCACCGAGACGCCCGGCGTCCGGGTGCGGCTGCCGGAGATGCTGGGCTCCACCGGACAGGTCGCCTACGTCACGGACGCCGAGGGCGAGGACGCCGTCGAGATCGCCCACCTCCCCCGCGCCACCGGCGCCCGCGCCCCCAGCCGCCCGGCCTCCGGCGACCTGGGCAGGGTCCTGGAGCTGGCCTCCGACCCGCAGGGCGAACGTCTCGCCGTCGCCTCCCACGACGGCCGGCTGCTGCTGATCGACGTCACGGAGGAGAGTGAGGAAGGTGAGGAGGCAGAGGAGACGGAGCCCGGTGCCGCCGGCCGGCGCGGGGAGGTCACCGAGCTGATCCGGTCCGTCAACGGCCCGGTCCGCGACCTCGCCTTCTCCCCCGACGGCTCCTGGCTCGCCTGGTCCCACCCCGGCATCGGCCGCACCCTGCGCCAGATCAAGCTGGCCCGCATCAAGGACCGGCTGATCGTGGACGTGACGAACGGCCGCTTCGAGGACGAGAACCCGGTCTTCACCCGCGACGGCCGCTACCTCGCCTTCCTCTCCTGGCGCGGCTTCGACCCGGTCTACGACGTGCACACGGGCGACCTGTCCTTCCCGCTCGGCTGCCGCCCCTACCTGGTCCCGCTCTCCTCGGCCACCCCCTCCCCCTTCGCCCTCAACCCCGAGGGCCGCCCGGCCGCCGGCGGGCTCGACCCGCTGGAGGACGAGGAGACCGGCGAGGCCGGCGCGGTGACGGTCGAGGTGGAGGGCCTGGCGAACCGGGTGACGCCGTTCCCGGTCATCGCCTCCAAGTACTCGGCGCTGTACCCGGTCGCGGGCGGCGGCCTGGTCTGGCTGCGCTGGCCGATCTCCGGCGCGCTCGGCGAGACCTTCGCCAATCCGGCCGACATCAGCGGCCGCCCGACCCTGGAGTACTTCAACCTCACCAAGGCGAAGAAGGCCGAACTGGTCGACCACCTGGACTGGTTCTCGGTGAGCGGCGACGGCACCCGGCTGGTCGTCGTGGACGAGGGCGACCTGCGGGCGGTGCCGTCGACCGAGGTCGGCGACGCCGACTCGACCGTCTGGATCGACGTACGCCGCATCCTGCACGAGACCGACCCGCCCGCCGAGTGGCGCCAGGCGTACGCCGAGGCGGGGCGGTTGATCCGCGCCTACTTCTGGGACCCCGGCATGTGCGGCATCGACTGGGACGCGGTGCTCGACCAGTACCGGCCCCTGGTCGAACGGGTCGCGTCCCCCGACGAGTTCGCCGACCTGCTCCGCGAGGTCCTCGGCGAGCTGGGCACCTCCCACGCCTATGTCACCGCCGCCCGCCGCAACGAGGGCCCACCTCATTACCAACGCTGGCAGGGCCTCCTCGGCGCCAACTTCGTGCGCCGCGACGGCCGCTGGGTGGTCAAACGGATCCTGCCCGGCGACTCCTCCGACTCCAAGGCCCGCTCACCGCTGGCCGGCACGGGCATCCGCGAGGGCGCCGTCCTCACCCACGTCGACGGCCGCCCGGTCGACCCGGTCACCGGCCCGTACCCGCTGCTCGCCGGCTCGGGCGGTACGACCGTGGAGCTGACCTTCCTGCCCGGTGAGGGCGAGACCGGGCACGCCCGCCGGGTCGCCGTCGTCCCGCTCATCGACGAACGGCCGCTGCGCTACCAGGACTGGGTGGCCAAGCGCCGGGAGGTCGTCCGTGAGCTGAGCGGCGGCAAGTGCGGCTACCTGCACATCCCCGACATGGGCGGCTCCGGCTGGGCCCAGTTCAACCGCGACCTGCGCATGGAGGTGTCCCGGCCCGCGCTGATCGTGGACGTGCGCGGCAACGCGGGCGGGCACATCAGCGAACTCGTCATCGAGAAGCTGACCCGGACGATCCTGGGCTGGGACCTGACCCGGGACGCGCAACCGGTGTCGTACACCTCCAACGCCCCGCGCGGCCCGGTGGTGGCCCTGGCCGACGAGGCGACCTCGTCCGACGGCGACATGATCACGGCGGCCTTCAAGCTGCTGAAGCTCGGCCCGGTCGTCGGCCAGCGCACCTGGGGCGGAGTCGTCGGCATGACCGGCCGGCACCGCCTCGGCGACGGCACGGTCATCACCGTCCCGATGAACGCGGCCTGGTTCGACGCCTACGGCTGGTCCGTGGAGAACCACGGCGTCACCCCCGACCTGGAGATCGTACGCACCCCCCTCGACTGGGCAGAGGGACGTCACGCCCAGCTGGCCGACGCGGTGGAACTCGCCCTGGAACTCCTGGACTCCAACCCGGCGGCGATCCCCCCGGACCTCAGCGACACCCCCGACAGATCCCGCCCGAAGCTGCCCCCCAGGGCAACCTGAAAGCAGGCGCCAGTACATGAAGGGGCGCGGGAAAAACGCAGGGCACCCCCAAAGACAGGGGGCACCCCACGTCAACCGGCCAAAGCCGAGCGCAGCGGCTACGCGTCGTAGTCCCGGTCGAACCGGTCCTCGACCTGCTGCTCCGTGTCCTCGATGTCACGGTAGTTCTGGCCGCCCCGCTCAGGCGGCTGCTGGCCCTGACGGCCCTGCTGGCCCTGCTGGCCCTGGCGGCCCTGCTGGCCCTGCTGGCCCTGGCGGCCCTGCTGACCGCGCTGCCCGGCCCTCTCGCGGCCCTGGTCCATCTTCTCCTTGGCCTGGCGCGACTTTTCCTGGAACTGGTCCTTCATACCCATGTGGGTTCACTCCCGTGATGAGTGGGGGTCCGGCCCCTCTGTGGGGCCTCGACCAGATTCACACGGGCGAACACGCCCTGCATGTCGATCAGTTACGGAACGTAGTCCGCGCCGCCTCGTCGGCCGCCCCACCTGCGCCGACGAGCCCTGAGCGCATCCCCTGCAGACGCGGCGCGAACCGCTTCATCTCCCGCTGCCCGACCGCCCCGATGAGCGCCGGCAGATATCCGCGCACCCCCTGCATGCCGCGCAGCCACCACTGCCCGTACACATGCGCCGAGCGCCGCTCGATCCCGGCGACCAGCCGGTCCACCGTCGGGCCCAGCGGGTACGTCTTGTTCGCCGGCCACGTCAGCCGCTGCCGCAGCTCCCGCATGACGTCGTCCTGGTCGGCGCCGCGCACCATGTCGGTGTCCGTCCAGGACAGGTACGCCACGCCGACACGCACGCCCTGGTAGCCGACCTCGGCGCGCAGACTGTGCGCGTACGCCTCCACGCCCGACTTGGACGCGCAGTACGCCGTCATCATCGGCGCCGGCGTGATCGCGGCGAGCGAGGCGACCTGGAGCAGATAGCCGCGGCTTTCGACCAGCACCGGCAGGAACGCGCGCGCGGTCACCGCCGAACCGATCAGGTTCACCTCGATCACCCGCCGCCAGGCCTGCGGATCGGACTCGACGAACGGACCGCCGGTCGCCACACCGGCGTTGGCGACCACGATGTCGACCTTCCCGAACCGTGCCTTCACCTCCTGCGCGACCCTGCTCATCGCCTCGTGGTCGGTGACGTCGGCGTACCAGTGGGCGCTGTCGCTGTGCAGGCGCGAGGAGACCTCCTTGAGCGCCTCCTCCTCCAGTCCGACCAGCGCGACCTTCGCGCCGCGCGCGGAGAGCTTGCGCGCCAGCAGCTCCCCGACACCGCGCGCCGCCCCGGTGACGACCGCGACCTGCCCTTCGAGGCTGACCCTGCTCATGCGCCCTCCTTGATCTGCCAGACCTGCTCGGTCTGCTCGGTCTGCTCGGTCTGCTCGGCCCGCTGGATGTGCTTGGTCTGCGCGGGGATGGATCCCTGCTCGGGGGCGGCCCCCGTGACGTACGTGCCGACGAGGTCCCGGATCCGGCCGGTCACCGGCTCCGGCGCCTCGATCGGGGTCATGTGGCCGACGCCGGGCAGCTCGGTCAGCCCGACGCAGTTCGGCAGCGCGGCGACCAGCGCCCGGGCGTGCACCGGGGGTGTGAGCCGGTCGTCCGTGCCCTGCACCACCGCGGTCGGCACCCTCAGCTCCCGCACCCCGTGCTCGAGATCGAGCGCCGAGAGGACAGCCGACCAGGCGTGGCGCACGGCGCGCGGACAGGCGTGCACGATCCGCGCGCACGCCTCCACCATGTGCGGGGCTGAACCGGCGCCCATCGTCGCGTACTTGAGGATGCTCTTCGCCACCGGCGTGACCGGCCCGAGCGGAGCGCGCGAGCCGAGGACGCGCCCGGTGAGCCAGGTGCGGACGCGCCCGGCGCGCAACGGCACCACGAGCGCCTCCGCGACCAGCCGCGAACTGCCCGTGCTGCACAGCAGGACGGCGGCGGCGTGCTCCCGGAAGCGGGGCCGCCCGGACGCGGCCATGACCGTCATGCCACCCATGGAGTGGCCGACGACGAGCGCCTTCTCCCCGGGCGCGAGCGTCTCCGCGAGCACCGCTTCGAGATCGTCCGCCAGCGCCCCGGTCGTGCACGCGGGGCTCGCGGGACTGCGCCCGTGCCCCCTCTGGTCGTAGGCGATCACCCGGTGGTCGGTCGCCAGGTCCCGTATCTGTGCCGCCCAGAAGGCAGTGGAGCAGGTCCAGCCGTGGGCGAGGACCACCGGGGGCGCGTCCTCGGGGCCGTGCACCTCGACGTGCAGCCGCGCGCCGTCGGCGGAGACGGCGGTGAGGGTGCGGGCCGGGACGGGCGGGGCGTAGGGGCCGCTGGTGACGGAGACGGCGGGGCTCATGCGGCGGCCTCGCTCCTGCGCCCGGAGACCACCGCCGGCTTGCGGATCACCTCGTACTCCGCCAGGTCCACGCGCCGGGTCGCACGCCGGAACTCGGTCGTCGTGCCGGGCCAGATGGTGGTGTTGCGACCGCTCGCGTCCAGGTACCAGCTGGTGCAGCCGCCGGTGTTCCACACGGTGCGCTTCATCCGCTCCTGGACCCGGTGGTTCCAGTCCTCGACGGCCGCGGGCCGGGCATCGAGGGCCGTACGGCCGCCGAGGACGTTCAGGTGCCGCAGATAATCGGCCATGTAGTTCAGCTGGGACTCGATCATGAGAATCATCGAGGAGTTCCCGAGGCCGGTGTTGGGCCCGATGATCGTCATCCAGTTCGGGAACCCGGCCGCCGCAGCACCGCGCAGCGCCTGCATGCCGTTCTTCCAGGACTCGGCGAGCGTGATGCCCTCCGCGCCGACCACCCGCTCGGCGATGGGCATGTCCGTGACGTGGAAGCCCGTACCGAAGATGATCGCGTCCACCTCGGCTTCGGTGCCGTCGGCCGCGACGACCGTCGACCCGCGGATCTCGCTCAGCCCGCTGGCCACGACGTCCACATTGGGCCTGGTCAGCGCCGGGTAGTACGTGCTGGACAGCAGGATCCGCTTGCAGCCGATGCGGTAGTCCGGGGTGAGCTTGGCGCGCAGGGCCGGGTCCTTGACCGCGCGGGCCATGTTCCGCTTGGCGAGCTGCTCGACCATGCCGAGTTCGTCCGGGCGCTTGGTGAACGCCTGCACCTGCAGTTCCCGGATGCCCCACAGCAGGCCGCGCCGGGCCTGGGCGGTGACGGGCAGCCGCCGGTGCAGCCAGCGTTCGGCACCGCTGATCGCGCGGTCGACGCGGGGCATCACCCAGGGCGGGGTGCGCTGGAAGAGGGTGAGCCGGCCGACCTGCGGCTGGATGGCCGGCACGATCTGGATCGCGGAGGCGCCGGTGCCGACCATGGCGACCCGCTTGCCGCGCAGGTCGTAGTCGTGGTCCCAGCGGGCGGAGTGGAACACCTTGCCCGGGAACGACGCGAGGCCCGGGATCTCGGGGATCTTCGGGTCGGACAGCGGCCCCGTGGCGGAGACCACGACATCGGCCGACAGCGCCCCGCGCGTGGTCTCGATGTTCCACCGCAGGTTCTCGCTGTCCCAGGTCATCAGCTTGACCTCGGAGCCGAGGCGGAGGTGCGGGCGCAGTCCGAAGAGGTCGGTGACGTGCTCCAGGTAGGCGCGGATGTGGCGCTGCCCGGAGAAGGTGCGCGGCCACTCGGGGTTGGGCGCGAAGGAGAAGGAGTACAGGTGCGAGGGCACGTCGCAGGCGCACCCGGGGTAACTGTTGTCGCGCCAGGTGCCGCCGACGCTGTCGGCCCGCTCCAGGACGACGAAGTCGGTGATTCCCTCGCGGCGCAGCCGCACGGCGGCCCCCAGGCCGCCGAACCCGGATCCGATCACCGCCACCCGTACATGCTCGTGCTCGGCCATCCCGAAGCCTCCACGCATCACCTAGGAACCCTGCCAGTGATTACTGGCGCAATGGGACTGTAGGGCAGCTCCGTACTGAGCGGTAGGGGGCGGAGGAAGGAAAGTTACCCCCGGTACGCCATAGGCTGCGGGCGTGGCAGAGGACGCAGCACCCCAGGAAGGCCCCCGCGAGTACCGCACGGAGGAACTGGCCCGGCTGGCCGGCATCACCGTGCGCACCCTGCGCTTCTACCGCGAACGCAAGCTGCTCCCGCCACCCCGCCGCGAGGGCCGCATCGCCTGGTACGACGACCACCACCTGGCCCGGCTGCGCACCGTCGCCGCCCTGCTGGAGCGCGGCCACACCCTGAACGGCATAGCGGAACTCGCCGAGGCCCTCGACCAGGGCCGGGACGTCGCCGACCTGCTCGGCGTCGGCACCCCCACCGAGGAGGAGCCGGTCCGACTCACCCCCGAGGAACTCGCCGCCCGCTTCGAGGGCGAGGTCACCCCCGAGAACCTCGCCGCCGCCATGGAACTGGGCTACCTCGGCACCGACGGCGACGAGATCGTCCACATCAGCCGGCGCCTGCTGGACGTCTCCTCCGCCCTGGTCCGCGAGGGCATACCGCTCGCCGAGGTCCTGGCAGCCGGCGCCCGCGTCCGCGAACACGCCGACGCCCTGGCCGACCTCTTCACCACCCTGATCCTCCGCCACGCCCCGGAGGAAGACCTACGCCGCCTGCGCCCCCTCGCCCGCAGCGTCGTGGAAGCAGAACTCTCCTTGGCCCTGGACCGGCGCCTGAACAAGCGGGACTGAGCGGGACGGGGTAGACCGAGCCGCGACCGTGCGCGACCGGGCGCGACTACAGGTCGTAGACGACGGTCACCGGCGCGTGGTCCGACCACCGCTCGGCATGCGTGGCGGCACGCTCGACGTACCCCTTGACCGCCTTGCCGGCCAGCCCGGCCGTGGCCACGTGGTAGTCGATGCGCCAGCCTGAATCGTTGTCGAAAGCCCGCCCCCGGTAGGACCACCAGGTGTACGGGCCCTCGGTGTCCGGGTGGAGGGCGCGGACGACGTCGACGTAGGCGCCGTCCTGCGCGGAGAGGACGCGGTCGAGCCAGTTGCGCTCCTCGGGCAGGAAGCCGGAGTTCTTGGTGTTGCCGCGCCAGTTCTTGAGGTCGGCCTGCCGGTGGGCGATGTTCCAGTCGCCGCACACGAGGACCTCGCGCCCGTCGGCGGCGGCCCGCTCGCGCAGTTCCTTCAGGTGGGCGAGGAACTCGCCCATGAAGCGGATCTTCTCGTCCTGCCGCTCGGTGCCGACCTCGCCGGAGGGCAGGTAGAGGGAGGCCACGGTGAGGCCGGGCAGGTCGGCCTCGACGTAGCGGCCGCTGCCGTCGAACTCGGACGAGCCGAAGCCGACGCGGACGCGGTCGGGCTCGCGGCGCGTGTAGAGGGAGACGCCCGCGCGGCCCTTGGCGGCGGCCGGGGCGTGCACGACGTGCCAGCCGTCGGGCTGCCGGACCCCGTCGGGCAGCTGGTGCGGCTCGGCGCGCACCTCCTGCAGGCAGACGACGTCCGCCTCGGTTCCGGCGAGCCACTCCACGAAGCCCTTCTTCGCGGCAGCCCGCAGTCCGTTCACGTTCACCGAGGTCACAGTCAGCACCCGGGCACGATACCGGCACACTGGTCGGGGTCCGCAAAACCCAGGACCCCCGCCGCCTGCATAGAAGTACGATACCCAGCATGATTATTCGCCGCGTTCGCTTCGATCACCCCGACGCCATGAAGCTCAACGACGAGGTCCAGGCCGAATACCACCTGCGCTACGGCGACGGGGGCGACGCCACGGCCCTCGACGCCGCCGACTTCGACCCGCCCCGGGGCGTGTACCTGATCGCGTACGACGAGTACGACCGTCCGGTGGCCACCGGCGGCTGGCGCAGCCAGGACCGCAACGAGGAGGGCAACGAGGACGGCGACGCCGAGCTGAAGCGGATGTTCGTCGTCGAGCAGATGCGCGGCCGGGGCCTGGCCCGCCGCATCCTCGCGGCCCTGGAGGAGGACGCGCGCGCGGCCGGCCGGGTCCGCATGGTCCTGGAGACGGGCACCAAGCAGCCGGAAGCCATAGCCCTGTACGCCTCCAGCGGCTACGAGCCGTGCACGAAGTTCGGCTACTACCGCCACCACGAGGAGAGCCTCTGCTACGCCAAGCGGCTCTGACGCCCGGACCGTCCCCATCGCCTACAAGGAACTCGAGTCGACCTGTCGACGGGGACGGTGACGGTCAGTCCATACAAGTCGTCAAAGCCCCGGCCGGGAGATCCCGACCGGGGCTTTGAGCTGCGTGGACCTGAGGGGATTTGAACCCCTGGCCCCCTCGATGCGAACGAGGTGCGCTACCGGACTGCGCCACAGGCCCTTGCAACGAGTGAAACTTTAGCATCCCGATCGGGGTGCTCGGAAATCCGCTCCCTGACTGGTCAGGACGGGGGTCACTCGTTGGCCGCGCGGGGCCGGTCGCCGTCCTCGTACTGGTCGAAGAGGGGCGTGCGTCCGCGTTCCCGCGCCCGCCGTGCGGAGGCCGCGCGTCGTGCGTCGCCGTGACCGCCCGCGGGCCGGTCCCCGGCTGCGGGCGCCGGTTCCCCGGCCGCGCCCTCCTGGGCGTCGGCGTCCTGCTCGGGCGCCACCGCGCTGGACCGCGCCGAACTCCAGGTGCCGGGCGCGCCCAGGTCCACGTCGGAGGTGGCGCGCGGGGCGACCGGTGCGGTGACGTACGTCGGCAGGGGCACCGGCACCGGGTCCCAGCTGTCGCCGTGCCCGGGCCGCCGCTGCCGCTCGCGCTGCTGGTCGACCCACTCGGCGTGGTCGGTCTGCTCCACGAGGGCGCGCCGGTCGGCGGCGAGCGTGGAGAGGCCGGTGTCCGCGCCGGTGTCCGCGCCCTGCTCCGTCTCGTCCGCCCCGGCGCCCGTGTCGAGGGGCGCGCGCCGGTGCGGCTGGCGTTCGCGCAGGCGCTGGGCGGCGGCCTCGGCATGCCGGCGGTCCATCTGGTAGGCGAAGCGGCGGCGTTCCTGCGCCCGCAGGTAGGCGATGTACGCGCTCAGCGTGACGGCGGGCACGGCGGGCGCCCACAGGAAGGCGAGTCCGCCGACGGCGGCCACGATCGCGCCGAGCGTGAAGGCGAGGAAGAGGACCACGGTGGTGCGCCGACGGCGCGCGAGCACCTTCGAGCGCCGAGCACGCGCCGCGGCTGCCTGCGCCGACGCCGTCTGCCTCTGCGCGGGCACGGACCCCGAGGCGTGCACGGGGGCCGCTTCGGGCGCCGGTTCGGCGGCCTGGTCGCGCGCCGGCTCCGCGCTGCCCGGCGCCTCGGGCCCGGCCTCCACGGTGACCTGACGGCGCGTCGGAGGCATGGCGAAGGCACGGACGTCCACCGAGTCGGTGGCGGCGTCCGGACCGCCGGTTTCCGCCTCCCCCTCCTGGGTGGAGCGTGCCTGCAGGTCCCTGGCGTACCGGCGCTCCATACCCGCCCGTCCCGACAGCAGCCGGATGGCGGTGCTGAAGCGTTCCGTCGGACGGGCCTCGTTCAGCTCGTCCTGCCTACGGAGCCACATCGGCACCAAGTAGGCGGCCCAGGCCCCGACAATGACTGCGTAGATGAGGCCGCTGCTGCTCACGCCTCACACGGTAGAGGGATTTGCGTGAGGCCATCCGCCAATTGGGCCGGTGTGTCGCACGATCTGGCTGATATTTCCAGCATTTTTTGCGACCGATGCGATCAGGGGACCACCCTGAGCGAGAATTCAGCGCCCCGAGTTGGTCAACAGCCGATCAATTTCGAACATGTATTCAATTTACTGGCGCTCGGTGCGCTGGGCCCCTTGAGAGCGGGCCCGCTTCCATCGCGCGAGCAACCCGTCCGGCACCTCTTCGGCGGTGAGCGCGAAGACGAGATGGTCCCGCCAGGCCCCGTCGATGTGCAGATAACGCGGCCGGAGGCCCTCCTCGCGGAATCCGAGTTTCTCCACGACCCGCCGGCTCGGCCGGTTCTCGGGGCGAATGCACACCTCGACGCGGTGCAGACCGACGGTACGGAAACAGTGGTCCACCACGAGCGCGACGGCCGTCGGCATCACCCCGCGCCCGGCCACCGCCTCGTCCACCCAGTAGCCGACGTGACCGGAGCACATCGAGCCCCAGGTGATCCCGGCGACCGTCAACTGCCCGACCAGGCGCCCCTGGTACTCGATGACGAACGGCAGCATCCGGCCCGCGTTCGCCTCGGCGCGCAGGTGCCGGACCATCTGGCGGTAGGTCGGCCGGTGCACGATCGGCCCGCTCGGGGTGGGCGGCGGAATGGTCGCCTCCCAGGGGCGCAGCCAGTCGCGGTTGCGCCGGTTCACCTCGCGCCAGGCCCGCTGGTCGCGCAGCTTTATCGGCCGGAGGACGACGTCGCCGTCCGCCAGCACGACGGGCCAGGAAGGGGTGTTCAGCTCGCACCCCCGCCGCTGCCCGGTCTGGGGTGGTCACCGCCGCGGATCTGGTCGACGGCGTGGACCAGCAGGGGCTCCAGTACGGCGAGCCCGTCGCGCACCCCGCCGGTCGACCCGGGCAGATTGACGATCAGCGTGCCAGCGGCCACCCCGGCCAGGCCCCGGGACAGCGCGGCGGTCGGCACCTTGTCCCGGCCGTACGCGCGGATGGCCTCCGCGATGCCCGGCACCTCGTACTCGATCACCGCGCGGGTCGCCTCGGGCGTGCGGTCGGTGGGCGACAGGCCGGTGCCGCCGGTGGTGACGACGACGTCGTACGCGGCCGTCACGGCCGCCCGCAGCGCCGCTTCCACCGGATCCCCGTCGGGCACCACCTGCGGGCCGTCCACGGCGAACCCGAGGTCCTGCAGGCCCTTCACGATCAGCGGGCCGCCCTTGTCCTCGTAGACCCCGGCAGCGGCCCGGTTGGAGGCGGTGACGACCAGCGCGGCGTACGGCGCCCGCAGAGCGCCCCCGATGCCGTCGTCGAAAGTCATGCCCGGCTCCAGTCGCCCGACTTGCCGCCCGTCTTCTCCTCCACCCGTACGTCCGTGATGACCGCCCCCTTGTCGACCGCCTTGACCATGTCGATCACGGTGAGCGCGGCGACCGTCACCGCGGTGAGGGCCTCCATCTCGACGCCCGTGCGGTCCGTGGTCTTCACGGTGGCCCGGATCTCCACGGCGTCGTCCGCGACCGACAGGTCCAGTGTCACACCGGACACCGACAACGGGTGGCACAGCGGGATCAGGTCCGGGGTGCGCTTGGCCCCCATGATCCCGGCGATGCGCGCGGTGGCCAGGGCGTCGCCCTTGGGCATCCCCTCGCCGCGCAGCAGCTCGACCACGCGGGGTGAGACGAGGACCCGGCCGCTGGCACGGGCGGTGCGCGCGGTCACGTCCTTCCCCGATACGTCGACCATGCGGGCCGCACCCGCGTCGTCGATGTGCGTCAGTCGGTCCTGCGCAGGGGGTCCGGGGGTCTCCCCCCGGGAAGGCACTGTCATGGCTGTGGCGCTCCCGGTCCGGGCCCGGCGCGGTGCGGAGCGCGGGCCTGCTGTGCGCGACACGGTACCGCCAACCGGGACGGGTCAGCCGAGCAGGACCACCTCCACCTCGCTGCCGGGCTCGACGGACTCCACGTCCTCCGGGACGACGATCAGCGCGTCGGCCTGCGCCAGTGCCGCGATCAAGTGGGAACCGGCGCCGCCCACGGGGGTCACCTTCCCGTCGGCGTACGTCCCGCGCAGGAACTGGCGGCGGCCCTTGGGCGAGCGCAGTGCCGCGTCCGCCTTCAGGGCGGCCCGCGCGCGGGGCCGGTGCAGATCGGTGAGACCCATCAGGGCGCGGATGGCGGGGCGGACGAACAGTTCGAAGGAGACGTACGAGGACACCGGGTTGCCGGGCAGGGCCAGCAGCGGGGTGTGGTCGGGGCCGATGGAGCCGAAGCCCTGCGGCTTGCCGGGCTGCATGGCGAGCTTGCGGAAGTCGACGCCGCTGCCGGCCTCGTCCGCGTCGCCCGCGTACGACAGCGCCTCCTTGACCACGTCGTACGCCCCGACGCTCACCCCGCCCGTGGTCACCAGCAGGTCCGCGCGGATGAGCTGGTCCTCGATGGTGGAGCGGAGGGTCTCGGCGTCGTCGGCGACGGCGCCCACCCGGTAGGCGATGGCGCCCGCGTCCCGCGCGGCGGCGGTCAGGGCGAAGCTGTTGGAGTCGTAGATCCGGCCGGTGGTCAGCTGCTCTCCGGGCTGGACGAGTTCGCTGCCGGTGGAGAGCACGACCACGCGCGGGCGCGGGCGCACGCGGACCGTGCCGCGGCCGATCGCGGCGAGCAGGGCGATCTGCGGCGGGCCGAGGATCGCCCCGGCCGCCAGGGCCAGGTCGCCGGCCTTCACGTCGCTGCCCTTGGCCCGCACGTGCGCGCGTGCCTCTGCGGGCCGGTACACGTGCACGTGCCCTTCGGCGCCCTCGGGGGCCAGGCTGCGCGCCGGCATGCCGCTGACGGGGCCCTCGCCGAGCCCGCCGTCGGTCCACTCGACGGGGACGACGGCCTCGGCGCCGGGCGGCAGCGGGGCGCCGGTCATGATGCGCGCGGCCTGTCCCGGGCCGACCCGGACCGGGTCGGCCGCGCCGGCCGCGACGTCCCCGACGACCTCGAGGGCGGCCGGAAACTCCTCGCTGGCGCCGGCTACGTCCGCGACCCGCACCGCGTACCCGTCCATGGAGCTGTTGTCGAACGGCGGCAGGGAGACCGGCACCGTGACGTCGTCGACCAGGACGCAGCCCTGGGCGTCGAGCAGTTGCAGCTCGATGGGTTCGAGGGGGCGGACGGTCGAGAGGATGTCCTCCAGGTGCTCGTCCACCGACCACAGGTCGTCCGGGCCGGCGGGGCGGGTCGCGGCGCTGCTCAAGACTGCTGCATCTCCTCGGCTACGTAACTGCGAAGCCAGGTCCGGAACTCCGGGCCCAGGTCCTCACGTTCGCACGCGAGTCTGACAATGGCACGCAGGAAGTCGCCACGGTCCCCGGTGTCGTAACGGCGGCCCTTGAAGACGACGCCGTGCACCGGACCGCCGACCTTCTCGTCCTGCGCGAGCTGCTGGAGGGCGTCGGTGAGCTGGATCTCGCCGCCGCGGCCGGGCTCGGTCTTGCGCAGTATGTCGAAGATGTGCGGGTCGAGGACGTACCGCCCGATGATCGCGTAGTTCGACGGGGCGTCCACCGGGTCGGGCTTCTCGACCAGCCCGGTGACCTTCACGACATCACCGTCGGCGGTGGCCTCCACGGCCGCGCAGCCGTAGAGGTGGATCTGCTCGGGCGCGACCTCCATGAGGGCGATCACACTGCCGCCGTGCTGCTCCTGGACGTCGATCATGCGCTGCAGCAGGGGGTCGCGCGGGTCGATCAGGTCGTCGCCCAGGAGGACGGCGAAGGGCTCGTGGCCGACGTGCGGAGCGGCGCACAGGACGGCGTGGCCGAGGCCCCTGGGGTCACCCTGGCGCACGTAGTGCATGGTGGCCAGGTCGCTGGACTCCTGCACCTTCGCGAGCCGTTCGGCGTCGCCCTTCTTCTCGAGCGCCGATTCCAGCTCGTAATTGCGGTCGAAGTGATCCTCGAGGGGGCGCTTGTTACGCCCGGTGATCATGAGGACGTCGTCGAGCCCCGCCGACACGGCCTCCTCGACCACATACTGGATCGCCGGCTTGTCGACAACCGGCAGCATCTCCTTGGGAGTGGCTTTGGTAGCCGGCAGGAACCGGGTGCCGAGGCCGGCTGCGGGGATGACAGCCTTGCTGATCCTGGGGTGGGACTGAGTCATGCCCGCAACCATATCCGGTGCCTTTGTAGGGAATCTGGGGCTCCGACTGCTTGACCCTTGTATGACCCGCATGAAGAGAAGGGTGCGCGAACCACCGGTGGAACACGTCGGATGTACGGGCGAGCCTGACAAGCGGATGTTGCGGCGAGAGCTCCTCGCGGTGAGGAACAGGTTGACGGCGGACGACGTCCGGGAGGCGGGCCGCGCGCTGGCGGAGCGCGCCCTGGAGCTGCCCGAGCTGGCGCACGGGCGCACGGTGGCGGCGTACGTCTCCGTGGGGAGCGAGCCCGGCACGCTCGCACTGCTGGACGCGCTGCGCGCGCGGGGCGTGCGCGTCCTGCTCCCGGCGCTGCTGCCCGACAACGATCTGGACTGGGGCGAGTACGCCGGCCCCGACTCGCTCGCGCGGGTGCGGCACGGCGGGCGGATGGCGCTGTTCGAGCCCTCCGGGGCACGGCTCGGCCCGGACGCCGTGACGGCCGCGGACATCGTCCTGCTGCCCGGGCTCGCGGTGGACGCGCGCGGGATGCGCCTGGGGCGCGGCGGAGGGTCGTACGACCGGGTGCTGGCCCGGCTGGAGCGCGCGGGCGCCCGCCCCCGGCTCGTGGTGCTGCTGTACGACACGGAGGTCGTCGCGCGGGTCCCGGCGGAGGCGCACGACAAGCCGGTGCACGCGGTGGTGACGCCGTCGGGGGTGCGCCGCTTCGCGAGCGGCTGACCCGGATCACCGGCCGCCGGAACGGGAAAACGGCCCTCCACGCGCGCGTGGAGGGCCGCTTTCAGTGCTGTGGCGTCACCGGGTCACGGTTTGAGGACGAGCGTGTCGCTCGTGCTCCCGTCCACCGCCTTGGCCGAGAACGACCAGGGCAGCAGCTCGCCCTTGGCCCACTTGCCCGTCTGGTCGGTGTAGTGCGCGCTGAAGGCGTGCCCGGAGGCGCCGGTCAGGTTGATCCACTTGGACTTGTCGAGGTCGGCGAGGTTGACGACCATCCGCATGGACGGCACCCAGACGACGTTGTAGCCGCCGGCGGCGTTCCAGCCGCTCGCGTTCACCGTGGCCTCACCGCCGCTCAGCTTCCAGGGGCCGCGGTTCAGGATGTACTGCAGGACCTTCGGGCCCTCGGTGCCGAGCGTCTGGTTCTTCAGGAACAGCCGGTGCAGGCGGCCCCAGCTCCAGGTGTCGATGTCCTTGCCGAGCTTGGCGGTCAGCTCCCAGCGGGCATCGATCATGGCCCGGGCGAAGAGCTGGTCACGGTTCTCGGCGCCCGGCCGGGTGCCCGACTTGGGCGTCTTCCACCACTCGCTGTCCGGCTTGTCCATCAGGGTGCGCACGACCTCGAACCAGCGGTCGCCGCCGTCCGGCTGCGCCTGGTCGGCGTCGCGCTGGCCGCATTCGCGCACCTTGGTGTCGTCGTCCACCGGGCCGGTGCTGTCGATCTTGTCGACCCACAGGCACTGTCCCTTGACGCGCACCTCCTTGGGCAGCTTGTTGCCGAAGGCGAGCTTGAGGATGTTGCGCCAGACGGCGTTGAAGTACGCGGCGGCCGCGGAGTCGGCGTCCTGGGTGTAGTCCCAGCCCTCCAGCAGCTTCTGCGCCTCGCGGACGTCCGGGTCGTCGAGGTTGATCTTCAGCAGCTTGGGCACCAGGAGCTTGGCGATCTCGCTGCTGTTGTCCAGCTGCATCTGCCGCATGTCGTCGGTGGAGATCTTCCCGCCGTCCTTGATCTTGGACTCGATCAGGTCGGAGATGCGCTGGCTGCGGGTGCCGTAGCCCCAGTCGGTGGTCAGCGTGTACGGGTACTTCTCGGGGTCGACCACGGCCTGGTTGGCGGTGACGATGTAGCCGCGCTCGGGGTCGAACTCGTAGGGCAGCTCGTCCTGCTTGATGAAGCCCGTCCAGCGGTACTTCGAGTCCCAGCCCGGCGCCGGGACGGAGCCGTCGTCCTTGGCGGAGCGCGTGGGGATCCGGCCGGGCAGGGTGTAGCCGATGTGGTTGTCCGTGCTGGCGTAGATCAGGTTCTGCGACGGCACGTCGAACAGGGCCGCGGCGGCGCGGAAGTCCTTCCAGTCCCCGGCCTTGTCCAGGGCGAACACGGCGTCCATGGAGGAGCCCGGGTCGAGCGCGGTCCAGCGCAGGGCGATGCCGTAGCCGTCGCCCCGGTCGGGCGCGGCGGTGGTCACGGTCGCCCTCTTGCCGACCTGGACGAGTTCGTCGTCACGGTCGGACAGCAGCGGCATCCCGTCCTGGGTCTGGCGGACGACGATCGTCTTGGCCGTGCCCCCGGCGACCTTGATGGTCTCCTCGCGGGTCTTGAACGGCCGGATCTTGCCGTCGTACAGGTAGCCGTTGGCGCTCACCTTCTCCAGGTAGAGGTCGGTGACGTCGACCCCGGAGTTGGTCATGCCCCAGGCGATCCTGGCGTTGTGGCCGATGATCACACCGGGCATGCCGGCAAACGTGTAGCCGCTGACGTCGTACTGGCACTTGCCGGAGACGGTCCGGCAGTGCAGGCCCATCTGGTACCAGACGGACGGCAGGGACGCCGACAGGTGCGGGTCGTTGGCCAGCAACGGCTTGCCCTTGACGGTGTACTTCCCGGCGACCACCCAGGAGTTGGAGCCGATGCCCTGGCCGTTCACGCCGACGGCCGTGGGGAGGTCGTCCAGGACGTGGTAGAGGCCGCCCAGCTGGCTCGTGAGGCCCGACCCCGTCCCGGCCGAGGTGGAGGAGCCGGTCGTGCCGGTGGTGCCCTGAGAGGAGCCCGTGGCGCCGCCGGTCGTGCCCTGGGTGCCCGTGGTGCCGGCCGTGCCCGTGGCGCCGGCCGTGCCCTGGGTGCCGCCCGTCGTCCCCTGGGCGGAGCCCGTGGCGCCGCTCTGCTGGAACGCCTTGGTCACATCGTCGTACCGACCCTCCTGGACGATCGGCTTGTTGCGGCCGTAGGGGTACGCCGGGTACAGGTCCTGGATCTGCTGCGGGCCGAGGCGGCTGGTCATCAGGGCGCGGTCGATCTCGTCCTGCATGTTGCCGCGCAGGTCCCAGGCCATCGCCTTCAGCCAGGCGATGGAGTCGACCGGGGTCCACTTCTCCGGCTTGTAGTCGTTGCTGAAGCCCAGGGCCGCGTACTCCAGGGAGATGTCCTCGCCGTCCTTGCCCTGGAGGTAGGCGTTGACTCCCTTGGCGTAGGCCTGGAGGTACTTCTTGGTGGCGGCCGACAGCTTGGTGTCGTACTCCTGCCGGGCGATCCGGTCCCAGCCGAGGGTGCGCAGGAACGCGTCGTTCTCGACCTGGCCCTTGCCGAACATCTCCGACAGGCGCCCGGAGGTCATGTGCCGGCGCACGTCCATCTCGTAGAACCGGTCCTGCGCCTGGACGAAGCCCTGCGCCATGAACAGGTCCTCGTCCGAGGAGGCGTAGATCTGCGGAATGCCGTAGCCGTCCCGCTTGACGTCGACCGGTCCGGACAGGCCGTCGAGCTTGATCGAACCCGTGGTCTGCGGGAAGGAGGCGCGGACCGTGCTGATCGACCAGTACGCGCCGTAGGCGACGCCTCCGATGATGGCCAGGACCAGCACGAGCACGATCAGTCGGGCTCTGCGCCCCTTCTTCCTGCCGGACGTGACGGACGTGGCACCCGTGGTGGCGGTGTCACCCGTTGTGGCGGTGGTGTTGGGGGGCATCGCTGTCCTTGCTGTCCTAACGCGAGCGGCAGGTCGGGCTGTGACTTTGAATGAGCGCTGGAGCAACCATAGGCGCAGGGCCCTCTCCCGCTTGACGCGGAGTCGGGAACCAGCGCGCACGAGCGTTCGATCTTGCCTCGTGAACGTCAAGAATGCGTCAAGAGTTAGGTAAGCTAACGAAGTAACCGGAGATCCCTCGCCCGATCTCGGAGGAGGAACGCCCGCTGACTGTTCACCACCTCAACCAGCTCCTGCTCGTCTGCTCCGTCGTCCTGCTCGTCGCCGTCGCGGCCGTCCGGATCTCCTCGCGCAGCGGGCTCCCCAGCCTGCTCGTGTACCTGGGGATCGGCGTCCTCATGGGCCAGGACGGCATCGGGGGCATCCACTTCAACAGCGCCGCAGTGACCCAGGTCATGGGATACGCGGCCCTGGTCGTGATCCTCGCCGAGGGCGGCCTGGGCACGAAGTGGAAGGAGATCCGGCCGGTCCTGTCGTCCGCCTCCGTGCTGGCGACGGCGGGCGTCGCGATCAGCGTGGGGGTCACCGCGGCGGGCGCGCACTACCTGGTCGGACTGGAGTGGCGGCAGGCGCTGATCATCGGCGCGGTGGTGTCGTCGACGGACGCGGCGGCGGTCTTCTCGGTGCTCCGGAGAATTCCCCTCCCCGCGCGCGTGACGGGCACCCTGGAGGCCGAGTCCGGCTTCAACGACGCCCCGGTGGTCATCCTGGTCGTCGCCTTCTCCACGGCCGGCCCGATCGAGCACTGGTACGTCCTGCTCGGCGAGATAGCCCTGGAGCTGGCCATCGGCGCGGCCATAGGCATCGCGGTGGGCTGGTTCGGCTCCTGGGGGCTGCGGCACGTGGCCCTGCCCGCCTCCGGCCTCTACCCGATCGCCGTGATGGCGATCGCCGTCACCGCCTACGCCGCCGGCGCCCTGGGGCACGGCAGCGGCTTCCTCGCCGTCTACCTGGCCTCGATGGTGCTCGGCAACGCGCGGCTGCCCCACTGGCCCGCCACCCGCGGCTTCGCCGAGGGGCTCGGCTGGATCGCGCAGATCGGCATGTTCGTCGTCCTCGGCCTGCTGGTCACCCCGCACGAGCTGGGTGACGACGTCGTGCCCGCGCTGGTCATCGGGCTGGTGCTGACCATGGTGGCCCGCCCGCTGAGCGTGGTGGTCAGCCTGGCCCCGTTCCGGGTGCCGCGGCCGGAGCAGATCCTGATGTCGTGGGCCGGGCTGCGCGGCGCCGTGCCGATCATCCTGGCGACCATCCCGATGGTGAACGGCGTGGCCGGCAGCCGCCGCATCTTCAACATCGTCTTCGTCCTGGTCGTCGTCTACACCCTGGTCCAGGGGCCGACCCTGCCCTGGCTGGCCCGCACCCTGCGCCTGGGCGAGCAGGGCGAGGCCTCCGACCTCGGCATCGAATCGGCACCCCTGGAGCGGCTGCGCGGGCACCTGCTGTCCGTCTCCGTCCCCGAGGGCTCACGGATGCACGGAGTGGAAATCAGCGAGCTGCGGCTGCCGCCCGGCGCGGCCGTCACCCTGGTCGTACGCGAAGGAAAATCGTTCGTGCCGATGCCCACGACGGTGCTGCGGCGCGGCGACGAGCTGCTGGTCGTCGCCACCGACCCGGTCCGCGACGCGGCGGAACGGCGCCTGCGCGCGGTCGGCCACGGCGGCAAGCTGGCGGGCTGGCTGGGCACCGACGGAGCCGGCAGTGCGCGTTAAGAGGGCATTTCGTACCGTTCACACCCCGTGAAATCCCAGGTGGCCGCGCTCATGGTGCTCGTTTTCACAGCCGCGCAAGCAGTGATCCCTGTACGATGAAGGCGCACCCTGATCGAACCAACTCTGCCTGACGCAGAGCTGGCGCGACCGTATGGCGGCCGGGTCCCCCCCACACCTCAGTGGGCGCCGGCATCTACCGCAGTCCGCGCAAGAGGACAGCTCTCGGCGCCCGGCCCGCACGGGGCCCGCGCTACCAGGCGGCAGAAAGGCACGGGCCGTGGGATCCACGGTCACCACCACCGAACCGGAGAAGACCTCGCCGGCGTCCTCCCGCCCCGGATACGGACAGCTGCTGCGCACCCGCGGCGCCTGGACGTTCCTGCTGCCCGGCTTCGCGGCGCGCCAGCCGTTCGCGATGCTCACCATCTCCATCGTGCTGCTCGTCCAGCACACCACCGGCTCGTACGGCGCCGCGGGCGCCGCCGCTGCCGCCACCGGTGTCTCCATGGCGCTGTTCGCGCCCTACAGCGGCCGCCTCGCCGACCGCTACGGCCAGCGTGCCGTCCTGCTCCCCGGCGTCCTGGTGCACACCGTCTCCGGCCTGTCCCTGACGGCGCTCGCGCTGGCCCACGCGCCCCTGTGGGCGCTGTTCCTGGCGGCCGTCCCGACCGGCGCCTCGGTGCCGCAGGTCGGCCCCATGGTGCGGGCCCGCTGGGGCGTGAAGCTGCAGGGCTCACCCCTGATGACCACCGCGGCTGCCTTCGAGTCCGTCACCGACGAGCTGACCTTCGTCTTCGGCCCGCTGCTGGCGACCGCGCTGTGCACCACCGTGACGCCGTCGGCGGGCCTGGTCACCGAGGCCGCGCTGACCCTCGTCGGCGGTCTGCTGTTCGCCGCGCAGAAGAGCACGCAGCCGTCGGTGTCCGCAGAGAGCGGGCACGCGCGCGTGCAGCACGCTTCCGCCCTGCGCGTCCCGGGCGTGCGCGTGCTGGTCGTGACCTTCCTC
The DNA here is from genome assembly GCF_044750305.1 of Streptomyces sp. NPDC088810. Classification (NCBI taxonomy): domain Bacteria; kingdom Bacillati; phylum Actinomycetota; class Actinomycetes; order Kitasatosporales; family Streptomycetaceae; genus Streptomyces; species Streptomyces sp. NPDC088810. The sequence continues at coordinate 208,588 of NZ_JBIVJQ010000005.1, forward strand.
GGCATCGGCTCCGTCTTCGGCGGCATGCAGGTGTCGCTCGCGGCCTTCACCGAGTCGATCGGCGAGCCCGGCCTGAACGGCGTCCTGTACGGCGTCTTCGCCGCCGGCAACATGCTGTCCGGCATCGTCTGCGGCGCGATCGCCTGGAAGGCGGCTCCCCAGCAGCGTCTGGTGATCGGCTACACGGCGCTCGCGCTGGCGGCGTCCGCCCTGTGGACGGCGCACTCGGTGCTGCTGCTGGCCGCGCTCGGCCTGCTGGTCGGCATGTGCATCGCGCCGTCGCTGATCACGGGCTACACGCTGGTCGAGAGCCTGGTCCCGGCCGGGGCCCGCACCGAGGCCTTCACCTGGCTGACCGGTGCCGTCGCGCTCGGCCAGGCGGCCGCCGTCACGGTCGCCGGACAGCTGGAGGACCGGCTGTGGGACGGCGCCGGATTCCTGGTGCCGATGGCCGGCACCGTACTGGCGCTGGCCACCCTGGTGACGCTGCGCTCCCGGCTGGTCCCGCGGCAGCCGAACCGCACGGTCGCGCGTGGCGTCGGTCACCGCGTGCCCGTCACGGTGGACTGATTCCCAGGAATACGTCACTATGGATCGTCGTTAGCACTCATCGAGTGAGAGTGCCAGGAGGAAGACAGTGCCGACCTACCAGTACCAGTGCACCGAGTGCGGCGAGGGCCTTGAGGCGGTGCAGAAGTTCACCGACGACGCCCTGACGGAGTGCCCCAGCTGCAAGGGCCGCCTGAAGAAGGTGTTCTCCGCGGTCGGCATCGTCTTCAAGGGCTCCGGTTTCTACCGCAACGACTCGCGCGGCTCCACGTCGAGCAGCACCCCGGCGTCGAAGCCGGCCGGCTCGTCGTCCGACTCGAAGACGTCCTCCTCGACGTCCTCGACCTCGTCCTCGTCCTCGTCGAGCTCCACCAGCAGCTCGGCCGCCTGAGAACTCTCACCCAGGCCCTGCCGTCCCCGCGACGGCAGGGTCTTCGGCGTTCCCCGGCACCGTCTCCCCCGCGGTTTCGCGGCCCGCTAGTGTGCTGGTCATGGCGAACGCAGAGATCGGCGTAATCGGCGGTTCGGGTTTCTACTCCTTCCTGGACGACGTGACCGAGATCCAGGTGGACACCCCCTACGGAGCGCCCAGCGACTCCCTGTTCCTCGGCGAGATCGCCGGCCGGCGGGTCGCCTTCCTGCCCCGGCACGGCCGTGGCCACCACCTGCCGCCGCACCGCATCAACTACCGCGCCAACCTGTGGGCCCTGCGCTCCGTCGGCGTCCGGCAGGTCCTCGGTCCGTGCGCGGTGGGCGGGCTGCGCCCCGAGTACGGACCGGGCACCCTGCTCGTGCCGGACCAGATGGTGGACCGTACGAAGTCCAGGGCGCAGACCTACTTCGACGGGCTGCCGCTGCCCGACGGCACCGTGCCGAACGTCGTGCACGTGTCCATGGCCGACCCCTACTGCCCCACCGCGCGGGCCGCCGCGCTGAAGGCGGCCCGCGGCCGGGACTGGGAACCGGTGGACGGCGGCACGTTGGTCGTGGTCGAGGGGCCGCGGTTCTCCACGCGCGCCGAATCGTTGTGGCACCAGGCGCAGGGCTGGTCGGTGGTGGGCATGACCGGCCACCCCGAGGCCGCGCTCGCCCGGGAACTGGAGCTGTGCTACACCTCGCTGACCCTGGTCACCGACCTCGACGCGGGCGCCGAGACCGGGGAGGGCGTCTCCCATGAGGAGGTGCTGCGGGTGTTCGCGGCCAACGTGGACCGGCTGCGCGGCGTCCTGTTCGACGCGGTGGCGGCACTGCCGGAGACCGGGGCGCGGGACTGCCTGTGCGTGAACGCGCTCGGGGGGATGGATCCGGGGTTCGTGCTGCCGTAGGGCGGCGGGGTGAGCGGAACTCCTCGTTCGGGTGGGTGAGTTGTCCACAACCGGCCGGTGATCCACCGGCCCCGGCGGGATCCGGCGCGGGGCCTCATCGTGGGACCGCAAGCCGAACTCCTCGCCACAGGCGGTGATCCCCATGCCCTCGCCCTCCTCGCCCCCGAACCCCTCCTCGCTGCCTCCCCTCCGGCTACCGCGCCCGCTGGGCACGGACGCGCCGCCGACCTGTGAGGTGCCCCCGTTCGATCCGGTGCGGGTGCGCGGCGGGCGGTATGTGCTGCAGCGGCTGGTGCGGCATCGCCGGCGGGCCGTCGCGGCCGGTCTCGCGGTGACCGCGGCGGCGCTCGTGGCCGCGGGCCCCCGGACCGGGACGCAACCGCAGGGCGCGGAGCGGACCCGGGCCCACCGGACCGCGGACCCCGTACGCCGGCACCCGGTGGCCGAGGTGGTGACGGCGCCGGTGCGGATCGCCGACGCCGCCACGGTGCGGCTGCTCCGGCCCGGAGACCGCGTCGACGTGATCGCCGCGGCGGACCCGTCGGCCGCAGGCGGCGTCCGGGTGCTCGCGCGCGGGGTACGGGTGACGAAGGTGCCCGAGCCGCTGGACGGCGCGGCCGAGAGCGGCGCGCTGGTCGTGCTGACGGTGCCGCGTGCCACGGCGGCACGGCTGGTCGGCGCGAGCGCCACCGCGCGCCTGGCGGTGACGCTGTGCTGAACCGGCTCGTACGCGCTGCCGGCGGCTTGCTGTCGAGTCCCACGATGGTGCTGCGGGACTGGACAGGCCTGCCGCGCCGTGCCATAGGTTGCGGAGCGTTTCGTTCCACACCCTGTGCACGCGAGGAGAGTCCCCTAGGTGAGCGCGAAGAAGGAACCGAGCGTCTGGCACGGCTTCAAGGCCTTCCTGATGCGCGGCAACGTCGTCGATCTGGCAGTCGCGGTGGTCATCGGCGCGGCCTTCACGAACATCGTCAACGCGGTGGTGAAGGGGATCATCAACCCGGTGGTCGGCGCGATCGGAACGCAGAGCCTCGACAACTACAGCTCGTGTCTGAAGGACCCGTGCAAGGTCGGCGCGGACGGCACGGTCAAGAGCGGGGTGCCGATCCTGTGGGGCTCCGTCCTGGGCGCCACCCTCACGTTCGTGATCACCGCGGCGGTCGTGTACTTCCTGATGGTCCTGCCGATGTCGAAGTACCTGGCCCGGCAGGCCGCCCGGAAGGCGGCGCGGGAGGGCACGAAGGAGGTCATCGAGGTGTCCGAGCTGGAGGTGCTCAAGGAGATCCGCGACGCGCTGGTCGCCCAGCGCGGGCCGGGGCACGGCGAACGCTAGCGGCACTCCCGCGGGTTGCTCAGAGGTGGTGGGGCGGCTTCTCGTCGAGGAAGCGCCTGAGGTCGGCGGCGCTGTCGCCGTCCGGGCGGTCGCCCCACCCGCGGTCGGTGTCGTCCGAGGACTGCTGGTCCAGCGGGTCGTCGAAGACCAGCGCGGGCTTCGGATCGCGGGGCTCGGGCTCGGGGGCGCTGCTCATGCCTTAAGGGTACGGCGCCCGCCGGGCCGCCCCGCCTGGGGTTTTCGCCAGACCTGACGAGCCCGGCCCGCTCGTGAATGCCTTCACAAGATTTCGCGGGGGTTTTCTGCTGTGCTGGGACCATGACGTCGAGTTCCGCCCCGGCGCCCGCCCCCTCGGGCGCACCAGGGCCCTCCGGCCCCCTGCGACGGCTCACCGCGCGCGGGCGCGACGAGGCGCACCGCGTCGCCTCTCCGCTGGAGCTCTTCTTCGATCTGTGCTTCGTCGTGGCGATCGCGCAGGCAGGGGTGCAACTGGTGCACGCCGTCGCGGCAGGGCACGCGGGCGAGGGGATCCTCGACTACGCGATGGCGTTCTTCGCCATCTGGTGGGCGTGGATGAACTTCAGCTGGTTCGCCTCGGCGTACGACAACGACGACGCGCTGTACCGGGTCGTCACCCTGATCCAGATCGCCGGTGTCCTGGTCCTGGCCGCCGGCATCTCCCGGGCCGCCGCGCACCACGACTTCCTGCTGGTCTGGCTCGGCTATCTGATCATGCGGCTGGCGATGGCCTGGCAGTGGCTGAGAGCCGCGCGCTCGGCCACGGACGGGGAGCGGACCGCGGCTCTGCGGTACGCGTACGGCGTGCTGTCGTGCCAGGTCGGCTGGTCGGGGCTGGTGCTGCTGCCGGAGCCGGCCCGGCCGTGGGTGTTCCTGGTGATGGCGGTCGCGGAACTGTGCGTGCCGCTGTACGCGGAGAAGGCCCAGGAGACCTCCTGGCATCCGCATCACATCGCCGAACGGTACGGACTGTTCACGATCATCGTCCTCGGCGAGACGATCGCCGCGGCCACGGTGGCCGTGAAGTCGGGCGTGGACGAGCACGACGCGCTGGGCGAGCTGCTGCCCATCGCGGGGGGCGGGCTGCTGATCGTGTTCTCCGCGTGGTGGATCTACTTCGTGGTGCCGATCCACGGTCACCTGCGCTCCAGCCGGCGGGCGTTCGTCTGGGGCTACGGCCACTATCTGGTCTTCGCCTCGACGGCGGCGATCGGCGCGGGCCTGGAGGTGGCCGTGGAGCAGGCGGTCGGCAAGGCGCACATCTCCGCCCTGTCCGCCTCGGCCGCGGTCACCCTGCCGACGGCCCTGTATCTGCTGACCGTGTGGGCGCTGCACTCCCGCCACTTCAAGGTGGGCCTCGCCCAGCAGCTGGTGCTGCCGGTCACGGCTCTGCTGGTGATCTGCTGCACCTTCCTGCGCGCGTGGGCGGTGCTCGCGGCGGGGCTGGTCTCCGCGGCCGCGGTGGCCACCGGCGTCGCCCTGACCGCGCACAGGGCCGCCCGGAACCGCGAGCCGGGCGCCACCGCCTCGGCCGGCTGAGTCCTTCGGAAGGGCGCGCCGGCTGGGCCAGACTGGCGTCCATGACAGCTGACGCATTGACGGATGTCGCCGGGCTGCGGGTGGGGCACGCCACCCGCGGCGGCGACGGCTGGCTCACCGGTACCACGGTCGTCCTCGCGCCCGAGGGCGGCGCCGTCGCCGCCGTGGACGTGCGCGGCGGCGGCCCCGGCACCAAGGAGACCGACGCGCTCGACCCGCGCAACGTGGTGCAGAAGGTCGACGCGGTCGTGCTGACCGGAGGCAGCGCGTACGGGCTCGACGCGGCGTCCGGGGTGATGGCCTGGCTGGAGGAACAGGGGCGCGGGGTGCCGGTGGGGACGGATCCGGCGCATGTCGTGCCCGTGGTGCCGGCCGCGTGCGTCTTCGACCTGGGGCGCGGTGGCGACTTCCGGGCCCGTCCCGACGCGGCGACGGGACGCGCGGCGGTGGAGGCCGCGGCGGCGGCCGCACCCGGCGCGCGGGTGCCCGAGGGGTGCGTCGGCGCCGGCACGGGCGCCGTCGCAGGGCGGCTCAAGGGCGGGGTGGGCAGCGCCAGTACGGTGCTCGCCTCGGGGATCACGGTGGCGGCGCTGGTGGTCGCGAACGCGGCCGGGTCGGTGATGGATCCGGAAACGGGGGTGCTGTACGGGGAGTTGTTCCAGGGGCGGGCCGAGTATCCGGAGGGGCGCGTGCACGAAGCCGCGCGCCGGCGCCTGGACGAGGCCGGCGCCGTCAACGCCCCGGCGCCGCTCAACACGACGCTGGCGGTAATCGCGACGGACGCGGACCTCACCAAGGCGCAGGCGCAGAAGCTCGCGGGCACGGCGCACGACGGCATCGCGCGCGCCGTCCGGCCGGTGCACCTGCTGCACGACGGCGACACGGTGTTCGCCCTCGCGACCGGCGCCCGGCCGCTCGGCGCGCACCCGTTGGCGCTCAACGACATCCTGGCCGCCGGCGCGGACCTCGTGACGCGCGCGATCGTACGCGCCGTACGCGCGGCCGAGTCGGTGGACGGTCCCGGCGGAGTGTGGCCGTCGTACGGGGAGTTGTACGGCCGCTAGGGCCGGGTTGAGCCCTGGATTGTCGCGGTTCTGTCACGTGATGGCGTTCATGGGCGCCGCAGGGAACCTTCCCCGGCTCCGGCGCCCTCTTTCTCCACGCACTGGAACGGATCACGCACATCACACGAACTGGGAGCAGCCCGTGACAACGCCGGACATTGCAGCGCGGCGCGCACTGGGGGCCTGTGCCGCCCTGATGGTCGGCGCCCTCACCCTGACCGCCTGCGGCGGCAGCGCCAACGCGACCGACGACGGCAAGGGCGGCAAGGACTCCCCCAAGACGTCGACGGCGAAGATCGCGATCTCGGCCAAGGACGGTTCGACCGGGGCGTCCATCAACGCCACCGGGGTGAAGGTCAGCGACGGCAGGCTGACGGACGTGAAGATGACCGTGGCGGGGTCGGGGCAGACCGTGCCGGGAGCGATATCGGCGGACGGCCGCAGCTGGAAGCCCAAGGCCCAGCTGGAGCGCGGGACGAAGTACCAGATAGCCGCGACCGCGAAGGACGCCGACGGCCGGACCGCGGCGGCCAACGCCATCTTCACCACCGTCAGCTCGTCGAACAGCTTCATCGGCACCTACACGCCCGACAACGGCTCGACGGTCGGTGTCGGCATGCCGGTGTCGTTCACCTTCGACAAGTCCATCACCGACAAGAAGGCCGTGCAGTCCCACATCACGGTCAACTCCACCAGCGGCCAGCAGGTGGCCGGCCACTGGTTCGGGGACCGCCGGCTCGACTTCCGGCCGCAGGAGTACTGGAAGGCCGGCTCCAAGGTCACGCTGAACATCGACCTGGACGGGGTCCAGGGCGCGAAGGGCGTCTACGGGGTGCAGAAGAAGACCGTCTCCTTCACCATCGGGCGGTCGCAGGTCTCCACGGTCGACGTCCACACGCAGACCATGACGGTCGTACGGGACGGCAAGACCTTCAAGACGGTGCCGATCTCGGCGGGCAGCCCGCAGCACACGACGTACAACGGGCAGATGGTGATCTCCGAGAAGTTCGTGCAGACCCGCATGAACGGCTCGACGGTCGGCTTCGGCGGGGAGTACGACATCCCGGACGTGCCGCACGCGATGCGGCTGACCACGTCGGGGACGTTCATCCACGGCAACTACTGGTACAACCGGGGCAACCCGCCGTTCGGGCGCGAGGGCACCAGCCACGGCTGCGTCGGCCTCGCGGACGTGCAGGGGGCGCAGGGCGACACGCAGGCCAAGTGGTTCTTCGACAACTCGCTCGTCGGGGACGTCGTGGTCGTGAAGAACTCCCCCGACACCACCGTCTCCCCCGACAACGGGCTCAACGGCTGGAACATGTCGTGGAGCGCCTGGACCGCGGGAAGTGCCGCCTGAGCGGCGGGTTTTGACAACCTGACGGGCCGCGCGGGAACTTCTCGCGCGGCCCGTGCGTTTTCCCGGCGTACGTTTTCTCGGTTCCCGGACATGATGTCCGACCGAGGGGCTACGGTATGCACCCACAAGGTGACATGCAGCAACGCCGGGAGATGCCTTGAGCGTTCCGTACGAGACCGCAGCGTACGAACCAGCCGAGTCGCCCGAGTCTCCTGAGGAGCATCTCGCGCGACTCCTCGGCCGTGCCCTGAACTCGTTCGAGCTGCCCGACGAGGTGATAAGGCGCCTCGACTGCGCGCTGGCGCACGACAGCTCGCTGCACTCCGCTTACCACAGCGCGGGGCTGCACCGGGAGACGTACCGGCACACCTGGCTGCTCGCCGACGGTTCGGCGGTCACGCTGTGGGAGCTGGTGCACAACCCGACGCCCGGCAGCGCCCCCGAGCACGAGGTGTACGTCGACGAGGAGGAGCTGCAGACCGCCACGGCGCGGCTCGGGATGCCGCCGGAGACGCAGGACTTCGAGCTGCCGTCGCTGATGCGGCTGTGGGCGATCCCCGAGCCACGGCACATGTACGCCACCGACGACTCGGCGGACCACGCGCGCCGGCTGCTGCGCCGCGCGGAGAACCCCGACCGGCCCGGCCCGGAGACGGCGGCACTGCTGGCGACGGCGACCGCGCACGAGATCACCCAGGCGTTCGGCCGCCCCGGGCGGGCCGGCCGCACGGGGCTGAGCTACGCGCTGTACGAACACGCCTTCCTGCTGCCGGACGGCACCGAGCTCTCCCTGTGGGAGGTCGAGCACACGGCGACGCCGGACGGGCGGCACATGTGCGAGGTCTACATGTCGGAGGAAGCGGCCCGCGACGCAATGGAACGCCGCGCGGCCCGCCAGGGGTGAGGGGTGGCAGGCGTGCGCGCGCCCCGGCAGGAGCACCGACCGCACGCGCAGCCCGGCAGGGGTAGCAGGCGTACCCGCCGCCCGGCAGGAGAACCGACCGCACGCGCGACCCGGCAGGAGTAGCAGGCGTACCCGCAGCCCGGCAGGAGAACCGACCGCACGCGCGACCCGGCAGGAGTAGCAGGCGTACCCGCAGCCCGGCAGGCGTAGCGGCCGTACCCGCGGCCAGGCTGGAGCACCGGCCGTGCCCGCGGCCAGGCTGGAGCACCGGCCGTGCCCGCGGCTGGCAGGAAGACTGGCCGCACGCGCAACCACGCAGGGGAACCGCCCGCCCCTGCGGCAGGCAGGAGAACCGACCACACGCGCGCCCGGCAGCAGAACCCGCCCGCATCCGCGGCCGGGCCGGGGTAGCAGACGCACGCGCGGCCCGGCAACCGAAGCGGGCGTACCCGCAGCCCGGCAGGGGTAGGGGCCGTGCGCGCGGTCCGGCAGGAGAAACGACCGCACGCGCAGCCCTGCAGGAGAACCGGCCGCACGGGCAGCCCGGCACGGGTATCGCCCGTTACGGGCGGCCCGGCAGCCGTAGCGGCCGTACCCGCGGCCCGGCAGCGTGACGGCCGTACCCGTGGCCCAGGCTGGAGCACCGGCCGTGCCCGCGGCTGGCAGGAAGACTGGCCGCACGCGCAGCCACGCAGGGGAACCGCCCGCCCCAGCGGCAGGCAGGAGAACCGGCCGTACCCGCGGCCCGGCAGCAGAACCCGGTCGTGCTTGCAGCCCGGCACGGGTAGCGCCCGTACGCGCGGCGCGGCACGGTCCCGGGGCGGAGTCCCGGGCCGTGCCGCGCAGGTGTCGTGGGTGGTGCCGTGGTGGTCAGGCCGCCACCGGCTGCTTGGTCTCCTTCGGTGTGGGGGCCTGCTGGGCGGCCGGGTCGGTGGCCGTGGACTCGGGGGCCGGCTTGCGCATGCCCTTGAGGAGGACCACCAGGGCCGTGGTGACGCAGACGCCGGCCGCGATGGCCACCAGGTACAGGAACGGGTTGCCGATCAGCGGGACCACGAAGATGCCGCCGTGCGGGGCGCGCAGGGTGGCGCCGAAGCCCATCGACAGGGTGCCGGTGAGCGCGCCGCCCACCATGGAGGACGGGATGACCCGCAGCGGGTCGGCCGCCGCGAACGGGATCGCGCCCTCGGAGATGAAGGACGCGCCAAGGACCCAGGCGGCCTTGCCGTTCTCGCGCTCGGTCGGGGTGAACAGCTTGCCGCGCACGGTGGTGGCCAGGGCCATCGCCAGCGGCGGGACCATGCCGGCCGCCATCACCGCGGCCATGATCTTCATCGCGGAGTCGCTGGGGTTGGAGACCGCGATGCCGGCGGTGGCGAAGGTGTAGGCGACCTTGTTGACCGGGCCGCCCAGGTCGAAGCACATCATCAGGCCGAGCAGCGCGCCGAGCAGGATGGCGTTGGTGCCGGTGAGGCCGTTCAGCCAGTCGGTCAGGCCCTTCTGGGCGCCGGCGATGGGCTTGCCGATCACGACGAACATCAGGAATCCGACGATCGCCGAGGAGATCAGCGGGATCACCACCACGGGCATGATGCCGCGCAACGCCGCGGGGATGTGCACCCGCTGGATCGACATCACCACGCCACCGGCGATCAGACCGGCCGCCAGACCGCCGAGGAAGCCCGCGTTGATGGTGAGCGAGATCGCGCCGCCCACGAAGCCGGGGACCAGTCCCGGCCGGTCCGCCATCCCGTAGGCGATGTAGCCGGCGAGGACCGGGACGAGGAAGCCGAAGGCCACGCCGCCGATCTGGAACAGCAGGGCGCCCCAGCTGTCGGCCTGGGTCCACAGGAAGTGGTCCATCACCGACGGCGCCTTGTTGATCTTGTAGCCGCCGATCGCGAAGCCCAGCGCGATGAGCAGACCGCCCGCGGCGACGAACGGGACCATGTAGCTGACGCCGGACATCAGCCACTTGCGGAGCTTGGTGCCGTAGCCCTCGGTGGAGTCGCCCGCGCGCTCGACCGGCGTGGCGGCCCCGTGCGCCGGCGCGCTCGCCTCGCCGCGCGCCGCCTTCTCGCGGACCTCCGCGATGAGTGCGGCCGGGCGGTTGATGCCCGCCTTCACGCCCACGTCGACGGTCGGCTTGCCCGCGAAGCGGTCCTTGTCGCGTACGGGAACGTCGTGCGCGAAGATCACGGCGTCCGCCGCCGCGATGACCGCCGGGTCCAGCCGGGTGAAGCCGGCCGAGCCCTGCGTCTCCACGACCAGCTCGACGCCCGCCTCACGGCCGGCGCTCTCCAGCGACTCGGCCGCCATGTAGGTGTGGGCGATGCCGGTCGGGCAGGACGTGACGGCGACGATGCGGAACGGGGTCTCGCCGGGGGCGGCCGAGGCGCCCGGCGCCGGGGCGGATCCGTCCGTGACGGCCGCACCCGGCGCCGGGGCCGTGCTGCCCGCTGCGGCGCCGGCGGAGGCCGCCACCGGCGCCGCAGCGGTGTCCTCGGAGGCGCCCACGGCGCCCGGAGCAGCGCCCGCGGCGCCCTCGGCAGCGCTCGCAGCGTCCTGCGCGCCGCCCTCCGACGGCACCTCGTCCCCGCGGATCAGCGCCGCCGCCGTCGCCGCGTCCCGCACCGACCGCAGCGCGTCCGTGAACTCGCTGTTCATCAGCTGGCGGGCGAGGGAGGAGAGGATCGTGAGGTGCGCGTCGTCGGCGCCGGCGGGGGCCGCGATCAGGAAGATCAGGTCGGCCGGGCCGTCCGCGGCGCCGAAGTCGATGCCTGCGGCGCTGCGGCCGAAGCCGAGGGTCGGCTCGGTGACATGGGCGCTGCGGCAGTGCGGGATGCCGATGCCGCCGTCGAGCCCGGTCGGCATCTGGGCCTCGCGGGCGGCGACGTCGGCGAGGAAGCCCTCCAGGTCGGTCACCCGGCCCTGGGCCACCATGCGCTCGGCGAGGGCACGGGCCGCCGCTTCCTTGGTGTCGGCGGACAGGTCGAGATCGACCAGGTCCGCGGTGATCATTTCGCTCATCGCGGGCTCCTATGCACGCGTACCGCCCGGGGAGTGGGGAGGGCGGAAGTGGGGACGGGGATGCGGTGGGGGGACGGGGTGGTGCGGGGGGCGGGGCCGGGGAAGCCCCGCCTCCGCGGGACGGCACGGCGGCTCGGGTGGCCTACCGCTCCGGGGCGGCGGCGAGTAACGGGGAGCCTCGCCGCTCCGTGGCCGGTCGGGTGGGCGCGTCCGGCTGGGCGGTCCCGGCACGTCCGCCGAGCCGGCGGAAGCCGGGGCGGGTGCCGGCGTACGCGATCGGGGTCATGACACCGGCTCCGTCAGTTCGCGGTCCAGGGGGATGTCGGCCGTGACCGTCACCGCCGCCGGATCCAGGTCGGCGGGGGTCGGCATCACGCTGCCGGGGAGCTGCACGGCGGCGGCGCCGTGGGCGACGGCGGAGACGAGCGCCTCGGGGCCGGTGCCGCCGGCGATGAGGAAGCCGGCCAGCGAGGCGTCGCCGGCACCGACGTTGCTGCGGACGGCGGACACCCGCGCGCTGCCGAACCAGGCGCCGGTGTCCGACACCAGGAGCTGGCCGTCGGCGCCCAGGCTCGCGAGCACGGCGCCCGCGCCCATCGCGCGCACCTCCTCGGCCGCCTTGAGCGCGTCGCCCACGGTCGCCAGGGGGCGCCCGACGGCTTCCGCGAGCTCTTCGGCGTTCGGCTTCACCACGTCGGGCCGCGCCCGCAGCGCCTCCAGGAGCGCGCGCCCCGAGGTGTCCAGCGCGATGCGCGCGCCCCCGGCGTGCGCCCGCGTGACGACGTCGGCGTACCAGGAGGGGGCGAGGCCCCGGGGCAGGCTGCCGCAGCACGCGATCCAGTCGGCGGCGCCGGAGTGCGAGCGGACGGTGTCCAGGAGGAGTTCCTGTTCGGCCTCCGACAGCTCCGGGCCCGGCGCGTTGATCTTGGTGAGCACCCCGTCGGCCTCCGCGAGCGCGATGTTGGAGCGGGTGGCGCCGGCCACCGGGACCGGGGCGACCTCGATGCCCTGCGCGTCGAGCAGGTCGGCGACGAGTGCGCCCGGCGCACCGCCCAGGGGCAGGACGGCGACCGTGCGCCGGCCGGCGGCGGCGACCGCGCGCGAGACGTTCACGCCCTTGCCACCGGGGTCCATGCGCTCGGTCTCGGCGCGGATGACCTCGCCGCGCTTGAGGGCCTGGACCTCGTAGGTGCGGTCGAGGGAGGGGTTGGGGGTGACGGTGAGGATCATGCGCGCACTACTTCCGTGCCACCGCGCTCGATGGCGGCGGCGTCTTCCGGGCTCAGCCCGCTGTCGGTGATCAGCAGGTCCACATCGCTCAGGTCGCCGAAGCGGGCGAAGTGTTCCTGGCCGTGCTTGGAGGAGTCGGCCAGCAGCACCACGCGGCGGGCGGCGGCGACGGCGGCCCGCTTGACCGCGGCCTCGGCGAGGTCGGGAGTGGTCAGACCGTGCTCGGCGGAGAATCCGTTGGCGGCTACGAACAGCACGTCGGCGCGGATCTCGCCGTACGCGCGCAGCGCCCAGGCGTCCACGGCGGCGCGCGTACGGTGCCGTACGCGCCCCCCGACCAGGTGGAGCTGGATGCCCGGGTGGTCGGCGAGGCGGGCGGCGATCGGCAGGGAGTGCGTGACGACGGTGAGCCGCGCCTCCAGCGGGATGGCGCCGGCCACGCGGGCGACCGTCGTACCGGCGTCGAGGATCATCGTGCCCTCGGCCGGCAGCTCGGTGAGGGCGGACTTGGCGATGCGGTCCTTCTCGTCGGCGGCGGTGGACTCGCGCTCGGTGAGGTCCGGCTCGAAGTCCAGGCGGCCCACCGGAATGGCACCGCCGTGCACCCGGCGGACGAGACCGGCGCGGTCGAGGGCCTTCAGATCGCGGCGGATCGTCTCCGCGGTGACCTGGAACTCCTCGGCCAGCGACAGCACGTCCACCCGGCCGCCGTCACGGGCGAGCCGGAGGATCTCCTGCTGCCGCTCCGGTGCGTACATGTCCGTTCGCCTCCGCCTCGATGGTCGACCCGATGTCCGATCACTTCCGGGTTGATGCCCGAACGTGTGGTTTCACCGGCAGGCTACGCCCGGATATCCGGAAAGTAAACAGATTCGGGCCCCCTCCGGGCAGGAACGGACGTCCGGTGCTGTCCGGGCAGCAGAAGGGCCCGGTACCGCACCGGTACCGGGCCCCTCGTCGTCCCTGGTCAGGGCACCAGCGCGGGCTCCTTCGGCGCCGCCGGCGCCTCCTGCTCCGCACCCTCCACGTGCTGGGCCGGACGCTTCGGCAGGGCGGACATCAGCAGGAAGATCGCGCCCATGATCCCGGCGACCCACCACAGCGCGTGCTGGAAGGCGTGCACGAACGCCGGACCGACCTGCGCCTGGGTCAGCCGGTCGCCGATCTCCCCGAAGAAGACCACCGACACCAGTCCCAGCCCCAGCGCGTTGCCCATCTGCTGCACGGTGTTGATCAGCCCGGACGCGGAACCGGCGTGCTCTCGCGGCACCTCCGAGAGCACCGCGTCGGTCAGCGGGGCGACGATCAGACCCATGCCGACACCCATCACGACCAGCGGCAGGGCCATCTGCCAGGAGGCGATGGCGAGGCCGTAGTGGCGGGCCTCCCCCAGGTAGAGCAGCACGCCCGCGCCCATCACCAGCGCGCCCGCCTGCAGCACCTTCCGGCCGAACCGCGGGACCAGCTGCTGCACCGAAAGCCCGGCCGCCGTGGACACCGCGAGCGAGAACGGCACCCCGGTCAGCCCGGCCCGCAGCGGGCTCCAGCCCAGGCCGATCTGCATGTACAGCGTCCAGACCAGGAAGAAGATGCCGAGCGCGACACCGAAGACGGTCTGTACGGCGATGCCCGCGGCGAAGCTCTTCACCCGGAAGAGGGACAGCTCGACGAGCGGGGAACCGTCCTTGGCCGCCTTCCGTTTTTCGTACGACACCAGCGCCGCGAAGACGACGAGCGAGCCGGCCATGCAGCCGTACCCCCACAGCGGCCAGCCCAGCTCGCGGCCGCGGGTGAGCGGGTAGAGCAGCATCAGCAGGCCCAGCGTCACCAGGGCGACGCCGACGAGGTCCAGCTTCATCGCCCTGGGGGCCTTCGACTCGGTGATGAAGCGACGGCCCAGCAGCCAGGCGAGGACACCCACGGGGAGGTTGATGAGGAAGATGGGCCGCCATTCGAGGCCGAACAGGTTCCACTCCGTCAGCAGGGCGCCCAGCAGCGGGCCGGAGACCGCGCCGAGGCCGACGATCGCGCCGAACAGACCGAAGACCTTGCCGCGTTCGTGGGCCGGGAAGGTGGCGTGCACGATGGACAGCACCTGAGGCACCATCAGCGCGGCCATACCGCCCTGCAGGAGGCGGGAGGCGACCAGCATCTCCGGGTTCGCGGCGAAGCCGCACAGGGCGGAGGCGAAGGTGAAGCCGCCGATGCCGAGGAGGAACAGCCGCTTGCGGCCGTGGATGTCGCCGAGCCGGCCACCGGTGATCAGACCGGCGGCGAAAGCGAGGGCGTAGCCGGCGGTTATCCACTGGATCTGGCTGACCGAGGCGTGGGCGCTCTGCTTGATGGACGGGATCGCGATGTTGACGATCGTGACGTCCACCAGGTCCATGAAGGCCGCGGTCATGACGATGGCCAGGGCCAGCCAGCGGGCGCGGTCGGGCGCCGGGGGAGCGAGGGTGCTGTCGTTCGGGGTCATGGAAGAAACGTAGGACCCCATTAGGTCAGATCGTGTCCTATATCTGCGGCATGCTCGTCTCCATGACGACGGACACTCCAGCCCGGCTGCTCCAGCTCCTCTCCCTCCTCCAGACGCCCCGCGAGTGGCCCGGCGGTGAACTCGCCGACCGGCTCGGGGTGTCCCGGCGTACCGTGCGGCGGGACGTCGACCGACTGCGGGAGCTGGGCTATCCGGTGCAGGCGACGAAGGGCGCGGACGGCGGGTACCGGCTGGTGGCCGGCAAGGCGATGCCGCCGCTGGTGCTGGACGACGAGGAGGCCGTCGCGATCGCGGTGGGACTGCGGGCCGGTGCCGGGCACGCCGTGGAAGGGGTGGAGGAGGCGTCCGTCCGGGCGCTGGCCAAGCTGGAACAGGTGCTGCCCTCCCGGCTGCGCCACCGCGTGTCCACGCTGCAGGCCGCGACCACGCCGCTCACCAGCGGGGACGGGCCGAGCATCGCGCCGGAGACGCTTACCGTGATGGCGTCGACGGTGGCGGGACACGAGCGGCTGCGGTTCGCCTACCGCGACAAGGACGGCAGCGCGTCCCGCCGGCTGACCGAGCCGCACCGGCTGGTGTCGACGGGGCGGCGCTGGTACCTGGTCGCGTACGACCTGGACCGCGCCGACTGGCGCACCTTCCGGGTCGACCGGGTGAGCGAACCGTTCGCGACCGGAGTCCGGTTCGCGCCACGGGAGTTGCCGACGGGGAGCGCCGCCGAGTACCTGCGGCAGTCGATCCACCGCCGGCAGGAGACGTACGCGTTCGAGGTGCGGTTCGCCGCGCCGGCGGAACAGGTCTGCGCACGGACACCCAAGTGGCTCGGAACACCCGAGGACGACGGCAACGGCGGGTCCCTCCTCCAGGGCACCACCGGCGACCCCGTGGAGTGGCTGGCGGTACGACTGGCGATGACGGGGTTCGAGTTCTCGGTCCGGGGCCCGGCGGAACTGGCGGAGTCGGTAAGGGAGTTGGGGGCGCGGTTGACCAGAGCCGCCTCACTCCCCGACCCCGACGCCACCCCACCCGAAGTCCCGTAGCGCCCGCAGGTTGCGGAGGGCGAGGGCCGCCGGGCTGCCGGGGCCGGTGGGCGGGGTGGTCGTGGTGGCCCAGGACTCCACGGCCACGCGGACGGCGGCGCCGGCCACGGCTGCGGCGAAGCGGAGGTCCGCCTCGTCGGCCTGTCTGCCCGGCACCCGTGCCACCAGGATCTCCGCCAGCGCCGCCTCCGAGGCCTGGCACACCTCCGCCCAGACCTTGCCCAGGGCCGGGCTGCTGCGGGCCAGGCGGATGAGGGTGCGCAGCCACTCCCAGGACGCGGCCGAGACGCCGATGCCGGGGGTGAGGGTGTGGCGGGCGGCGTGTTCCAGTGCCTGCGGGAGGGACAGGTGGGCCGGGGCCGCACGGACCGCCTCGGTCCAGCGCTGGGCGCCGGCCGCGTAGAGCGGGGCCACCGCCTCTTCCTTGCTGGCGAAGTAGCGGTAGAAGGTGCGCGGTGCGATGCCCGCGGCCTGGGCGATGTCCTCGGCGCGGGTCGCCCGCAGGCCCTGCTGCACGAAGAGGGCGGCCGCCGCCCGGGCGATCTCCATCCGGGTCTCGGCCTTCCGGCGTTCGGTGAGGGACATCGGCGCGGAGGCGGAAAACGGCTGGTGGGCGGCGCTGGGGGTGGTGCTCACCCCGGCAGGCTATGCCCGTGTGGCAGAATCTGCCATCCGGTGGTCCACCCCGGGGTTCAGGTACGGGGTGGGCCGCCATTCCAGTGTTCGGGCACGCACAGCGGCGCCCCTGCCCGCGCCCGGCGGGGCCGGAAGACGCCCCTCACCGCACGAAGAAGCAAGAAGAGGCCGGGCTCCGGCGCCTGGGGGGGGTAGGCGCCGAAGCCCGGCTCGGATGGTCCCGGCGCCGGGGGGGGTGTGCGTCGGGACGTGGTTCACGTGGGGCCGGCCAGGTAGTGGCCGGGGGTGCGGTGTGCGTGGGGAGTGCGGTGCCCGGGCCCACTGGGCCCGGAAGGGTTTTTCCCTCCGGCCCAGGGGTTGAAGCGACGGGACCACGCCATGTTTGCGCCGTCTTTCGCCCCGGTGCGCGCCGGGCAGTGCGCCGTACGCCGGGTACGCCAGGGGCCCTCACGGCCGTCGCCGTACCCCGGGCCCCCCGCGTCACGCCGCCGCGTCGAACCCGGTGCTCCGGGCCAGCTTCTTCAGCTCCAGCAGGGCGTGCTTCTCGATCTGCCGGATCCGCTCACGGGTGAGTCCGTGCTCCTTGCCGACCTCGGTCAGGGTGCGCTCGCGGCCGTCCTCGATGCCGTAGCGCATCTTGATGATGGAGGCCGTGCGCTGGTCCAGGCGGCCGATCAGGTCGTCCAGTTCCTCGCTGCGCAGCAGGGTCAGGACGGACTGCTCGGGGCTCACCGCCGAGGTGTCCTCCAGCAGGTCGCCGAACTGGGTCTCGCCCTCGTCGTCCACCGACATGTTCAGCGAGACCGGGTCGCGGGCCCAGTCGAGGACGTCGATGACGCGCTCCGGTGTCGAACCCAGCTCCGCGGCGATCTCCGCGGGCTCCGGGTCGCGGCCGTTCTCGCGGTTGAACTCGCGCTGCACGCGGCGGATGCGGCCCAGCTCCTCCACCAGGTGGACGGGGAGCCGGATCGTGCGGGACTGGTCGGCGATGGAGCGGGTGATGGCCTGCCGGATCCACCAGGTGGCGTACGTCGAGAACTTGAAGCCCTTGCGGTAGTCGAACTTCTCGACGGCGCGCACCAGACCGGCGTTGCCCTCCTGGATCAGGTCGAGCAGGGGCAGCCCGCTGCGCGGGTAGCGCCGGGCGACCGCGACGACCAGGCGGAGGTTGGAGCGGATGAAGACGTCCTTGGCGCGCTCACCGGCGGCGACCAGGGCCTCGAGTTCCTCGCGGGTGGCGTCCGACCTGGACTCCTCCTCGCCGTCGAGGACCTGTTGCGCGAACACACCCGCCTCGATGGTCTGGGACAGCTCGACCTCCTTTGCGGCGTCGAGCAGCGGCGTACGCGCGATCTCGTCGAGGTACATGCCGACCAGGTCGCGGTCTGCGATCTCGCCGCCATGAGCGCGAACACTGCTTGCCGAGTCGGCCGTCTCGCCGGTGGCGGACTGACGACGGGCGACGGCGCGGGTTGCCATGCGTGCTCCCTTGCGATGGTGGGCTGGCGGGTGGTCCTGGTGAACGCCCGGCACTGAGGAGGACCGTCTCCGGACTCACTCACTCGCTCCGAGACTGTCTCCGAGTGCCCTGCATCCGTGGGAAACAACGACTGGAATCCGGACAGAATTCCCAACCCGCCCCCCGATTTTTCTGATCATGCAGTACCCTGTTCCGCCGCGCAGGGAGGCGAGATGCCGTCGGAACATGTCGAGGTGCAGGTCAGGCCCGGGATCGAGGGGGACCTCGACGCCCTCACGGCGATCTACAACCACTACATACGTGAGACGGCCATCACATTCGATACCGCGATCTTCTCTCCGGGAGAGCGCCGCCCTTGGCTGCTCTCCCACCCGGAAGACGGCCCCCACCGGCTGATGGTTGCCACGGACGCGGACTCACAGCAGATTCTTGGGTACGCCACATCCAGCCCTTACCGGCCGAAGCCGGCGTACCTGACCTCCGTGGAGACCTCGGTGTACGTCGCCCCGGGCGCCGGCCGGCGCGGGATCGGCACCCTGCTCTACGGCGCCCTGTTCGACGCCCTGGCCGGGGAGGACGTACACCGCGCCTACGCAGGCATCGCGCAGCCGAACGAGGCGTCCGAGCGGCTGCACGCGCGCTTCGGTTTCCGGTACGTCGGCACGTACCACGAGGTGGGCCGCAAGTTCGGCCGCTACTGGGACGTGGCCTGGTACGAGAAGCGGCTGTAGCCCTCTGGGCCCTTATCCGGACTGCAGCCCTCCGGGCCCTTATCCGGACTGCAACCTCCGGACTCTTATCCGAACTGCACGGACCGCTTCGCCATTCCCATCCAGAACCCGTCGATCACCGACTTCTGCGCGTCCAGCTCGCCGCCGGCCTCCGCCGCGCCCATGGTGACGAAGAGCGGGGCGAAGTGTTCGGTGCGCGGGTGGGCGTACCGGCCGGCCGGGGCCTTCTCCAGGAAGTCGAGCAGGGCGTCCCAGTCGCGGGCCTCCAGGGCGCGCCGGCCCCAGTCGTCGAACTCGGAGGACCAGCTCGGCACGCCCCGGCCGGCGTGGCGCAGGGCCGCGAGGTTGTGGGTGAAGAAGCCGGAGCCGACGATCAGCACGCCCTCGTCGCGCAGGGGGGCGAGCTTGCGGCCGATGTCCATCAGGCGCACCGGGTCGAGGGTGGGCATGGAGATCTGCAGGACGGGGATGTCGGCGGCCGGGAACATCTCGACGAGGGGGACGTAGGCGCCGTGGTCGAGGCCCCGGTCGGGGATGTCCTGGACGGGGATGCCGGGGGCCCGCAGCAGCTTGCGGACGGCCTCGGCGAGTGCGGGTGCGCCGGGGGCGGGGTACCGGACCTGGTAGTAGTGCTGGGGGAAGCCCCAGAAGTCGTAGACGAGCGGGACGGTCTCGACCGCGCCGAGGGCGAGCGGGGCCTCCTCCCAGTGGGCGGAGACCATGAGGATCGCCTCGGGGCGGGGCAGGCCGGCGGACCAGGCGGCGAGCTGGCCGGGCCAGACCGGGTCGTCGGCGAGCGGCGGGGCGCCGTGGCTGAGGTACAGGGCGGGCATGCGCTCCTGAGCGGTGGCGGACATGGCGGCGGCTCCCGGTGATCCAGACGCTGGGACTGCTGTCGAGCCAAATGCTTTAACTCTCAAGCTCCTGCTCGGACTCTACGCCTGACTTGTTCAAGTTTCAAGGAGACGGCTCGTACAGTGGAACGCATGAACACGGCACCGGACACCGCCGCCGCACGGCACCGCTGGCTCACCGACGAGGAACAGCGCATCTGGCGCGCCTACCTGCACGCCACCACCCTCCTGGAGGACCACCTCGACCGGCAGCTGCAGCGCGACGCGGGCATGCCGCACATCTACTACGGCCTCCTCGTCGGCCTCGCCGAGGCGCCCCGCCGCCGGCTGCGGATGACCGAGCTGGCGATGCAGGCGAAGATCACCCGCTCCCGGCTCTCGCACGCGATCGCCCGGCTGGAGAAGAACGGCTGGGTGCGCCGCGAGGACTGCCCCTCCGACAAGCGCGGCCAGTTCGCCGTCCTCACCGACGAGGGCTACGAGGTGCTGCGGCGCACCGCACCCGGCCATGTGACCGCCGTACGGCAGGCGCTGTTCGACCGGCTCGGCCCCGAACAGCAGAAGGCCCTCGGCGAGATCATGCAGATCGTCGCCGAGGGCCTCCAGCCCAACGAAGCGGGTGCGGACCTCCCCTGGCTCCGCTAAATCACCGTACGGCCGCTCGCCGCATGGCCCGTCAGTGGGCCACCACCGGCACCGGCACCTCGTCCTCGACGCCCTCGCCCGAGGCCACCGGGGTGGAACCGGGACGGCCGGCGTTGACGAAGGTGAAGGCGATCAGGGCGGCGGCCGCCAGGATGCCGACGGCGAACCAGATCGCGGCGCTGTAGCCGTGCACCATGCCCTGGAGCTGCACCAGCTGCTGCTGCGGCTTGGCGGTGGCACCGGCGATGTGGTCCTTGACGTACGAGGTGGTCGCCGAGGCGGCGATGGTGTTCAGCAGGGCGGTGCCGATCGCGCCGCCCACCTGCTGCGAGGTGTTGACCATCGCGGAGGCGACACCGGCGTCCCGGGGCTCGACGCCCTGGGTGGCCAGGGACATCGCCGGCATGAACGCCGTACCCATGCCGAGGCCGAGCAGCACCATCGCGGGCAGCAGCAGGGCGGCGTACGAGGAGTCGATCTCCAGCTGGGTCAGCAGCAGCATGCCGAGGCCGGCGACCAGGAAGCCGGGGCCCATCAGCAGGCGGGCCGGGACGCGGGTCATCAGCCGGGTGCCGATCTGGGTGGAGCCGGTGATCATGCCGGCCACCATCGGCAGGAAGGCGAAGCCGGTCTTGACCGGCGAGTAGCCCTTGACGACCTGCAGGTAGTAGGTCAGGAAGAGGAACAGGCCGAACATGCCGATGATCGCGAGGCCCAGCGAGAGGTAGATACCGCCGCGGTTGCGGTCGGTCACCACGCGCAGCGGCAGCAGCGGGGCCTTGACCTTGGACTCCACGATCACGAAGGCGAGCAGCAGCACCACGGACGCGACGAACATCGACACGGTCACCGCGTCGCCCCAGCCGTCGGACTCGGCGCGGGTGAAGCCGTAGACCAGCGCGACCAGGCCGAGCGTGGACAGCAGGACGCCCGGGATGTCGAGCGGGTTGCGGTTGCGGCCGCCCTCCGGCTCACGGATGACGAAGTAGGCGCCGGCCGCGGCGACCACGGCGAACGGCACGTTCACGAAGAAGGTCCAGCGCCAGTCCAGGTACTCGGTCAGGAAGCCGCCGAGGATCAGGCCGACGGCACCGCCGCCGCCCGCGATCGCGCCGTAGATGCCGAACGCCTTGGCGCGCTCCTTGGCGTCGGTGAACATCACCGCGAGCAGGGACAGCGCGGCCGGGGCGAGCAGCGCGCCGAAGACGCCCTGGAGGGCGCGGGCGCCGAACATCATCGCGCCGGTGGTGGCGGCACCGCCGAGCGCGGAGGCCGCGGCGAAGCCGCCCAGACCGAGCACGAAGGCGCGCTTGCGGCCCCACAGGTCGGCGATCCGGCCGCCGAAGAGCAGCAGACCGCCGAAGGCGAGGGCGTAGGCCGTGACGACCCACTGCCGGTTGCCGTCGGATATGCCGAGGTCCGTCTGGGCGGAGGGCAGGGCGATGTTCACGATGGTGGCGTCGAGGACGACCATCAGCTGGGCGAGCGCGATGAAGACGAGCGCTTTCCAGCGGTTGGCGTCACCGCTCGGGGCGGTGGCGCCGGGAGCCTTGAGGGCTGTTTCGGACATGGAGATACCCACTTCGTGACGGAAGGTGCGGCGAAAAATAATGAGAAAACGGAGTAAGGCGGAAAGGTGAAGAGGAGCACGGCGGCCGGAGGGCTGCCGTGCCGGGAGGTGGACTCGGGCCGGGAGCGGAACTGATCGGTCAGGAGGGGCGCAGCTCCCTGAGGCCGACGGCCCGGCCCGGCAGGGCGGAACGGGCCGGGGCCCGCAGACCGTCGAGGAGCAGCTGCAGATGGCGGTGGACGAAGCGGTCGCCGCGCACGCAGTCCGTACCGGCCGGGGGCCGGCTCAGCTGCGCCACGACGATCATCAGGTCGCCGACGCCGACGTCCGGCCGGAGCTGCCCGGCCGCCTTCGCCCGGCCCATGACCTCCTCGACGAGCTGCTCGACGCGCTTGCTGGCGGCTTCCAGGTCGGGGTGGTGCTTGTCGAAGGTGCTGGACACCATGGGACACAGCGCGCTGATCCGCTCGTCGGCGGCGGTGTGCACGAAGCGCTCCAGGGCGGCGAACGCGTCCCCGGTCTCCGCGAGGGCCTGCTCGGCCGCCTCGGCCGTGCGGTCCATGACGGAGCAGACGACCTCGCGGACGAGCGCATCGCGGTCGGGGAAGTTGCGGTACACCGTGGCGTTGCCGACACCGGCCCGGCGGGCGATCTCGTCCAGCGGCACGTCGGGGCCGTGCTCGACGAACATCTCCCGGGCGGCGGTGACGATCCGCTCCCGGTTGCGCAGGGCGTCGGCGCGCGGCCGGGGCGCCTTGCGCGGTGCGGGGGCGGTCATGGCGGGCACGGCGTACTCCTTCAAGTCGATGGGGTGCTACGGGTCCGACGCGGTGCTACGAGATGGCCCCCGTCCCACTCGGTCGGCGTCGAAGGCGATCCGGGGAGCCGGTCCCCGTTTCGCTCGGACACAGGGCTAAACGGGGAAACCGTCCCCGGTTATTTCCCGGCCATCGCACAAATGCCTGTGACCTGGGACACAATCAGCAGCCGCCGGAATTCACCCCGGCGCGGCGCCGCCTTCCCACGATCGGTCTTCTCCAGCGCGCGCCCGCCGCGGCCCCGACACAGGGTGAGCGCAAGGGTGCAGCCGGAGACCGGCGGCTGCCGTGGCGCGAAAGGTCCCTGCATGCAGCCGCAGCCGCCGCCTCGCCGCCGCATACGCCGGCGCCGGTTCGCCGGCCTGTCCGTGGTGACCGCACTGACCCTCGCGGTCAGCACCTCGGCCGGGACCGGGAACCCCAGGGCGCTCCCCACCACCGCCGGACCCGTCAACCTGGCCGGCTCCTCCGCGCTCGTACCCTGCATGATCCGTGGCGGCCCGGACGTGCAGATGACCGAGGGCCTGCCCACCCCGTCCGGCTACTCCCGCTCCACGGGCACCGTCCGCGCCCTGACCCTGATGGTCGACTTCCCCGACGCGCCCGGCCAGGGCAACGCGATGGACCGCTTCCACGAGTTCTTCCCGCAGACCCAGGAGTGGTTCCGCACCGCGTCGTACGGCCGGCTCGACTACCGCCCCTTGACCCCGTTGACCGCCTGGCTGCGCATGCCGAAAGGTTTCCGGTCCTACGGCATAGAGCGCGGTGCCCCCTTCGACCCCGGCTACCGGACCCTGGTCCAGGACATAGTGGCCGCCGCCGACCCGAAGGTGAACTTCCGCGACTACGACCTGCTGAACGTACTCGTCACCCCGAACGCCGGCCCCTCCGCCCTGGACACCGTGCTGTCCGTGACCTTCGCCGGCAACGACGACGCCCCGGTCGCCGACGGCGTCCGCATAGCCAACGCCTCCTTCGTCTACTCCCGCCAGGACGACGGCTCCGGCTCCTACTCCCGCACCGGCTACCGGGTGCTGCCCCACGAGAACGGCCACACCTTCGGCCTGCCCGACCTGTACACCCAGGAGGGCGGGGGCGCGGTCGGGCACTGGGACATCATGAGCGAGGACTGGGGCGCCAACAACGACCTGCTCGGCTGGCACAAGTGGAAGCTGGGCTGGCTGGACGGCGGCCAGGTCGGCTGCGCGGCGGCACGGGGCAGCGTCGAGTACAGCCTCTCACCGCTGTACAAGGCCGGCGGCGGCAAGCTGGTCCTGGTGCCGGTCACCGCGCGCACCACCTACGCACTGGAGGTCCGCGCGCAGGGCGGCAACGACGAGACGGTGTGCCGCCCTGGCCTCCTCATCTACAAGGTCGACACCACCGTCGACACCGGCCGCGGCCCGGTCACCGTCTACGACAGCCACCGCAACAGCGGCGGCTGCACCCGCAGCCCCAACATTCACGCCGAACTCTCCGACGCCCCGTTCACACCCGGCGAGAGCTTCAAGGATCCGCGGCACGGCATCGCGGTACAGGTGGTGAGCATGGACGAGGAGGGAAATTGCCGGGTGCGGATCAGCCGGGCGTGAGGGGGGATTCGTAGGCGCGGCCAGGCCCTCCTCCCCGCCCTGCGCTCGACGGCCGACCTCATCAAGCAGGACCTCCACACTCCCACCCCCCGACCTCGCCCCATTCCCTCCACCCCGCCCCACCCTGATCCGGTACCCTGTGGACCGAGCGCCCACCAGGACGCCCACCCACGCCTTCGTAGCTCAGGGGATAGAGCACCGCTCTCCTAAAGCGGGTGTCGCAGGTTCGAATCCTGCCGGGGGCACAACGCGTTACCGCTCTGACCTAGGACTTCTCCCCCAGGGAGGGCTCCTGCTCGGCCTCGGACTCCTCGTCCGGGGCCGTTTGCGTGAGCGGGCGGAGAGTTGATCCCCGAAATCTCTCCAGCGGATAAGCATCATCCGGCACGGACTCCGGCCCGGACTTCTCCGGGCCATCGGGCTCTGGCTCCGCTTCGGGCACCCAAGGAGCCACGAGCGGGCACGGAAGAATCGCGCTTCTGTCCAAAGTGGTTACGCCTCTCCGGAGCCCAGGGCGGTTTCCACGTCGTGGCCGCCCCAACTGTCGGAGGTGCGCCACAGAACCTGAACCCCGAAGACACCGAACACGGTGTCGGCCGACCAGTCCTCGGCGGGCGGTTCGGAGAGCACCAGGTAAAGGCGGTCGGCAGGAGCGGGCAGGGTGTGGTTGATCTCCAGGAGGCGGGTGGCTCCCGAGCGGAGGTCGGCGTAGGTGGAGTGGCCGGCACCGAGGACCTCGTAGAGGAAGTGGCCGTCTTCCGCGGTGCGGCTGACATCGATGACCGAGGAGTCGGTCGGCTCCAGGTCCGCCCAGAGCAGAGCCGCCTTGAGAGCATGGCGCACCGCCTCGTGCTTCTTGCACGTGCGGTCGGCGGCCGCCGTGGTCTCCAGCAAGTGCAGAAGTCCCTTTGCGGGCGTGGCGGGCGCTGGCGTGGCGGGCATGCCTTCGGAGGTCACAGGCTCTACTTCCTTCTGCTCGGACGTCTGTTCGACGGAGGCGGGCGCACTCTCGGTTTCCGGTTCGCCCGGGGCGGCCCGGCGGTGCTGGAGCGCTTCTCGGGCCGCGTTCAGGGCCTGGGCCCAGTCGGCGCGCGCCAGGTCCGCCTGGAGTCGGTTCAGGTCCAGGTTGTTGTCCTTGAGCATGCGGTTGGTGTGCGCCGCCAGGTCGCGCAGGAGGCTGAGGCGGTGCTTGTCCGGGGATCCGAGCACGCGACGCACGTCCACCCAGTCCGCCTGGTCACGGCGGAGGACGCGGTTGGCCATGCCCTTGAGCTCGGACAAACGATCACGGGCGTTCTCCGGAATGGTTCCGTCACCGTTGGTCAGGTCGTCGAAGACGCTGAGCGCCGCCACATAGCGATCCACCATGGTGGGGGAGATGGGCTGGCGGCCACGCTGGTCCGCGGTGAGCAGGCAGTGGTTCGTCTCGTGAGCGAACACCCAGCAGTCCAGTACCGCGCCGGGACGCGGGGGCACCGAGCCGTGGCGGACGGTCAGGACCAGAGGGACGTCGATCGCGAGAGACAGGGCCTTGACCCTGTACCGGCCACCGGGTGCCCGGCCGGTCACGCGGACTCGGACGTCCGTACCGATGTCGGGGACGTCAGCGTCTGCCATGCCTGGTTCGCCTTCGGCAGGTGCTGGTTCGGTATAGCTGCCGTCGGTGTTCGTGAGGGCCTCCGGGAGCGGGGACGTGTGCAGGACGGTCAAGCTCTGGGTGCTGCGGGTGAGCGCGACATACAGCTGGCGCAGGCCGGCCGGGCCCCGGTCGGCGATGGTGGCGGGTTCGACGACGAGGACGTGGTCGTACTCCATGCCCTTGGCCTGGGCGGCGGCCAGCACGGACACCGCCTCGCGCCCCTGCTCGGTGATGCCGTCGGCCAGGTCCAGGTGACGACTGATCTCGTCGAGCCAGCCGGAGTCGTCGGGGACGATGACCGCTACGGAGCGCAGGGTCTGTCCGTCGCTGGTGCCGATGAGGCGGGTGGCTTCCGCCACGGTGTCGTCGAGGAGCTTCCACGGCTCCGTCGCGACCGTGCGTACGGCGTCCTCTCCCGCCGCACGCACGGCCTGCGGGTACGACAGCGTGGGGGCGACGGTACGGGCCAGCGGGGCGACGAACTCCATGATTTCGGCGGGCACGCGGTAGCTGGTGTTCAGCTCGGCCACGCGCCAGTCGCCGTGGTCGGACAGGAGGGTGCCGAGGCGGTCCCAGTCGGTGTGGGTGTGGGGGCCGGTGGCCTGGGCGAGGTCGCCGAGGATGGTCATGGAGCCCTGCGCGGCGGAGCGCCGGCGCAGGGAGCGGGCCTGCATG
Source organism: Streptomyces sp. NPDC088810 (assembly GCF_044750305.1). Taxonomy (NCBI): domain Bacteria; kingdom Bacillati; phylum Actinomycetota; class Actinomycetes; order Kitasatosporales; family Streptomycetaceae; genus Streptomyces; species Streptomyces sp. NPDC088810. The sequence goes on from NZ_JBIVJQ010000005.1 coordinate 235,117, forward strand.
GGTGTCAGGTCCTGTGCCTCGTCGACCACGATGTGCCCGTACCGCTGCGGGGTCTCCCCGGTGATGAGATACCGCAGTTCTTCGAGGCAGACCCGGTCGTCGAGCGTCCAGGGATCGGCGTCGGCCGTGTCGGCCCGAGGACGGCGCAGAGCGGCCTGCTCTGAGGCGTCGAGAATGCCCTCGGCGCAGGTGCGCAGGAGGTCTTCGGAGTCGTAGAGGGTGCGGAGGGCTTCCCTGGCGCCGGGCGAAGGCCAGACACGTTCGATGAGGCGCTCCACCTGACGGTTGCGTTCCAGGTCGCGGCGGATCGTGTCGTCGCGGCTGCGGCGAGGGGCGACGGCGACGAGTTCCCGCAGCAGGCGGTCGACGAGCAGCCCGCGGAAGCGGTCGCGCCGCTCACGGTAGGAGCCGTCGCCTTGGCGCACGTCTTCGAGGAGGGAAAGCATTTCGGAGCGCGGGACGCGCAGGGTCGTGCTGCCGACGGTGACGGTGAGCTCAGGCTTGGCCCCCTCGTAAGAGGCAGTAGTGGTGACCTCGTCGACGGCCTCGGGACGGCACTCGATCTCGACGCGCCGCCGCAGGACGGCCGCCATGCGTTCATCGGACTTCACCATCCGCGCCGTGGGGGTGTCGGTGCCGAGGATCTCGCCGTCCCACAGGCGCGTCACCTGCACGGCGTTGACGTTCCGGGTGCCGAGCGTGGGCAGCACCTGGCTCACGTACTCCAGGAACCGCTGATGGGGGCCGACGACGAGGACGTCCTGGGCTTTGAAGTGCCCGTTGTTGACGAGCCAGGTCACGCGGTGCAGGCCGACCGCCGACTTGCCGGTACCCGGGCCGCCCTGGATTACGAGGATGTCGGAGGGCGAGCCGGTGACCAGGGCCATCTGGTCGCGGCGGATGGTCTCGACGATGTCCCGCATGCTGCCGCGGCGAGAGCGCTGAAGCTCGCGGAGGAGGAAGTCGTCGGGTTGCAGCGGCTTCTGGCGCTGGAGGCGGACGATGTCGGCGGGCGTTGGGACGGGCGGGCTCGATGCTCCCTCCTTCTGCGTGACGGTGGCCTGCTCCGTGGGCTGTGCCTCCCGCTGGGCGTCGTCTGTCGCCGGCCGTGGCTGCGGGACGGGGGCGGCGGCAGTGATCTCGTCGAAGTAGTCCTCGACGACACGCTGTACACAGCGCAGTCGCCGCCGCAGGAGCACCTCGCCCGGGGCATCGGGCAGCGCCTCGAACCACTTCTTGGCCAGCCGACTGGTCCACAGTACGACGACGGTGTCGCGGGTACGGACGTCGGAAACGGCACGTCGGCCGACGTACCAGGTCTTGGGCCCCCTGCCGGGCTCGTCCTCGTCCGGTGCGTCGACGCGGCCGATGACCAGCGACTCGTTGCCGAGTCCGTCGTATGCCGCGGCCCGCTCCTCGGCCACGATCCGGTTGGCGACGCTGTCCTTGCCGCTGGCGGAGGCCATGGCGACCGAGCCCCCGGTCATTTCGGCCAGCCGTGCGGCATAGCAGTCGTAGGCGCGGTCCACCGCCTTCTGCTCGACGGCGATGATCTCGTCGCGCGTGGTGGTGCCCATGTACATGTCCCCTCCCCTTGCAGCACCCCGGAGGACGCTGCGACGGGCATACGCCCGGCCCCGTCGAAATAACTATCAGAGACCTGCTGGTAACAAGCAGTCAGATGGTCAACGTCCCGACCAGCTCGCCGACCTCCGTCCGCCAGGCGCGAACCTGGTCGTGGGTGGGGCCGATCTCATACTGGTGGTAGTGGCATCCCAGGCAGAGATGCGACCAGACGGCGTTGGTGCGGCGAGCGGTCTCCGCCGCGGTGTAGCAGTGGAGGCACAGCATCTTGGCCCGCATCGTGGTGTCGGCGAGCCCTGGCACCGCGGCGTCGAGCACGCGGTCGATGGAGAGCTCCAGGGCGGTCCGCAGAGCGAGGGAGGCTCCGCGGTGCCTGCCGGCGGCCGTGGCGCCCGTACGGGCGGCAAGCAGCTGATCTGCCGTCAGCAGGAGCTCCTCGACCGAGGTGGTGGGAGTGCTCATCACGCAGTCACCCCCGGCTTGCGCACCTTCTGCGCCATGATCTCGATGTCGTCCACGAAGCGGTGGGGGTCGGCGATCTGCGCTCCCGTGGCGTGGGCGCCGTTCTGGCACTCCTTGAGGAGGTCCACCGCACGCGGTCCGCAAAGGGTGCGCAGTTCCCGGTAGACGTCGCCGGTCCGGCCGGCGTCGCCGAACAGGGCCAGTGCCGCGACCTTCATGAGCTTGTCGGCGCTGCCGACGGCGGTCTGCAGCTTGTCCTCGGGCGCGCCGGAGCGGTGATGCCGGATCCAGGCGGCTTCGAGGAAGGCGTTCTCCAGGGCGATACGGCACAGGCTGGGCAGCACGTGGGTCCGTGCCGCCGACGGCAGGTCACCGGTACTGGCGAGGGCCCGCGCGTCGTCGAGTGCCTGCCGTACCGGGTCGGTCACCGGCTTCACCTTCACCTTGGACGACTCGGCCCGCTCGACCTCGAACACCGTCACGGGCAGACCCTGGCTGGTGAACGCCCGCTGGAGCCGGGTGTCGTGGGTGAACACGACGACCTGCCGGTGCTCGCCGAGCTCGTGCAGGACCTGGGCGAGTCCGTTGACCTTGGCGGGGTCCATGGACTGCACGGGGTCGTCGATGACGATGAAGCCGAACGGGCTGTCGGCGGTGACGGCCCGAGGCAGGAACAGGGACAGCGCGAGGGAGTGCTGCTCGCCCTGGCTCATGACGCTGAGAGCCGAGGCCTCCTGCCCGTCGACGGTGACATCCATGACGAGCTTGCGGACAGTGGCCTTCTCGCTGCCCTTCAGGCTCACCGCCTTGAGATCGATGTTGCTCTCCTGGCGGAGCCGCTCCCAGATGCGCTGCGACTGGTCGGCGAAGCCTTCCATCCGCTGTTCCCGCAACTCGGCGGCCAGCGCCTTGATCCAGGCGCTCGCCTTCCTGATGTCCCGCAGCCGGGGCTTGTTCGCCTCCACGGCACGGGCCCTCTCCGCCCAGCCCGCCAGGCGGGTGACGAGCCCGCGCCAGCGTTCGTCCCGCTTCTCCAGCTCCCTGACGGCGTTCTCCTTGACCGCGGCGCAGGCATCGGCCAGGGTCGCGGCGGCCTCGTGGGCGCGCTGGGCGAGCTCGCCGGGATCACTGATCGTCCGGCAGGCGGTCCAGGCGCGCCACGGGTCGGCCAGGGCGGCGGGGATCTGTCGGGGCGTGTGGACGAGGTCCTGCACGGCCCGCGCGGCCGACCGGAGTTCGCTGCGCGCGCCCGCTGCTGCCTCCGCCTCCTGCCGCAGTGCGGCGATCTGGGCGATGGCGTCCGCGGCCCATGCCGCGTCCAGCATCCCGTCGGTCCCGCACACGGGGCAGGCGGCAACATCAGGGTGACGGTCGTGGTGCGCCACAGCCCGTTCGAGGAGTTCCGCACGCCGCAGGGCGTCCTCGGCGCCGGTGCCGCGCAGGTCCTCGATATCGGCGAGGGCATTGCGCAGACGGTCCAGGGCGGCGTGGACCTGCGCCATCTCGGGTCCCTGCACCTCGGCCTCGGTGCGCAGTCCGGCGAGCAGGCCATCGTCCGCGTCGGTGGGCAGACCGGCGACCAGGGCTTCGACGGTCGCGAAGTCGGGGGTTCCCGCCGTGTCGACGGCGACGAGTGCCTGGACCGCGCGGTCGTCGTCCTCCAGCTCGTACAGCGCCTCCTTGAGGCCCGGCAGCTCCGCCTTCGCCGCCTTGTCCGCGTCTTCGAGCGCCTTGGCCTCCTGGCGGAGCCGGCCGTCGGCGGCGCTGACCTGCCCCAGGCCGAGGATGGTGGCGATGGCGTCGTACATCTCGGAGGGCTTGCCACTGATCATGCGGTCGAGATCGACGTACGACAGGAAGGGCCGGAAGTCCCGCAGGGCCTGCGTCCAGTCCGCCTGGCTGAGGGGGGCGCGGCCGTGTCCGGGGCGCTTGAGCTCGGCCCGGGAGGCGTCGAAGTCGTCGCCCTCCCAGGTGCGGGTGAGGGTGCTGCGGCCGGTGTCGCCCTCGATGGCGAGCTTGACCTCGATCTCCGGCCTGCCGTCGGTGTCGTGGAGGTTGCGCCAGTTGCTGCTGCGCATCGCGTGCTGCCCCTGCCATCGCATGTTCACGCCGGTGAAGGCTGTCTCGATGCCCTCGGCGATGCTGGACTTGCCGGAGCCGTTGCGACCCACGACCAGGTTCACGCCGGGTCTGGGGCTGAGCTTGAGCCAGGCGCGCGGTCCGATGCCACGGAACCGGGCGACGGCGACGGATTCGAGGTAGATCCGGCCGACATAGGAGGTTCCCCGGGGCTCGCCGTTGCCCAGGGCCTCCCTCAGGAGCACCTTCACGGGCTCGGTGAGCGCCTCCTCCGCCAGGCGGGCCTCCACCAGATCGGCCACGGGCACGGGCTGGTCGGACGAGGCCGGACGGGCGGGGCCGGTGGGGTGGTGTGCGTTCTGCCGGGGCTGTTCCGTCACGGTCATACGGGTTCCTCCCGTGTGTGCGGTGGGTGGCGACTGCGGTGCGGAATGGACGCGGAGTGGACGGCCCCGAGGTATGGCGTTGCGACGAAAAGGGACCGGAAGAGATCGGATGCCTGGCGCGGTACGTCAGGACGCTTCACGGTGCGGTTGCGGAGGCACGGCGCATGCTTCCCTTCGTAAGCGTGACCAGATAAGCACAACGCTGAAAGCACCGTCAAACGGCTTGACGTTCTTGACGGCTGTTGTAATGTGTTAACCGTCCCTACCCGACAGGCCCGAGAGGTGCGGAACCCCACGCCATGCCCCAACAGCCACCAGCCCGACCGGCGCCCTCCGCACACGTGACAGCCGCCGAGATCTCCCGCATCGCTGGGGTCACACGCGCCACCGTCAGCAACTGGCGCCGCCGCCACGACGATTTCCCGGCACCCAGCGCAGGCACGGAATCCAGCCCGCTCTACGACCTGTCGGCCGTCCAGGCCTGGCTGCGTGGTCGCGGTCACACCTCCGCCTCCTCGCCGACCGAGGAGCTGCGTACGGCACTACGGCTGCTGGGGCCCGGCTCGGGGGTGGCCGCGCGACTCTTCCCGCTGGTGGCCGCCGCGTCCCGCCGTACCCCGGAGGCACTGGCCGAACTCGCCGCCCTGCCCGACGACCAGCTGATCGCCCAGGCGGACAAGACCGCGGAAGAGCTACCCGCCGCCGTGCCGGAAGCCGAGCCGGTCCGCTACGGCCCGGACGACGCGGGCGCGGTCCGCGCCCTGCTGGGTTGCGTTCGTGAGGCGGGGGCCCAGGCCGCCCTCGACATCCTCGCCGAACGCGAACTGGACGAGGGCGCCGCCTCCGGCGTCTACCAGACCCCGGAGGGCCTGGCCCGGCTCATGGCACGGCTCCTGCCCGCCGGCGCGTCCCGCGTCCTCGACCCCGCCTGCGGCAGCGGAACGCTCCTCGCCGCAGCCGCACGGCAGGGCGCACAGGAGCTGTTCGGGCAGGACTCGCTCCCCGTCCAGGGCCAACGCACCGCGGTCCGGCTGCTGATCGCCGCACCCGAGGCCGAGACGGCGGTCCGCGTGGGCGACAGCCTGCGCGCCGACGCCTTCCCCGACCTCACCGTGGACGCCGTCCTGTGCAACCCGCCGTTCGCCGACCGCGACTGGGGTCACGACGAGCTGGCCTACGACCCGAGGTGGGCGTACGGGGTCCCGCCGCGCTTCGAGTCCGAACTGGCGTGGGTGCAGCACGCCCTCGCACACCTGGAGCCCGGCGGCCACGCGGTCATGCTGCTGCCGCCCGCGCTGGCCTTCCGCTCCTCCGGCCGCCGCGTCCGCGCGGAACTCATCCGCGGCGGGGCCCTGCGTGCTGTCGTCTCGCTTCCGGCGCGTGCCGCGTATCCGCTCCACATCGGCTTGCAGATCTGGGTGTTCCAGCGCCCCGAGCCGGGCGGCACGGACCGTACGACAGTGCTGTTCGTCGACGGGGAGGGCGAGCAGCGGGACGGTGCCACGGGCACGTCGCCCGCGACCGGTACGGCGACGGCGGGTGCCGGCTCCCGCGGCGGCTCGCGCTCCCGCCGGTCCGGCCCTTCCGCTTCCGCCGCCTCCGCCCCCACCTCTTCGGCCTCCGGCGCCACCTTCGACTGGGAGGGGCTGTCGGAGCGGGTCCTCGGCCAGTGGGCCGCGTTCACCACCGCCCCCGACGCCTACGCCGACGAGCCCGGCGTCGCCCGCGCGGTGCCGCTCGTCGACCTCCTCGACGACGTCGTCGACGTCACCCCGGCCCGCCATGTCCGGGCGACCGCGGCCGACATCGACCCGGCCGCCCTGACACGGCGCGTCCACGACCTGCACGACCAACTGGCCGAGCAGGTCGCCGCCCTGGCGTCCGCCTCCGCGTCCGGCGGCTGGCAGCCGTCCGGAGCCTCGGCCCGCGAGTGGCGTACGGCGACCGTCTCCGACCTGGCGCGCGGCGGCGCCCTGACCGTGCTGCGGGCGGCGACGCCCGGCACCCGCGGCTCCAAAGGCTCCGCCGCCCCCGCCGTGGACCGGCCGGTCCTCACCGCCCAGGACGTCTCCACCGGGAACCCCCCGTCCGGCGGGGCCATGGACCTCCACGCCGACGCCGCGCAGCCCGTCGCCGCCGGGGACGTCCTGGTACGGGCCGTCGCGGGCAGCGGCAAGGAGTCCGCGATGACCCGGGTCGCGGACGACCGGGACGCCGGAGCCCTGCTGGGTCAGCACATACATCTCCTGCGCCCCGACCCGGCCCGCCTCGACCCGTGGTTCCTGGCCGGGTTCCTCGGCGCCGACGACAACATCGCCTCCGCGTCCACCGGCTCCACCCTCGTGCACGTCACACCGGGCCGCCTGCGCGTACCGCTGCTGCCGCTGGAGGAACAGCGGCGCTACGGGGAGGCGTTCCGCCGCGTGTACGAGCTGCGCGCGGCCGTCCGCCGAACCGCCGCCCTCGCCGCCGACACCGCGGCCACCCTGACGACCGGCCTCACCGCCGGCGTACTCCTGCCACCGGACACCCCGGGCAGCCCGGATACGTCGGGTGCCCCGGACAGCCGTTCTGTCTGAAACGCCCCACGCGTCCCACCGCGTACGACCACACTGGATCCCTGCCGTCCCCCGCCCGGACGGCGCTCTTCGGAAGGAAGCCGGGACCTCTTGAACAGCAGCAAGCACACGGAGTTGGCGAACCACGCCTGGTCCGTCGCCGATCTCCTGCGCGGCGACTACAAGCAGTCCGACTACGGCAAGGTCATCCTGCCGTTCACCGTGCTGCGCCGCCTGGAGTGCGTCCTGGAGCCGACGCGCGACAAGGTCGTCGAGACCGTCGCCAGGTTCGCGGGCCAGGACATCGACACCGGCCACTTCCTGCGCAGGGCCTCGGGCCATTCCTTCTACAACAAGAGCGACCTCACGCTGCGGAAGATCGCGGCCGACCCGCAGAACGCGGCGAAGAATTTGCAGATCTACGTCGGCGCCTTCTCCGACAACGCCCGCGAGGTCCTCGACAAGTACGAGTTCAACCAGCAGGTCAGGAAGCTGGACGGCGCGAACCTGCTCTACCAGGTCATCGGCAGGTTCACCGACCTCGACCTGCACCCCGACGTCGTGCCCAACCACAACATGGGCTACATCTTCGAGGAACTGATCCGCCGCTTCGCCGAGCAGTCGAACGAGACCGCGGGTGAGCACTTCACCCCGCGCGAGGTCATCAAGCTCATGGTGAACCTGCTGGTGGCGCCCGACGCGGACGCCCTCACCGTGCCGGGTGTCGTCCGCACGGTCATGGACCCGGCCTGCGGCACGGGCGGCATGCTCAGCGCCGCCGACGACCGCATCAAGGCCCTCAACCCGGGCGCGACGGTGGAGGTGTACGGGCAGGAGCTCAACCCCGAGTCCTGGGCGATCTGCCGGTCCGACCTCATGATCAAGGGTCAGGACCCGGAGAACATCCGCTTCGGCAACTCCTTCTCCGACGACGGCCACGCCCGCCGGAAGTTCGACTACATCCTGGCCAACCCGCCGTTCGGCGTGGAGTGGAAGAAGGTCAAGGAGGAGGTCGAGTACGAGCACAAGTCGCTCGGCGACGCCGGCCGCTTCGGCGCGGGTCTGCCGCGCATCAACGACGGCTCGCTGCTCTTCCTCCAGCACATGATCTCGAAGATGAAGCCGGTGGACGTGAACGGCGGGGGCGGCTCACGCATCGCCATCGTCTTCAACGGCTCCCCGCTGTTCACGGGCGCGGCCGAGTCCGGCGAGTCCAACATCCGCCGCTGGATCCTGGAGAACGACTGGCTGGAGGCGATCGTCGCCCTCCCCGACCAGCTCTTCTACAACACGGGCATCTCCACGTACTTCTGGATTCTGACGAACCGTAAGGACAAGGACCACAAGGGCAAGGTCGTCCTGCTCGACGCACGCGACCAGTGGGTGAAGATGCGCAAGTCGCTCGGCGACAAGCGCAAGGAGCTGGGCGACGGAACGAACGGCCGCCCCGACCACATCGGCGACATCACGCGGCTGTACGCGGAGGCGCTGCAGGTCGCGGGGGACGCAGAGCACCCGCTGCACGGCAAGGTGAAGGTCTTCTGGAACGAGGACTTCGGGTACCAGCGCATCACCGTGGAGCGGCCGTTGAAGCTCCGCTTCGAGGTGACGGAGGAGACGCTGGCGGCGCTGGCGGAGGCCAAGCCGGTGGCGAGGCTGGAGCGGAGCGAGGAGTTCGTCGCGGCGGTGCGTACGCTGCTCGGCTCGTCCTGGTCGACGAAGTCCGATGCGTTCATCGCGCTCAAGGACGCGGTGGTCGCGGCCGGCCTGACGTGGCCGTCGGGAGCACCGTTCGCGAAGGCGGTACGGGAGGCGGTTGGGGTCCGGGACCCGGAGGGCGAAGTCCAGATGGTCAAGGGCGCGCCGGAGCCGGACGCTGACCTGCGGGACTACGAGAACGTTCCGCTCGGCGAGGACGTCGAGGAGTACCTCAAGCGGGAGGTGCTGCCGCACGTGCCGGACGCGTGGATCGACCACTCGAAGACGAAGATCGGTTACGAGATCCCGTTCACGCGGCACTTCTACGTGTACAAGCCGCCGAAGCCGCTTGCGGAGATCGACGCGGAGTTGAAGGCTCTGGAGGCGGAGATTCAGGCGCTGTTGGGTGAGGTGACGGCATGACGGCCACGAACATTGCGCCGTGGCTCGCACAATCCCGTTGGCCGACAGCTCCAATCCGCCTTGTCGCTCGTCTCGGATCTGGTCACACGCCCAGTCGAAGTGTTCCTGAATACTGGGAAAACTGCACGGTGCCCTGGATCACCTTGGCTGATGTTTGGCAACTCAGAAGCGGGAACATCAGCGTCATCTCTGAAACCAAGGAAAAGGTCAGCCCGCTTGGCCTCGCCCACTCTGCTGCTGTTAAACATCCGGCAGGAACCGTCATCCTTTCCCGTACGGCCTCAGTCGGATTTTCAGCCATCATGGAAACCGATATGGCAACAAGTCAGGACTTCGCAACCTGGACTTGCGGTCCACGCTTGGAGCCAAGGTTCTTGCTGCACGCGCTCAGAGGCATGGCTCCGGACTTGATGCGCGTCGCCACGGGCTCGACGCATAAAACCATCTACATGCCGGATATTGAGCAGCTCAGGGTTCCGCTACCCCCATTGGAGGAGCAGCGCCGCATCGCCGACTTCCTCGACGCCGAGACCGCCCGCATCGACGGCCTCGTTGACGCAGAACAGCGCCTATTGGACCGTCTGGCCGAGCGTCGGACGGCGGGAGTGGTAGCTGCCGTGTCGGGCAGCGAACATACCGGGCGCCGTAGGTCCACGCTTGCCTGGCTGGAGTCGATCCCGGAGTCATGGCAAGAAGTGCGCGTCGGGCTCATGGCCCGCATGGGCAGCGGACATACACCCAGCCGGTCTCATCCAGAGTGGTGGGTGGACTGCACCATCCCCTGGGTCACGACGGGCGAGGTGAAGCAGGTACGGGACGATCGCCTCGAAGACCTCCACGAGACACGCGAGAAAATCAGCGAGTTGGGACTCGCCAACTCCGCTGCCGAGCTGCATCCAAAGGGCACTGTCTTCCTCTGTCGGACGGCTTCCGCTGGTTACTCGGGGGTGATGGCCTCGGACATGGCTACGAGCCAGGACTTCGTCACTTGGACTTGCGGTCCCCTTTTGAACCCGTACTACCTACTTTGGTGCCTCCGCGCCATGCGTCCGGATCTGCTGGGTCGGCTGGCGATGGGCTCCACGCACAAGACGATCTACGTGCCGGATCTGCAGATGTTGCGTATCCCTCTGCCGCCATTGGACGAGCAGAGCGAAATTGTCGAGGCCATCCGCCGCCAGAACTCGCGCATCGACAATCTCACCGACAAGGTTCGGCGCCAGGTCGAACTGCTGACGGAACGCCGCCAAGCCCTCATCACCGCCGCCGTAACCGGCCAGTTCGACGTCTCAACCGCCAGCGGGCGCAACGTAACGGACGGAGTCACCGCGTAGCCATGAGCCCCATCCACACGGAGTCCGCCTTCGGTGACGCCATCGTCGCCGCCATGGTCGAGCGTGGCTGGCGCGAAGCTCGCCCACAGGACTACCAGGCCGATCTCGGTCTGGACACCAACGAACTCTTCACCTTCATCGGCGAGACCCAGCCCGACGAGTGGAACGAACTGCTCACCGTCTACGGCGGCGACCCGAACGAGGCACAGCGCGGGTTCGCCACGCGCCTAGACCAGGCCATCGCCACCAACGGCCTCCTCGACGTGCTCCGCAACGGCGTCAAGGACCGGGGCGTCCTCCTCCGCGTCGCGTACTTCAAGCCGAACCTCGTCGCCCACGACTCCGTGCTCGACGGCTACCGGGCCAACCGCCTCACCGTCGTCCGCGAACTCGAGTACGCAACGAAGCAGGCCGACTGGGGCAACCGGCTCGACCTCGCCCTCTTCCTCAACGGAATCCCCATCGCCACGGCCGAGTTGAAGAACCCGCTGACCAAGCAAGGCGTGGAGCAGGCCAAGGAGCAGTACCGCACGGACCGCGACCCCACCGAGCTGATCTTCACGCGCCGGGTCGTCGCGAACTTCGCCGTCGACCCGGACCTGGTCTTCGTCGCCACCCAGCTCAAGGGCAAGAACACCCGCTTCCTCCCCTTTAACACCGGCTCCAACGGCCCCGGCCAGCCGGGCGGCGCGGGCAACCCGGCCCCCACCGCCTACGGCACGTACGCGACCTCCTACCTCTGGGAGCAGGTCTGGCAGCCGGACAACTGGCTGGACCTGCTCCAGCGGTTCGTTCACCTGCACAAGAGCAAGACGCCCGGCGGCGGCACCACCAAGACGATGATCTTCCCCAGGTTCCACCAGTGGGACGTGGTCAAGAAGCTCACCGCGCACGCCTCCACCCACGGCGCGGGGCACGACTACCTGGTCATGGCCTCCGCCGGCTCGGGCAAGTCGAACACCATCGGCTGGCTCGCGCACCGCCTCAGCGACCTGCACACCCCCACCGATCCGCGCGAACTCGACGCCGAGGCCGTCGCCAAGGGCCTCAAGCCTGGCGTGCCGGTCTTCGACAAGGTCATCGTCATCACCGACCGCCGCAACCTGGACGCGCAACTCCGGGAAACGGTCGGCAACTTCGAGCAGACCGCGGGCCTCGTCGTGAAGATCGACGAGAAGCACGGGGCGAAGGGCGAGCAGCTCGCCAAGGCCCTCTCCCGCGACACCGGGAAGATCGTCACGGTCACCCTGCACTCGTTCCCGGCGCTGATCTCGTACATCGAGCGCAATCCCACCGAGATCCGGGGCAGCCACTTCGCGATCATCGTGGACGAGGCGCACTCCTCGCAGTCCGGCGACGCCGCCAAGGACGTACGGGCCGCCCTGCGCGACCTCGGCCTGGACTCCGACTCGGACGACGCGGGCGCGACCACGGTCAAGGCCGAGGACGCCACCCTGGACGAGCAGCTCAAGAAGAGGGCCGAGCAGCGTTCCCGCGCCGCGAACCTCTCCTACTTCGCGTTCACCGCCACACCGAAGGCCAAGACCCTCGAACTCTTCGGCACGCTCCAGGACATCGACGGCAAGGCGGCCTACCGGCCCTTCCACACGTACTCCATGCGGCAGGCGATCGAGGAGGGCTTCATCCTCGACCCGCTGCGCAACTACGTCACGTACAACACGTACTGGAAGCTGGTGAACCAGAACCCCGACGAGCGGGAGGTCGACCCGTCGAAGGCGAACTCCCTGCTCGCCCGGTACGCGCTCACCCATGACTCGACGGTCGCCCAGCACGCCCAGGTGATCGTGGAGCACTTCGTGACGCACAGCCGGGGCCGGCTCGGCGGGCGGGCCAAGGCGATGGTGGTGACCGCATCGCGACAGTCCGCCGTGCAGATGGCGCGCGCGATCAAGAGCTACATCAAGGACCGGGACTACGACACCAAGTACCCCGACCTGGGTGTCCTCGTCGCCTTCTCGGGCTCGCTCACCATCGACGGTGAGGAGACCACCGAGACGAGGGAGAACGGCGGGCTGTCGGAGAGCGCGCTGCCGAAGGCGTTCGCGTACACGCGCGCCGACGACAAGGCCGCCCGAGCCGGCGGTCCGGGCCAGCGCGAGTACAAGATCCTGGTCGTGGCGGAGAAGTACCAGACCGGCTTCGACCAGCCGCTCCTCACGACGATGTACGTCAACAAGACACTGACCGGCATCTCCGCCGTGCAGACGCTGTCCCGGCTGAACCGAACCGCCGAGCGCAAGACTCAGGCCGACCTGGCGGTCCTCGACTTCGTCAACGACGCCGAGGACATACAGGAATCCTTCAGGCCGTACTTCGAGGAGGCGAACACCCTCCCCTCCGACCCCAACCTGCTCTACACCGCGCAGAGCCGGGTCATGCAGGCGGCGATCCTGTCCGGGCAGGAGATGGACGAGTTCGCCGCCGCTTATTTCGCCGCCAAGGAGAAGGCGGCGGGCTCGCAGTCAAAGTGGGAAAAGCTGCACGCCGAGCTGTACCGGCTGCTCTCCCCCGCCGTCGCCCGCTTCACCGCTCTGCTCGAAAGCGAGGACGAGGACGACCAGGAGACGGCGGAGGGCTTCCGCGCTGACCTCAACGACTACGTCAGGAAGTACGGCTTCCTCGCGCAGATCGTCCCCTACCGGGACGCCGAGCTGGAACGGCTGCACCTCTACGGCCGCTACCTCCTCAACCGGCTGCCGCGCCGCGCGGACGGCGGGGTGGACATAGGCGAGGTCGACCTCAGCCATCTACGGGTGGAGAAGACCGGGGAGTACGACGTCTCCCTCACTCCCGAGGGGCCGGCGACGATGCCGGGCTTCGGCGACGGCTCGGGCGGCGCGAAGGAGGCGGAGAAGTCGCTGCTCTCCGAGTTGATCGAGAAGTTCAACGAACGGTTCGGCACCGAGTTCACCGAGCAGGACGTCATCCGCCCGTTCGAGGAGGCCAAGGCCGACCCGAAGGTGCGGGCGGCTGCCGTCGTCAACGACGAGGAGAACTTCGGCCTCGTCTTCGACAACGTCTTCGCGGACAAGATGGCCGACCACATCGACACCATCGCGGGCATGGGCCGTCAGTACTTCGGTCCCGACAAGGGCTTCAAGTCCAGCCTGGACCGCAGCGCCCGCAAGGCGGCCTGGCGGATGATCCGCCGCGAGGAGGGCCTGGACGACGACGTCTGATGCGTACGCCCCGGCCGTGTGGCCGGCCGGGGCGTCCTTCGAGAACGTCACCAGCACGGCCGTAAGTACGGGTTGCCCTCGCCATGAGGTGCAACAAATGGGGAGGGGTACATGAGCAACACGTCGGACGAGCCCGAAGGGTCTCGGCTTCAGAAGGCCGTCGAGACCATCGTCATGACACCGGCGGCGGCCGCCAAGGTCGTGGACGGTTACCGCGTGTCCTTCGAGGACAAGAACGAGCGGAGGCCCGAGAGCCTGGAGGACAAGCGCCGGATCGCGGCCAAGATCATAGGCCGGTATTCCAAGATGTCGGCAGTCGCTGGGGCCGCCACCGCCGCCCCGAGCGTGATTCCGGGGGTCGGGACCGCGGTCGCGGTCCTGGGCGGTGGTGCCACCGACGTCGCCTTGGCGCTCAAGCTCCAGGTCGACATGTGCATGTGCCTGGTCGAGGTGTTCGAGACCGAGCTGAGCACCGAGGACAAGAAGCACCTCGCCTTCACCATCGCCCTGGCGGGCTCGGCGGAACAGATGGCGTCGAAGGGCGGCAAGGCGGCGGTACAGAAGATCGCCGAGAAGCTGGTCTACCAGTACCTCAAAGGGCCCGCCCTGGTCACGATCAAGCAGTTGTTCAAGCGGGTGTCCATCACCTTCACCCAGAAGGCGATGGCCAAGGCGATTCCGGCCGGCGTGGGCGTCGCCTTCAGCAGCTCGACCAACTACGTACTGACGAGGGTGGTCGGCAGGGTTGCCGTCGCCGTCCTGGCCAAAGATGTGAAGTAGCAGCGCCGCCTCAGGTCCGCGACCGCCGACTCAGACGGAGAACCTCGCCCACGAGTGGCCGACGAAAGGCACACCGGGCAACTGAACGCGACCGAGCTTGGCTATGCGGAGGGGGCGGGAGTTTCGGGGGAGGGCGGCAGGGGGTCGGCGACGAAAGTCCCCAGCCCGACCTCGCCCCGCGTCCACCCCTGCTCCCGTACATGCCGCATCGCCTTCGCCGCTGTCGCGTTCACTACGCTGAACTCCTGGGCGATTTCCAGAGTGGAGGGCACGCGGCTTCCCGGCGGGTACGTGCCGTCCTTGATGCGCCGGATGATCTCCGCTGCGATCTGCCGCCACAGGGGGCGTGTGCGGTCAAGCTCCATGACAACAGCGTGGGTGACCACGACATTCCGCGCATCCGTGGTTATCTGCGGTTATCCGCGCTACCGTGGTGCTCAACACAGAGCGGCCCCGACGGGAAGCGGCTACTTCCCTACCGGGGCCTCAGCCGACTGTTGGGAGTCGACCTATGCGCAGCCTAGTGGCCGCGATTCTGACCCTCTTCCTGCCCGCCCGCGGTACCCACCGCTCCGCAGCAACCCCACCACCACTGCCCCTCACCCCCTGTCCGCCCACTCCGGAACCCCCACCCGTGATCACGTGTCCGCACCCGGCGGACGTCATCACCGCCGACGGCATGCCCCTGGTCCGCCCGTACCTCGTCGAATGGGAACGCGAGCGGGACGAACATGACCGGCGCCGCCTTCAGCGCGAGCGGCGCCGGGCGGCGGTCCTGGCGACGCTGGGGCAGGACTACGTTCCGGTTCCGTGGGAGGTCGCCGTATGAGCACGAGTACGCCGCGTCTGCGCAGTCTCGGCCTCGACCCGGCCACTGGCAAGGAGGCCTTGGCGGTCACGCACCCCGGCGGCCGTCTTGAGGAGCTGGCCGACGCGCACGCGCTGAAGGCCGCCGCTGTCCTGGTGACGGTCGTCGGCGCGGTGCTGGAGGTGGGGAAGGCGTCGGACGCCGAGCTCGCCGCCTTCGTAACGCCGTTGCACGCCGCGCTCGAAGAATGCGTCGGCATCATGGCGGCGGACAGGGAGTGACGGTGTAGCAGCAGTTCGGCCGCAGGGCCGGTGGTGCCGAGGGTGCCCGGGATTCCTCCTGGGCACCCACCATCCACCGACCGCAGCACGGGGCTGTTCCTGCGGCGGGAGGGCGGCCGCCGCACCCTCCTGCCCGTCGTCCACCGCCGGGTCCATGTGTTCCACCGCGAACCCTGGACGGCATCCTGACGCAGCGGTCACACTTGACCCCTGACCGTGACTGTTCATCACGCACACCGGGGGCAAGGTGCCGCAGGAGGCGATCTCCGACCGTTACGAACTCCTGGAGGAGCTGAGCCACGGCGGCATGGGCGACGTGTGGCGCGGCTACGACGCCGTGCTCGACCGGCCCGTCGCCGTGAAACTCATCCGGCAGGCCTCGGTCACCTCCCCGCAGCTGGCCGAGGAGTTCGCCAAGCGCTTCCGTCGCGAGGCCCGCATCACCGCGCGCATCCAGCACCCCGGCGTGCCGCAGGTGTACGACGCGGTGCTCGACGCGTCGTACGAGCGGCTGTTCCTGGTGATGGAACTCGTCGACGGCGTACCGCTCTCCGCCTACCTCGACCCCGGCCGGCCCCTGCCGGTCAGCTGGGCCGCCGCCGTCGCCGCGCAGATCGCGACCGTGCTGTCGTACGCGCACGACGTACCGGTGATCCACCGGGACCTCAAACCGGGCAACATCCTCGTCGCCCGCGACGGCACGGTGAAGGTCCTCGACTTCGGCATCGCGGCGATCCTGCGGACCGACGTCACCAAGCTGACCGCCACCGGCAGCCCCATCGGCACCCACCAGTACATGTCGCCCGAGCAGGTCCGCGGCGGACGCATCGCCCCGCAGACCGACCTGTACGCGCTCGGCTGTGTGCTGCACGAACTCCTCAGCGGGCGGCTCGTGTTCGAGGCGGAGAGCGAGTACCTGCTGATGTACCAGCACGTCAACGCCGCCCCCACCCCGCTGCGACAGCTACGGCCCGACGTCCCCGAGGCGCTGGAGGAGCTGGTCCTGCACCTGCTGCGCAAGGCGCCCGAGGCGCGGCCCACCGACACGCAGGAGGTGTACGCGCGGCTGCTGCCGTTCCTCCCGCCGCCGGGCGGAGAACCCGGCACGGCCGATGCCGGGCCGGCCGGCGCACCCGATCCGACGGGCGTGTTCCGTCGCCCTTTCGCGCCCCGCGCCCGCGCCCAGGCCTCCGCACCCGGTGGTTCGACGCCGACAGCCGTCCTGCCGGGGGTTCAGCCGGTGCCCGTCCCCGCCCGGCTGCGCGAGGACATCAAGGAGGCGTACGCCCACTCCGACGCCCTGCTGGAGGAGGAGCGGTTCGCGCAGGCCGCCGAGGTGCTCGGCGAGGTCATCGAACCCGCGGCCCTCGCCCTCGGCTCCGAGAGCAAGCAGGTCCTGGCGCTGCGCCGCCAGCGTGCGGCGATCCGCCTCCTCGGCGGCGACTACCGGGCCGCACTGCCCGAGTTCGACGCCCTCGCCGACGCGTACGCCCGCATCGCCGGACCCACCGGCGAGCAGGCCCGCGCCTGCCGCGCCCAGGCGGCCCGGTGCCGCGCCGAACTCGGTCAGGTCACCGACGCGCTCGCCGCGCTCCAGGGCGTCCTGAACGTCGTGCGGGCCGTCGACAGCGACGTGAGCGAGGAAGCCGTGGAGCTACGGCACAACATCGGGATGCTGCTGCTCGCCCAGGGCCGGGCCGTCGAAGCCCGGCAGGTCCTCGAACCCCTCCACCAGGACATGTGCATGGTGTTCGGACCCGCCGACGAGATGACCGTCGAGATCGCCGAGGCACTCGCCGTAATCCGCCTCGGCCTCGACGGTCCGCCTTCCTGACCCGCCTTCTCCAGAAGCGGCACCGGCCAGAACCATGCTGCTCGCGACGGGTTCGAAGCCGCACCGCACCGGTAACACAGCTCCTGGCGTGCCTCATCCGCCACGATGAGCGGTTCGCACCACTTCACCGAAAGGACCAGCCGTGTCGGATGTCGCACGAGACGACAACCGGGATGACGACCTCGCGGAGGAGGAATGGGACTGGGAGGAAGAAGACGAGGAAGAAGACGAGGACGCGCAACGCGTCCGGGACGCGGCAAAACTGGCTGACACGGATCCTGACCGCGGAATCCCCGCGCTTCTGGCTTTGATCGCAGACACCGACCTCGGCACCGTGGACAACCTCGAATACCGCGCAGACGCACTCGACCATCTGCTGAGCAAAGGCAGAAGCGCAGCGACCGCGGCATGGTGGGTCATCAATACCTCAAACCCCTGGCGTGAGATGCAGCGGGTTTACTGGGAGTCGAACCAGTACGCAGCTCCCGCGCAGCGGAAGCTGACCGAGGACGAACGACGGCAGGAACACCTCGCCGCTCTCCGGCACCTCGTCGCGTCCTCAAACCTGCAGGACGACCTCCGCTGGCCGGCCATCGGTGAGCTGATCAACGAGGAGGGGCGAGAAGGATACGAGGCCGTCAAGACCCTCGCTCCGGACATCAACATCGCGAACTTCGCCACCGGAACCGGCGACGCCGACGATGAGCACGCCTACAGCATCGCCCGCTGGGTCGCAGCCGACCAGGATCAGCCGGCCGAGGTGCGCCTGAAAGCGGCAGCGTGGCTACTCGACGAGGACGCATGGTCCGCTGACGACGCGGTGGCGGACGCGCTACGAGATGCACCCGTGGGCGCTTACGGACGCAGGAAGCTGCTCGCCAGGCTGCTGGAGATGGAGAACGCGCACCTGGAGGTGACCGACCCATACGCATTCGAGTGGCAGCAGGAGAAGGAGCGCACCGACAATGTTCCCGGTGTCGTCCGCCTTGCCGTGCAGGAAGCGGAACGCAACTACCCTGCCGGACCGCTGGACGGCCTGCTTCAGTCCTGGGTCGATGCCGCGCTTCGCGACCAGTGGGAAAGTGGTTGGCCGGACGCCCGCCGGGTGGCGGACGACGCTGTCGAACTACTGGTGGACATCGCGTTCCGCCACCAGGAGCTTCGCAAGCGCCTGGCCGCAGACCTCTCCTCGGCAGGCCCCGACGCAGACTGGCATCCGCTGCTGATACGCGGAGTTGATCCCCGGCCGAAGCAGGAGAGTCTCTTCCGCTCCACGGCAGAGGATGGATACTTCGCCTTCAAGGCAACGCCTGAGAGCCAGTTTGCACTGTGCAGGTCCGCTGGAGACACTCCCGAGCTCATTGACTGGGAGCTGACGGTCCTACAAAACAGTGTCGCGTCAGCGACGTGCTTCTCCGGGCGCCTGCTCGTCCAAGACAAGCAGATGTTCATACACTTCCCCGACGACCTGAACGCGCACCCCCACTGGTCCGCCCAGCTAATCGCCGGCTTGTCCGCCATCTCCCGCGCCGAGCCTCCCGGGTGAGCGTGCAGCCGCACGACTCGTGGGCCCCGCAGGCTGCTGTCCCTAACTCCTTACAGATCCCACTCGTCGGCCAGCAGCCCCACGAGCCGCTGCTGCCGCTTCTGCAGCAGTTTCGGCACCCACTCCTGGTGCTGCAGCACCTGGCTGGTCAGGGCGAACGTGGAGACGCCATGCCTGCCGGTGAAGTACTTGGCCTTCTTTTCCGTGAAGTCGTAGTTCTGGGCGTAGGCGTTCTTCGTCCGGTTGAGCAGGACGAGGTTGCCCAGCCGGTGCGTCCACTGAATGCGCTGCTCGTCGGTGAAGTTCCGCAGCCACTGCGATCCCTGTTTTGGGTTCTGCGGCAGCACGTGCTCGACGGTGATCAGAGTGTGGTCGTACGAGACTCCGGGCTTCCCGGCCAGCATCTCGTCCAGGCGCAGCAGGACGTACTTACGGGTCTTGGTGACGAGGTATATGTCGCCGTCCAGGCGCGAGAGCGTCTCGGCCTTCTCCGTGTCCGTCAAGGCGAAGGACGTCGCGTCCATGCCGTTGCCGGCGTTGAGTTCGCGCAGGAGGTCCGCGTAGCGGGTGACGCGGGGAGTGGTGTAGACGCGGCGGATGAACATGCTGGCCGCCAGCCGCTCCAGTGCGCCGAAGAATCTGTCGAGCCAGGCGGGGTCGTCACCATGGTTACGCAGCGCCCACAGAGCCGCGGGTCGCCAGTCGTTGTTGTCGATCTGCTGGAGGCGTTTGAACCAGGCGTTGACCTGCTCTGCTCCGGAGACCGCCGCGTAGCTGGCGTCACGGATCTGCACGTAGGCGTCCGCGTACGGCACGACGACATCATTGACGAACGACTCGGCCTTGCCGGGCAGATAGTGGCTGAGCACCTGCTCGGGAAACTCTTTGAGCAGTTCCCGCTCCGCCCGCTTCATGGCAAACACCATGCGCAGGTGAAGGAAGAGGTCGGCGAAGTCATCTCGCCCCAGAGCCTCCTCCGCGTCTTCCCACTTGCGTGCGCACTCCTCCGAGGCCTTCTCGTCCAGAGCACCGATGATGTGCGACTTGAAGATGTCCGTGGGCGAGAGGTCCATGCCCCGGGAATTCATCACGCTGAAGATGCGGTGCGCGCTGTCCAGATCGGGGGTGCTGACGACGACCAGGAAGGTGTGCTCGCCCAGCATCTGCACGAGATCCAGCCGTCGATCCTCCGACCAGTCGGTGAGAATCGCGTGCAGCGCCCTGGCGTTGCGCAGAACGGCCTTCTGCGCGTCCGTCGGCAGCGTCTCCTCCTTCAGGACCCGCAGTGCCTCGGTGGCTCCCTTTGTCTGGACGTACTTCTGGAAGAAGCCGGCGTCGCGGAATCGCAGGGTGAGCCTGGGCTTGGGATCGAGCCGGCGGACCTTGTTGCCGGGCTCCGTGACCAGTTTGTCGAGATCGCTGCGGAGGTCGGGGTCCTCCGTCAGGTCGCGAAGGAGGGCGAGCAGGATGGTCAGGGTGGTGAGGCGCTGCTGGCCGTCAATAACCTCAGCGGGCGCGTTGCCCTTGGCCTTGACAAGGACGATGGAGCCGAGGAAGTACGGCTCGTCCGTCCCCCTGTCCAGCGACTCCTCCAAGTCGGTGAGCAGCTGAACGGCCTGCTCGACGTCCCAGGCGTAGGGCCGCTGGTAGTCCGGGATCCGGAAGTCGTAGTCGCTGCTGAAGACCTTGTGCAGGGAGACTTCCTGCGCCTCTAGTTGCTGCATGGTCCAAGGATGTACGGGCCACTGACACCGTGTCCTAAGAATCCCACAAAGCCAAATGATGCTTGTGGGTCCTGTCCTGGGCACAGTGCCGTCACGGACACCGCAAGGGCTGAGGCTCGACTACCTAACTGTCACACACGTGCGACTACGTCAGCCGGTCCGAGATCCGCCCAAGCTCCCTATGTGAGGAGATGATGGACATGGCCGCCGAGGGGAACGACCGTGAGGAGGGGCGTGGCTCAGGCCCAGTACGGGTCACAGGCGCATGGCCGAATGGGACGGCTGACGCTCAGGTCGACGCTCGCCGACACTTTCCCCGCACCGCCGGGCCCACCAGCGAAAAGGGGCGCTTCTGCCGTGTTCAGGTCGCGCACTGCCGCGCCAAACTGGGCCGGGTGACGACGCCAGGCCCGTGAACCTTGCCGGTCACAGCACTAGGCTGCCGAAGGTGTTGCATGGGCGTGAGGACGGGGAGCAGCGCATGGACGACCTCTTGGACACACTGAAGCAGTGCGTTGATCGGCTGGTCCGTTAGCGCAGCCTCGGACGCCGGCTGGGTGAGCAGAACACGAAAGCCGGCCTCATCGAACCAGTGATCGCCGCCCTGGGCTGGGACGTGCTGGACCCCGAGGAGGTGCACCGCGAGTACCGACGGCGGACGACCGACAACCCCGTCAACTACGCACTGATCCTCATGCGCATGCCCCGGCTGTTCATCGAGGCGAAGGCGATCGGGGAGAATCTCGACGACCCGCGCTGGGCGAACCAGACGATCAGCTACGCAGCAGTCGCAGGTGTGGAATGGGTTGCGCTGACCAACGGGGCGGAATGGCGCGTGTACAACGCTCATGCTCCGGTTCCGGTCGAGCACAAGCTCTTCCGCACCGTGCGGATCGCTGACGACGTCGACGCTGCCTTCGGGCTGTTGTCCTTGCCCAGCAAGCACAACATGCGCGACAACCGCATCCAGGAGTTGTGGCGCAGCTTCTTCGTTGACCGCGAGGTCAACCTCGCCCTCAATGACTTGTTCGCCTCCGGTGAGCCGCCCAGAGAACTCATGTGCCGGGGGCACCAGGGAAAAGGCCCCGGACCGATCATGGTCCGGGGCCTTTGACGGCAGGGTTTGACGGCAGTGATGCCTCGGACCCTCAGGACCGAGCGCCTTCCCTGGATCCGCTCCTCCCCCGTTTGCCTCGCCAGTCTGAGCGAGCCACCAGCCGCTGAACTCCTGCGGCCGGTGTCCGGCCAGGCGTCGGCGTCCAGTCAGGCAGTGGAGACCGCGCACTGGCCGCGGTCGGCCGTCGTGGGGCCGGCGGTGGTGGGCCGGACGTCGAAATCGAAGATGGCGGTGGGGAGATACAGCGAGCAGCAGGCGTTGGGAATGTCCACGATCCCGCTGATGCGTCCCTCGATGGGGGCCGCGCCGAGGATCAGGTAGGCCTGCTCTCCGGAGTAGCCGAACCTCTTCAGGTACTCGATGGCGTTGAGGCAGGCGCGGCGGAAGGCAACCGTCGCGTCCATGTAGTAGTTGGTGTTGGTGTCGTGGTCCACGGAGATCCCGATGAAGGACATGAACTCCGAGTACCGCGGCTCGACATTGCCCGGCATGAAGACGGGGTTGGTGCTGATGCCGTACTTCTCCATGCCGCCCTTGATCAGGTCGACGTGGAAGTCGATGTAGCCGCCCATCTCGATGGCGCCGCAGAAGGTGATCTCCCCGTCTCCCTGGCTGAAGTGCAGGTCACCGCCCGACAGCTTGGCGTCGTTGACGTGCACGGGGTAGAAGACCCGGGCGCCGCGCGTGAAGTTCTTGATGTCGTGGTTGCCGCCGTTCTCCCGTGCGGGAACGGTGCGTGCTCCTTCCTCGAGGATGCGCTGGGCATCCGATCCGGTTGCCTTTCCCGCGAGTCCCCCGTCGGCATCGGGCGCGAGCCCCAGCGGCGGGATCCGGTCGGGGTCGGTGTCGATCAGCGCCTGCTCGCGCCTGTTCCAGCTCGCCAGCAGGTCCGCGGAGGGGGCGGTGCCGAAGAGACCGGGGTGGGTGATGCCGGTGAAGCGGACACCGGGCAGGTGCCTGGACACCGCCTGCTGACCGTGGAAGTCCCAGATCGCCTTGTAGGCGTCCGGGAAGTAGTCGGTCAGGAATCCTCCGCCGTTGGCCTTGGCGAAGACGCCGGTGTATCCCCAGCCCTGACCGGGTGCGGCCCCGACCTGCTGCGGTACGGGCCCCAGGTCGAGGATGTCCACGACGAGCAGGTCGCCCGGCTCCGCGCCTTCGACGCCTATCGGCCCGCTCAACATGTGCGTGGCCTTCAGGTCGACATCGCGTACGTCGTTGGCGGAATCGTTGTTGCCTATCTGCGCGTCGGTCCATTCGCGGCATTCGAGGCGGAACTCGTCCCCCGGATGGACCATGGCGGCGACCGGAACATCCGGATGCCACCTGTTGTGTCCCGGGACGGCCTGATCGCGCATGGACTTGCTCTGGTCCACTGTGAACTTGACTTCGGGCATGACGGCTTCCTTGGTCCTTCTGAATCGGTCACACGGATGCACCCGGGCCGGCCGGCGTCGTGGTGGCGGGCGCCGGTTGCCGCGATGCGCGGGTGAGCGGCCACAGCGCCGCAAAGACGACGACGGCGAAGACGCCCAGTGCGATGGCGGTCTCGTCGGGGTGTTTCCAGTAGCCGGAGAGCAGCAGAGCGGCGGGGATCACGCCGGTGACCCAGCCCTCGATCGCCGTGACCCAGCCGACGTAGCTGCCGAGCCTGTCCAACTTGAGGCCGAGCAGCAGGAAGAACAGGAACCACAGGAACGCCCAGTAGAGCCAGATCACCCCGAACGGGTTGTCCTTGGCCAGGTGGAAATTGACGAACGAGTACCCCAGGGCGGCGACTGCCACAAAGAGCGAGTAATAGCCGACACCATCGGTTTCGATGCCGACCAGGAGACAGATTCCCACGTAGAGGTAGGTGAATCCGAAGAGATAAATCCCGGACGCCGCCAAAATCTTCTTGGGGTCGTTGTCGGCGGCGAAGATGAGGTACGTCGGCGTCAGCACCTGGAGTGAACCGACGAAAAGGTTGAAAACCGCTGCCGAGCGGGGATCGACCTTTTTGAGGAGGAGCAGTCCGTTCAGGAAGAGCACCGCACCGACGAAGAGCAGTCCCACGTTCGCCACAGGACGCACCTCCCAAGTCCTTCAGGGACGGGGCAACTTGGAGAGCGCGGGGTGCGGTGGCCTGCGCACTCTCCTGCCGGGCGGCACTTCGGAGACCACCTCCGGGGCCTCACGGGACTGCTCCTCGCGGGCATGGACGGCGGCGACCGCGTTCGAGGTTCGTGCGAGAGAGGGGGCCGAATACACACGCCGTGCGGCGCCTCCGCAAACGGGACAGCCCGAGGACTTGGGTGCCGTGCCGATCGGCAACTTCACATCGAAGGTTCCGCAGCGGATGCATCGATATTCGTAGGTTGCCATCAGCAGCCTCCGACGCGTTCCTTTGTCCTTTCCAGGAGACGTCTCGTAAATCTCCGTGTCAAGTGGATGATGAACGGAGGAAGATCCATCTCACCCACACTTCCTGTGAGCCGACTCACCCTCCAAGCCCTGGACTGGCGCAACCCGGGTCTTTAATGTCCTTAAATAAGATGTTTCCTTCCCGGAGGTAGATCAGTGAGCAGCATGGACGCTGTGTGGGTCCGTGGCGTGAACGGCATTCAGATGCATCACGTGACCGACCTCCAGGACGCGAGCAGGTTTCTCGGCAACGCCGCGATGGCGCTGCGGGCCGCACACGTGAGGACCGGCACCGACCACTACGCCGGCATCGCCGCCGAGCTCAAGAGCCTGGCGGAGCGCGTGCGGCATCTGGAGGACGAGGCGCGGTCGAAGATGCACGACCTGCACTCCACCGATCCCGAGCGGTTCGCCCGCTGCAGGGACGGCCACGAGCCGTGGCCCGGCGAGATCCCCGCGGGGTTCATTCCGCGGCACACCTGCAAAGACGAGTGCCTCTACCACGACCGCGGGGTCATCGACGCCCTCATGCAGTGCACCTGCGGCCAGCC
The DNA here is from genome assembly GCF_044750305.1 of Streptomyces sp. NPDC088810. Taxonomy (NCBI): domain Bacteria; kingdom Bacillati; phylum Actinomycetota; class Actinomycetes; order Kitasatosporales; family Streptomycetaceae; genus Streptomyces; species Streptomyces sp. NPDC088810. The sequence goes on from NZ_JBIVJQ010000005.1 coordinate 259,885, forward strand.
CCCGTGCCGCGCGTGCGAGATCGGCGGGAAGCTCTGAAGAGGCGCCACGGGTGGCCGTACGAGCGTGGCGCGCGATCGGCGTCCTGAGTAGTCCCCGCCGGCCCCGGGCCGTACAGCCGAGACGTGCAGCGACGAGCAAGCGGTGACCTCAGCTACGACCGGGGCAGCTGATCTTCGCGGGATTCGGCCGAACTCCTAAAGCGGGGGTCGCCCCTCCCCCGCCTTCGCGCGGGTGTGGAACTGCGTGACAACGGCTACTGATCGCGCTCGATGGAACTTGGCTCGCCCGCGAAGACTCCACCGACCACTTGAGCCGCGCGACGAGACGCGATGCGCCAGGCGAAAGGTGCCGATGTGGGGCTTCTTCGTCGCTGCCGTCAGCCCGCCGTCTTGGCGATGATGCGTTCCATCTCCTCTCGGCTGAAGGCCCGCAGGGTCGTGGAACGGACGTTGCCCACGCCACCGAGCTGCAGGAGTGCCGCGGTGGCGGTTTCGTCGTCAGGCGCTTCGATGATGGCCACGAGGTCGTACGGACCGATGGTCCAGTAGACACTCAGGAGCTTCGCCCCAAGCTTCTGTACCGCTGAACCGAACGTCTCGGCGCGCTTCGCGGTGTCCTTGTAGTTTCGGACCCCTTGATCGGTCCAGCTCAGCAAGGCGACGTACGTCGGCATGTTGTGCCACCTTCACGAGAAGACTCATCCTGAGGCCCAGCCTGGACACCTGGGCTGGAACCTGCATGAGTTGCGCACCCGAACGAGCCATACGACCGGGTTGGCGCCGGTGCCCGGGGACACAGGAAGAAGGGGCCGTCCCGGCTCACCCGGGACAGCCCCTTCCCTCACGCCAGGGCAGCGGTGTCAGTGCTTGAAGGCGTCCTTGGCCTTTTCCTTGGCCTGCCGCGCGTCACCCGCACTCTTCTCGGCCTGCCCCTCCGCGGCCATGCGCTCGTTCCCGACGGCGTTTCCCAAAGCCTCCTTGGCCTTGCCTTCCGCCTGCTCGGTCTTCGCCTTGGCCTTCTCACCGGCAGTCATGGAACACGCCTCCTCGTAGCTTCTGTAGCGGTGAAGCGCTCGTGCCCCCACATCCCCTGCACAAACTGCTCTACGTGGCGGTCGGGGGCGAGGGCGGCTGGAAGCAGGCGATGACATCCTTGCCGTGCGGACAACGGTGGGCCTCCCAGGCGTCGGCGAGGGCGTCGACCAGCATCAGACCGCGACCTCCCAGGGCACCGGCATCGGGACGGCGCTGCTCGGGCAGCTCGGGAGAGGCGTCATGAACGGTCACATGCAGGCACTGCTCATCCCACAGCAGGATCAACTGCGCCGTGCTGCGGGCATGCTTGTGAGCGTTGGTGACCAGCTCGGACACGGTCAACAGCACCGAGTCCACCAGGTCCGGGGCTGTGCGCAGCCACCCGAGCGAGGCCAGGTGGTCACGAGTCCAGTCCCTGGCCTCCTTCACCCCCCGGCTCGCCGGCAGCGAGCGCGCCCAACCCACAGCTTTGAGCGACGAGTCCTCTCCCACTGCTTCCTCCTTCACCGACCAGCCGGATGCCTGTCCCGTGTGCCCCGGATACGCAGGCCCAATTCCCGCGGATGCTTCCCGTGGAGGAGAACTCGGCGGCATGCGGAGGAGCCGTGCTCGGGGCGGCGGTGCCGGGCGCGGCAGCGGGGTGGTTCACCTGTACCCAGGCGGCAGGGCTGATCGGGCGCGTCACGCAGACGCCGGCCCAGCGGCCCTCGCTCCTCCTCACCCGGCGGGGTCCAGCCGGTCGGCGAGGTCGTGGGCGGTGGTGCCGGTGAGGTCCCCGACGTAGGCCCCGACGATTTCGAAACGGCCGCCGGTGATCGAGGAGGTCACGGAGGGTCTGCCCCAGAGCTTGCCGTCGATGACGATGGCGACTTCGTTGCGCGGGGCCGGGGCCGCCGCGATGGAGCCGGTGAGGGCGGCGAAACGGGACCGGTCGGCGGGGCCGAGGGTCACCTCGACCTGCCAGGTGCCGTCGATGGTGCTCTTCTCGGCCTTCGCGGAGGTGACACGGACGTCGGTCATGCCCCTGGCCCGGTCGGCGTGGACGCAGAACGCCGGTTGGGTCGCCGTCGCGTGCACGGTGTAGCCGCCGTTGCCATGGGTGCACGCGTGCTCCATGGCCGAGGTGACCGGCAGGAGGGAGACCGGGGCCGCCTTCCCGGTACCGCCCCCTGCGGCGGGTTGGACCACGTGCGCGCCCGGGGTCGCGCCGCCCGCGACGGCTACCCAGGCGGCGGCGACCGCCGCGGCGGCGACGACGCCGACCCCGGCGCGGGCCAGCCGCTGCCGCCGCCGGGCGACCCGCAACGCGTCATCGGCCAGGCCGACCAGATAGGCGCCGACGGGGTCACTGCCGCTCTCTCGGACATGGGCCTGCAAGGCATCGTGCAGCGACGTCTCGTGCTGCGGGTGTTCGGTCGAGCCGTTCATGCGGTGACGCCCCTTCCGGAGGCAGTGGAGGAGGAGGCCGACGGCCCTGCCTCGGCCAGGGTGGTGCGAAGAGAGGCGAGGGCCTTGTGGGTCTGGCTGCGGACCGTCCCCTGGGCGACGCCCAGGATCGCGGCGATCTCGTTGTCCGGCCGGTCCTCGAAGTAACGCAGCACGATCACCGCACGCTGGCGCTTGGGCAGCCGCCGCAGCGCGGACATGATGTCCTGCCGCTGGACCACGGTGTCGGCCCAGTCGGCGGCCTGCCCGGAGGGCTGGTCGGGCAGGGTGTCCGTGACCGTCTCCCGCCCCCAGCTGAGGAGCCGGAAGCGGTCCACCTGGGCGTGGTAGAGAGCCCGGCGCACATAGATCTCCGGTTGCTCCCGGTCGCGCAGCTTCGACCAACGCCGAGCGGTGGAGGCAAGCGCGGTCTGGAGCAGGTCCCGGCCCTGCTCCCAGTCTCCGGTCAGCAGGTAGGCCGTGTGCAGCAGCGATCTCGACCGCGCCGCCACGAACTCGCGGAACTGGCGTTCCTCGTCGGCGTTCAATGTGCCCTCCCTCGTTCCCCTGTAAGGACGGGTGCGGGAGGGGGTTCTACTGCCCGGCCGGCCGGACTTTCCCGACCATGCCGAGCACGCCGCGCGGAGAGAAGGGTCCCGGCCCGCCTCACATCCCGGTCGTACCGCCGCCGGTGAGGCCCGGGGCCAGCTCCGGGAACCAGAAGACGGCGACGGCCAGGGCGATCGAGGTGATTCCCACGGTGCGGGCCACCAGGCGGCCGGCCGGTACGAGCTTCTCGGCGGTGATCACGGCGGTCAGAACCACCATGGCCCACAGATTCATCACACCGAACGCCGCCAGCAGCACCATCAGCGACCCACAGCAGCCCAGGCAGAAGGCCCCGTGGTGGGCTCCGGCACGCAGATCGCGGGAGAGCCCCGGGTACGAGGCGTAGCGCAGCATCAGCCCGATCGGCGAGCGGCACCTCGCCAGGCAGCGGTCCTTGAGGGGCATGAGCTGGTAGACGCCGCTGGTCGCGAACACGGCGGCGGCCACTGCGGTCCCCGCTGCCGCCGGGAGGTTCGCCGCCCTGCCCAGGCCGGCGGCCAGCCCGTACGCCGGCAGCCCGGCCGCACCCCAGACAACCAGGTAGGCGATCGTGAAAACGACCATGTGCGGTGCCCGGTGCGCGGTGATGGTGCGTGCGTACAGCGCGGCGACGGGCGCCGTGGCGGGCAGCATCATCGCCGCCGTCATCAGTGTCCACATGGCCAGGAAAGCGGGCAGGCGCAGGCCCATGGTGCCCGGCATCGCCTGCATGCCGCCCCAGCGTGTCACCGCCCAGACCCAGGCGGCAGACGCCGCGACCAGCAGCAGCCCGGCGGGGCCTGCCCTGCGGCGGACGGTGACCAGCCAACCGGTCACGCGGACCACGTGAAGGGCGCCGAGTGTCCGTTGCCGCCGGAGTAGTCCCAGGACCGGCCGTGCACGCCGTCGCCCGTCGCCCGGGTCGACCGGGCGATGGTCAGCGTGCTGTTCACCGGGTGGAAGATGCCGGTCAGTCCCATGACCGGACCGTCCTCGCCGAACTGCGGGGCAACCTGGTCCTCGATCTCGATGTCGATGGCGCCGCCCACCCGCACGGAGTGGCGGCGGCCGTCGTCACGGTAGCCGATGGGAACGCGCTCCACGCCGAGGACCTCGCCGATGAGCGGGGTGAGCGCCGCCATCGGCCCGCCGGCCTGGCCGGAGAAGACCTTGCCCAGCGCATCCGCCTGGCCGTCGTCGGCCGAAGCGTCGAGGTACAGCGCCACCTGCCAGCCGCCCTCGGCCATCACCCGGGGCGCATCGATGAAGACGGCGACGTTGCGGTCGGAGACGTCCGTGCCGTCCACGTTCCCGCTGTCCACGTGGAACGCGAAGGTCACCTGGCAGCGCTCGTGGTCGGCCGGTGCGGTGAGGCCCGAGGTGGTGCAAGGGCACACCACGTCGCAGTTGCAGCTCTCCAGGTACGTGCCGTTCAGATTCCAGGGCACGGCTCATCGCCTCCCTCTTCCACGTCCCCCTCGGTGAGGGGAATGCATCGGGAGGGCCCGCTCCGTCCCGGTGCCGCTCTTCTCCAGGCTATTCCCGACGGCTCCCGTCGCGCAGATCCGCCACCGTTGGCGGTACCCGCCGATGCCGGGCAGCTTCCGTTCACCGGTCTGGTCAGCCATCCCGGATTCCAGGGACCCGATTCCATTCCGGCCCCGCGTGGACGGCCGCCCCCCGGCATGCGCGCCCCGGACGCCCGCCCGGGCCCCAGGCGCGCGTCCGGACGCCGGGGCACCGCCGTCCCCGCATCCGGCCGGCCCAGCCGCGGTGCCGAAGCCGGCCTGGCCGCCCCCGGCAGCCCGCCGTTTCTTTACGCTTCCCTGACGCCGGGGCCGGATCCGCACTACCTCCTCCCCGTGTCCTCCCCGTTGTCCGGATCGTGTCGGAGAAGGGGAGTGCCATGGAAGGCACCGTCGTCGCAGTGGTGGTCGTCGCCGTCCTCCTGCTGCTCGTGCTGAAGAGCGGGATGCGGGTCGTCAACCAGGTGGAGCGCGGGGTGGTGTTCCGGTGGGGCAAGGCGCTGCCCAGCTACCGGCAGCCGGGCGTCACCTTCCTCATCCCGTTCGCCGACCGGATGCGCAAGGTGAACGTGCAGGTGGCGACCATGCCGGTGCCCACCCAGGAGGGCATCACCCGGGACAACGTCTCGGTGAAGGTGGACGCCGTCGTCTACTTCCGGGTCACCGACCCGGTGCGCGCGGCCATCGAGGTGCAGGACTACGTCTTCGCCGTCGGCCAGGTCGCCCAGTCCTCCCTGCGGTCCATCATCGGCAAGAGCGACCTGGACGATCTGCTGAGCGACCGGGAGCGGCTGCACGAGGGCCTGGCCCTGATGATCGACAGCCCGGCCGCCGGGTGGGGCGTGCACATCGACCGGGTGGAGATCAAGGACGTCCAGCTGCCCGAGTCGCTGAAGCGGTCGATGTCGCGGCAGGCCGAGGCCGAGCGGGAGCGGCGGGCCCGGGTCATCACCGCGGACGGCGAGTTCCAGGCCGCGCAGCAGCTCGCCAACGCCTCCCGGATCATGGCGGACACCCCGGAGGCCATGCAGCTGCGCCTGCTGCAGACCGTGGTCGAGGTGGCCGCCGAGAAGAACTCGACGCTCGTCATGCCGTTCCCGGTGGAGCTGCTGCGGTACTTCGACCGGGCTGTGAAGAAGATCGACGCCGAGGTCACGACGGAGTCCGGTCCGGCGCCGGCTCGGCCGAAGACGGGACCGGAGCCCGTCGAGCAGCCGTAGCCAGCGCCAGGGTCACGCAGACCGAGCCCGCCGCCATCGCGGTCATCGCCGCGGCGGGCGAGGCGAGCTGGGCCAGGGTCCCCGCCGCCGTCGCGCTGACGCCCTGCAGGGTCAGCGTGCCGGCCGCGTGCAGGCCGAGGGCCTGGCCGGCCATGGCGTCGGGGGTCAGGCGCATCAGCCGCTCCTGCTGCACCAGGCTCGCCCCGAAGCCGGCGGAGGCCAGGGTCACACAGACCGCGGCCACCGGCACCGGCGGGTGCGCGGCGAACAGCAGGTACGGCGTCGCCAGCAGGAGCAGCAGCGGGGTGGCCAGGCGGGTGCGGACGGCGACGGGGAGCAGACGGCCGACCGTCACGTCCCCGGCGAACATGCCGAGCGCCGCGCAGGCGAACAGGGTGCCGGCCGCGTGCGGGGCGTACGACACGTACAGCGATTCACAGCCGACGACCATGCCGTTGGGCAGCCACAGGCCCAGATAGGTCAGGCGGCGCGGCCGGGACGACCACAGCTCGGCGTTGGTGCGCCAGGTCGCCGAGGGCGAGGGCCGGCCGGCGGCGCGGGGCGGCCGGGCGGTCAGGCCGAGCCGCAGGACGAGCGCGGCCGCCAGGTACAGGGCCGCCGCCAGCAGCAGGCAGGTGCGCGGGGAGAGCGCGGCGAGCAGGGCGCCGCCGGCGGCGAAACCGGCGACCTGCATCAGCCCGCTCATCATGTTGAACAGCGAACGCCCCGGCAGATAGCCGTCCTTGGGGAGGATCTCGTTGAGCAGCCCCCAGCGGATCCCGCCGCCGAGCGAGGCGGCCAGGCCCAGCAGGGCCACGAGGGTGAGGAGCGCGCCGGTCGGCAGGCCGGGCAGCGCCTGCACCGCCGTACCGGCCGCGAAGACCAGCGCGATCGCGGTGAGGGCCGTACGCGGGGGCAGCCGGTCGGCGCCGGACAGCAGGAAGGTGGCGCCCAGCACCTGGGCGAGCGACGAGCCGAACATGCTCAGCGCCGACAGGAGCGGGGAGCCGGTCGCCCGGAACACGAGGGTGCCGAGGGCGAGGCCGCCGACGGTCTGGGCCGCGGTCTTCGCGGCCGCGCCGAGGAGGAGCGGGGTGAACTCCGGGGTGCGGAACAGGGATCGGTAGCTGGGCATGCTGCGGAGTCTCGGCGGGGCCGCGGACGGCTCGTTATTGTTTCGCCACCGCGCGAAAGGTCGTACAGGCGGTTCGGGCCGTACGGGCCGTACAGGAGGGGGTCGCATGGGGTGGTGGCAGCTCAACGCGGACACCCTGGCGCGCAGCCGGTTCGTCATCTCGCCGCTCGCCGAGACCTTCGCCTGCCTGAAGCTGCTGCACGCCGGGCAGGGGTCGCATCCCGGTGAGCACGCCTGGCTGGGCAGCCACCTGCCCGGCTACCGGGCCCGGCTCGCGGCCGACCCCCTGACGGCCCGGCTGGTGCGGGCGGGGCTGGGCCGGGAGTGGATCGCCGACTTCCTCACCCCCGCGCCCCGCGCCGGGGAGAGCTTCGCCGAGGAGGTGGCCCGGGTGCGCGCGGCCGATCCCGGCGCTGCCCACGCCCATCTGCGGCTCTCCCTCGCCGGGCCGCTCCCGGCCGAGCTGGACCGGGACGACCTGCCGGAGCGGGCGGCGGGGTTGCTGGAGTGGGTGTGGCGGGAGACCGTACGACCGTCCTGGGAGCGGCGCCGGCGGGTGCTGGAGGCGGACGTGGTCGCACGGACCGCGCGGGTGAGCCAGGGCGGCTGGGCGAGCGTGCTGGACTCACTGCGGCCGGGCGGCACCCGGTGGCTGGGGGAGAACCGGTTCCAGATCAATCTGCACGAGTACCCGCCGCGCGAGATCTCCGGCGCCGAGCTGGTGTTCGTGCCGGTGACCGCGCAGCACACGGGCTGGGTGTCCTGGGAGGAGGGGGAGCGGTACGCCGTGGTCTATCCCTGCACCGGCGTCCTGGCCGGGGACGGCGGGCGTGCGGTGCCCGCGGGCCTGGGCGCGCTGCTCGGCGCGGCCCGGGCCGGGGTGCTCGTGCTGCTCGGCTCCCCCATGAGCACCAGCCAGCTGACCGCCGTCACCGGGCAGGGCCTCGGCTCGGTCGGGCGGCATCTGAAGGTGCTGCGGGAGGCGGGGCTGGTGGAGCGGCGGCGGGCCGGGCGGTCGGTGCTGTACGCGCGGACGGCGGCCGGTGACGTGTTGGTCGAGGCCGGGCGGGGGGCCGTGGCCCGGCGGGGCTAGCATCCGGGCATGACGACTACTGACCACAACGTGCTGGATGTCGAGATCGGAGCGCTCACCGGCGGCTCCGCCAACCTGCCGCAGTACGCGGGCAAGGCCGTGCTCATCGTGAACGTGGCCTCCAAGTGCGGCCTGACCCCGCAGTACTCCGGGCTGGAGAAGCTCCAGGAGCGGTACGCCGGACAGGGCTTCACCGTGCTGGGCGTGCCCTGCAACCAGTTCCTCGGGCAGGAGCCCGGCACCGCCGAGGAGATCGCGGAGTTCTGCTCGGCGACGTACGGCGTGAGCTTCCCGCTGACCGAGAAGGTGGAGGTGAACGGGGAGGGCCGGCATCCGCTGTACGAGCGGCTCGTCGGGTTCGCGGACGCCGAGGGCCACAGCGGGGACATCCGCTGGAACTTCGAGAAGTTCCTGATCGGGCGGGACGGCCGGGTCGTCGCGCGGTTCGCGCCGCAGACCGAGCCGGAGTCGGCCGAGGTGGTCTCCGCGATCGAGGCCCAGCTGGGCTGAGCCCCGCCTACCGCTTCCTCCTGGTCCCGGACCAGGCGGTGAGCCCTCTCGGCAAGGACGGCGACTGGTCGAGAGGGCTCTCCTGGTGGTGCTTGTGCAGTTGTCGTCCGGGCCAGGGTCAGGGAGAACCCCTCACGCCTTGACCGAGGACACGAAGGCGTTCCACGCGTCGGTGGGGAAGGCCAGGACGGGACCCTCGGGGGTCTTGGAGTCGCGGACGGCGAGTTCGGCGGCGGTGGGCGACTTGACCTCGACGCAAGCGCCGTTGCCCGCGGAATAGGAGGACTTCATCCACGTCTCCGAAGCGCCCTGAATCAGTGCCATGTCCACTCCTGTTGCGAGTTGCGGTAGTGCGGTTCACGCCAACCATGTCGTCTGATTGGCGTGATCGACGCTACCGGGCAACTGCTTCTGCCGGAGCAGTCGTTCACTCGACCGGATGGCATATTCCAGGTGAGCCTTCCACTGGAGCCGATCGACGGTGTACGATCCCGCGCCCCGCGTGACACCGGCTCAGTCGGCGTACACTTTCGCCACATCCGCGATGAATTGCCGGGACGCTTCCACATTGAGGGACTGTGCCCGCAGGTGCTCGTACATCACGGCGTACTTCTGCACGTCCTGCGCCTTCTCCAGGTACAGGTCGCTGGTGACGCCCTCCAGGTACACCACGCTGGAGTCGGCCGCGTCGGCGAACTCCAGGATCGCGTACTGGCCGTTGAGCCCCGGGTGCGCGCCCACCTCGAACGGCAGCACCTGCACGGTGACGTGCGGCAGCTGGGACATCTCGATCAGGTGCTCCAGCTGTTCCCGCATCACCAGCTTGCTGCCCACGAGCCGGCGCAGGGCCGCCTCGTCCAGCACCACCCACAGCCGGAGCGGGTTGTTCTCGGCGGTGATACGTTCCTGTCGGCGCATCCGCACCTGGACCCGCTTCTCGATCTCGGCCGTCGACGTCTCCGGCAACGCGCCCTGCACCAGGGCCTCGGCGTAGGCGCGGGTCTGCAACAGGCCGGTCACCAGCTGGGGTTCGTACACCCGCAGCGACTCCGCGTCCGTCTCCAGCCCGATGTACACGCTGTACGGGATGTCCCCGAAGGTGTGCCACCACCCCTGCTGTCTGGAGTCCCGGGCCATCTCCATCAGCGAGTCGACGATCCGCTGGTCCTCGACCTCGTACACCCCGCACAGGTCGCGCACATCGCGCTGGCTGATGCTCCTGCGGCCGTTCTCCAGCCTGCTGATCTTCGACTGCGACACCAGCAGCCGCTCCGCCACCTCTTCGGCCGTCATGCCCTTGAGCTCACGAAGCCTGCGCAGCTCCTGGCCCAGCCGGCGCCGCCTGACGGTGGGATTGACATTGGACGCCACGGGACGTGCACCTCCGGCTGCCTGCCTGTACTTAACACTTTGCGTATCTGCTGTTGAGCAGACTGCCACCAAGGTGCTTTCTACCGCTGGGAAACGAGGGATATGCGGCGCCGCCTCGAACTCCTGGGCGCAGTCGAGCGGGGCGGCGAGACCACGAGGGTCTCGCCGCCCCGCTCGGACCAGCGGCTCCCGAACCGGGTCTGTGGGGACCGGGACGGCGGCTCAGTGGGCCACGGCGCGTGCCATGGACCCGCGGTGCGGCTGCATCGGAACCCCGCGTGCGGGTTCCGGCGCGGGCCTGGCGCCGGGCGCGGCCGGACGGCCGCCCGAGGCCGGGCCCCGGCGCGGCTGGGCGGCCGCACCGTTCTGCACGTCCATCACGGCGTGGGCGACCAGCCCGCCCATGGGGTCGTGCCGGATCAGGTCACGCAGCCGGGAGCGGGACGAGCGTCCCTCGTTCCCCGGATACAGGTGCTTGCCGAGTCCGACGGCGTGCGCCAGGGCGGCGAGCGCCGCGGTCCGCGGGTCCGGCGGTACGCCGGTGCGGATCGCGGAGTCCAGCCGGGCACGGATCTCCCGGCTGATGTCGTTGTCCGTCGCCTGGTAGCGAGTCGTCGGCAACACCCCGCACATCTGACCCGGCACGGCGGCGACCATGCCGCACCGCTCCAGATGCGAGAGGTAGGTCTGGCGCAGCCCGAGTCGGGGCCCGCCGATCCAGTGGACGGCACGCACGGGAGCGCCACGCCTTCGCAGCAACTCCAATGCGCAGTCCAGAGTCGGATCTCCTGTCGGCCGTGGTACCACCACGGCGATACGATCCCCGTCTGGGGCTATCCGTCCGGCCAGCGCCAGCTCCACTAGCTGTGCACCGGCCAGACCGAGGTCGAGCGACTGCGGCTGTGCAGTGGTACCCGTGGCCGGGTCCAGTGCCAGCAGCAGAAGCTCCTCCGGAAGTGTTCTGCGGCTCCTGCCCATCCATGCCTCCCCGCGTGGATGAATGACAGGGTGACCCCTCTCACATTGGTCTGTCGAGGGTGCGTGACCGGTTCGTGAGGGAACCGGCAGGTATGTCGTTCTCGTCTACCGCAGGGGCCAGGCCCTCACACAGGACACTGGTACATGGTTCGGACAGGGCGCGCGGGTGAGCGCGCGGCGCATGAGGAGGCATCGGTGGCGGGCGAGTCCCCCGACAGGTCGAAGCAGCGCGAGTCGTCGGCGGAACCGACGTCGGGGAGCGCGGATTCGGTTCCCGAGGCGCGCGATCCGCGTCTGGCCGTGTCCCGCGAAAAGGATTCCGCGGGTGGGAGCAGGGACACGGCGACGAAGATCCTCACGGTACGACCCGACACCGCCCTGCACGAAGCGGTGTCCTCCTGGGTACGCGCTCCCCACCCCGACACGACCGCAAAGTCGCCCGCCTCGGAGACCGAGCCTGAGGAGTCGTCTGAGACGGGCAGCGGTGCGGGGATTCCGTCCCAGGAGAAGGCTGAGGCGGAGGCAGAGGGTTCATCTGACGCGCGGGCCGAGGCGGAGACGCCGTCCGACGCGAAAGCAAAGGCCGAGTCCGAGGGGGCGTCTGACGCGCAGACGGAAGCGGACGCCGAGGGCCAGGCGAAGGCGGACGCCACCGCGAAGAACGGGACCGACGCGGACGCGAAGGCCGACAAGGCCGATGCGCGCGCCGGCGTTGCGGGTGGCAAGGCCGGCGCCAAGGCTGCCGCGGACGGCAAGGGCCACGCTGGGGCCAAGCCCGACGCGGACACCAAGGCCGACACGGGCGACGAGGCCGACGCGGGCGACGAGGCCGACGCGGGCGACGAGGCCGGCACCGGCGACGAGGCTGCCGCGGCTGGCAAGACCCCCGCTGGAGCCAAGGCCGACGCGGACACCAAGGCCGACGCGGGCGACGAGGCCGGCACCGGCGACGAGGCTGCCGCGGCTGGCAAGACCCGCGCTGGAGCCAAGCCCGACGCGGACATAAAGGCTGTCTCAGACAGCAAGGCCGCTACTGGCACCGAGGATGCCGCGGACGCCAAGGCCGACGCGGGCAGCAAGGCCCTCCCGGGCGACAAGGCCCCCGCTGGAGCCAAGGCCGACGTGGATGCCAAGCGTGCCGCGGACAGCAAGGCCCTCCCGGGCGACGAGGCCGGCGCCGGGGACAAGGCCGACGCGGACACCAAGGCTGTCGCAGGCAGCAAGGCCGGTGCTGGCGCCGAGGATGTCGCAGACGCCGAGGGCGACGCGGGCGGCGCTGGTGGCGAGGGCGTAGTCGAGGCGGTGGAGGTCGGGGACGGGCCCGAGGACGCCGACGACGGGGACGCCCCACAGGGGCCACCCGCGGACGACGACGAGAGCCGCACGGGTGGTGCGGGTGGGAACACGGACGCCGATGGCGGAGCCGAGGCGAAGGCCGACGCGGCGCAGGCAACCCCCGCAGCCGAGGCGAAGGCCGACGCGGCGCAGGCAACCCCCGCAGCCGAGGCGAAGGCCGACGCGGCGCAGGCAACCCCCGCAGCCGAGGCGAAGGCCGACGCGGCGGCGAAGCCCCCCGTCGATCAGCCGACCGCTGTGTTCAAGGCGCCCCGGCCCAAGAAGGCCGAGGTCGATCAGCCGACGACCATGCTGAAGCTCGGCGGCCAGCCGAAGGCGCCGGAGTCCGACGCCGAACGCACCAGCAAGTTCGTCGCGTTGAGGGACGACCTGCGAAAGCCGGCCAAGCCTCAGCCGGCGGCCCCCGACGCCACCACCCCCGTCCCCCAGGTCGGCCCCGAGCGCACCACGCAGCAGCCGCTCCCGCCCAAGCCCCCGCTGGACCTGCTGGCGGAGCTGACGAACACGCCGCCGCCCCCGGAGACCCCGGTCCGCACGCTCGTGCGGAGGGTCAAGATCTGGACCCCGCTGGTCCTGCTCCTGGCGGTCGTCTTCGCGGTCGTACAGGCCGTGCGCCCCCTGCCGTCCCCCACCCTCGCGCTCACCGGCGAGGAGACCTACACGTTCGACGGCGGACGCACGACCCTGCCGTGGCCCGGCGAGGGCCAGGGCTGGATCGACGCGGACGGCGTCGGCACGATGGGCCACTTCGGCAAGCAGACCCCGGTGGCGATCGGCTCGGTCGCCAAGACCATGACCGCGTACATCATCCTCAAGCACCACCCGCTGAAGCCGGGCCAGGAGGGCCCGAAGATCAAGGTGGACGCGAAGGCCGAGAAGGAGGGCGGCTACGACAAGGCCGGCGAGTCCACCCTCAACACCGTGAAGGCCGGCGACTACCTCACCGAGAAGCAGGCGCTGTCCGCCGTCATGATCCCCTCCGCCAACAACATCGCCCGGCTGCTCGCGCGCTGGGACGCGGGCTCGGAGGCGGCGTTCGTGAAGGAGATGAACGCCACCGCCAGGGAACTGGGGATGACGGACACGACGTACACCGACCCCTCGGGCCTGAAGGAGACCACCGTCTCCACGGCCGAGGACCAGGTGAAGCTCGGCCGCGCGTTCGTGAAGGTCCCCGCGCTGGTCGCGATCAGCAGCGCGGCCAGCTGGACGGACCCCTCCGGCCACTTCTGGCCCAACTACAACGAGCTGCCGTACCGCATGGGCGCGATCGGCATCAAGACCGGCAGCACCACCGCGGCCGGCGGCAATCTGCTCTTCGCCTCGCGCAAGCAGGTCGGCGGCCGGACGGTCACCCTGGTGGGCGCGATCCTCGGCCAGCACAAGCCGAAGATCCTGGAGACGGTCAACGCGGTCAGCAAGACCGCGCTGCTCGCCGCCCAGGACGCGCTGACCACGTCGAAGATCCTGAAGAAGGGCGACGTGGTCGGCTATGTGGACGACCGGCTCGGCGGCCACACCCCGGTCGTGGTCACGCAGGACGTCACGGCGGCCGGCTGGGCCGGTATGAAGGTGCGGCTGTCCTTCACCCCGGGGACCGTGCCGCACACCGCGAAGGCCGGCACCCGGGTCGGCACGCTCACGGTGGGTGACGGTACGTCCGGCGCGGTGAAGGTTCCGGTGGCCCTGCAGAAGGATCTGGCCGAGCCCGGTTTCGGCGCCAAGCTCACCCGGCTGGGCTGACCGCCCCCGCCCCGGCCCGCCGCGCACCCCGCCCTGGGGAGCCCCCACCCGGGGGCCCCGGGGCGGGGTGCGTGCTAGCGTCACGAATCGGGGCAGGTCGCCGGTCCCGGGACAGGGCCGCGGACCGGAAGGGAAGCGGCCGGACCACCGAGGGACGCGGCCGAGAACAGAAGACGGGATACGGGGAGTGCCTTCAGGTGGCCACAGCGGAGCCGACACGCGCCGACAACGCAGACCCGGGCCCGGGAGTGGGCCCGCGAATACGGCTGTCCACGACTGACGCGGACAGCCGTACCCCGGAGGTACGCCCCGGCGCACGCGCGCGTCTGCTCGCCGCGCTCGAGCCCCTCCGGCAGCGGATGCTCCGGCATCCCGTGCTGTCGGTCACGGTGCTCGCCGGCGTGCTGCACATCATCTGGTTCTTCACGTTCGCGAACAGCGGCGGTGATCTCGCGGCGCAGGACGCGTGGGCGGAGTTCGTCGGCCGGCACCCGGACTCGGCGTACAACCTCGCCTGGTACGGGGGCATGCACCCGGTGTCCTACAGCGTGGTGTCGCCGTACCTGATGTCGGTCCTCGGCGTCCGTACGACGATGATGATCGCCGGGACGGTGTCGGCCGGCCTGCTGACGCTGGTCCTGATCCGCAGCCGGGCGGTGAAGAACCCGCTGTGGGCCTCGCTCGGCGGGGTCGCCGCGTTCCTGGCCAACGCGATCTCCGGCCGGGTGACCTTCGGGCTCGGCACGATGTTCGCGCTCGGCGCGGTCGCGGCGGTGTTCTGCTGGCCGTACCGGTGGCGGTACAAACGCTGGGCGAAGGCCCTGACCGCCGCCCCGCTGGCCGCGCTCGCCACGATGGCCTCGCCGGTCGCGGGGCTGTTCGTGGGCCTGGTCGCGGTCGCGCTGTTCCTGCAGAAGCGGCGGCCGGGCGCGTGGGCGCTGGGCCTGGCGCCGACGGCGGTGGTCGCGGTGTCGGCCTGGCTGTTCCCGTTCTCCGGTACCCAGCCGATGGGTTTCGGCTCGGTGGTCATGCCGCTGCTGTACGGGCTGTTCTGCCTGTTCCTGGCGCCGAAGGAGTGGGTGACGGTCCGGCTGACGGCCGGCGTCTACAGCCTCGCCGTCGTCCTGGTGTGGCTGATCAGCTCGCAGATCGGGTCCAACATCTCGCGGCTGCCGATGCTGTTCGCGGGTGCGACGCTGGTCGCGATCCTGCCGTACACGGTGCGAAAGACCCGCAAGTGGTACGTGACGGTGCTGGCCCTGCTCGGCTTCGCCGGCTGGATCGGCTTCAAGTCGGTGGACGACATCATCCACACCACCCCGGCCGCGTCCTGGGCCCGTGAGCTGGCGCCGCTGATCAACCAGCTCCAGAAGCAGGGCGCGGAGAAGGGCAGGGTCGAGGTGGTCCCGGCCCGCTCCCACCGGGAGGCCTCCGCGCTGGCGCCGGACTTCAACCTGGCCCGCGGCTGGAACCGGCAGGCCGACATGGAGCGCAATCCGCTCTTCTACGACGACACGCTCAACTCGGCGAACTACCACGAGTGGCTCCAGCGGTGGGCCGTGCACTACGTGGTGCTGCCCAAGGACAACCCGGACGGGGACGGCGGCGAGCGGGAGCGGGCGCTGCTGCAGCGCGGGATGCCGTATCTGAAGCAGGTCTGGGGCGACGCCAACTGGCAGCTGTTCAAGGTGACCGATCCGACGCCGCTGGCCGAGCCGAACGCGGTGGTGGACCGGGCCGAGCAGGGCGAGATGATCCTGCGGGTGCGCAAGGCGGGGCGGATCCTGATCCGGATCCCGTACTCGCCCTGGCTGAGCGTCGTCGACGAGCACGGCAAGAGTGTGAAGCCGCCGCAGCCGTCGTCCGGTACGCCGAAGACGTACCGGAACGTCGACGGGTGTCTGACGCAGACGCCGGAGGACTCGAACGGGGACCGGTGGACGGTGCTGCTGGCGCCGAAGGCCGGGACGTACCGGTTGGCCGCGCCGTACCAGCTGCCGCGCGGTACTCCGTGCCCCGACGAGCTGAAGTGAGTGCCTGCGCTCACCTCAGTTCGGCCACGTACCGGTCCGTGCCCGGAACCGTCGGGATGAACGGTGCCGCCAGTTCCACCCTGCCCAGACCGGACTCGGCCACCTCCTCGTCCAGGCCCCGGAAGTGCTCCTCCCAGCACTCCCGCGGATCCCGTTCCAGGAACCACAGCAGGGTCAGCCGGCTGTCCACGCCCTCGACCTGCTTGACGTAGGTCATGCGGTCGCCCGGCAGCGGGGTCGGCCGGAACACGGTGACCAGGGCGCACGGGGATCCGGCGAGGCGGCGCGGGAGGTGGCGGTCGCGCAGCCACCGGAGCAGTTCGGTGCGCTGCCCGGCCGAGTCGGTGTCGACGACCTCCAGCACCAGGCCGGCGTAGGGGTGGTCGAGGGCGTGGACGTCCCGGGGCCCGGCGGCGCCGTCCCGGTACACCGTCGTCTCGTGGTCCTGGAAGGCGGTGAAGACGTGGGTGCGGCCGTGGTGGACGCGGGCGTCCCGGTTGAGGCGCTTGTTGATGGCGACCGTCCACTTCATGTGGTCGTCGTAGCGGCCGGCGGTGATCCAGTAGGTGGAGAGGTAGCAGCCGGCGGTGACCGGCCGGGCGACCGCCGACTTCTCCGGGTAGCGCAGGAGCTGCAGCTCCCGGGTCGCCACCCAGCGGCGGCCCGCGTACATCCAGGGCATGGCCATCGCGCCGGCGTAGTAGTGGTCGTCCTCGTACCAGCGGTTGTAGGCGTACTCGTGGCCGGGGTGCGGCTCGACCAGGGTGATCAGGGCATGGCCGGGGCGGACGCCGTACGGGCCGACGGCGGCCAGTTCGGCGTACCGCTCGCTGCGGGTCTCGTCGCTCATGCGGTTCCCCTTTCCTGCGGTCGCCCATACTCTGACGCCCCGTCAGATGAAGCGCCATACCGAAGGAGGGGCCATGTCCCTGCTCGCGGGCAAGACCGTCGTCGTCTCGGGTGTCGGGGCCGGGCTCGGCCACCAGGTCGCGGCGGCCGTCGTACGGGACGGCGGGAACGCGGTGCTGGGGGCGCGCACCGAGGCGAACCTGGCCAAGAGCGCGGCCGTGATCGATCCGGACGGCGCGCGCACGGCGTACCGGGCGACCGACATCACCGACGAGGGGCAGTGCGAGGCGCTGGCGGGACTGGCGCGGGAGCGGTTCGGCGGGATCGACGCGGTGGTGCACGTGGCCGCCTGGGACTCGTACTTCGGCGGGCTGGAGGACGCGGACTTCGCGACCTGGCAGTCGGTCGTCGACGTGAACCTGCTGGGAACGCTGCGGATGACCCGGGCCTGTCTGCCGGCGCTGCGGGCGCGCGGGGGCGGGTCGGTGGTGTTCATCGGGACGCAGTCGGCCGTGGCCGCGCCCTCGCAGGTGAGGCAGGCCGCGTACGCCGCCTCGAAGGGGGCGCTGACCAGTGCGATGTACTCGCTGGCGCGGGAGCTGGGTCCGGACCGGATCCGGGTCAACTCTGTACTGCCGGGCTGGATGTGGGGGCCGCCGGTGCAGGCGTACGTCCGGTTCACCGCGCACACGGAGGGTGTGCCGGAGGACGAGGTGCTGGCGCGCCTGACCGAGCGGATGGCGTTGCCTGAACTGGCCACCGACGGGGATGTGGCGGACGCGGCGGTGTTCCTCGCCTCGGACCGGGCGCGGGCCGTCACCGGGCAGTCGTTGCTGGTCAACGCGGGTGAGCTGATGCGTTGACGAGGGACCGGACGGTCGTCGCGTCGTTCATATGAGTGAACGGGAGTCAATTAGCGGAACAATTTTACTCCGACTTGACCTTCCTCTTGCTTGTCGTGTTCATGTGCTCGCACCCACGATCGGGCACATGAACAGTCTCGACTGGGCCGTGCTCATCGGCTACTTCGGTGTGATGGTCGCGATCGGCGTCTGGTCGCACAAGCGCGTGGACAACGTCTCCGACTTCTTCACGGCCGGCGGCAAGATGCCCTGGTGGCTCTCCGGCATCTCGCACCACATGTCGGGCTACAGCGCCGTGATGTTCACCGGGTACGCGGGCATCGCCTACACCTACGGCGTCACCTCCTTCATCACCTGGTCCTTCCCCATCGCGCTCGGCATCGCCATCGGGTCGAAGCTGTTCGCGCCGCGCATCAACCGACTGCGCTCCCGGCTCCATGTGGCCTCCCCGCTGGAGTACCTCAAGAACCGTTACAACCTGCCCACCCAGCAGGCGCTCGCCTGGTCGGGCATGCTGCTGAAGATCGTGGACGTGGGCGCCAAGTGGGCCGCGATCGCCACCCTGTTGTCGGTGTTCACCGGGATCTCGCTGAACCAGGGCATCCTCATCACCGGCGCGATCACGGCCGTGTACTGCACGATCGGCGGCCTGTGGGCGGACGCGCTGACCGAACTCGGCCAGTTCGTCATCCAGTTGCTGGCCGGCATCTCGATGTTCATCGCGGTCGTGATGAAGCTGAACGACAAGAACATCGGCTTCCTCGGCGCCTGGGACGAGCCCGCGCTGCACGGCCACGGCAAACCGCTGGTCGGCCCGTACAGCACCGTGTTCCTGCTGGCGTTCCTGTTCATCAAGCTCTTCGAGTACAACGGCGGCATGCTCAACCAGGCCCAGCGCTACATGGCCACCGGCAGCGCCCGCCAGGCCGAGCGCTCGGCCCGGCTGTCCGCGATCCTCTGGCTGGTCTGGCCGGTGGTCCTGTTCTTCCCGATGTGGATGTCTCCGCTGCTGGTGAAGGCGCAGAAGCCGGACGGCTCCGACTCCTACGCCCTGATGACCGAACAGCTGCTGCCGCACGGCCTGCTGGGCCTGGTCATCGTCGGCTTCTTCTCGCACACCATGGCCATGTGCTCGTCCGACGCGAACGCCATCGCGGCCGTCTTCACCCGGGACTGCGCGCCGGTGCTCTCGGCGCGGGCGCGGGCGTGGAGCACCCGGACGGGGCTGATCGCGGCGCGCGTCGCCACGGTGGTCTTCCTCGGCCTGTCGATGGCGGCCGCGACGCAGGTCAACTCCCCCGCGTTCAAGGACATCATCACGGTCGTCATCAAGTGGGTCGCCGGTCTGATGGGTCCGATGGCGATCCCGATGATGCTCGGTCTGCTCCGCCCGTTCCGCCGCTCCGGCCCGACGGCCGCGCTCGTCAGCTGGGGACTGGGTCTGCTCGCCTTCTGGCTGGTCAACTACCCGATCAGCTGGCAGATCGACGGCGGTGTCCCGCTCCAGTACCAGGTCTCGGTGCCGCTCGCGGTCTCCCTGGTGCTGTACATCGTCATCGGCTTCTTGAAGCCGGAGGACACGCCCGAGCGTCTGGTGATCATCGAGAAGGTCAACACCGACGGCGACGAGGGCGCTGCGCTGGCTGTGCCGGTGCGGGCGGGTGCCGGGGACGATGTGGTGGGGGCGCCGTAGGCACCGTCAAGCCCGCGGGTACCTCGCCAGCCAGCCCGGGGAGGAGCCCGCCGGGCCGTGCAGTGCGGGGCCCTGGGTCATCTCCATGGCGAAGTCGTCGGCGAGTTCCAGGATCGTGGGGCGGCCCTCCAGTTCGGCCAGCCAGGCCGGCCGTGCAGCGCGCCGAGGAGGCCGCCGGCGAGGGCGCCCGCGGCGGCGGAGGGACCGCTCTGGTTCACCGCCAGACACAGCCCGTGCCGGTGCGGGCGGGTGCCGGGGACGATGTGGTGGGGGCGCCGTAGGCACCGTCAAGCCCGCGGGTACCTCGCCAGCCAGCCCGGGGAGGAGCCCGCCGGGCCGTGCAGTGCGGGGCCCTGGGTCATCTCCATGGCGAAGTCGTCGGCGAGTTCCAGGATCGTGGGGCGGCCCTCCAGTTCGGCCAGCCAGGCCGGCGGAAGGGCCGTTTCGCCGTGCAGCGCGCCGAGGAGGCCACCGGCGAGAGCGCCCGCGGCCGCGGAGGGGCCGCTCTGGTTCACCGCCAGACACAGCCCGTGCCGTACGTCCTCCCCGACCAGCGCGCAGTACACGGACGCGGCCAGCAGCCCGTCCGCCGTACCGTCGCCGGCCAGCTCCTCCACCCGGGCCGGGGTGGGCATGCCCTGCCGTACGGCGCCGAGGGCGTGCTGGAGGGCGTCGGAGACGGGCTGGTGGCCGGGGCGGGCGGCGAGCAGGGCGAGGGCCCGCTGCACGGCGCCGTCCAGGCTGTCGCCGCGGGCCAGCGCGTGCACGATGACGGCGTACGCGCCCGCCGACAGGTAGGCGATGGGGTGGCCGTGGGTCTGGGCCGCGCACTCCACGGCCAGTTGGACGACCAGCTGGGGTTCCCAGCCGACGAGAAGGCCGAAGGGTGCCGAGCGGGCGACCGCCTCCGGCCCCAGCTCCCCCGGGTTCTTCGGGGACTCCAGCGTGCCCATGGTCTCGTCGCCGAACCCGATGAGCAGCGCGCGGGTCGGGTCCCGGCGGGCGTACAGCCACTCCTCGCGGGCCAGCCAGCCGTCGTCCTTGCGGCGTTCGTCGGGCCCCCAGTCCCGCTGGGTGGCCGCCCAGCGCAGATAGGCCCGGTGCAGATCGGTCGGCGGATGCCAGGCGCCGGTGTCGCGGCGCACCTGGGCGCGTATCAGCCCGTCGACGGTGAACAGGGTCAGCTGGGTGTGATGGGTGACCGTGCCGCGCCGCCCGTGCCCGAAGGCCAGGTCGAGCAGCCCCTCGCCGCCGTACGCGGCCCGGATCTCCTCCAGGGACAGCGGATCGGCCGGCCCGCCGAGGGCGTCGCCGACCGCGGCCCCGAGCAGTGTGCCGCGCACCCGGCTGCGGAAGTCCTGCTGCTCGGCACGGCCCCAGACGGCACCGGATGTCACGCCCACCAGACCTCCCCACGGCACCGTCCGCCTGTACGACGCCCAGCACTGTAATCGACCGGGAACGGCCCGTTCAGTCGTGCCCGGCCGGATTCTGGCTCAATGCCCGTGGGAGAAGCCGGTGTTCGTCGGGGAGAATCCAGCCATGACCACCACCCCCACACGCCCCACCGGGCTCAGGCTCGCCGCCGGAGTGCTCACCGGCATACTCGCGCTCTACATCGCCCTGGTCGCGCTCGGGAACATCACCGACTTCGGGACCAATCAGCAGTTCGTCCGGCATGTGCTGGCGATGGACACGACGTTCAGGGACGACGACCTGATGTGGCGGGCCGTGACCAGTACGGCCCTGGAGGACACGGCGTACGTCCTCATCATCGTGTGGGAGAGCGTGGCGGCGGCGGTGCTGGTCTGGGGGACCTTCCTCTGGGCGCGGGGCCGGGACGACCTGGCCCGGCGCTGGTCGACGTACGGGCTGCTGATGCTGCTGCTGCTCTTCGGTGCCGGGTTCATCGCGATCGGCGGCGAGTGGTTCGCGATGTGGCAGTCGAAGACCTGGAACGGGCTGGACGCGGCGACCCGGGTGTTCCTGCTGAGCGGGGTCGCGCTGATCGTCAACCTGCTGCCGTCCGGCCGGTACGGGCGCAGCGACGGCTCGTGACCGGCGGCATCCCCCGGGCCGCGCGGCGGCCCCGGGCTCCGCTGGGCGCGCGCCGTCCGGGGCATCGGTCCCGGGCGCCGGAGCGGAGCGGCGGTGCGGCCGGGGCGCAGTGCGGTCCGCCGGCCGACGCGGGCGGCCGGGGGCAGCGGGCGGGGCTCGTCGCGACGATGCTTCCCGGGCCGGCGGCGGTCGCCACCCCCGTCTTCACGTGGGTGCCCGTGGCGCAGGCGCGGTCCGGCGGGTCCGACACGAACGCGGGAATCGGCTAGTCGACGACCGCGACCCGGGTGCCCTGGTCGCCGAAGGCCCACAGCGCGGCCCCGTCCTCCTTGTGGAGGCGGATGCCGCCCAGCTTCTGGCCGTTGGCGGGCGGGGGCGAGGCGCCGTCCAGGGCGTTGGAGAAGGCCACGTTCACGCCGTCCACCTTGGTGAAGTACATGACGTGCTCGATCTCCACGCCGTCCGAGCCCTTGAGGGACTGGGTGCGCAGGGTGATCGAGTAGCGGCCGGGCTGCGGGCTGACCGTGCCCGGCCACACCGTGAACGTGCGGGTCGCCCTGCCGGTCGCGTCGACCAGCCAGACCCGCTTCTCCGCGAGCGAGTACACGATCCGCCGGCCCTCGCCGGACCGGTCCGGCAGGGCGGGCGCGGACGGCGCTCTCGGGCTCAGCGTCGCGTGCGGGCTCGCGGACGCCGACGCGCCGGGCCTGGCCACGGCGGCCGTGGGATGCGGCCCGTGGTTCGCCTGTACGGCGAGGGCGACGACGACCGCGGTCGCCCCCGCCGTCAGACCGGTGACCCAGGCCCACGAGGGCAGTCGGGCAGCCACGGGACGCATCTCCTCCGGTACGGGTCCCCCTTCTCAGCACAGGGGTCGGATCATCGTACTCAGTTCGCGGAGATGGCTCGGTCCGGGGAGAAGGCTCAGTCCAGGACCGGCAGCAGTTCCGGCAGGTGACCGTCGGACGCCTCGGCCGCCCGCTGCCGCTCCTCGGGGACCTCGCCGTACAGCGTGGTGCGCGGCTTCGCGGGCCGGCCGGCCGCCTCCGCCACCGCGATCAGGTCGCGGACCGACTTGTACGAGCCGTAGGAGGAGCCCGCCATGCGGGAGATCGTCTCCTCCATGAGCGTCCCGCCCAGGTCGTTCGCGCCGGAGCGGAGCATCTCCGCCGCCCCCTCGGTGCCCAGTTTGACCCAGCTCGTCTGGATGTTGGGGATCCAGGGGTGGAGGAGCAGGCGGGCCATCGCCGTCACCGCCCGGTTGTCCCGCAGGGTCGGTCCCGGGCGGGCGATCCCGGCCAGGTACACCGGCGCGTTCGTGTGGATGAACGGCAGCGTCACGAACTCGGTGAAGCCGCCCGTGTCCCGCTGGATCCGGGCCAGCGTGCGCAGGTGGCCGAGCCAGTGCCGGGGCTGGTCCACGTGTCCGTACATCATCGTGGACGACGAGCGGATGCCCAGCTCGTGCGCGGTCGTGACCACCTCGATCCAGGTGGCCGTGGGCAGCTTTCCCTTGGTCAGCACCCAGCGGACCTCGTCGTCCAGGATCTCCGCCGCCGTACCGGGGATGGAGTCCAGGCCCGCCTCCTTGGCGGCGGTCAGCCACTCCCGGATCGACATCCCGGTCCTGGTCGCGCCGTTCACCACCTCCATCGGGGAGAAGGCGTGCACATGCATGCCCGGGACGCGTTCCTTCACCGCCTTCGCGATGTCGAAGTACGCCGTCCCCGGCAGGTCCGGGTGGATGCCGCCCTGCATGCACACCTCGACCGCGCCCACGTCCCACGCCTGCTGCGCGCGGTCCGCCACCTGCTCCAGGGAGAGCGTGTACGCGTCGGCGTCCGTGCGGCGCTGCGCGAAGGCGCAGAACCGGCAGCCGGTGTAGCAGACGTTGGTGAAGTTGATGTTCCGGGTGACGATGTACGTCACGTCGTCGCCGACCGCCGACCTGCGGACGTCGTCCGCGACCCGGCACAGCGCGTCCAGCGCCGGCCCGTCCGCGTGCAGCAGGGCGAGGGCCTCGGCGTCGGTCAGCCGGGTCGGGTCGCCGGCCGCCGTGCGCAGCGCCTCGCGGACGTCGGCGTCGATGCGCTCCGGGGCCATCCCGGGGGCCGCCGCCTCGCGCAGGGCCTCCCAGTCGCCGTACACCTCGTCGAAGTCGGCGCGCCGGTCGCCCGTACGGCCCTCGGTGTCGATGGAGGTGTGCAGGTCGGTGCGGCCGGTGGCGGTGAACACCTCCTCCGGCTCCTGCCAGGGCAGGCCCGCCACGACCGCGTCCGCACGGGCGAGGCCCGTCTCCGGGTCGGCCAGGGCCGACACGTGCGGGCGCAGCCGCGGGTCCAGCCAGGGCTCGCCCCGGCGCACGAACTCCGGGTACACGCAGAGGCGTTCGCGCAGTTCGAAGCCGGCCGCGTGGGACCGTTCGGTGAGTTCCTCGATCTGCGGCCAGGGGCGCTCGGGGTTGACGTGGTCGATGGTCAGCGGGGAGACCCCGCCCCAGTCGTCGATGCCGGCGCCGATCAGCCGCTCGTACTCGGCGTCGACCAGGTTCGGCGGGGCCTGGAGGCAGGCCGACGGGCCCATGATGTGCCGGGCGACGGCCACCGTGGCGACCAGGTCGTCCAGTTCGGCGTCCGGCATGCCGCGCATCGCCGTGTCCGGCTTGGCGCGGAAGTTCTGGATGATCAGCTCCTGGATGCCATGGTAGGCCCGGGAGATCTTTCGGAGTGCGAACAGCGACTCCGCGCGTTCCTCGTACGTCTCGCCGATGCCGATGAGCAGGCCGGAGGTGAACGGCACGGAGGAGCGGCCGGCGTCCTCCAGCACCCGCAGCCGTACGGCCGGTTCCTTGTCCGGGGAGCCGTGGTGCGGGCCGCCGGGCTCCGACCACAGCCGCTCCGCGGTCGTCTCCAGCATCATGCCCATGCTCGGCGCGACCGGCTTCAGCCGCTGGAAGTCCGTCCACGTCATGACGCCCGGGTTGAGGTGGGGCAGCAGGCCCGTCTCCTCCAGGATGCGGATGGAGATGGCGCGGACGTAGGCGATGGTGTCGTCGTAGCCGTGCGCGTCGAGCCACTCGCGCGCCTCCGGCCAGCGGTCCTCCGGCTTGTCGCCGAGGGTGATCAGGGCTTCCTTGCAGCCGAGGGCGGCACCCTTGCGGGCGATGTCCAGCACCTCGTCGGGGGACAGGAACATCCCGTGGCCGGCGCGCCGCAGCTTGCCGGGCACGGTGGCGAAGGTGCAGTAGTGGCACTTGTCCCGGCACAGCCGGGTCAGGGGGATGAAGACGCTCTTCGAGTACGTGATGACGCCGGGCCTGCCCGCCGCCTCCAGGCCCGCGTCCCGCACCCGGGCGGCGGAGGCGGCGAGGTCGGTCAGGTCCTCACCGCGTGCCCGGAGGAGCACCGCCGCCTCGGTGACATCGAGGGTGACGCCGTCCCGAGCGCGTTTGAGGGCGCGACGCATGGAGTTCTCGGTCGGGCCCGTTCCGGAGGTCGCGGAAGTCGTCATTCTCTGAGCATACGTTCGCGTTGATCACCCTTGCGCGGTACCGCCCGGCAGCAGGGCGGCATAGCTGTCGAGGGCACGCAGCACCTCCGTCTCGCCGGCCGGCGGCAGCTGCACCACGACCTCCTCGACGCCCAGTTCGGCGTAGTGGGCGAGCTTGCCGGGAGTGGGCTGGACGGCGTACGGGACGACCTGGAGGGCGGCCGGGTCGCGGCCCGCGTCCGCCCACACCGAGCGCAGCGCGGGCAGCGCCTCGGTGAGCCCGCGGCCGCCGATCGGCAGCCAGCCGTCGGCGAACTCGGCGATGTGCGCGAACAGCTTGGGCCCCGCGGCCCCGCCGACGAGCGTGCGGGGGCCGACGACCCGGCCGCGCGGCTTCTGCACGGGCTTGGGGTGGGCGAGGCTGGCCCGGACGCTGCCGAACTCCCCGGTGTACTCCGTCGGCTCCTCGCTCCACAGCGCGCGCATCAGCGCCATCCGGTCCCGGACCAGTTCGCGCCGGGTCCGCCAGGTCACGCCGTGGTCGGCGGCCTCCTCCACGTTCCAGCCGTAGCCGAGGCCGAGGGTGAAACGGCCGCCGGAGAGGTGGTCCAGCGTGGCGATCTGCTTGGCGAGGTCGATGGGGTCGTGCTGGGCGACCAGGGTGATTCCGGTGCCGAGCGCCAGACGCCGGGTCACGGCGGCGGCCTGGGCGAGGGCGATGAAGGGGTCGAGGGTGCGGCCGTACTCGGGGGGCAGGTCACCGCCGGCGGGGTAGGGGGTCGTGCGTTCCACCGGGATGTGCGTGTGTTCCGGGAGGTAGAGGCCGCAGAAGCCGCGTTGTTCCAGTTCGCGGGCCAGGTGTGTGGGGGTGATCGTCTCGTCGGTCAGGAAGATCGTGACGGAGATACGCATGGGGCATCGTACCGACTGGTTGGTTGCTCGTCAGGGGGTACGTGCGGGGCCGTCATGGCTTGTAGCGCAGTTCCCCGCAGCCCTGAGGCGGGCTTACGTTGGCGGTGTGACGACGTTGCGCGGCACCATCGCACCCGGCTCGCCCGACTTCGTGTACCTCCCCTTCGACGTTCCGCCCGGCACCGGCGAGTTGCGGGTCTCCTACACCTACGGCAAACCCTCCGTCCCGCCCGGCACCCCCGGCAACGCCCTCGACATCGGGCTGTTCGACGCGCGCGGGACCGAGCTGGGCGGGCGGGGGTTCCGGGGGTGGTCGGGGGGTGCGCGGAGCGAGTTCTTCGTGCGGGCCGACGGGGCCACGCCGGGGTATCTTCCGGGGCCGCTGACGCCCGGCACCTGGTACGTCGCCCTCGGCCCCTACACCGTGGCGCCGCAGGGGCTGGCGTACGAGGTGACCGTCACGCTGACGGAAGGGGCGGCCGGGCAGACGCCCCAGGCGGTGTATCCGCCGGAGCGGGCCCGGGGGCGGGGCCGGGACTGGTACCGGGGCGACTGCCATCTGCACTCCTGGCACTCCGACGGGCGCCGCACCCCGGGGGAGATCGCGGCGCTGGCCCGTGCGGCCGGGCTGGACTTCGTCAACAGTTCCGACCACAACACGAACGCCTCGCACGCCCACTGGGCCGACGCGGCCGGTGACGACCTGCTGGTGCTGCTCGGTGAGGAGATCACCACGCGCAACGGGCACGTCCTGGCGCTCGGCACCGAGCCGGGCACCTTCGTCGACTGGCGCTACCGGGCGCGGGACGGCCGCTGGACCCGCTTCGCGCGGGAGGTCCGCCGGGCCGGCGGTCTGGTCGTACCGGCCCATCCGCACGCCGACTGCGTGGGCTGCGGCTGGCGGTTCGGGTTCGCGGAGGCGGACGCCGTGGAGGTGTGGAACGGGGCCTGGACGCCGGACGACGAGATGGCGCTGGCGGCCTGGGACGCGCGGCTGGCGGCGGCCGTGCGGGGCGGGCGGGGGTGGCTGCCGGCGATGGGCAACAGCGACGCCCACCGCGATCCGGACGTGGTCGGGCTGCCCCAGACCGTCGTCCTCGCCGACGCGCTGACCAGGGAGGCGATCCAGGACGGGCTGCGGGCCGGACGGTCGTACGTGGCCGAGTCGCGGCAGGTGTCGCTGGCGTTCACCGTGACGGCCGAGGGGGGTGAACAGGCCGGTCTCGGGGAGCGGTTGACGGCCGGGCAGGACACCCCGGTGACGGTCCGGCTGGAGGCGTCCGGTGTGCCACGCTGCTCGGTCCGGTTCGTCACCGACCAGGGCGTGCTGTTCACCGGCGGGCCGCTGCCGGTGTCCGGTACGGGGACCGTGCAGTGGCGGACGACCCCGGCCCGTGCCGCCTACGTCCGGGCCGAGGTGCGCCACGAGACGGCGCTGGGGCCGGTGCCGGGGGCGATGGCCGCGTTCACCAATCCGGTCTTCCTCGGGGCTCCGTGATCCGCCGCGCCGCCCACTCGGCCCCTTCGCGCCGCATGGCGTCGCAGCGCAGGCCGTACTCCAGGGCGATCCGGCCGCAGACGGAGAGGGTGCCGTCGTCCCGGTCGATGGAGCCGTACAGCCGGCGCAGCTGCTCGTAGCCCTCCTCGGACATCCGGGAAGTGCCAGAATCCCCGACAGGTGTACGTCCGGACGCCGTCCGTCGAGGAGAGCAGGAGCACCCGAGGCATGTCAGGCAGCAGCGACCGCAAGCAGCGCATCATGACCCGCTTCCAGCGCCACCTCGCCAACCCGGTCAACCGGCGACTGCCGTTCCAGACCCTCCTGGAGACGACCGGCCGCACCTCCGGCCTGCCCCGGACGACCCCGGTGGGCGGACGCCGGCTCGGTGACTCCTTCTGGCTCGTCTCGGAGTTCGGCTACCGGTCCCAGTACGTCCGCAACATCCAGGCCGACCCACGGGTGCGCGTCCGCATCGCGGGGCGCTGGCACCGCGGCACCGCCCATCTCCTGCCCGACGACGACCCCGTGGCCCGCCTGCGCAGCCTGCCCCGGTTCAACAGCCTCGCGGTACGGGCGTTCGGCACCGGCCTGCTGACGGTGCGCGTCGATCTGGAGGGGTGAGGGGGTGACGGTTCACCCCGGCCACACGATCGCCTGCACCTCGCTGTACGCGTGCAGGGCGTACGACCCCACGTCCCGGCCGACCCCGCTCTTCTTGAACCCGCCGAACGGGGCCTCCATGTTGCGGCCGACCGTGTTGACGCCCACACCCCCGGCCCGCAGCCGCCGCGCCACCCGGAAGGCCCGGGCCACGTCACCGGACCAGACGTAGTCGATGAGCCCGTAGTCGGAGTCGTTGGCGAGGGCCACCCCCTCGTCCTCGTCCGCGAACGGGATCACCGTCACCACCGGACCGAAGATCTCCTCCCGGGCCACCCGCATGTCGTTCGTGCCGTCGGCGAGCAGGGTGGGTGCGACGAAGAACCCCCGCTCCGGCGGCGGCCGTTCACCGCCCGCCACGACCACGGCGCCTTCCTTCCGGCCGAGTTCGACGTACGACTCCACCCGCGCCCGGTGCTCGGCGGAGATCACCGGCCCGACCACCGTGTCCGGCTCCCGCGGGTCCCCCACCTTCAACCGGCGTGCATACTCCGCGAGTTGCTCCACCAGCCGCTCGTACACCCCGCGCTGGGCCAGCACCCGGGTCGGTGCCGTGCAGATCTGTCCGCTGTAGAAGGAGAAGGTGGTGCCGATGCCGGCGACGGCCGAGGCGAGGTCGGCGTCGTCGAAGACGAGCGCGGCCCCCTTGCCGCCCAGCTCCATCAGCTGGCGTTTCATGTCCCGCCCGCACACCTCGGCGATGCGGCGCCCGACGGCCGTGGACCCGGTGAAGCTCACCATGTCGACGTCACCGGAGGCCACGACGGCCTCGCCCACCGACACGTCCCGCCCGGAGACGACGTTCACCACGCCCGGCGGCGCCCCGGCCGCCTCCAGCGCCTGGGCCATCCGGTACACGGACAGCGGATCCTGCGGGGCGGGTTTCACCACCACCGTGTTGCCCATGGCCAGCGCCGGGGCGATCTTGCCGGCCGGGTTGGCCCACGGGTTGTTGTAGGAGGTCACACAGGTGACGACCCCGACGGGCTGCCGTACCGCCAGTGCCCCCAGCACGGCGGCCCTGCCCATCGGGCCGGCCTCGTTGATCTGCGGGGCGACCGCCCACTCGGCGGGCTCCACGCCCGCGTACCGGCGGAAGCGGGCCGCGGCCACCCCGACCTGCATCGCGCGGGCCGTCCCGGTGGTCGCGCCGGTCTCGGCCCGGGCCAGGTCGGCGTAGGGCACCAGCCTTTCCCGGATGATCTCCGAGGCCCGCCCGAGCACCGCCGCCCGCTCCTCCGGCCGGGTCCGCGACCACGCCCCGAACGCCTCCCGGGCCGCCGCGCAGGCCTGCCGCGCCTGCTCCGGCGAGGCCTCCGGCGCCCAGCCGACGGTCTCCTCGGTGGCCGGGTCGGTCACCGGGTAGTGCCCGCCGTCCGGGGCCACCCACTGTCCGCCGACGAACAACGGCTGCCCCTCGCTCACCGCGTACTCACCGTCCGCGTGTCCCGCCCGGACCGCAGCACCTTGCCCGGTACGGCACCGGTCACCACGTCGTCCCGGATCGCCTCCACCCCGTTGACCCACACGGCCCGCACCCCGAGCGCCCGGGAGTCCAGCCGGGGACTGTCCCCCGGCAGGTCGTGCACCAGCCGGGCCCGGCCCGCGTCGATCCGCTCCGGGTCGAACAGCACCAGGTCGGCGTGCCAGCCCTCCGCCACCCGTCCCCGCTCCCGCAGCCCGAACAGCCGCGCCGGGTCGTCGGTCAGCATCTTGACCGCCTGCTCCAGGCCGACCAGCTTCCGGCCGCGCAGGCAGTCCCCGAGGAACCGGGTGGTGTACGGCGCCCCGCACATCCGGTCCAGGTGGGCGCCCGCGTCCGAGCCGCCGAGCAGGACGTCCTCGTGCTGCCAGGTCTCGGCGCGCAGCGCCCAGGAGGCCGGGTCGTTGTCGCTCGGCATGGGCCACAGCACGGTCCGCAGCCCGTCCTGGGCGCAGATCTCCACCAGGCAGGCGAACGGGTCCTGCCCGCGCTCCGCGGCGATGTCCCGCACGACCCGTCCGGTGAGGCCCCGGTTGGCCTCGCTGTAGGTGTCCCCGATGACGTACCGGCCGAAGTCCGTGAGCCGCCGGAACACGCCGGCCTCCTTCGACCGGGCCCGACGCAGCATCTCCTCCCGGACCGCCGGGTCCCGCAGCCGGGCGATGCGCTCGGGCACGGGCAGCCCCAGGACCGGCCCCCACCCCGGGATGAGGTTGAGGGCGCAGAAGGTGCCCAGCGACATGTTCATCGGGGTCAGGATCGGCATGGTGAGCGCCACCACCCGCCCGCCGGCCTTCCGGGCGCGCTCGCTCGCGCTCAGCTGCCGCGGCACCCGTTCCGGTACGGCCGCGTCGATGGTGAGCACGTTCCAGTTCAGCGGCCGTCCGGCCGCCGCGCTCATCTCCACCAGCAGATCGATCTCGTCGTCGCTGAACTGGTCCAGGCAGCCGGCGACGATCGCCTCGATCTGCGTGCCCTCGTGCTCGCCGACGGCACGGGAGAGGGCCAGCAGCTCCGCCGGCTCCGCGTGCCGGGAGGCGACCGGCTGCCCGTCGCCGTCGGAGTGCGTACCGGACTGCGTGGTGGACAGCCCCCAGGCACCGGCGTCCATGGCCTCGTGCAACAGCCGCAGCATCGCGTCGAGTTGGCCGGCCGTCGGCTGTCCGCCGATCGCCTCCGGCCCCATCACGTACCGCCGCAGCGCACAGTGCCCCACCATGAACCCGGCGTTCACGGCGATCCGCCCCTCCAGGGCGTCCAGATACTCCCCGAACGCATGCCAGCTCCAGGGCGCCCCCTCCTCCAGCGCCACCAGGGACATCCCCTCCACCTTGGACATCATCCGCCGGGTGTAGTCGGCGTCCTCGGGGCGGTCCGGGTGCAGCGGGGCCAGGGTGAAACCGCAGTTCCCGGCGGCCACGGTGGTCACCCCGTGGTTGAGGGAGGGCGTGGCGTAGGGGTCCCAGAAGAGCTGGGCGTCGTAGTGGGTGTGGGGGTCGACGAAGCCGGGGGCGAGGACGAGACCGGCGGCGTCCTCGGTGGTCCGGGCCGCGTCCGTGATCTTTCCGACGGCGGCGATACGACCGTCACGGATGCCGACGTCGGCGGTGCAGGCGGGCGCACCGGTGCCGTCCACGACGGTGGCGCCCTTGACGAGGTGGTCCAACATGCCGGGAACCCCCTTACACAGCCTGCCGGAACCGGGACGTCCGGTGCACCGGATCCGTGTCGATCTTCGGAATCACCTGCTCACCGATGAGCCGGATCGTCTGCAGCGTCTCCTCCTTCGGCACGCCCACCGGCAACCCGAAGCTCAGCTGGTCGGCCCCGGCCTGCTCCCACCGCTTGCACTGGCGCAGCACCTCGTCCGGATCCCCGCAGATCAGCAGCTCCTCCTCGATCAGCAGCTCCACGAACTCCGGCGTGTACGGGGGCAGCGTCTCGGGCCACTCCGGGAAGCCCTCGGGGCGCGGGAAGGTGTCGTGGTACCGGAAGACGAGCGAGGGGAGGTAGTGCAGGCCGCCGTTCACGGCGATCTCGATCGCCTCCGCGTGGGTGGGCGCGCAGATGGCGGTCGTCGTGACCATCACGTTGTCGTTGACGAAGTCCCCCACCGGCTCCGCGTTCACGATCGCCGTCTTGTACTGCTCCAGCACCCACTCCATGTCGGAGACCTTCTGGATGCTGAAACCGAGCACCCCGAGCCCCTTCTTCGCGGCCATGGCGTACGACGGCGGGGACCCGGCCGCGTACCACATCGCCGGGTGCGAGGCGCCGTACGGCTTCGGCAGGACCTTGCGCGGCGGCAGCTGCCAGTGCTTGCCCTGGAAGCCGGCGTACTCGTCCTGGAGCCACATCTTGGGGAACTCGGCGATGGTCTCTTCCCAGATCTCCTTGGTGTGGTTCATGTCGGTCACCCCCGGAATGAACCCGAGGATCTCGTGCGAACCGGCCCCGCGCCCGCTGCCGAACTCGAAGCGGCCCTCGCTGAGGTGGTCCAGCATGGCGACCTTCTCGGCGACCTTCACCGGATGGTTGACCGGGGCGAGCGGGTTGAAGATCCCGGAGCCGAGGTGGATGCGCTCGGTGGCGTGCGCCAGGTAGCCCAGGAACACGTCGTTCGCGGACAGGTGCGAGTACTCCTCCAGGAAGTGGTGCTCGGAGGCCCAGGCGTACTTGAAGCCGGACTTGTCCGCCTGGATGACGTACTCGGTCTCCTCCATCAGCGCCTTGTGCTCGGCCAGCGGGTCGGTCTCGGCGCGCTTGCCCACGTATCCCTGTACGAAGAGCCCGAATTCCACGGCGGTTCACCGTCCTCAACGTATCTGACGAGTCGTCAGTTCCTGCCTGTCGGCCGACTGTCGCACCGGCCAGGACGACCGTCAATAGCTGACGGTCAGTCAGATGATGGACACGCCCGCCAGCCAGCCGCCGTCGATCACGAACGGCTGCCCGGTGATGTACGAGGAGTCGTCCGAGGTGAGGAAGAGGGCGAGCCGGGCCACCTCCTCCGGCTGTCCGACCCGGCCGAGCGGCACGAGCTTGCGGTACAGCTCGTCCAGGGCCCGGCTCATCTCCTCGGGGTCGGCGTCCGGGTCCAGCCGGGCCGGGTTCGACATCGCGGTGTCGATGGCCCCCGGGCAGATGGCGTTGACCCGGATCCGCCGGCCCGCCAGCTCCAGCGCGGCCACCCGGGTCAGCCCGAGCACCGCGTGCTTGGTGGCGGCGTACGTGCCCACCGCCGCCATGCCGGTCAGGGCCGTGTAGGAGGCGGTGTTCACGATCGTGCCCCCGTCGGCCATCTCCGGCGCCACCGCCTTCATCCCCAGGAAGCAGCCGACCTGGTTGACCTGCACGACCTGCATGAACTCGTCCAGCGGGGTGTCCACCAGGGCGTTGAAGCGCAGGATGCCCGCGTTGTTGACCAGCCCGTCGATCCGCCCGTACGCCTCCTTGACGATCCCGACGGCCTCCCGCCAGCCCTCCTCCGTGCCCACGTCCAGGTGGACGTACAGCGCCCCTATCTCCTGGGCGAGCGCCTCCCCCCGGTCGTCCAGCACATCGGCGACGACCACCCGCGCGCCCTCCGCCCGGAACAGCCGCGCCTCCTGCTCGCCCTGTCCGCGCGCCGCCCCGGTGACGAGGACGACCCGCCCGTCCAGCTTGCCCATACCGTCTCCTCAGTCCAGCCGGGGCGCGACCTCTGCCCCGAACAAGCGGATCTGCTCGATGAGTTCGGCCCGGCTCCGGCTGCGGAACCGCACCTGGACCTGGTCCACGCCCATCGCGCGGTACGCCCGCAGCGACGCGGCGATCTCCTCCGGCGCCCCGGCGATCGTGCGCCGCCCGACGTCCCAGCCGGGCCGGCCGACGTACAGCGGCTCGGTGAGGGCGCCGACGGTGTACGCCCCGTCGAGCCCGCCCTCCTCGCGCAGCCGCCGGATCCGGGCGATCCGCTCCGGCAGCCGGTCGCGCGGGTCCCCCTGCGGCAGCCAGCCGTCGCCCTTCAGCGCGGCCCGGCGGACGGCGGCCGGCGAGGAGCCGCCGACCCAGAGCGGGACGTGCGGCTGGCCCGGTCGCGGCCGCTGTCCCAGGTCGGCGAAGTCGTAGTGCTTGCCGTGGTGCTCGGGGAACTCGTCGGGCCCCAGGGCGGCGCGCAGCGCGTCCATCGCCTCGTCCAGCACGGCCCCGCGCCGCTCGAAGTCCACCTGGAGGACCTCGAACTCCTCCCGCACGTGCCCGGCCCCGACCCCGAGGACCAGCCGCCCGCCGGAGAGGTGGTCGAGGGTGGCGTACTGCTTGGCGGTCAGGAGCGGGTGCCGGAGCCCGACGACGGCCACGTGGCTGAGCAGCCGTACCCGCTCGGTGACGGCGGCGAGGTGGGCGAGGGTGGCCACGGGGTCGTACCAGACGGTGCTCATGGCCGGTGCGAGGCGGCGCGGGATGGCGACGTGGTCGCAGCAGGCGACGTACGCGAACCCCGCCGCGTCGGCCGCCCGAGCGACGGCGACCAGGTCCTCCGGCCCGCCCCCGGCCTCCCACTCCTCCGTGTACAGGGTGCTCTGCGACTGGACGGGCAGCTGGATGCCGTACGCCAGGGCACTCACGCCCGCCACAGTCCTTCCGGGGTGAGCCCCAGCAGCTCGATGGCGTTGCCCCGGACGATCCGCTCGACCACGTCGGCCGGCAGGTGCCCCATCTGGGCCTCGCCGACCTCGCGGGACGTGGGCCAGGTGGAGTCGGAGTGCGGGTAGTCCGTCTCGTACAGGACGTTGCCGACCCCGATGGCGTCCAGGTTCCTGAGCCCGAAGGCGTCGTCGAAGAAGCAGCCGTGGACGTGCTCGGCGAACAGCTCGGACGGCGGCCGGTGCACCTTGTCGGCGACCCCGCCCCACCCGCGGTTCTCCTCCCACACCACGTCCGCGCGCTCAAGGATGTACGGGATCCACCCGATCTGCCCCTCCGCGTACATGACCTTCAGGTTCGGGAAACGCTCGAACTTGCCGCTCATCAGCCAGTCGACCATCGAGAAGCAGCAGTTGGCGAAGGTGATCGTGGAGCCGACGGCGGGCGGGGCGTCGGCGGAGGTGGAGGGCATCCGGCTGGACGAGCCGATGTGCATGGCGACGACGGTGCCGGTCTCGTCGCAGGCGGCGAGGAAGGGGTCCCAGTCGTCGGTGTGCACGGACGGCAGGCCCAGGTGCGGGGGTATCTCGGAGAAGGCGACGGCCCGGACGCCGCGTCCGGCGTTGCGCCGCACCTCCTGCGCGGCCAGCTCGGCGTCCCACAGGGGTATGAGCGTGAGCGGTATCAGCCGCCCGTGCGCCTCGGGCCCGCACCACTCCTCCACCATCCAGTCGTTGTAGGCGCGCACGCACAGCAGGGCCAGCTCCTTGTCGGCGGCCTCGGTGAAGGTCTGCCCGCAGAAGCGGGGAAAGGTGGGGAAGCAGACGGCGGACTGGACGTGGTTGACGTCCATGTCGGCGAGCCGGGCGGACACGTCGTACGACCCCGGCCGCATCTGCTCGTACGTGATCACTTCGAGCCTGACCTCGTCCCTGGCGTACCCGACGGCGGTGTCGAGGCGGGTGAGCGGCCGGTGCAGGTCCTCGTAGACCCACCAGTCGCCGAGCGGGCCCTCGTCGCCGCCCGGGGTGCCCATGACGGGCTTGAACCGCCCGCCCAGGAAGGTCATCTCCTTCAGCGGGGCGCGCACGATCCGGGGCCCGACGTCCCGGTACCTCCTCGGCAGGCGGTCCTGCCACACGCCGGCGGGCTCAACGGTGTGGTCGTCGACGGAGATGATCAGCGGGAACTGTGTGGTCTCCATACCGTGCACGGTAGCGCCGATCTGACGGTGCGTCAGCTACCGGTGTCCGACGGCCGGCATGCGGAGAGGTTGTGAGGGCTCTGTGCACCCAGGTGTGGCCCTCTGTGATCGGCGTCTCCCACGGCTGACGCAACCGCCCGTTACAAGGCAAACTGACGGGGTTGTTCGTGATGCCGAGGGGGGCGAACGCATGGACGGTGGGCCGCGAGTACCCGAGCAGCGGCGTGCCGGGTCCGGGCCCGTCGCGGAGCCCGGCCCGCTGCGCTTCGGCGTGCTCGGTCCGGTGCGGGCCCGGCGCGGCGAGGAGGCGCTCCCCACGGGCTCCCCCCAGCAGCGCGCCCTGCTGGCCGCACTGCTGCTGCGGGAGGGCCGTACGGCCACGGCGGCCGAGCTGATCGACGCGCTGTGGGGGTCCGAGCCGCCGTCCCAGGCCCTGGCGGCGGTCCGCACCTACGCCTCCCGGCTCCGCAAGATCCTCGACCCCGGCGTCCTGGTCAGCGAGTCCGGCGGCTACGCCGTCCGCGGCCTGGGCGAGGGCGCCCTGGACCTCGCGGTCGCGCAGGACCTGGCGGCCGAGGCGGAGAAGGCACGCGGAACCGGTGACCTGGGCCGGGCCCGGTCCCTGCTGAACCAGGCCCTGGCGCTCTGGGACGGCGAGCCCCTGGCCGGCGTCCCCGGCCCCTACGCCGAGGCCCAGCGGGCCCGCCTGGAGGAGTGGCGCCTCGGCCTCCTGGAAACCCGGCTCGACCTGGACCTCGAACAGGGCGGCCACGCCGAGGCGGTCTCCGAACTGACCGCCCTGACGGCGGCGCACCCCCTCCGGGAACGCCTGCGCGAACTGCTGATGCTGGCGCTCTACCGCAGCGGCCGTCAGGCGGAGGCCCTGGCGGTGTACGCGGACACCCGCCGCCTGCTCGCGGAGGAACTGGGCGTGGACCCGCGCCCCGGCCTGAGCGAACTCCAGCAGCGCATCCTCCAGGCGGACCCGAGCCTGGCGGAGCCCTCGTCCCCCATGGCGGAGCCGACGGCGGCCCCGGTCCGCCCGGCCCAGCTCCCGGCCTCCGTCCCCGACTTCACCGGCCGTTCCGCCTTCGTGTCGGAACTGACCGAGGTGCTGTCCTCGGCGTCCGAGGCGGAGGGCCGGGTGATGGCGGTCTCGGCCCTGGCCGGCATCGGCGGCGTGGGCAAGACCACCCTGGCGGTGCACGTGGCCCACCGGGCGAGGGGCGCCTTCCCCGACGGCCAGCTGTACGTGGACCTCCAGGGCGCCGGCCCCCGCCCGGCGGAACCGGAAACGGTCCTGGGCTCCTTCCTGCGGGCCCTGGGCACGCCCGACACGGCCATCCCCGACTCCCTGGAGGAACGCTCGGCCCTCTACCGCTCCGTCCTCGACGGCCGCCGGGTCCTGGTCCTGCTGGACAACGCGAAGGACGCGGCCCAGGTACGACCGCTGCTCCCCGGCACGGAGGGCTGCGCCGCCCTGGTCACCTCCCGCGTCCGCATGCTCGACCTCGCCGGCGCCCACCTGGTCGACCTCGACGTCATGTCCCCCGACGAGGCCCTGGCGCTGTTCACCAGGATCGTGGGCGAGGAACGGGTGGCCGCGGAACGGGAGGCGGCCCTGGACGTCGTCGCCGCCTGCGGCTTCCTCCCCCTGGCCATCCGCATCGCCGCCTCCCGCCTGGCGGCCCGCCGCACCTGGACGGTGTCGGTCCTGGCCGCCAAGCTCGCCGACGGACGCCGGCGCCTGGACGAACTCCAGGCCGGCGACCTGGCGGTCAAGGCCACCTTCGAACTGGGCTACGGCCAACTGGAACCACCCCAGGCCCGCGCATTCCGCCTCCTGGGCCTGGCAGACGGCCCGGACATCTCCCTCGCAGCTGCGGCCGCGGTCCTGGACCTCCCCGCGGAGGAGACGGAGGACCTGCTGGAGTCCCTGGTGGACACGTCGCTGCTGGAGTCGGCGGCGCCGGGGCGGTACCGGTTCCATGACCTGGTGCGGCTCTACGCCCGGGCCTGCGCGGAGAGGGACGAGCGGCCGCCCAGCGAACGGGAGGCGGCCATGTCCCGGTTGCTGGACTTCTATCTGGCTACGGCGGCCGGGGTCTATGCAATCGAGCGGCCGGGAGACCGGACGGTCGCGCATCTTGAGCAGAGCCGGTACGAGGGGCAACCGTTCCCCGATGCCGCGAAGGCAACGGACTGGCTGCACGCGGAGGCGGAGCCGCTTCTCGCCTGCGTCCAGCAATCGCTGCGGCCCACCACACTGCGTCGGGCTGTGGACCTCCTCCTGGTCACGATAGATCTGGCGGAATCAGGGGCCGGCTCGCGCCGATACGAGACGACAGCCATGGCCGCGTGTGAGTCCGCAGCAGCCGAGCGAGATCGGCACGCCGAGATGCGCGCGCGCATAACACTGGCGCAAGTACTCAGTCAGTCAGGGCGATTTGAGGCGGCCGAGCGGGAAGCCAAGCGCGCTGATTCTCTCAATGAGGCCGCCGTCGACCCCTGGACGAGCAGTGCTGCACCCAACCAGCTCGGCATCATCGCCATCTGCCGGTCCATGTACGCCGATGCCGAGCGCTATCTCCTCAGGGCGATACAGGCCTTCCAGGCCGATGAGAACAAACCCGGCGAAGCAAGCGCGGTCTGCAACCTCTCACGCACCCTGGCGTCGATGGGCCGCAGCTCCCAGGCCATCGAGCTGGCCGAACGAGGAATCAGGATCTACGACGAGCTGGGCATGTCCGTACGCCTGGCGAACGCGCGCTACGCCTCAGGGATCGTCCTCACGCAGGCCGGCAGGCTGCCAGAGGCTCTTGAGCAACTGGACAGGGCGCTTCAGATCTTCACCGAAAGCCGACAGCGCCTCTGGGAAGGCACTACCCACTTCCGCATCGCCCAGGTCCACCTCTCGGCTCGCCGCCCGGCCCAGGCCGCCCAGCACGCCGAACAGGCACTGGCGATCGGATGCATCGGTGGCGACTGGATGCGCGCCAATACCTTGACCCTCCTGGGCAAGGCGCTGGGAGCGCTGGGCCAACCGGATCGAGCACGTGCTTGCTGGTTGGATGCTCTCAGGATCTATGAAGCGACGGGCTCTGCCGAAGCAGGCGAGGTCCGCAGCCTCCTCTCCCCAATCGCCGCAGCCTGAAGCCCGTCACCCTGTCGTTCATCGAACGTTTATGGGGCACTGCGACGCTGATCTCACGATCCGTCGCCGTCGGGGGGCAGACGGATCTCCAGGGCCTCACGGCTTACTCTGAGGCCTCTGGAACGCCCGTTCGGCAGCCCTCGGGGGAGTTGCCGAACGGGTGCTTCCACCGCAGTGCGTCTTTTATCTACCGGGGAGTC
The DNA here is from genome assembly GCF_044750305.1 of Streptomyces sp. NPDC088810. NCBI lineage: Bacteria > Bacillati > Actinomycetota > Actinomycetes > Kitasatosporales > Streptomycetaceae > Streptomyces > Streptomyces sp. NPDC088810. The sequence goes on from NZ_JBIVJQ010000005.1 coordinate 298,590, forward strand.
CCGCCATGACCGAAGCCAAGAAGGCCGAGGAGATCACCACGCTGGACCAGCACGCTCCCGCCCCGCCCAAGGCGGTCGAGGAGATCACCACGCTGGACCAGCACGCCCCTGCCCCGCCCACCGCGGCCGAGGAGATCACCACGCTGGACCAGCACGCGCCCGTCCCGCCGGCCTTGGATCTCGGCAGCAAGTAACGACCTTCATCCCGACGGGGATCGGCCGCGGCGGCGCGGAGGGGGAGCCGCCGCGGCCGAGGCGTGTCCGGGAAATGCGGCAGCACCAACGAGGGGCCGGGCGGAAGCTCGGCCCCTTGTCGTGTCACCCCTCCAACTCGCACCACACGGTCTTCTCCACCCCCTGCTCCACGCCCCACCCAACGGTCACCGCGTCGATCAGGGCGAGGCCCCGGCCCGTCTCATCGTCGTCCGAGGCAGGCACGAGCACGGGGAGGGCTTTCGCCTCCTTGTCGGTGACCTCGACGCGAATGCGCCCACCACCCGTCCGGGCCACCCGTACGCGGACAGCGGCGGCCGGCTTTGTGTGAGTCCCTCACCCCGCAGCACCCTCGCCAGTTTGCGCGCCGTCGCCGTGTTGCAGTTGCCGAGCGCGACCAGGCCCACCGGCGAGGGGTACGGCTACCACGGCACCCGTGAAGCCCGCCGTCAGGACGTCTACCGTTTCGACCAGCTCCTCCGCTGCCCCGAGATCCGCAGCCTCCTCCGCTTCAGCGCCGAGGACGTTTTCCGGCGGCCTGCGTACACGGTCGCGGAGATCAGGGCCACGCTGGTTTCCCTGACCGGCGATTGCCGGTGACCGTCGGGCCGGTCGCATCAACCCCGCCCCCTCAGCTCCCCTTTGACCACCTTCCCGCTCGCATTGCGTGGAAGTGACCGTACGAACTGCACCGACCGCGGCACCTTGTAGTTCGCCATCTCGCGGCGGGACCAGGCGATCAGGTCGTCCGAGGTCAGGTGGGAGCCGGGGCGGCGGACGACGTATGCCCTGGCGACCTCGCCCAGGCGGGCATCCGGTACGCCGATCACCGCGGCGTCGGTCACATCGGGGTGGAGGGCGAGCAGTTGCTCTATCTCCGCCGGGTACGCGTTGAAGCCGCCGACGATGAACATGTCCTTCAGGCGGTCCGTGATGCGCAGGTTGCCCGCCTCGTCCAGGACGCCCACGTCACCCGTGCGCAGCCAGCCGTCCGCGGTGATCGCCTCGGCGGTGGCCTCGGGGTCCTCGTAGTAGCCCCGCATGACGTTGAAGCCCCGGACCAGTACCTCCCCGGGGGTGCCGGAAGGCCCGGCCACTCTCACCTCCGTGCCGGGGATCGCGCGGCCGGACGTGGAGGCGATCAGCGTCGGGTCGTCGCCGCGGCGGCACATGGTGACGATGCCGGTCGCCTCCGAGAGGCCGTAGGCCGTCAGGACCGTGCCGACGCCGAGTTCCTCGCGCAGGCGTTCCACCAGGCGGAGGGGGACCACCGCCGCGCCCGTCACCACCAGGCGGAGGGTCGACAGGTCGTGGGCGTGCCGGGCGGGGTGGTCCAGGAGTTGCTGGTGCAGGGTCGGCGGGCCCGGGAGGACCGAGATCCGTTCCGCCGCGATGTTGGCCAGGGCGGTGTCCACGTTGAACACCGGCTGCGGGATCATCGTCGCCCCGCGCATCAGGCAGGCGAGCACCCCGGCCTTGTAACCGAAGGTGTGGAAGAAGGGGTTGACGATCAGGTAGCGGTCGGAGCGGCGCAGGCCGGCCAGGTCCGCCCAGGTCTCGTAGGCGCGCAGGGTCTGGCCGTGCGTGATCACCGCGCCCTTGGGGCGGCCCGTAGTGCCGGACGTGAAGACGATGTCCGAGAGGGCGGAGCCGGTGAGCTCGCGTCCGCGGGCCCGCACGTCCGGCCCCGGCACCCCCTCGCCCGCCGCCAGGAAGTTCTTCCACGTCTCGAAGTCGGGCGGTGCGTCGTCCGAGAGGACCACCACCCGGTTCAGGGCCGGCAGGGCGGGGAGCGGGCACCCCTCGGCCGGTGCCCCGGCGCCTGCCGCCCGTCTCAGTGACGCCACGTACGACGTGCCCAGGAACGTCCCCGTCACGAACAGCAGCCTGGCGCCGCTGCGGCGCAGGACGTCCGCCGCCTCCGCGCCCTTGAAGCGGGTGTTCAGCGGTACCAGGACCGCGCCCGCCGAGACCGCGCCGAGGGACGCGACGATCCACTCCAGGGTGTTGGGGGCCCAGACGGCCACCCGGTCGCCCACCTCCACCCCGCAGGCCAGGCAGGCCGCGGCCGCCCGCTCGATCCGGGCGCCCAGTTCGGCGTAGCTGATCCGCGTACGGCCGTCGGCCACGGCCTCGGTGTCCGCGTACCGCCCGGCCGCCCACCGCACCAGTTCCGGGATGGTCTCCCACGACGCCGTCACGGACCGGCCTCCCCCCACACAGGTAGCTGACTGTCCGTCAGATTAGCGGTAATCTGACGGGCTGTCAGGAGAGGGGGCCGCACATGGCAGGAGCAGGACTCAAGGACGCCACCGCCATCGTCGGGATCGGGCAGACCGCGTTCGCCCGGCACTTGGCCGAGGACGAGAGGACGCTCGCCTGCCGGGCCGTGCTCGCCGCGCTCGACGACGCGGGTATCGCGCCCGGCGAGGTGGACGCGCTCGCCTCCTACACCATGGAGGAGACCGACGAGGTGGAGCTGGCGAAGGCCGTCGGGTTCGGGGACCTGACCTTCTTCAGCAAGGTGGGGTACGGGGGCGGCGGTTCCTGTGCGACCGTCGCGCACCTCGCCGCCGCCATCGCCTCCGGGCAGGCCACGGTGGGGGTGGCGTGGCGGTCGAGGAAGAGAGGGAGCGGGCCCCGGCCGTGGACCAGTACGGCCGTGCAGCTGCCGACTCCGGGGCAGTGGACCCGGCCCTTCGGGCTGCTCCGGCCCGCCGACGAGATCGCCATGCTGGCCCGGCGGTACATGCACGAGTACGGCGTCACCCGGGACCACCTGTTCAACGTCGCGCTGGCCTGCCGCAACCGGGCCAACCAGAACCCGGCCGCCGTGATGTACGAACGGCCGCTGACCCGCGAGATGTACATGACCTCCCGCTGGATCAGCGAGCCGCTGTGCCTGTACGACAACTGCCTGGAGACGGACGGCGCCCTCGCCTGTGTGGTGGTGGGCAAGGAGCGCGCCCGGGACTGCCGGCAGCGGCCCGTGTACGTCCACGCCGCCGCGCAGGGGCTGCCCGCCCAGCACCACGGCATGGTCAACTACTGGAACGACGACCCGCTCACCGGCCCCGCCTGGACCGCCGCCCGGCACCTGTGGAAGCACGCCGACCTCACGCCGGAGGACATCGACGTCGCGCAGATCTACGACGCGTTCACCGCGCTGATCCCGCTGTCCCTGGAGGGCTACGGCTTCTGCGCGCGCGGCGAGGGCGGTGCCTTCACCGAACAGGGTGCCCTGGAGACGGGCGGGCGGCTGCCGGTCAACACCGGCGGGGGCGGGCTGAGCGAGGCCTACGTGCACGGCTTCAACCTGATCAACGAAGGGGTGAAGCAGCTGCGCGGCACCAGTACCGCCCAGGTGCCCGGCGCCGCCGCCTGTCTCGTCACGGCCGGCGAGGGTGTGCCCACCTCCGCCCTTCTCCTCAGGAGCTGATCATGCTGACTCCCGTCACCGACACCGACGGCGCGCCCTTCTGGGAGTACGCGGCCCGCGGCGAGCTGCGCGTCCAGGCGTGCGGCGACTGCGGTGAACTCCGCTTCCCGCCCCGGCCCTGCTGCCCGCACTGCCAGTCGTTCGCGAGCGAGTGGCGGCCGGTGTCGGGGCGCGGGCGGGTGTGGTCGTACGTCGTGCCGCATCCGCCGCTGCTGCCCGGCTACGCGGAGCAGGCACCGTACAACGTGGTCGTCGTGGAGCTGGAGGAGGCCCCGCGGATACGGCTCGTGGGGAACGTGGTCACGCACGCCGGGGCGCCGCTGAACTCCCTCGACCCGGCGCGGCTGAGGATCGGCGCCCGGGTGCGCGCGGTCTTCTCCGGCGGGCTGCCGCAGTGGGTGCCGGCGTGAACACCGTCCGCCTCGACGTCGGCGAGGACACCGGCGTCGCCGTCGTCACCCTGGACCGGCCCGGGCGGCTCAACGCCGTCGACCTCACCATGGTCCGGGAACTGTCGGAGGTCTGGCGGGAGTTGCGGTTCGATGACGCCGTACGAGCCGTCGTGCTCACCGGGAGCGGGGAGCGGGCGTTCTGTACGGGCATCGACCGGGACGCCGTCGTTCCGCAGCCCTCGTCGCCGTACATGCAGGACGATCCGCTGCTGGGCATCGGGCCGAAGGCGAACGGCCTGTGGAAGCCGGTGATCGCCGCGGTGCGCGGGATGGCGTGCGGCGGGGCCTTCTATCTGCTGGGCGAGGCCGAGTTCGTCGTCGCGGATCCCACGGCCGTGTTCTTCGACCCGCACACGACGTACGGCATGGTCAGCGCCTACGAGTCCGTGCTGATGGCCCAGCGGATGCCGTTCGGGGAGGCCGCGCGGATGATGCTCATGGGCACGGCCGAGCGGATGTCGGCGCGGCGGGCGTACGAGGTGGGACTCGTGTCCGAGATCGCCGAGGAGGGGCGGGCGGTGGAGGCCGCCGTGCGCTGCGCCGGGGTCGTCGCCGGGTACCCGCCGGAGGCGGTGCAGGGGACGGTGCGGGCGCTGTGGGCGGCGAAGGAGGCGGCGCGGGCGCAGGCGTTCGCGCAGGCGCCGCACCTGATCACGCTGGGCAGTCTGCCGGCCGGGCGGCAGGCGGAGCTGTTCGCCGCCCGCCGCCGGGAGTTCCGGGTGCGCTAGCGGTCAGTGCGCGAGCGGCGCCGTCTCGTCCACCTCGCAGTGGTCGAGCAGGTCGAGGTGGGCCTTCTGCGTGAAGGGGACCCGGACCGTCTTCGTGCCGCGGGCGGGTACGGAGACCTCCGTGCGGCCCGAGTCGATGGCGGGCGGGCTCTCCGGCAGGAAGAGCACCTCGACGGTGAAGGCGGCCTTGCGGCCGTTGGGGTTGGTGACCTCGACCGTGGCGTACGGCTTCTTGGCGGTCGCGCAGCCGACCAGCCGGGCCGTCCCGTCCTTCAGCGGGGCGCTGCTGCCGCTGCCGGAGGGTGTGGAGGTGGACCGGTGGGAGCGCCGGTAGGAGCCGCCGCCCGTGCCGCCGGTGCTGCCGTAGTCGTCGTCCGAGCCGTACGAGGAGCCGCCCGAGGAGCCGTACGACCCGCCGCCCGAGGTGGACGACGAACTGTCGTGGTCCTGGTGCGAGCTGCTGCACCCGCCCCCGCCGCCGCTCCCCCGGCTGCCGTGGTGCCGCCCGGACGAGAAGCCGGTCAGGCTGAGCACCACCAGGGTCAGTACGGCCGTGAACCTGAGCGCGCGCGTCCGTGCAGGCATGTGCATGGCAGCACCCTAGCCGCCGGGCGCATCGCCTGGCGGCCGCCGGGCGCCGGGGGTAGCGTCAGCCGTGGACGGCCGCCGTCTGGAGCCCTTCCGTGCAGACCCGGTACGACGGCCGTCGCGCGGCTCACGCGGTCCGCGCGGTCCCGGTGCCCTTCTCCGCGTCCAGCGCGTACACGCACCGGTCCTTGCTGCACGCGTACACCACGCCGTCCTTGACCACCGGGGAGCCGGTGATCTCGCCGCCGGTGGCGAGCTTCCAGCGCAGCCGGCCGTCGTCGGCCTTCAGGGTGTAGAGGAGATGGTCGGTGGAGCCGAAGTGGATGCGGCCCTCCGCCACCGCGGGCGCGCCCACGACGTCACCGCCCGCCTGGAAGCGCCACTTGGGGGTGCCGGTGACCGCGTCCAGGGTGTACAGGCCCTTGCCGCTGCCGACGTGCACGTGCCCGGCGGCCACCAGGACCGGCTCGATGGAGGCGCGGGCCTCGGTGGCGATGCGCCAGCGGTCGCGGCCGTCGGCGGCGTCGAGGGCGTAGACCGTGCCGAGGTAGTCGGCGAGGTAGACACCGCCGCCGGTGACGGCCGGGCCCGGGGCGAAGGCGGGCGGGCTCAGGAAGACCGCCGGGGCCTCGAAGTGCCAGCGGACCCTGCCGCTGGCCGCCTCGACGGCGAGCACGCGGGTGCCGGCGGAGACGTAGACGTGCCCGTCGGGCGCCGGGGCGAGCCGCACCGGGACACCGCCGCAGGAGGCCGCGTCACCGATGGGGTACGACCAGCGCTCCTCGCCGGTGCGGGCCTCCAGGGCGCGCAGCCGGGCGTCCTGCCAGACGTACACCGTGCCGTCGTGCACGACCGGGCCGGCCTCCGGGGACTCGAAGTCGGTCTGGCAGCCGGTGATCTCCCACAGCTTCTGCCCGCCCGTGGCCTCCCAGGCCTGCACGCCGCCGCCGCGGGTGCCGGTGACGACCGTGCCGCGGTCGGCTTTGAGGGAGTACACCCAGGCGTCCGTGGACAGCCGCCACAGATCGGTTCCCTCGCGGGCGTCCAGGGCGAACAGGGTGGGGCCGTCGGAGGCGTGGATACGGCCGTCCGCCACCGCCATGGACCAGGCGACGTCCCGGGTCTTGAAGCGGCGGCGGCCGGTACCCACGTCCAGGGCGTGCACCTCGAAGGAGGTGACGTAGACCAGGTCCCCGTCGACGGACGGGGTGCCCCACACGTCGTTGGACATGCGGAACCGCCAGGGGCGCCAGCCGCTCGCCGCCTCCGGGGGCGCCGGCGGTACGGGCGGTACGGCGGGGTCGGCGCCGGCCACGCCGGGGCGGGGCCGCGACCAGCCGGCCACCAGGCCGGCCTCGGGCGGGGGCGCCTTGACGGCGGCGGCGCGGGCGTCGGCGACCCGGGGGCCCGGGCCGATGGGCACCTTGGCGCCGGCCAGCCGCACCGGGCCGGTGTCGGGGGCGCCGACCGGGACGGGCACGGGCGCGGGGGCCGGGACCGGGGGGTCGTACGGCGGCGGCGGGGGGACGGCGGCCTGCCGGTCGCCGCTGCGCGGGCCGCCGGTCGGCGCCGGGGCGGGCTTGGCTGGGGGGCGTCCGCCGCGGCGGGCCTCGATGAGGGCGACCGCCTTCTCGGGCAGCCAGGCGGAGGCGGTGCCGCTGTCGTCGGAGCCGGAGCCGAACAGGTGCGGGGCGAGCTGGGCCTGGAGGTCGGCCGGGGTGGGGCGGCCGGTCGCCTCCATCTGCATGCACGCCTCGATCAGCGGGCGCAGCTCGTCGGGCAGGCCGGTGAGGTCCGGGCCCTCGCGCAGCAGCATGAAGACGGTCTCGACCGGGTTGGCGCCGTGGAAGGGCGGGTGGCCGGTGGCCGCGAAGACGAGGGTGGAGCCGAGGGAGAAGACGTCGCTGGCGCCGGTGACGCTGCGGGAGTCCTTGGCCTGCTCGGGGGACATGTAGGCGGGGGTGCCGACGGCGACGTTCGTCATCGTCAGGCGGGTGTTCGAGACACCGGAGGCGATGCCGAAGTCGATCACCCGCGGGCCGTCCTCGACCACGAGCACGTTGGAGGGCTTGAGGTCGCGGTGGACCAGCCCGGCGCCGTGGATGGACTGGAGGGCCTCCGCGACACCCGCCGCGAGCCAGCGCACGGCCTGGGCCGGGAGCGGCCCGCACTCGTTCACTATCTCTTCCAGCGAGGGCGCGGGGACGTAGGCGGTGGCCAGCCAGGGCACGGCGGCGCGCGGGTCGGCGTCGACCACGGCCGCGGTGTAGAAGCCGGAGACCGCGCGGGCCGCCTCCACCTCGCGGGTGAAGCGGACGCGGAAGAGCTGGTCCTCGGCCAGCTCGGTGCGCACCGTCTTGATCGCCACGCGCCGGCCGGACGCCGAGCGCGCGAGATAGACCAGCCCCATGCCGCCGGCCCCCAGCCGGCCCAGCACCTCGAACGGCCCGATCCGCCGCGGATCGTGCTGCGTCAGCTGATCCACCACTTGCCTGCCACCTCCCCGTACGAGCCGCGCCACTCTCCATAGGTACGCGACCGAAGTGCAGCGTCTCACCACCGCACCGCCATGGCGGCACGCACCCCGATTCTTCCTGGCCGGGCGGCTGGTTGCGAACCCGGTGACAATCGGGGTGTCTCATGCTGTATTGACCCAAAGCGGACCCGTCAGCGCTGCAGCAGTGCGAACGATGCCCCCTGATTGTCGGTGACGACGGCCACTCGTCCGTACGACGTCTCGAAGGGTGGCGCCTGGACGCGCCCGCCGAGCCGCTGTACGGCCTCCAGCGCGTCCGTCAGGTCCGTGACCCGGAAGTGGACGAGGAAGTGCGGGGGCATCTCGGCCGGGAAGACGTCGGTGACGTCCGCGCGGCCGAAGTCGGGCTCGGCGTCGGCGCCGAACAGGGCGTCGTGGAAGAGGCCGCCGTAGAAGGCGTTGGCGGCGGCGGTGTCCCGGGCGTACAGCTCGGCCCAGACGAAGGTGCCCGGCTCGCGCCGCCGCCCGAAGCCGGTGTGGGTGCGGGGCTGCCACAGGCCGAAAACCGCGCCCTCGGGGTCGGCGGCCAGGGCCGCGGTGCCGAGGTCGCCGACCGGGAACGGGGCCATGACCACCTGCCCGCCGGCCGCCGTGATCCGCCGGCCGAGGGCGGCGGCGTCGGAGGTCGCGAAGGACACCGTCCAGACGGTGGGCATACGGCCGTCCGTCTTGGGCGCCAGCGAGGCGACGAGGTCGCCGTCCAGCCGGGCCCACACCGAGGAGCCGTACGCCGCCTCGAAGGTCCACCCGAAAAGCTCACCGTAGAACCGCTTGCCCGCCTCGACGTCGGGCAGCTGGGCGTCCACCCAGCAGGGGACGCCCTCCCCGTATGTCTCTTCGTTCGCGGATGCCCTGTTTTCGGCCATGCCGTCAAAGTAACCGGGCCGCGCGCACCCCGCAGACCAGGCACACCATCCCCGAAAGCCCCGTGCACCCCATTTGCAGTCGGCCGAATCGCGCTCCGATCACCCCTCGGTAAGCTGACGACATGACAGGACAAGTGCGTACCGTCGACGGCCGCGTGGCCGGCCGGCGTGGGCAGGCGACCCGGCAGAAGCTGCTCGACTGCCTCAGCGAGATGCTCAGCTCCTCCCCCTACCGGGACGTCAAGGTCATCGATGTCGCCCGGAAGGCGGGCACTTCACCCGCGACCTTCTACCAGTACTTCCCCGACGTCGAGGGCGCCGTCCTGGAGATCGCGGAGCAGATGGCGGCCGAGGGTGCCGGGTTGACCGAACTGCTCCAGGGGCGCAGTTGGGCCGGCAAGTCCGGCTGGGCCACCGCGCAGGAACTCGTGGACGGGTTCCTGGAGTTCTGGCGCAAGAACGATGCGATCCTGCGCGTGGTGGACCTCGGCGCGGCCGAGGGGGACAAACGGTTCTACAAGATCCGCATGAAGATCCTGAACTCGGTCAACAACTCCCTCGCGGACTCCATCACGGAACTCCAGTCCAAGGGCCGGGTCGACAAGGACGTGAACCCGGCCGCGGTGGCCGGTTCGCTGGTCGCGATGCTCGCGGCGGTGGCGGCCCACCAGAAGGGCTTCACCTCCTGGGGTGTGAAGCAGGCCGAACTCAAGCCGAACCTCGCGCTGTTGGTGCACCTGGGCGTGACCGGAAAGAAGCCGAGCAAGTAGGCCCCGCCTTTTCCTCCTGCACCCGAGTCCTGTCTGGCAGGCGGCAGTTCACCGAGGTGAGCTGCCGCCTGCCGTGCTACGCGGGCAGCGGGCGGTCCCGCACCACGTGCTTCATCACCAGGGTCGACGTCAGTCGCTGCACCCCCGGCAGGGTCGCCAGCCGCTCGTCGTAGAGCCGCTGGAAGGCGACCAGGTCGGCGGTGGCCACCCGGAGCAGGTAGTCCGGCTCGCCGAACAGCCGCTGGGCGTCCAGCACATGCTCCAGCTCGCCGACCGCCCGCTCGAACTCCGCGACCGTGTCCCGGTCCTCCTGGCGCATGGACACGAAGACCAGTGCCTCGAAGTTCAGGCCGAGCGCGGCCGGGTCCACCACCGCGCGGTAGCCCTGGATGGCGCCGGAGCGCTCCAGCTCGCGCAGCCGCCGGTGGCAGGGCGAGACGCTCAGCCGCACCCGGGCGGCCAGCTCGGTCACGGTCAGCCGCCCGTCCTGCTGGAGCTCGGCAAGGATTTTCCGGTCCACGTCGTCCATGAAGAAGATATTTGCCCAGACTACGCGATCATGGGCAAACTTCGGGAACACTTTCGGGCCATTCGCGCCTAATGTCCCCGGTATGGACTCGGGACTGCTCTTCTCCTTCCTCGTCGTCGACCTGCTGCTGGTGTGCGTACCGGGCGCCGACTGGGCGTACGTCATCGCGACCGCCCTGCGCGGCGGCTCGGCGGCGCGCGCGGTGGCGGGCCTGGTCTGCGGCTACGCCCTGCACACGGCCCTGGCGACGGCGGGCCTGGCCGTGCTGGTGGCGGGCTCGCCCCGGCTGCTGACGGCCCTGACGGTGGCGGGCGCGGGCTACCTGCTGTGGCTGGGCTGGGGCGTGCTGCGCCGCCCGGCCGTCCCGGACGCGGACAGCGCGGCGACGCCCGACGGCCGGCTCTTCCTGCGCGGCGCCACGATCAGCGGCCTGAACCCCAAGGGCCTGCTGCTCTACCTCTCGGTGCTCCCCCAGTTCCTCACCCTCACCGGCGCCCACCTCCCCGTCCCCGCCCAGACCGCGGCCCTCGGCCTGCTCCACATGGCGTGCTGCGCGGCCGTCTACCTCACCGTCGGCGCCCTCGCCCGCGTCCTCCTCACCGCCCGCCCGGCAGCGGCCCGCGCGGTGACCCGCACCTCGGGCGCGGCGATGCTCGGGATCGGCGCGCTGCTGCTGGCGGAACGGCTGGCGACGCTCTGAGGCGGCTGGCGAGGACGCCAACAGCGCCTCGTCGGGCGCGGGTTGGTCCGGGGCGGCGCCCCGGCCGGCTCCGTAGACTGGCGGGCATGGCATGCCGCATCAGTGAGCTGGTCCTCGACTGCGCCGACCCCGAACGGCTCGCCGCGTTCTGGAGCGAGGTCCTCGGCTACGTCGAACTCGAGCGGGAAGCTGACGGAAGCATCGCGATCGGGCCGCCCGACGCCGGCTTCGGCGGCCCGCAGCCCATCCTCGTCCTCAGCCCCGGCAGCGCCCCGCGGGCCGGGAAGCTCCCCCTGCACATCGACGTCAACGCCACCGACCGCGACCAGGACGCCGAGCTGGAGCGGCTGCTCGCCCTCGGCGCCCGGCCCGCCGACGTCGGCCAGACCGGCACCGAGAGCTGGCACGTCCTGGCCGACCCGGAGGGCAACGAGTTCTGCCTCCTGCGCAGCCGGCTGAAGCCCCTCTGAGCCCGGGCCCTAGGAGCCCTCGGGCGCGCGGGTCAGCCGGAAGACCCTGATCTCCCGCTCCACCCGCCCCTGGTACACGGCGTACGGCGGCCAGAACGCCAGCAGTGCCCGCCAGACGGCGGCCCGTTCCTCGCCGGTGAGGAGGCGGGCGGTGACGGGGATGTCCTCTCCTTGCCGGCTGATGGAGGCGTGCGGGTGGGCGAGGAGGTTGTGGGTCCAGGCGGGATGGCCCGGGCGCCCGAAGTTGGAGCCGACCAGGATCCAGCCGCTGCCGTCCTGCTCCGGCATGCAGGCCAGCGGGGTCCGGCGGGGCCGGCCGCTGCGGGCGCCGGTGGAGGTGAGGATCACGCCGGGCAGCAGCCGGGCGCTCGGCAGCACCCTGCCCCGGGTGAGCCGGTGCACGGCCCGGTCGAGGGCCGGGATGACGTGCGGGGCGGCCTTGGCGAACGCCCGGGTCGAGGAGACCTTCTGCACGAGACGCAGCAGCCCGGCGCCGCGCGCCGCTCCGGCACCGCCCATCAGACGGCCACCTCCCCGCCCGTGAACAGCCCCGCCGCCCCGGCGGCCCGGTCGCGCAGCCGGTGCACCGGGCCGAACAGCAGCTCGTCGCCGGCCGCCCGCTTGAAGTACAGGTGGGCGTCGTGCTCCCAGGTGAAGCCGATCCCGCCGTGCAGCTGGATGCCCTCGGCGGCGGCGCGCCGCAGCGCCTCCAGCGCCTGGGCGAGCGCCAGGGTGCCGGCCCCTTCCCCGCGTCCGGCCGCCCAGGCGGCGTAGTACGCGGCCGACCGCGCCGCCTGCACCGCCACGTACACGTCCGCCAGCCGGTGCTTCACGGCCTGGAAGGAGCCGATGGGCCGGCCGAACTGCCTGCGCTGCCCGGCGTACTCCACGGTCCGCTCCAGCACCCGGTCGGCCGCTCCGACGGCCTCGGCGGCGAGCACGGCGGCGACGGCGTCCCCGGCCCCGGCGAGGGCGGGCAGCACGTCCGTGTCCGGCCACCCGAGCACCTCGGCGCGCACGTCCCGCAGTTGCACGCGTCCCTGGGGCCGGGTGGCGTCCAGCGGGGACTGCCGGGCCCGTACCAGCCCCGGCGCGTCCCCCGCCACGAGGAACAGCAGGGTCCGCGACCGGGCGAACCCCCCGGTGTGCGCGGCGACGAGCAGCAGCCCCGCGCTGTGCCCGTCCAGCACCTGCGCGACCTCGCCGTACAGCCGCCAGCCGCCCTCCGCGTGCCGGGCCTGCACCCCGCCGGCCCGCCCGCCGCCGGCGCGGTATCCGGCGTTCGCGCCGGTCAGGGCGAGGGCGGTGGTGAGCGCGGGCCCGCAGACGGCGAGGGCGGCGGTGAGCGACCCGGCGGCGATGCGCGGCAGCAGCTCGGCGCGCTGGGCCTCGGTGCCGAGGGCGAGGACCAGCGGGGCGGTGAGCACGGAGGTGGCGAGCAGCGGGGACGGGGCCAGGGCGCGTCCGGTCTCCTCGCAGGCGAGGGCCAGCTCGGTGGCCGAGCAGCCGACACCGCCGTACCGCTCGGGCAGGGCGAGGCCGGGCAGGCCGAGCCGGCCGGCGAGGGCCGTCCACAGCAGGGGGTCGTACCCGGCGGGGGTGTCGACGGCGGCCCGCAGCTCCGCCGGGCCGCAGCGTTTGTGCAGCACCTCGCGCAGGGTCCGGCGGATCTCGTCCTGCTCGGCGGTGAGGTGCGTGTCCATGGCCTTCCTCCATATCTGACGGAGCGTCATATTAGGGAGGCCGGAAGCAGATGCCCAGAGGGAGGAGCCCTCTCATGAAGCGCGGGACCAGGAAGGCCGCCGTGGTCGGCGTGGCGCTGTCCGACTGCGGGCGGGTGGCCGACGCGACGGCGTACGCCCTGCACGCCCAGGCCGCCCGCAGGGCGCTCGCCGACGCGGGTCTGGACCGTACCGTGGTCGACGGCTTCGCCTCGGCGGGCCTCGGCACGCTGGCACCGGCGGAGGTCGCCGAGTACCTGGGCCTGCGCCCCACCTGGGTGGACTCCACCTCGGTCGGCGGCTCGACCTGGGAGGTCATGGCGGCGCACGCGGCGGACGCGATCGCGGCGGGCCACGCGAACGCGGTGCTGCTGGTGTACGGCTCCACGGCCCGGGCGGACATCAGGGCGGGCCGCCGCACGGGCACCCTGTCCTTCGGCGCCCGCGGCCCCCTCCAGTTCGAGGTGCCGTACGGCCACACGCTGATCGCCAAGTACGCGATGGCGGCCCGCCGGCACATGATCGAGTACGGCACGACGATCGAGCAGCTGGCGCAGGTGGCGGTCCAGGCGCGGGCGAACGCGGCCCTGAACCCGGAGGCGATGTTCCGCGACCCGCTCACCGTCGACGACGTGCTGTCCGGACCGGTGATCGCGGACCCCTTCACCAGGCTGCACTGCTGTCTGCGCTCGGACGGCGGCGCCGCGGTCCTGCTGGCGGCCGAGGAGTACGTACGGGACTGCCGTACGGCCCCCGTCTGGATCCTCGGCACCGGCGAGCACGTCTCCCACGCCGCGATGTCCGAGTGGCCGGACTTTACGGTCTCCCCTGCGGCGGTGAGCGGGCGGCTGGCCTTCGCCCGGGCGGGGGTGGGCCCGGCGGACGTCGACTTCGCGGAGATCTACGACGCCTTCACCTACATGACCCTGGTGACCCTGGAGGACCTGGGCTTCTGCGCCAAGGGCGAGGGCGGGGCCTTCGTGGAGAAGGGCCGGCTGCTGGTGCGGGGCGGGGAGCTGCCGGTGAACACGGACGGGGGCGGGCTGTCGGCGCAGCACCCGGGGATGCGGGGGCTGTTCCTGCTGGTGGAGGCGGTCCGGCAGCTGCGCGGGGAGGCCGGGGAGCGCCAAGTCCGGCGCCGGGACGGCGGACTGCCCCGGCTGGGGGTGGCGTCCGGTACCGGGGGGTGGTTCTGCTCCTCGGGGACGGTGGTGCTGGGGAAGGACTGAGCCGGGGGCCAGCGGTGATACTCGCCCCATGGAACAGCACGATCTGCACGAACTGCTTCGCTCGCAGCGGGTCTGGGACCCCGAGGTGACCCGGCTGCCGCCCTTCGACCCCGATACGGCTCCTCCCACCCCGCTGGCCCTGTTCACGAGCTGGTTCGCGGAGGCGGTGGCCGCGGGGCAGCCGGAGCCGCACACCATGTCGCTGGCGACCGCGGACGAGGAGGGCAGGCCGGACGTCCGGATCGTGATGCTGCACGGCGCCGACCCGGACGGCTGGTCCTTCGCCACGCACGCCACGAGCCGCAAGGGCCGCGCGCTGAACGCCCGGCCGTACGCGGCCCTCGCCTTCTACTGGCCGGTGCTGGGCCGCCAGGTGCGGGTCCGGGGGCCGGTCACCTCGGCGCCGGCCGAGGAGAGCCAGGCCGACCTGCACGCACGGTCCACGGGCGCTCTGGCCGCCGCGCTGACCGGCCGGCAGAGCGATGAGCTGTCCTCGGTGGCGGAGCTGCGGCGGGCCTCGGAGGCGGCCTGGGAGCGGGCCCGGGCCCATCCCGAGGAGCCGTCGCCGACCTGGACGCTGTACCGGCTGCGCCCGGATACCGTGGAGTTCTTCCAGGGGGACCCGCAGCGGCGGCACGTACGCCTGGAGTACCGCAGCACCGGGTTCGGCTGGAGCAGGACGCTGCTGTGGCCGTAGAAGCATTTCTCCCCGCATGAATCTTCTTCGCCGGTCACACTTCTCCCGCGCCGTCCGTCAGGGGCAGTGACAGCGCATCACGAGCCCCGAGGAGACGGCGATGGAGAAGCGTTCGATCACAGCCGAGGTCCCGATGGCACCCCGGATGCCCGAGGACCCCGCACAGCTCGTGCCCGAGCTGGCCGAGGTGTCGGCGGCCCTTTTCCGGCTCACCGGCAACGGTTCGGTGCCGCGCTCCACGATCAGCCTGGTCCAGCTGCGGGCCGGGCAGATCGTCGGCAGCACCTACCTGACCGTCCTGCACACGGGCTTCCTGCGCAAGGCCGGGGAGTCGGAGGAGCGGATCACCTCGGTGGCGTCCTGGTGGGACTCGCCGTACTTCACGGCCGCCGAGCGGGCCGCGCTGGCCCTGGCGGAGGCCGTGCTCCAGCCGTCCGCGGGCGGCGAGCGGGTCTCCGACGAGCTGTACGCGCAGGCGGCCGAGCACTACGAGGGCAAGGCGCTGGCCACGCTGATGTTCGCGATCGGCCAGGTCAACTTCTTCGTCCCGGTCGCGCTCATCGCCAAGCCGGTGCCGGGCCGCTCGTTCACCGAGCCGTGGAGCTGAGGGCGCCCGGGCCCGCCCGGAACACCGGGATCCCGTCCCGGAACGCCACCTCCAGCGGCATCCCGGCGCGCACGGTGTCCGCCGGGCAGTCCACCAGTTCCGTCATCATCCGGGGGCCCTCGGCAAGGTCGACCACCGCGGCCAGGTAGGGGACGCGGCCGGCGAACGGGGGGAGGTCGTTGTGGTGGACCGCGGACCACGTGTAGAGCACGGCCCGGCCGCTCGCCTCCTCCCAGGCCACCTCCTCGCTCCAGCAGTGCGGGCAGAACTCCCGGGGGTAGTGGTGGGCCCGGCCGCAGGCCGTGCAGCGGCGGATCAGCAGCCGGCCCCGGGCGGCCGCCTCCCAGTAGGGACGGGTGAGGGCGTCGGTCTCGGGGACGTCGTGGCGCGGGCCGTCCATCAGAACCACCCCAGCGCCGCGTCCAGCGACCACGTCTGCCAGGACATGCCGAAGAGGCCGGTCAGGGAGATCAGGGCCATCATCGAGTTCTGGCCCTGCTCCGCCCAGTCGTGGATCATGAGGACGAAGTAGACCGCGTTGAGGAGCAGGCCGCCGATCAGCGCGGCCGGCGTCAGGAAGCCGGCGACCAGGCCGAGGCCCAGGGACAGTTCGGCATAGGCGACCACGTACGCCATCAGCCTCGGGCGGGGTGCGACCACCGTGTCGAAGCCCGCCCGGACCGGGGTCCACCGGTGTTTCGCCGCCACGTCCGCCGCCCAGGCGATGCCGCTGCCCTGCTCGAACCAGGCCTTCTTGTCCTTGTGCCGCCAGCTCTCCAGCCACCACAGGCCCAGGCCGATCCGCAGCACCGCCAGCCATTGCGCGCCGTCGAGCCATATCGAATCCATGGATCTGACGGTACGTCAGATAGCAGCGGATGCCCACCGCGCAGACGGCGAGCGGCGCCTCGCCGGCGTTCGACCCGCAGGACGTGATCAATCCGCAACCAATTCCGGTCTTGACCGAGACCCATCAACCGGGTGTGTGATTACGCTCCCGCTCATGGCCGTCTCCCGTCCCTCGCCCGTCCACCTGTCGCCGACCCCCGCCGACCGCCCGGTCTACGTCATCGGCGCCGGCCCGGGCGGTCTCGCCGCCGCGTACGCGCTGCGGGCGCGGGGCGTACGGGCCGTGGTCCTGGAGAAGTCCGACCGGGTCGGCGCCTCCTGGCGGCGGCACTACGACCGGCTGCACCTGCACACCACCCGGCGGCTGTCCGCGCTGCCCGGCCTCGGCATGCCCCGGACGTTCGGCCGCTGGGTGTCCCGGGACAACGTGGTGCGCTACCTGGAGAAGTACGCCGAGCACCACGCGCTGGAGATCGTCACCGGCGTGGAGGTCCACCGCGTCGAGCGGACCGGGGACGGCACCGGCTGGCTGCTGCACGCCTCCGGCGGCCGGGAGCTGACCGGCAGCGCGGTGGTCGTCGCCACCGGCTTCAACCACACCCCCCGGCTGCCCGACTGGCCGGGCCGGGAGGAGTACGACGGCGAGCTGCTGCACGCCGGCGGCTACCGCGACGCCGAGCCGTACCGGGGCCGTGACGTGCTCGTCGTCGGGATCGGCAACACGGGCGCGGAGATCGCCGTGGACCTGGTGGAGGGCGGGGCCGCGCGGGTACGGCTGGCGGTGCGCACCCCGCCGCACATCCTGCGCCGGTCGACCCTCGGCTGGGCCGCCCAGTACACCGGTGTGCTGGTCCGGCGGCTGCCGGTGCGGCTCGTGGACCGGCTCGCCGGGCCGGTGGGGCGGCTCAGCACCCCGGACCTGTCCGCGCACGGGCTGCCGCGCCCGGACACCGGCCTGTACAGCAGGGTGCGGCAGGGCGCGATCCCGGTCCAGGACGTCGGCCTGATCGACGCCGTGCGCAAGGGGAAGGTGGAGATCGTGGCCGCCGTGGAGGCGTTCGAGGACGGCAAGGTGGTCCTCGCCGACGGCAGCCGGATCGCGCCCGACGCGGTGATCGCGGCAACCGGGTACGTACGGGCGCTGGAGGGGCTCGTGGGGCACCTCGGGGTGCTGGACGGGCGCGGCCGGCCGGTGGTGCACGGCGGCCGGGCGCCCGCGCAGGCGCCCGGCCTGTACTTCACCGGGTTCACGAATCCCATCAGCGGGATGCTGCGGGAGCTGGCGATCGACGCGCGGAAGATCGCGCGGGCCGTCGCCAAGGGATTTCCCACCCATCGGTAACTTTGCCGTTCCGACTTGTTCCTGACGGTCAGTCAGTTCAGTAACCTGACAGAGCGTCAGTTACAACTGGCCGTCATGGCTGTCTCACAGGAGGCGGGCGGAACGATGCTTGGATCGACCCACGGCACCCTCACCACCGACTCCCGCCGGGCCCGGGCCATCGCCTGCGGCGAGCAGCGGCCCGGCCCCGCCGTCCACGACCGGGTGGCGGACCTCGATGTCAGCGGGCGCCCGCTCCACGCGGACGTACCGGACCTGACCCGCTTCTTCCGGCCGGAGTCGGTCGCCGTGATCGGCGCGTCGGACGCCGAGGGCCGGCCGAACACCGGGATCACCCGGCAGCTGCTGGACTGGGCCGGGCGAGTCGGGGCGCGGGTGCATCCGGTGCACCCGACCCGGCCGTCGGTCTTCGGGCTGCCCTGCGCGTCCTCGGTCGCCGAGCTGCCCGAAGAGGTCGACCTGGCCGTCCTGCTGGTGGCCGACCCGCTCCCGCTGATCGAGGAACTCGCCGAGGCGAAGGTGAAGTTCGCGGTCGCCTTCGCCTCGGGGTTCGCGGAGACCGGGGAGGCGGGCGCCGAGGCACAGGAGCGGCTGGCCGAGGCCGCAGGGCGCTCGGGGCTGCGGCTGCTCGGCCCGAACACCAACCTCAACGCCTTCGAACGGTTCCGGGAGGACCTGTCCGGGCCGGCCATCGCGCTGATCACCCAGTCCGGGCACCAGGGCCGACCCGTCTTCGCCCTGCAGGAACTCGGCGTCCGGCTCTCGCACTGGGCGCCCACCGGCAACGAGGCCGACCTGGAGACCGCCGACTTCCTCTCCTGGTTCGCCGAGCAGCCCGAGGTCGGCGCGATCGCCTGCTACGTGGAGGGGCTCAAGGACGGGCGCGCCTTCCTGCTGGCCGCCGACCGGGCCGCCCGCCGCAGGGTTCCGGTGGTCGCCGTGAAGGTGGGCCGCACCGAGACCGGTGCCCGGACGGCCGCCTCCCACACCGGCAAGCTCACCGGCGCGGACGACGTGGTGGACGCGGCCATGCGGCAGTACGGCGTGATCCGCGTCGACACCCTGGACGAACTCCAGGACACCGCGGCCCTGCTGGCGCGGGCGAGGGCGCCCCTGGCCGACGGCGTGGTCGTCTACTCCATCTCGGGCGGCACCGGCGCGCACGTCGCCGACCTGGCCGCCGGGGCGGGGCTGCGGCTGCCGCGGCTGTCCCCGGAGAAGCAGGCCGAACTGCACCAGTGGATACCGGAGTATCTGCACGTGGCCAACCCGGTGGACAACGGCGGCCATCCGGTCGGCGACCGGCGCGGCCGGAAGATCATCGACGCGCTCCTCGCCGATCCCGCGGTCGGCGTCCTGATCTGCCCGGTGACCGGCCCCTTCCCGCCGCTGAGCGACAAGCTCGTACGCGACCTGGTGGACGCCGCCGAGGAGACGGACAAGCTGGTGTGCGTGGTGTGGGGCTCGCCGGTGGGCACGGAGGCGGCGTACCGGGAGGTGCTGCTCGGCTCGTCGCGCGTGGCCACCTTCCGCACGGTGGGCAACTGCCTCACCGCGGTCCGCGCCTGGCTGGACCACCACCGCTTCGTGAGCGGCTACCGCTCCCCCTTCGACGAGGCCCCGCGCACCCCGTCCCCCTCCTCCCGCAAGGCCGAGGCGCTGATGCAGCCCGGCCGGCAGCTGAGCGAGCACGCGGCCAAGCAGCTGCTGCGGGCGTACGGCATCCGGGTGCCGCGCGAGCAGCTGGTGACCAGCGCGGCGGCGGCCGTACGGGCGGCCGGGCAGGTGGGCTACCCGGTGGTGATGAAGGCGTCCGGCGCGCAGATCGCCCACAAGACCGAACTGGGCCTGGTGAAGATCGGCCTGACCTCGGCGAGCCAGGTCCGCGACGCGTACCGCGAACTGACCGACATCGCCCGCTACGAGGGTGTCGGGCTGGACGGGGTCCTGGTGTGCCAGATGGTCGAGCAGGGTGTCGAGATGATGGTCGGCGTCACCCACGACGACCTCTTCGGGCCGACGGTGACGGTCGGGCTCGGCGGGATCCTGGTGGAGGTGCTGCGCGACGCGGTGGTCCGCGTGCCGCCCTTCGGCGAGGACCAGGCCCGCGCCATGCTCGGCGAACTCCGCGGCCGGGCCCTGCTGTCCGGCGTCCGCGGCCGGCCGCCGGCCGACGCGGAGGCGCTGGTGGAGGTGATTCTCCGGGTCCAGCGCATGGCGCTGGAACTCGGTGACTCGATCGCGGAGCTGGACGTCAACCCGCTGATGGTGCTGCCCCGGGGGCAGGGCGCGGTGGCGCTGGACGCACTGGTGGTGTGCCGATGAGCGAGGCCGTACGCCACGAGATCCGCGACCACGTCTCGTACCTCACCCTGAACCGGCCGGAGGCCCTGAACGCCCTCACCCCGGCCCTGCGCGACCGCCTCGTCGACCTGCTGGCGGAGGCCTCCGCGGCCCCGGACGTCCGGGCGGTGGTCCTCACGGGCACCGGCCGGGGCTTCTGCGCGGGAGCGGACCTGCGGGGCGGGGCCGGCTCCGGCGACCGGGTCCCGGGCGATGTGGCGCGGGTGCTGCGGCTGGGCGCGCAGCGGCTGATCTGCGCCGTGCTGGACTGCGAGAAGCCGGTCCTGGCCGCGGTGAACGGCACGGCGGCCGGCCTCGGCGCGCATCTGGCCTTCGCCTGCGACCTGGTGCTGGCCGCCGAGTCGGCGCGCTTCATCGAGGTGTTCGTCCGCCGCGGCCTGGTCCCCGACGCGGCCGGCGCCTACCTCCTGCCCCGGCTGATCGGCCCGCAGCGGACGAAGGAGCTGATGTTCTTCGGCGACGCGGTCCCGGCACCGGAGGCGCACCGCCTGGGCCTGGTCAACCGGGTCGTGCCGGACGCCGACCTGCCGAAAGCGGCCCATGAGTGGGCGACCCGTCTGTCGGCCGGCCCGACGCGGGCCCTGGCCCTGGCCAAACACCTCGTGAACACCTCCCTGGACACCGACCGCGCCTCCGCCCTCGCGGCGGAGTCCTGGGCCCAGGAGATCAACATGACGACGGCGGACGCCGGGGAGGGCCTGCGGGCCTTCACGGAGCGCCGGGACGCGGAGTTCCGGGGGCGGTGACACCCGCAGGGCTTCCTATCTGACATGGCGTCAGTTTCAATGGACTCGTGATGGGACACGCAGGGGCGGCGGCCGCCGCCGTCCGGTATCTGAGGGCCAGGCCCGTCGAGGCGCTGCCGCGGCCGGAGTTGCGGTGCGTCCGGGAGGACGAGCCGGCGCCCGTGGGACAGGGGGAGTTCCGGCGGGTGCTCGGGAGCTTCGCCACCGGGGTCACCGTGATCACCGCGCCCGGTGCCGAGGGCGCGGACGGGCCCGCCGGGTTCGCCTGCCAGTCCTTCTCCTCCCTCTCCCTCGAACCGCCCCTCGTGTGCTTCCTGGTGGGCCGGACCTCCACGACCTGGCCGCGCATCGCCCGTGCCGGTGTCTTCTGCGTCAACGTGCTGAGCGCCGGCCAGGACGAGCTGTGCCGGGCCTTCGCGGTGAGCGGCGCGGACAAGTTCGCGGGGGTGGCGTACGACCCCGCGCCCGTCTCCGGGTCCCCGCGGCTCGCCGGTGCCGCCGCCTGGATCGACTGCGCCGTCCACGCCGTGCACACCGGGGGCGACCACCTCATCGTCGTGGGACGGGTGGCCGCCCTCGGTGCGGACGGTACGACGGAACCGCTGCTCTTCCACCGGGGGCGGTTCGCGCGGCTCCGGGACCACTGAGTCCGCCGGTCAGCGCCGGGCCGGCCGCCACGGGGACGGGGGCGCGGCGCAGGGTGTGGTCCCGTGTGCTCCTCGGGGTGATCCCTTTCCCAGGGCGTGTGTTCAGGACACGGCGAGGGCGGGGGCGGCCGGCGTGCCGCGCCGGATGACCAGCGCCATCAGGGCCGCCGCCGCGCACAGCGTGCCGGAGGCGTACCAGACGACGTCGTAGGAGCCGAAGACGTCCCGGGCGGCTCCGCCGAGGTAGGCGACGAGGGCCGCGCCGATCTGGTGCGAGGCGAGCACCCAGCCGAAGACGATGGCGCTGTCCTCGCCGAACTGCTCGCGGCACAGGGCCAGCGTGGGCGGGACGGTGGCCACCCAGTCCAGGCCGTAGAACACGATGAAGAAGAGCATCGGCGGGTGGACGGCGGGGCCCAGCAGCATCGGCAGGAAGAGCAGGGACAGGCCGCGCAGGGCGTAGTAGACGGCGAGCAGGCGGCGCGGTTCGAAGCGGTCGGTGAACCAGCCGGAGGCGATCGTGCCGACGACGTCGAACACGCCGATCACCGCCAGCAGCGAGGCCGCCGTCGTCACGGGCATCCCGTGGTCGTGCTCGGCGGGCACGAAGTGGGTCTGGACCAGGCCGTTGGTGGACGCACCGCAGATCGCGAAGGTACCGGCGAGCAGCCAGAAGGTGCCCGTGCGGACGGCCGAGGACAGCACGCCGAGCGTGCGGCGGGCGGCGCCGGTGACGGGCGCCGGCTTGGGGACGAACTCACGTGCGCCGTACGGCGCCACGCCCACGTCGGCCGGGTGGTCGCGCAGCAGCAGCCAGACGAAGGGGACCACGGCGAACGCGGCCAGGGCGACCGTGACCGCGGCGGGCCGCCAGTCGTGGCGCTCGACGATCCAGGACAGCAGCGGCAGGAAGACCAGCTGGCCGGAGGCGGAGGCCGCGGTGAGGATGCCGCTGACCAGGCCGCGCCGCTCGGTGAACCAGCGGTTGGTGACCGTCGCGGCGAAGGCCAGCGCCATGGAACCGGTGCCGAGTCCCACCAGCAGACCCCAGCAGAGCAGCAGCTGCCAGGCCGCCGTCATCCACACGGTCAGGCCCGAGCCGATCGCGATCACGGTGAGCGCGGCGGCGACCACGCGGCGGATGCCGAAGCGGTCCATCAGCGCGGCGGCGAACGGCGCGGTGAGGCCGTACAGCGCCAGGTTGACGGAGACGGCCGCGCCGATCGTGCCGCGCGACCAGCCGAACTCCTGGTGCAGCGGGTCGATGAGCAGGCCGGGCAGGGAGCGGAAGGCCGCCGCGCCGGTGATCGTGACGAACGTGACGGCGGCGACGAACCAGGCGCGGTGCACGCGGTGGCGCCGGCCGGGCGGGGCCTGGGCGGGGACGGCGGCGGGTCTTGTCTGAGTCACGTCATCCAGCCTCGGGTACCTGTGCCCGCGCATCGAGTGGCCCGGGGGACAGCCTTCGCTACGATCGGGCCATGACCACCACAGGGGAATTCCGGCCGCACCGGGTCGCCGTCCTCGCCCTGGACGGCCTGCTGCCCTTCGAACTGGGCATCCCGCACCGGATCTTCGGCCGCCCCCGGGACGCGCGGGGCCAGCACCTGTACGAGGTCGTGACCTGCTCGGTACGGCCGCCCGGCCCGGTCGAGACGGACGCCGACTTCGCCGTGCACGTCGCCCACGGCCCCGAGACGCTGGCCACCGCCGACACGGTGATCGTCCCGGCGTCGTACGAGCTCGGCCCGCTCTACGACGAGGGCCGGCTCACCGACGACCTGGCCGCCGCCCTCGCCCGCATCCGCCCCGGCACCCGGCTCGCCTCCATCTGCACCGGCGTCTACGTGCTCGCCGCCGCCGGCCGCCTGGACGGCCGCCCGGCGACCACGCACTGGGCCGACGCCGAACGCTTCCAGCGGATGTTCCCGAAGATCCGGGTGGACCCGGACGTGCTGTTCATCGACGACGGTGACGTGCTGACCTCGGCCGGCGTGGCCGCCGGGATCGACCTGTGCCTGCACATGGTCCGCCGCGACTTCGGCACGGCCGTCGCCAACGACGTGGCCCGCCGCACGGTCGTACCGCCCCACCGCGACGGCGGCCAGGCCCAGTTCATCCACCGTCCGGTCCCCGACCCCCAGCTGGCCACGACGACCGCCGCCCGGGCCTGGGCACTGGGCCGGCTGCACGAGCCGATCCAGCTGCGCGACCTGGCCGAGCGGGAGGCCATGTCGGTACGCACCTTCACCCGCCGCTTCCGCGAGGAGGTCGGCGTCAGCCCCGGCCAGTGGCTCACCCAGCAGCGCGTGGAGCGCGCCCGGCACCTGCTGGAGACCACCGACCTGTCGATGGACCAGGTGGCCCGGGAGTCGGGCTTCGGCACGGCCCAGTCGATGCGCCAGCACCTACAGGCGGCGCTCGGGGTCACGCCCACCGCCTACCGGCGCACCTTCCGCACCGGCGGCGCCGAGCGGCACGGTGGCGCCGGCACCCCGCGCTGACCGGGCCAGGCGTATCTCGCCCCACCAGCCGACCGCCGTCAGCAGCAGGGTCAGGGCCACCCCGGCGAGGATCGCCGTCGAGGGCGCGGCGAGCGGCAGCAGGGCGCCGGCGAGGGAGCCGGTGGCCGCGTAACCGGCGCCGACGGCCGCGTACATGACCGAGTAACCGGCGGCCAGCGCTCCCGGCGGGAGCACCTCGCGCAGGGACAGGTTGCGGGTGAGCATCGCACCGGACTGGAGCAGCCCGGCCACGCCCAGCGCCGCCGCGATGCCCGGCGCGCCGGGTATCAGGGCGAGCGCGGCCACCGCTGCGGACATCCCCGCCATCAGGACCACGCTGCGAGTCCTGAGCCGCCCCGGCCAGGACCGCAGGCCGTACAGGAAGGCGCCGGCGGCGGAGGCCACCGACATCACCGTCAGCAGCGGGCCCGCCCAGCCGACCCCGATGCCGCGCTGTTCGAGCAGGGCGGGCAGCACGAGTTCGGCGAGGGCCAGCAGGGACAGGCTGGCCGCGCCCGTGACGTACACCGGCCAGGCCCGGGCCAGCACGCGCAGCCTGGACGCGTCCTTCCCGTCCCGCTGGCCCTGCTCGTCCGCCGCCCAGCCGGCCGGCAGGAGCCACAGGCCCACGACGGACGCGGCCATCAGGGCGGCTTCGAGCAGCAGCGGAAAGCGGGGGCCGGCACCGAGGGCGAGGCCGGTGACGGTGGCCGGGGAGACCGCCCAGACGCCGAACGTGAGCATCGACTCCACGGACAGCGCCTGGGCCGCCGCATGCCCCGGGACCAGGGAGGTGAGCAGCGCACGCAGCCCGCCGGGCGCCGCGGCGGGACCCGCCCCGGCGAGGAACGCGAACGCGGCGAGTATCGCGCCGGGCGCGCCGGGGAACGCGCCGAGGCCCGCGAAGCCGGCGGCACCCGCGGCGAGTCCGGCGGCCAGGTGCGGCCGGGCTCTCCGGGAGTCCAGGCGCATGCCGAGCACGGGAGCGCCGAGGATCTCACCGATGACGTAGGCGGCGGCCAGGGCCGCGCCCAGGGAGTAGCCGCCCGGGCGCTCGCGGACCAGGAAGACCAGGGCGAGCGGGGCCATGGCCACCGGCATCCGGGCGCCGACGGCCACCAGGGCCCAGGTCAGGACCCGCCGGGAAACGACATCGCGGTAGCTCATGCCTCGACGGTAGGGGGCGGCACCGACAACCGCCGACCCGATGTCCCGAGCCTGTGGACAACTTCCGGCCACCCCGCCTGACGGAGGCTCGGAACGGTCGGGATCCGCTCGGCTGACGGTGGCTCAGAAGGTGAGCACCGCCCGCGCCACCCGTCCCGCCTCCGCCTCCGCCCGGGCCTTGTCGAAGTCCTCCACCGGGTAGGCAGCGGTCACCAACTCGTCCAGGAGCAGGCGCCCTTGGCGGTACAGCTCGGCGTACAGGGCGATGTCCCGCTGGGGGCGCGAGGAGCCGTAGCGGCAGCCGAGGATCGACTTGTCCAGGTAGAGGGAGGAGACCAGGAAGGAGGCCTCGGCCGTGGCCGGGGGCACGCCGAGCAGGATCGCCTGGCCGCGCCGGTCCAGCAGGTCGACGGCCCGGCGGATCAGCTCCACCCGGCCCACGCACTCGAAGACATGGTCGGCCCCCGTCGGCAGCAGGTCCCGCACCCCCTCCGCCGACGTCAGGAAGTCGGTGGCGCCGAACTGCCGGGCCGCCTCCTCCTTGGCCGGGTTGGCGTCCACGGCCACGATGCGGAGGGCACCCACCAGCCGCGCGCCCTGGAGGACGTTCAGCCCGATCCCGCCCGTGCCGATGACGACCACACTGTCCCCGCGGTCCACCCGGGCCCGGTTCAGCACCGCGCCGACCCCGGTGAGCACTCCGCACCCGATCAGCGCGGCGGACGACAGCGGGATGTCCTCGGGGATCCGTACCGCCTGCACGGCCTTGACGACCGTGCGTTCCGCGAAGGCCGAGTTCGCGGCGAACTGGTACACCGGCTCCACGCCCCGCGTGAACGGCTTCCCCGGGCGCCCGATCGCCTGCCGGCACATGGTCGGCCGTCCCCGGTCGCACTCCGCGCAGGTACCGCAGTTGGCGAGCGTGGACAGGGCGACGTGGTCACCGGGTGCGACATGGGTGACGCCCACGCCCACGGCCTCCACGACCCCGGCGCCCTCATGGCCGAGCACCACCGGTACCGGGAACGGGATGGTGCCGTCCACCACCGACAGGTCGCTGTGGCACAGCCCGGCCGCCGCGATCGCGACCAGTACCTCGCCCGGCCCGGGCTCCCGTACCGCCAGGTCGTCGACCACCCGGACCTGTCCGCCGTCGAACACCACACCCCGCATCACACGGCCCCCTTCGGCTCGGCCGGCAGACCGAGCACGCGCTCGGCGATGATCGTGCGCTGGATCTGGTCCGAGCCGCCGTAGATGGTGTCGGCCCGGGAGAACAGGAACAGGTGCTGGGCCGGGTCGAGCGGGTACGGCGACCCGGGTGACCAGTCCGCGGGCCCCACGGCCGCCGCCGCGCCCCGGACCTCGACCGCCAGCTCGCCCAGCCGCTGGTGCCAGGCGGCCCACAGCAGCTTGGCCACGCTGGGCGCGCCCGGGCCGGCCGGGCCGCCGAGGGTGCGCAGGGCGTTCCAGCGCATGACCCGCAGCTCGGCCCACTGCCGCACCAGCCGGGCGCGCAGCACCGGGTCGTCCACGGCCCCGGTCGCCACGGCGGCGTCCAGGACCTCCGCCAGCTCCCGGGCGAAGCCGATCTGCTGGGCCAGCGTCGACACCCCGCGCTCGAAGCCCAGCAGGCTCATCGCCACCCGCCAGCCGTTGCCCTCGCCGCCGACGACGTGCTCCACGCGCGCGCGTGCCCCGTCGAAGAAGACCTCGTTGAACTCGCTCGTCCCGGTCAGCTGCCGGATGGGCCGGACCTCGATCCGGCCGGGCTGGTCCATCGGCACGAGCAGGAGGCTCAGCCCGTGGTGCCGCCGCGCGTCCGGGTCCGTCCGGGCCAGCACGAAGCACCAGTCGGCCTCATGGGCGAGCGAGGTCCAGATCTTCTGCCCACTGATCCGGTAGTGGTCCCCCTCCCGCACCGCCACCGTCCGCACCCCGGCCAGATCGGACCCGGCACCGGGTTCGCTGTAGCCCTGGCACCACAGCTCCTCGCCGGCGGCGATCGGCGGCAGGAACCGGCTCTTCTGCTCCTCGCTGCCGTGGGCGAGGAGGGTGGGCGCCAGCAGGTTCTCCCCGATGTGCCCGGAGCGCGGGGGCGCCCCCGACCGGGAGTACTCCTCGGCCCAGACGACCTGCTGGGTGAGGGTGGCGGTGCGGTTGCCGTACCCCGACTCCGGCCACCCGAGCCCGATCCACCCGGCGGCACCGAGCGCCCGCTCCCAGGCGCGCCTCTCCATCGAGGCGTCGACGCGCTCACCCAGCCACGCGCGGACTTCGGCACGGAAGTCCTCGTCCTCGGCAGTGAATCCGAAGTCCACGTCGTTCTCCTCTCAGTGCCGGCCAGGGCAACCACCCCAGGGGCGCGGGGAACTGCGCGACCAGCCACAACGCATCCGCAGCCGCACCCAACGCAACGCGCCCCGGACTCTCAGGCGTTCGGCCGGCCTCCACGCCGCGCGGCCTCTTCCATCCCCGCCAGCTCGGAGAGCATCCGCATCGGGTCCACCCCCACCGACCCCGGCAGAACCTCGGCGATCCGCTCCGGCGTCCAGCAGGACCCCGCGGCGTAAACGGAGCGGAGTTCCCTCGGCTGCGCCCACACCGCGATCTTCGGCCCGGCGATCGTGTACACCTGCCCGGTGATGCCCTGCGCGGCGGCCCGCTCGGACAGCAGGTACACCACCAGCGCGGCCACGTCCTCCGGCTCGCCGATCTCCGCCAGTTCCATCGGCACGTTCGCCGACATCCGGGTACGGGCCACCGGTGCCACCGCGTTCGCGGTCACCCCGTACTTGTGCAGCCCCAGGGCCGCGCTGCGGACCAGCGAGATGATCCCGCCCTTGGCCGCGCTGTAGTTGGCCTGCGAGACGGAGCCCTGGTGGTTGCCGCTGGTGAAGCCGATGAGGGTGCCGGACCGTTGCCCGCGCATGACGGCCGAGGCCGCACGGAACACGGTGAACGTGCCCTTCAAGTGGGTGGCGACGACCGGGTCCCACTCCTCCTCGGTCATGTTGAACAGCATGCGTTCGCGCAGGATGCCCGCCACGCACACGGCCCCGTCGATCCGGCCGTAGACCTGCACCGCCGTGTCCACGACCCGCTGCCCGCCCGCCATGGTGGAGATGTCGTCGGCGACCGCGACGGCCTCCCCGCCGGCCGCCTCGATCTCCTTGACGACGGCCTCGGCGACCTCGCTGGTGGGCGAGGCGCCGTCCACCGCCACGCCGTAGTCGTTGACGACGACCTTCGCCCCTTCGGCCGCCGCCGCCAGGGCCACCGCCCGTCCGATGCCACGCCCGGCACCCGTCACGGCGATGACCTTGCCTGCCAAGAAGTTCCCCACGCCCGGCCCCTTCCCGCGAATTCTGACGGATCGTTAGATTGACGGTCCGTTAGATTTTATGGCCCGCCATGCGCGCGGGCACAAGCCCCGGGGAGGCACCGGATGGCACTGGCGGCGGAGTTCCGCGAGATCGCGGGGCGCGTGAACAACTGGGGGCGCTGGGGCGCCGACGACGAGATCGGCACCCTGAACCTGGTCACGGACGAGGTGGTGCGGGAGGCCGCCGCCGAGGTGCGCACCGGCCGCCGTGTCCCGCTCGCGCTCCCCCTCCGGCAGGACGGCGTGCAGACGGGGATGATTCCGGGCCGGGTCAATCCGCTGCACGCGATGGTGCAGCTCAACCAGGAGCTGTTCGGGCCGGGCACGGTGGCGTGCAGCGACGACGCGGTCACCATGGGCCTGCAGGCCGGGACCCACTGGGACGCGCTGCCCCATGTCTCGCACTCCGGGAAGCTCTACAACGGCCGCCCGGCGCACACGGTCACCGCGCACGGCGGCGCGGAGTTCGGCGGCATCGACAAGGTGCGCCACCTCGTCTCGCGCGGGATGCTGCTGGACGTGGCAGGCGCGCGCGGGGTGGACCGGCTGGCGGGCGGTCACGCGGTGACGCCGGAGGATCTGGAGGCGGCCGAGGAGTTCGCCGGTACGCGCGTGCGTGCCGGTGACATCGTGCTGGTACGGACCGGACAAGTGCAGGTCTATCTGGCCGGGGACAAGCACGGGTACGGCTATCCGTCGCCGGGGCTGTCGGTGCGCTGCCCCGAGTGGTTCCACGCGCGTGATGTGGCGGCGGTCGCGAACGACACGCTCACTTTTGAGATATTTCCGCCCGAGATCGAGAATCTGTGGCTGCCCGTGCACGCCCTGCATCTGGTGGAGATGGGGATGCTGCAGGGCCAGAACTGGAATCTCGAAGAGTTGTCCACAGCCTGTGGAGAAACGGGACGGTACACGTTCCTGCTGTCGGCGATGCCCGAGCCGTTCGTGGGCGCGACGGGCACACCGGTGGCACCGGTGGCGATCCTCTGAAGCGCAACGGCGACTACGACTGCACGGTCGCGGCTGGCGGCGCGCCTCCCCCCACCGTCACACACGTGCGCGCCGCCACCCGCTGCGACCCACCCTCGACGAGGACCACCGAACCCCCGGGCGGCCCTCGCCGTCCCCTCGCGGCGAATCGTCGCCCCCAAGCCTGATCAGCCACCCAGAAGACGTCAACGCCGGTACGGGGATGTGTTGCGACACCATGCTCGCGGGGCCCGCGCACGGTTGCACACCCCGGCGCATCACCATTCCGGGCGACTACACCGCTTCGAAGGCGAGACCCTCGTACGCGGACAGACCGCCTCCGTACGCCATCGCCGCGCTCTCCCGGGGCGGTGAACAGCGGTCCAGCTCGCACCAGATGCTCTTGCCGGCGCCGTCGGGGCTCCAGCCCCAGCGGTCGGCCAGGCAGTCCACGAGGGCCAGGCCCCGCCCGCCGGTGGCGTCACCGCCGGCGCAACGGGGCACGGGGGCGCGTGAGCTGCGGTCCGCGACCTCGACCCGGACCGTGGCCGACGCGCACTCCTCGGCGGCCGGGGCCGGCAGGCACAGCCGCAGCACGGCCGGCCGGCCGGTGTGCACCACGGCGTTGGTCACCAGCTCGGAGACGAGCAGGATCAGGGTCTCGGCCAGCGGCTCGTCGGCCGTTATCCCCGATCCGGCGAGCCGCGAGCGGGCCCATCTCCTGGCTCGCCCCACCTCCGCGGGGTCGGGCCGGATCTCCAGCTGCACTTGAAGCACCTGCACCGCTCACACCATCCGAACCGGCGGACACATGACCCCACGCCGACCGCGTGCCACGGCGTCAGCCGTGGCGACGATCACGACGAGGGCCACGATCGTAGCCATTTTCTGCATGGCCAGAACAACGGCCAGAGCAGGGGTCACGGACTGTGACTCCCTTGCGAGACAGCATGGTTGACGTACAGTCACCCCAACAAGCGCTTCGGGCATATTCCCGCGCGAAGGAGTACGCGTGAGGCATACTGTGCGACGCTCGTGCCGGGGAGTCGAACAAGCGGCGGCCACGACCGCGACCGCCCCGCGAGCAGCGGCGCGCACCGCGCGGCCCGGCACCGTCCCAGGGGGACCGCCGGCACGGCTCGTACGCACAGCCACTCGCATCCCACACAAGGTACCCGAGCACCCCCCGACTGCGGGCCGTGACGAGTCTCGAGCAGGACACAACCCGGTATCAACGCTCCGTGATTCCGGTACGCCACGATCCGCGACATCGTGGGCCATGGCTTCCCGGGTGCCGCGGCCCGGGACGTCGTCGGCGGTTCAGCCCGCCAGCGCGGCGGCGAGCAGCTCCGCACCCTGTGTGCTCCCCCCGGCGCGCCGGGCCCGCACCCAGGCCCGTTTCAGGTGCAGATGCACGTCGGCTTCCCAGGTGAAACCCATGCCGCCGTGCACCTGGAGGCAGTCGCGCGCCCCCTGCACGGCGGCCTCGTCGGCGAGCAGCCGGGCGGCGGCGATGTCGGCGGGGTCGGCGGTGACGGCGGCGGCGTAGACGGCGACCCGGGCGGTCTCGGCCCGCACCAGCAGGTCGGCGCACAGGTGCTGGACGGCCTGGAAGGCGCCGATCGGCCGCCCGAACTGCTCGCGCCGCCGGGCGTGTTCCACGGCCAGCTCGCACACCCGTCCGGCCGTGCCCAGCTGTTCGGCGGCGGTGAGGAGGACGGCGACGGGGTCCGGCGGGCCGGCGACGGGCACCCGGTGCAACGGGGTGAGCGGATCCACCGACCGCAGCGGTACCGCACCGGTGACGTCCCCGCGTACGACGTCGGCCGCGTCCAGCCACTCCGCCAGCTCCCCGTCGATGGCGGCCACGACCGTCTCGCCGCGTGCCGCGCCGGGCACGCTCGCGGCCGCGAGGTGCGTGGCCACCAGCGGCCCGGGCAGCAGCGCCCGGCCCGCCTCCTCGAAGACCAGCACCGCCTCGGGCAGCCCCAGCCCGACCCCGCCGTCCGTCTCGGGCAGCCGCAGGGCGAAGAACCCGGCCTCGCCGAGGGTCCGCCACAGCGCCCGGTCGAGCCGGCCGGGCGCGTCGACGGCCGCGCGCAGCGCCTCCCGCCCGAAGCACCGCCCCAGCAGCTCCCGCATGCCCGCCCGCAGGGCTTCCTGGTCGTCGGTGAGTAGGAAGCGCACGGTCACCTCCCCCTGGGCAGGCCGAGGATCCGCTCGGCCACGATGGTGCGCTGGATCTGCGAGGTGCCGGCGGCGATCGTGTACGACAGCGAGGACAGCCGGTCGAGCACCCAGGGGCGGTCCAGGTCCAGGCAGTCCGGGCCGAGCACCTCGGCGGCTGTGTCGTACAGCTCCTGCCGGGCGTGCGAGTAGCGGAGCTTGAACACCGAGCCGCCCACGCCCGGCACCCCGCCGCTCGCCTCCGCCGCGCTCACGTTCCACTGGGTCAGCCGCCACAGCGCCCGGAACTCCGCGTCGAGCCGGCCCAGCCGGCGGCGCAGCGCGGGATCGTCCCAGCACCCGTTGTCGCGTGCCGTGCGGGCGAGTTCGGCGAGGACGCGGCGGCAGGCGACGACCTCGCCGACGAAGGCGGTGCCGCGTTCGAAGGAGAGGGTGACCATGGTGACGCGCCAGCCGTCGTTCTCCTCCCCCACCCGGTTGGCGACCGGCACCCGCACCTCGTCCAGGAACACCTCGGCGAACTCCGCCGGCCCGGCGAGCGTGCGCAGCGGCCGTACGGTGACGCCCTCGGCGTCCATCGGCAGGGCCAGCCAGGTGATGCCCCGGTGCCGGGGTGCGGCGGGGTCGGTACGGACCAGCAGCTCGCACCAGTCGGCGACTTCGGCGTGCGAGGTCCAGATCTTGGAGCCGGTCACCACGTAGCAGTCGCCGTCCCTCCGCGCGCGCGTGCGCAGCGACGCGAGGTCGGACCCGGCGTCCGGTTCGCTGAACCCCTGGCACCACACCTGCTCGCCGCGCAGGATCGGCGGCAGCCAGCGCGCCCGCTGCTCGGCGGTGCCCTCGGCGGCGATCGTCGGTCCGGCGTGCAGCAGTCCGACGAAGTTGGCGCCCACATAGGGCGCGCCCGCCTTCTCGGTCTCCTCCAGGAAGATCAGCCGGAGCGTCGGGGAGGCGTCCCAGTGCACGTCGGCGTACCCGGCGTCGTACAGCATCCGCTGCCAGCCGAGGTCGTAGGCGCGGCGGCCGGGCCAGTCGTCCGGGGACGGCCTGGCCGGCAGGGTGGGCAGCACCGTGCCGAGCCACTCCCGCAGCCGGATCCGGAACTCCTCCTCCTCGGGTGTGCAGGAGAGGTCCACTAGCGGTCCAGGTCCAGGCCGAGCATGCGGATGGCGTTGCCCCGCATCAGCTTGTACACGGTCTCGTCGTCGAGGCCCTTCACATGGTCGAGGGCGACCTCCTTGGTGTGCGGGAAGGTCGAGTCGACGTGCGGGTAGTCGGTCTCGAAGGTGGCGTTGTCACGGCCCACCACGTCCAGCGAGGCGATGCCGTGCTTGTCGCGGAAGAAGCAGCAGTAGATCTGCCGGTAGTAGTACGTCGACGGCGGCTCGGGGATCAGGTCCCTGACCCCGCCCCAGGCGCGGTGCTCCTCCCACACGTCGTCGGCGCGTTCCAGGGCGTACGGGATCCAGCCCATCTGGCCTTCGGAGTAGGCGAGTCCGAGCCGCGGGAAGCGCACCAGGACCCCGCTGAAGAGGTAGTCCATCATCGAGGCCATGGCGTTGTTGAAGCTCAGGGACGCCTGGACGGCGGGCGGTGCGTCGGGGGAGGCGGCGGGCATCTGGGAGCTGCTGCCGATGTGCATGTTGACGACCGTGCCGGTCTCCTGGCAGACGGCGAAGAACGGGTCCCAGTAGCCGGAGTGGATGGAGGGCAGCCCGAGGTGGGTGGGGATCTCGGAGAAGGTGACGGCCCGCACCCCGCGCGCGGCGTTGCGCCGGATCTCGGCGACGGCCAGCTCCACGTCCCACAGCGGGATCAGGCACAGCGGGATCAGCCGGCCGCCGCTGTCCCCGCACCACTCCTCCACCATCCAGTCGTTGTAGGCGCGGACGCAGGCGAGGGCCACCTCCTTGTCGTGGGCCTCGGCGAAGGTCTGCCCGCAGAAGCGCGGGAAGGTCGGGAAGCAGAGGGAGGCCTCGACGTGGTTGAGGTCCATGTCCTTGAGGCGCTCGGCCGGGTCCCAGCACCCGGGGCGCATCTGCTCCCGCGTGATCCCCTCCAGGGTCATCTCGTCCCGGTCGAAGCCGACGGCGGCGATGTTCCGTTTGTACGGGAACTTCAGGTCCTCGTAGATCCACCAGTCGGTGGGCTGACCCTGCGGGTCCATGGTGATCTGGTACTTCCCGCCGACGTAGGCCAGTTCGCCGATCCCGGCGGTCAGCGGCCGGGGCCCCCGGTCGCGGTACTTGGCGGGCAGCCACGTCTCGAAGAGGTGGGCGGGCTCGATCACGTGGTCGTCGACACTGATGATGCGGGGCAGTTCGGTCGCCATGGTCCCCTCCGCCGGACGGTACTTATCTGATGGTCCGTCAGATAGCATGACAGCTGACGAGTCGTCAGCCAAGCAGGGGGCACGCGTGAACGAGACCCCGCACACCCTGAGTTCCGCCCGCACACTGTGGGAGCTGGTCGACCGGCGGGCCCGGCTCACCCCCGACCTTCCGGTGCTGCTCCAGGGCGGCCGGACGCTCACCTTCGGGGGCCTGCGGGAGGGCGCCGAGCGGGCCGCGGCGGGCCTGTACGGCATGGGCGTACGCCCCGGCACGGTGGTCGCCTGGCAGCTGCCCACCCGCATCGAGACCGCCCTGCTGTCCTTCGCGCTGGCCCGCCTGGGCGCCGTGCAGTCCCCGGTGATCCCCTTCTACCGGGACCGGGAGGTCGGTTTCGCGCTGCGCGAGTCGAAGGCGGAGTTCTTCGCCGTACCGGGCGTCTGGCGCGGCCACGACCACACCGGGATGGCGCGCCGCCTCGGCGCCAAGGGCGTCTTCGAGGCGTACGGCACCCTCCCCGACGGCGACCCGTCCGTCCTGCCCCCGCCGCCCGCGGAGGGCACCTCGGTCCGCTGGATCTACTGGACCTCGGGCACCACCTCCGACCCCAAGGGCGTGCTGCACACGGACCGCTCGCTGATCGCGGGTGGCTCCTGCCTGGCCCACGCCCTGCGCCTGTCGGCGGCCGACGTCGGCTCCATGGCCTTCCCGTACGCCCACATAGCCGGCCCCGACTACACGGTGATGCTCCTGCTGTACGGCTTCCCGGCGGTGCTGTTCGAGCACTTCGCGCTGCCGGACGCGCTGGCGGAGTACCGGCGGCACGGGGTGACGGTGGCCGGCGGCTCCACGGCCTTCTACTCGATGTTCCTGGCCGAGCAGCGCAAGCGGCCGGGCGAGAGGGTGATCCCCTCCCTGCGGCTCCTCGCGGGCGGCGGCGCCCCCAAGCCGCCCGGGCTGTACCACGCCGTGGTCCGCGAGATGGGCGTCCAGCTCACCCACGGCTACGGCATGACCGAGGTCCCGATGATCACGATGGGGGACCCCGAGGACACGCCCGAGAACCTGGCGACGACCGAGGGGCGGCCCCCGGAGGGCATGGAGATCCGGATCGTCGACGGCGAGGTACGGCTGCGCGGGGAGGCCGTCTGCCAGGGCTACCTGGACCCCGCCCAGACGGCCGCGGCCTTCGACGCCGACGGCTTCCTGCGCACCGGCGACCTCGGGCACCTCACCCCGTCCGGACACCTGGTGCTCACCGGCCGCCTCAAGGACGTGATCATCCGCAAGGGCGAGAACGTCTCCGCCAAGGAGATCGAGGACCTGCTCGCCACGCACCCGGCGATCGCCGACGCGGCCGTCATCGGCCTCCCGGACCCCGACCGCGGCGAACTGGTCTGCGCAGTACTCGAACAGCCCCCGGGCACACCCGTGTTGACCTTGCCGGACATCGTGTCGTTCCTCCGCACCCAGGGCCTGTCCGTGCACAAACTGCCGGAACGGCTGGAGGTACTGGAGGCCCTGCCGCGGAACGAGACCCTGCGGAAGGTACTGAAGTACAGGCTGCGGGAGCGGTTCTCGGCTACTCGGGGACGGTGAAATAGCGCGCGAACGCCGGTACGAGGTCGGTCTCGGTGATGTGTCCGTCGGTGTCCGTGTCGAGGGTGGTGGCCACTGCCCGTGCGGTGTCGGCCGGTACGTGGAGCACTTGGAGGACGCGGGCGGTGTCGGTGACCGTGACGCTGCCGTCGGCGTCCGTGTCGGCCACGGCGAGGGCGGCGTGCAGGAACGGGCGGGCGATCTCGGCGAAACGGCCGGGGTTGTCGCGCAGCCGCTTGACCGCGCCGGTGACGAACTCCTCGCGGGTGATGCGCTGGTCGCCGTCCCGGTCGGCGATGCCGGCCATGCCCTGCCAGAACGCCTCCGCGCCGGCGTAGAGCGCCTGCCCCTTGTCGGAGCGGGCGGGCACGGCGAACTCGGCGAGCAGGGCCTTGGCCGCGGCGCTGAAGTCCTCGCGGTCGATGTAGCCGTTGCCGTCCTGGTCGAAGGTGGCGAACCGGGCGGCGATCCTGCGCTCGTACTCGGTGCTGACCATGTCTTTCGGGCCGCCTTACGTTGACGTGGGGGTTGATCCGGGTGGGAGCGTACGTCGCGGGGGGCGGTGAAGTGTCGGCGAAGCGGCGATTGTGCCAAAACCGGGGGAATTCCGGGACAACCCTGTGGCGGCGGGCCGGGGAACGTGCTCAGGCCGACAGCGGGTCCGCGTCCTCGGCGACGGCGGACTCCACATCGGGGCGGACGTCGAAGAGGCGGCGGACGCCGAGCGCGCCGAGGACGCGGTTGACGTGCGAGCCGTCGTCGGCGCCCCGGTCCGGCAGGATCAGCCGCAGCCGGCCCTGGCAGGAGCGGATCAGCCGGCGGGCGGCGATGAGGACGCCGACCCCGCTGGAGTCGCAGAAGAACACGTCGGAGAGGTCCACGACGAGGCTGTGGTGCCCCTCCGCGACGACGTCGTGCACCCGTTGGCGCAGCACCGGCGAGGTCATCAGGTCGAGTTCCCCGGACACCCGGAGCACGGCCCACTCGCCCCGTTCGACGCCGGTCACGTTGAATGCCACGGCCATGCCCCTCCGCTCGCCGGATCTCCCGGAACCGCCCGGAAACGGAAGCAGTTCCTACGTTTCTTTCCGCGCGGCTGCCCAGCGGCCGTTCCCTGAAACTTGATGCGGCAAACGGCACGTGATCGTCAAGGGGCTTGTTTCGGTCACTATCGATCCTGTTCGATCAGGGATGTACGCGTCCGGTGTGAAGGTTGTGTGAAGAGGGCACTATCACCTGCGGCCCTTCCAGGGGCGCGCATTGACACAAAGGGGCGTGCACTGTCAGACGTGCCGACTACATTCGAGAGGGCAGGACCGACAGGCTGGACGGGCCGGACACGGTGAGGGGAGGGGACCGCATGGCCAGGAAGGACGTACCGCCCCGCTGGGACCGCAAGATGCAGCAGCGGCTCGCCCGCGGTGAGGCAGCCGCCCTCGGCGAGCTGTACGACCGCTTCGCCTCCCTGGTGCACAGCCTCGCCCACCGCGTCCTCGGCGACGAGCAGGCCGCCGACGCCGTCACCCGCGAGGTCTTCGCCCACGTCTGGGAGCACCCCGAGATCTACGACCCCAAGCAGGGCACGCTGCGCTCCTGGGTCGCCGCCGTCACCCACCGGGTCGCCGTGCAGCGGCTGCGGGACCGGGAGGAGCGGGAGCAGCCGCGGCGCGAGGAGCGGGAGAGCACGGTCCGCCGCGCCTCCGTCGCCGCCCGCGCCGACTACATCGTCCACTCCATGCCGGCCCCGCTGCGCGCCGCCCTGGACCTGGCCTACTTCCAGCGCCGTGACTACCGCCAGACCGCGGCCGACCTCGGCGTCACCGAGGACGAGGCCCGCCGCCGGCTCCGTCTCGGCCTCCAACTCCTGTCCACCGCCCACGACACCGGCACACCGCCGGGATACCGGGGTGCGGTGTGAACGGGGCGGACCGGTTCGACTCACACGACGAGCACGGCGAACACGGCAGGCACGGCGGCCGTGGGGCAGGCGGGCACGGCGGTGGTGCGGGGGACGTCCCGCGCGGTGCCGGCGGGCCCGGCCCGGCACCGGCCCCGCGTATACCCACGCCTCGCGCATCCGTGGAGGACAGCGGGCTCCCGCTGCCCGACCTCGCCGACCTGGGGGACCTCGCACCCGTGCCGCTCGACCTCTCGCACGACGTCCTGAAGTCGCTGCTCGGTGCCTGGGCGCTGGCCGCCTGCTCGGCGGCGGAGACGGCGGCCGTCGAACACCACCTGGGCAGCTGCGGCAGCTGCGCCGACGAGGCCCGCCGGCTGCGCGAGGCCGTCGGCCTGCTGCACCAGCCGGAGAGCCTGGACCTGGACCCCGGGCTGCGCACCCGCGTCCTGGAGAGCTGCCTGAACCGCCGGCCGCCGCGCATCCCGGTGCCCGACTGGGCGGCCCCCTACGACGCGGAGACCGCGCGACTGGACGCGTTGCTCCAGGACTTCGGGGACGCGGAGTGGCATGCGCCGGTGCGGCTGCGCTGGTTCGAGGCGGACGCGCCGACGAGCCGTCGTACGACCGTCGCCGGGGTGATCGCGCACCTGCTGTCGGTGGACGGGATGGTCGCCACGGCGCTCGGCCTGGAGGATCCGCTGGCCGAGGTCGCCGGCGCGGCGGAACAGGGTGCCGCCGGACCGGCCGGGCGGACGGAGGCGTACTGGCGGGCCTCGCACTTCCCGCCGACGCGTTCGGTGCGGGGGCCGTGGCGGGAGCAGAGCCACGGCCTGGTACGCACGGTGTCCTTCACGGGTGGCCACGCGGGCGGACTCGAGGTGTCGTACGGCGACTTCGCGCTGCCGCTGCACGACGCCATGCTGGACCGCGCCTTCGAGTGCTGGGTGCACGCCGAGGACATCGCGGAGGCGGTGGACTACCCGTACGAGCCGCCGGCGCCGCGGCACCTGAACCGGATGATCGACCTCGCGGCACGGGTGCTGCCGACGGTACTGGCCGGGCGCCGCCGCGCGGGCCTGTCCGCGCCGGGCCGCCTCACCCCGCACCTGGTCCCGGCCGGCGCGCCCGGCCGCAGCCTGCGCCTGGAGATCGAGGGCTCGGGCGGGGGCGAGTGGCTGATCCCCCTGGACTCACCGGCGGCCCGCGGCTCCGCGGACCTGGAGGTGGCCCATGTCGCCCTGGACGGCGTGGAGTTCTGCCGGCTGGCGGCGGGCCACGTGCCTCCGGCGGAAGCGGCGGCCGGTCAGGTCGGCGACCGGGAGGCGATCAGGGACGTGCTGCTCGCGGTGGCTTCGCTCAGCCGGATGTGAGCGGCGAGGGGTGCGGCAGGCGCCCGGTAAGGGGGCGGGGAGCTGCGCGAACGCCCCCCACGCACCCGCGGGCGCCCCCGGCTCCTAGGCGAACACCACCGTGCGTCGGCCATTCAGCAGAATGCGCCGCTCCGCATGCCACTTCACCGCCCGCGCCAGGGCCTGGCACTCCACGTCGCGCCCGATGGCCACCAGCTGGTCCGGCGTCACACCGTGCCCGACCCGCTCGACCTCCTGCTCGATGATCGGTCCCTCGTCGAGGTCCGCGGTGACGTAGTGCGCCGTCGCCCCGATCAGCTTCACACCCCGCGCATGCGCCTGGTGGTACGGCTTCGCGCCCTTGAAGCTCGGCAGGAACGAGTGGTGGATGTTGATGATCCGGCCGCTCAGCTGCTTGCACAGGTCGTCCGAGAGCACCTGCATGTAGCGGGCGAGGACGACCAGCTCGACCTTCTCCTCGCGCACGATCTCCAGCAGCTTGGCCTCGGACTCCGACTTGGTGTCCTTCGTCACCGGAATGTGGTGGAAGGGGATGTTGTAGGAGCCCACCAGCTCCTCGAAGTCGGTGTGGTTGGAGACCACGGCCACGATCTCCACCGGCAGCGCGCCGATCCGCGCCCGGAACAGCAGGTCGTTCAGGCAGTGCCCGAACTTGCTGACCATGAGCAGGATGCGCATCTTCTGGTCGGCCCGGTGGATCTGCCAGTCCATGTGGAAGGTGTCACCGATCGCGGCGAAGCTCGCCCGCAGCTTGTCCACCGTCACCGGCGCCTCGGCCGAGAAGTGGACGCGCATGAAGAACAGTCCCGTGTCGTGGTCGCCGAACTGCTGGCTGTCCTCGATGTTGCAGCCGGTCATGAACAGATAGCTGGACACGGCGTGCACGATGCCCTGCTTGTCCGGGCAGGACAGCGTGAGGACGTACTGGTCGGCCGGCGCGGCGGCGGAAGGGGCGGACTGATCGGTCATGCACTACAGAATCCCACACCGGCCCCCCTGCGCGGGCCGCCGTCCGCTACGCGGACCTCGTGAGGATCCGCAGCACCTCCAGGCTCTTCGGCGGCGCGTCCGGGTCCTCCCCGTCGCTCACCGACATGCGCACGTGCGCGTCCCGCGCCGCCCGCACCGCGTCCGGCCAGCCGGGGTGCTCCATGTACACGGCGACCGGCGCGTCCGGGCCGACCTGGTGCATGATCCGCAGCACCCGCAGCACGGCGGTGTCGACGAGCGCCGCCTCCTGCGAGTCCCGGAATATGGTGCCGACGTACTTCTCGGCCGACCAGTTGTCCAGCCAGGTGTCCTCCACCAGCCGGTACACGGCGTCCGTGACGTCGCCGTAGCCGTCCACGCCGGCCAGCCAGACGTCCCGCTGGAACACCGGGTCGGAGAGCATGTGCAGCGCCGAGCGCACGTTGCTGCGCCACCGCCACCACGGCATGTCGTTCAAGGGCATGCCGCCCATGGTGGAGGAGCGACGGCCGCGACGGGAAGTGTTCTCCGAACCTTGCACGGTCATCGATCGTACGTTCCCCGTCCCACAAGCCTCACATGCCCCTGCAATTCACCTGCGCGTCACCTTTCGTTGACCGACGGTCACTCCCAGGTTAGTGCTGTGAGGGAATCGTGCGTGTTCATGACCGGCAGGCGACGCACGCGCAGTACCCCCCTCCCCGCCCTTCCCCGCCCCGTCAGAGCCACCGCCCTCGCCGCGGCGGCCCTCTGTGCGTCGCTCACCGCCGCATGCGGGGTCATCCCCGGTGCCACGGGGGGCTCCGGGGATGACCCGGTCAAGGTGATGACCTGGGCGCCGCAGGACACCGACGCGACCAACAAACCGGGCATGCCCGCGATGGCCCGCGCTTACGCGAAGTGGGTCAACTCCCACGGCGGCATCAACGGCCGCAGGCTCGAGGTGCTGACCTGCAACGACCACAACGACGGCGTGGGCGCCGCCAAGTGCGCCCGGCGCGCGGCGGCCGAGAACGTGGTCGCGGTCGTCGGCTCCTACAGCCAGTTCGGCGACTCCTACCTCGCCCCGCTGGAAGGCGCCGGCATCCCCTACATCGGCGGCTACGGCGTCACGAACGACGAGTTCACGGGCGCCATGTCCTACCCGGTCAACGGCGGCCAGCCCGCCCTGCTGGCCGGCCTCGGCAAGGCCCTCGCCGCCGAGTGCGGCCACGTCGCCCTGGTCCGCCCGGACAGCATCGCCGGCGACCAGCTGCCCGCGATGCTCGACTCGGGGCTGGAGGCGGGCGGGCACCGGGACGCCGG
Organism: Streptomyces sp. NPDC088810; assembly: GCF_044750305.1. Classification (NCBI taxonomy): domain Bacteria; kingdom Bacillati; phylum Actinomycetota; class Actinomycetes; order Kitasatosporales; family Streptomycetaceae; genus Streptomyces; species Streptomyces sp. NPDC088810. The sequence continues at coordinate 339,768 of NZ_JBIVJQ010000005.1, forward strand.
CGACCAGCTCGCCGCGGAGGACGCCACCGAGTACGGCGGCCAGGCCGAGCAGGCGCTGCGGTACGCCACCAAGGACGTGACCAGGAAGGGCTGCGTGGTGCCCGCGCTCGGGGACCGCACGGACACCTTCATGGACTCCTTCCGGCGCGCCCGGGCGAACTTCCCGGACGTGCGCACGGCGACCGTGCTCGGCAGCGTCGACCAGACCGTGATCAACGCCACGGGCGGGGCGACGGGACCGTACGAGGGGGCGTACATCACCGGCTGGTACCCGGTCGTCTCCGACCCGCGCTGGGACCCGATGAAGAAGGTGATCAACGAGGAGGCCTTCGGCGACAACCGCATCGACCCGGCGGACGCCGGCGTGCAGACCACGTGGATCGCCTACACCGTGCTCAGGGCCGTCCTGGAGAGGATCGGCGACGGGGAGGTGAGCGCCGACACCGTGCGCCGCACCCTCAACGACGGCCTGCGGGTCTCCACCGGCGGGCTCACCCCGACCCTGCACTGGCCCTACGAGGGCAGGCTCGCCGCCGTCGGCTTCCCGCGGCTGGTCAACGCCGACGTCACGCTCCAGGTGGTGCGGGACGGCAAGCTGGTCGCGGCCCGCAAGGGCATCGGCGGCGCCGGCGGGATCGCCGACATGACCTCGACCCTGGAACACGCGGACGTGCCGTGACGGACCCCGCGGGCGGGGCCGTCCGCGCCGGCCGGCCGGTCAGAGCTGGGTGGGCTGGCGCCGGGTCAGGCCGTACTTCTGCGCGATCGTGTTCCACAGCGCCGCCGCCTTCGTCTTCTGCGCGCTGGCGGTGCCGCTCTCCCGGTTGCCGGCCTGGGTCTCCCCGGTGGTGCGGGCGTGCCCCTTGCGGCAGACCTTGCGGTTCTTGGCCTGGTCGGCCCAGGCCGCGTAGTGGTTGTCGGCCGCGGCGGACGCCTGCCAGGCCTTGGTCAGCGCGGCCGTCAGTTCGGCGTTGCCCGGCAGCTTGTCGACGGACAGCTTGCCGAGCCGGGTGACCAGCTCGCCCCGCTGCCCGGCCGCGTCCCGCAGGTTGGTGGCGGCCTGGTCGAGGTTGTCGCACTGCTTGACGTCGGCGACGGCCTGGATCACCGAGGACCGGCTGCTGCCACTGTCCGCGAGCAGCTTGTCCAGCTCGACCGCCTGCTGCCGGGCCGGGTCGACGGCGGGCGAGGCGGAGCCCTCGGTGGTGGCCGGCGACGCGGCGGCGACCGTCTTGTCGGCACCGCCCTTGTCCTTGTCGCCCCCGCCGCTCAGCAGCGCGCCGGCGCCCACGCCCAGCACGACGATGCCCACGCCGATCGCCGCGAGCAGCGGCACCCGGGACCGGCCACCGCGCCGCCCGCCGTCGTCGTCGTCCGGGCCCGCGTCGTACGACGACTGCGCCGGGCGGTACGACGCCTGCGCCGGACCTGGGTAGGCGTCCGGCTGCTGCACGCGCGGGAGCTGCTGGGTGGACCCGGCCGGGCCGTCGCCCCCCGGGCCGCCGCGGAAGAGGTTGTCGAACTCGGCGGGCGGCTGCCGGTCGGCCCCCTGGACCTGGGGCTGGGTCTGGGTCTGGGCGGCGTAGGGCGGGATGTACTGCGTGGCCTCCGCGTCGGAGGGCGCGGGCGCGGCCTGTCGGGGCACCTGGCCGAGGTACCGCGTCTCCTCGCCGCCCGACTCCGGCGGCAGGGCACCGGCCGCGACGGGCGGTATGTACTGGGTGGCCGCCTCGCCGCCGGGGCCGGCCGGAACCGGCGGGAGGTACTGGGTGGCGCCGTCGGCCGGCGCGGCCTGCACGGGCGGGATGTACTGGGTGGCGCCCTCGTCCGCGGGGCCGGCGGGGACCGGGGGGAGGTACTGGGTCGCGCCGTCCGCCGTCGGGGGCAGCGGGGCCCCCGCGCCCGGGTAGGCGGGGGGCAGCGGCGCGGCGGGCGCGGGCTGCGCTCCCGGGTACGGCTGCTGGTGCTGCGGCGCCTGCTGCTGGTGCTGGTGGTAGGCGTCGGGCGCGCCGAAGCCCGGCTGCTGAGCGGCGCCGTAGCCGCCGTACGGGCCCTCCTGGCCGCCGTAGGCCGGTGCCTGGCCGCCGTATGCCGGGGCCGGGGCGCCCTCCGGGGGCAGCGGGCCGGGGTTCGCGGCGGGCGGGGGCTGCTCCTGGCCGCCCCACTGCGGGGCCGGGGCCCAGCCCTGGTCCTGGCCCTGGTCATGGTCCTGGCCCTGCTGGGGCGTCTGCCGCCCGGGGCCCCAGGAACCGCCCCAGGCCTGCCCGCCGGCCGGGGTGGCGGGGGCGGGCGTCGCGGTCATGCCCGGCAGCAGGGGCTCGCCTCCGTCGGAAGGCAGCACGATGCCTTCGCGCGCGGGCCGCGCCGAGGGCTCCTCGCCCTGTCCACTCTGCGTCACCGGGACTCCTACTAATGGGGGACCTTGTGAATCGTCGGCTCACGCTACCGGGTCCCCCGAGCCGCGTGCCACGCAGCTCGAACGCGACCTCCTTCCCTGTGACAGCAGTAACAAAACCGCCCCGCGTTGCGCTGTTCATGGCACCCGGCGCACCCCGGGTGCCGTTTGCTTCCCGTTCACGCCCCCGCGGGGCCGGTGTTCACGCGGCCTGCTGGAGATCGAGGCGCGCGCCGAACTCCCGCACCACCGCCTCGTCCCGGAAGGGCTCCAGGCGCTGCTGGAGGTCGTCCAGGTACTCGGCACCCCGGTTGGAGCGGAGCGTCTCCAGCAACTCCACCGCCTTCATACCGGTGTTGCAGGCCTGCTCGACCTCCCGCTGCTGCACCTGGGCCGTGGCGAGCAGCACATAGCCGATGGCGCGCCGGCGGGCCCGGGACTCGGGGTGCCCGGCCAGCGCCTCCTCGGCGTACCGCGCCGCCTGCTCGGCCTGTCCGAGATCGCGGTGGCAGTGCGCCAGCTCGTCGGCCAGGTAGGCCTCGTCGAAGTGCCTGATCCACACCGGGTCGTTCCCGGCGGCGCCGTCCGCCCGTTCCATCGCGTCGGCCGCCCGCCCGCCGGCCGCCTGGGCGGTGCGCACATCGCCGAGCAGGGCGTGCCCGCGCGCCTCGGCGGCGTGGAACATCGCCTCCACGCGCGGGGTCACATGCCCGCGCGCCCCCTCCTGCGCCGCCCGCGCCAACTGGGCGATTTCCCGCGGGTTCCCGAGCTGCGCGGCGAGATGGCTCATGGAGGCGGCGAGGACATAGCCGCCGTAACCGCGGTCCCCGGCGGCCTGCGCGAGCCGCAGCGACTGGATGTAGTACCGCTGGGCGAGGCCCGGTTGGCCGGTGTCGACGGCCATGTACCCCGCCAGCTCCGTCAACCGGGCGACCGCCGCGAAGAGTTCACGGCCCACCGCCTCCCGGTACGACCCCGCGAGCAGCCCGGAGACGACACTGTTGAGGTAGTGCACGACGACCGGGCGCACATGCCCGCTGCCGTACTGGTGGTCGAGGTCCACCAGCGCCTGGGTCATGGACCGTACGGCGGCCACGTCGGACTGGCCCACGCGCGGGCCCGCCTGCCGGGCCACCTGGGCGTCCGGAGCCGAGATCAGCCAGTCGCGGCTGGGCTCGACCAGCGCGGAGGCGGCGACGGAGGAACCGGACAGGAAGTCCCGGCGTCCCACGTCGCTGCGCCACAGCTCGCAGACCTGCTCGATGGCCCCCAGTACCGTCGGCGAGAACTGGAGGCCCACGCCCGAGGCGAGGTTCTTGCCGTTGGCCATGCCGATCTCGTCGATGGTGACCGTACGGCCGAGCTTGCGCCCGAGCGCCTCGGCGATGATCGCCGGGGCCCGGCCCCGTGGCTGCTGGCCGCGGAGCCAGCGGGCCACGGAAGTCTTGTCGTAGCGCAGGTCGAGACCGTGCTCGGCGCCGCACATGTTGACCCGCCGGGCCAGCCCGGCGTTCGAGCACCCCGCTTCCTGGATGAGTGCCTGCAGCCGTTCGTTCGGCTGCCTCGCCACGAGAGGCCTTGCGGCCATGTGCTTACCCCCTGCGTTGCGATCCCCTGGAGCGTGAATTTCCGGTCGGGGGGATCCGGCCGAGACGATCCGTTCGGGAAGATCACTGCCCCGCTGACATACCGTCAATGCGCGACATGTGCGGTTTGCCGGGGTAACAGCGGGTGCCACCCCACCCCTGGCTACCCGCCTCACGCCCCGTCTCCTCCCGCGCGCCCCCGGACGTGCACCCATGCGCCCCGACTGCCGAATCGATGCTCCTCCCCCGCGCGCGGTACAGCCGTAACTCCAGGTGGGCGCGGGAGTTGAGTGGAGCGTGGAAGAGACGATCGCGGGCGCCCAGGACAGTCAGATTGCCGGTCACATTCCGCAGCAGCGCGGGGAATCGCTGCTGGAGACCGCCGTACGGTACGCCGAGGAGCGGCACTGGGACGTGTTCCCGGGCACCTGGCTGGAAGCCGTCGACGGGATGCAGCGCTGCTCGTGCGGCGACGCCTCCTGCCCTGCGCCGGGTGCGCACCCCGTGCGCCCCGACTGGGCGACCCAGGCGACCGGCAGTGCGACCGTCGCGCGCCGGATGTGGCAGAAGCAGCCGACGGCGTCGATCCTGCTGCCGACCGGGCGGACCTTCGACGCGCTGTCCGTCCCGGAGAGCGCGGGGTTCCTGGCGCTCGCCCGGATGGAGCGGATGGAGCTGACGCTCGGGCCGGTCACGCTGGCCCCCGACCGGCGGATGCACTTCTTCGTCCTGCCCGGCGCCACCGCGAAGGTGCCGGAGCTGGTGCGCAAGATCGGGTGGTCGCTGTCGTCACTGGATCTGGTGGCCCTGGGCGAGGGCGCGTACGTGGCTGCGCCGCCTACGCGGTTCGGGTCGCGGGGGGCCGTGCAGTGGGCCCGCCGGCCCACGCCCGCGAATCGGTGGCTGCCGGACGCGGAGGAGCTGATCTCGCCGCTGGCCTATGCGTGCGGGAGGGATCGGTAGCTGGTTCGCCCACTCCTCTGCCGGGTTCCGTCTCGTCGGCGACCACCGGTTCGTCGTGGCTGGTCGCGCAGTTCCCCGCACCCGCGAACGAGACGGAACCCGGCAGACGAGCAGGCGATCAATCCCCGAGCAACGCATCGAGGAACGGCGAGACGGCACCCCGCCAAGCCCCCGGCAGGTCGTAGTGGGCGAGATGCCCCGCGTCCGGCACCTCCGCGTACTCCCCGCGCGGCAGCACCCGCACCATTTCCTGGGCCTCCGCCCGGCCCAGCTCGCCGTCCACGCCACGCACCACCAGGGTCGGGCACCGCACCTGGGTCAGTTCCTCCCAGTGGGCGTCGTAGACCCACGTCTCGCGGGAGCTGAGCATGTGCTGGGGCTCGAAGACCGGCCGCCAGCCGTCCTCGCACTCGTGCATCACCTCGGCGTAGAACGCGCCGCGCGCGGGGCTGGGCCGCTCCACCCAGGGGTCGTCCTCGCCGAACCACTTGCGGACGTCGGCGAGGCTGGCGAACGGGACGGGCCAGGACCGGAACCAGTCGGCCCACTCGCGCTGCGAGGCCGCGCCCAGCGCGGAGGCCCGCATGTCGCAGATGATCAGGCCGCGGACCAGCTCGGGGCGCTTGGCGGCGAGCTGCCAGGCGGTCAGCGCGCCCATGGCGTGGCCGATGAGGACGACGGGGGCGAGGCCGAGCTGTTCCACGGCGGCCTCGGCGTCCTCGACGTAGGCCTCGCGGGTGTAGGCGGCCTCGGGGGGCTTGTCGCTCCGGCCGTGGCCGCGCTGGTCGAGCGCCACGGCCCGGTGGCGGCCGGCGAGCCAGCGGGCGGTGGACGCCCAGTGGGAGGCGCGGCCCATCAGGCCGTGGAGTAACAGCACCCCCGGAGCGCCGGACTCCGCCCCGGCCGCACCGTCCGGCTCCGCCTCCGGTTTCGGAGGGTCGGCGAACTCCCAGGCGGCCAGGCGCACCCCGCCCGCTCCCGTCACATCGATACGCCGTGCCATCGGCCTGGCACCCCCCAGTGCTCCGCCTGCCTCGTCGTCCCAGCTGCTTCAGGCTATCGAAAACCCATTCGAAAATTCTGTCTCCGCGGACAACACCCCTCATTCGAGTGACACCTCTCCAGGAATGATCGCCTCAGCCGAGGGGATCTTTCTGGCAGGAGGGCGGACCGCTCGGGGAAAAGCCGGTCCGAGGGGATGACCCTGAGAGCTCGGGGCTCCGGGTCAGCACAGGGGAGGACAGGCCCCGGCGCCGCTCAGCGCCGGGGCCCTCTCCTTGTCAGCGCTTGGCGACGAACACATGGGAGGCGATGTCCGCCTCCAGCTCGGCCGCCTCGCCGCCGCTGCCCACCAGCACGCCACCGGGCGACTCCGTCACGCTCACCACGGAACCGGGCTGCACGCCCGCCCGCCGCAGCGTGTACATCAGCTGTGCGTCCGTCTGGATCGGCTCGCCGATACGGCGGACGACGACCGTCTTGCCGTCCGAACCCGGGTCCAGGTCGGCCAGCGACACCATGCTCTCGTCCAGGAACGGGTCCGCCCCGTCCTTCTCGCCCAGCTCTTCCAGGCCCGGGATCGGGTTGCCGTACGGCGACTCGGTGGGGTGCCGCAGCAGCTCCAGCACACGACGCTCGACGGCCTCGCTCATCACGTGCTCCCAGCGGCACGCCTCCGCGTGCACCTGCTCCCACTCCAGCCCGATCACGTCCACGAGCAGACACTCGGCCAGGCGGTGCTTGCGCATCACGCGCGTCGCCAGCCGGCGGCCCTCGTCGGTCAGCTCCAGGTGCCGGTCACTGGCCACGGAGACCAGGCCGTCGCGCTCCATCCGCGCCACCGTCTGGCTCACCGTCGGCCCACTCTGGTCCAGCCGCTCCGCGATGCGGGCGCGCATGGGCACGACGCCTTCCTCTTCGAGTTCGAGGATGGTGCGGAGATACATCTCCGTGGTGTCGATCAGTCCGGACATACGTGCCCCTCGATTACCTCTGCCGGCCGCCGGCCGCGTGCGCTGGCCCTGGCATCAATTCTGCCGGATCCCGCTGACAAGCGGGCGGTACCGGGGAAACGGGGCCCTCAGCGAGGGGTGCGGGACCGTTTCCGGCTGCGGGGGCGCAGGGGGCCCGTCGCGCTCCGGCCGTATTGACACCGCGATGGTCCAGACCGCACGGTGATCCGCGACACAGACGCTGCGAAGGGGCACCGCATGAGCGACGGCACGCCTGCCGACCTGTTCTTCGACGCCGCCATCGGCCTGCTGCAACGGGTCCGCGACGAGGAGGCCGAAGCGATCACCGCGGCCGGCACCCTGCTCGCCGACACCGTCGGGGCCGGCGGCCGCCTGTTCGCCTTCGGCGCCGGGCACTCCTCGCTGGCCGCCCAGGACGTCGTCTACCGCGCGGGCGGCCTCGCGCTGATGAACCTGCTCGCCGTACCCGGCGTCGTCGGCGTCGACGTCACCCCCGCCACCCTCGGCTCCGCCCTCGAACGCGTCGACGGCCTCGCGAGCGCCGTCCTGGACACCTCCCCGGTCCGCGCCGGCGACGCCCTCGTGATCATCTCGCTCTCCGGCCGCAACGCCCTGCCCGTGGAGATGGCCCGGGGCGCCCGCGCCCTCGGCGTGAAGGTCATCGGCGTCACCTCGGTGGCGTACGCCGAGGAGACGAAGTCCCGGCACAGCTCCGGCACCTTCCTCAAGGACCACTGCGACATCGTCCTCGACTCGAAGATCGCCGTCGGCGACGCGGAACTCACCCTCGACACCATCCCGGCGCCGTTCGCCCCCGCCTCCACGGTGGTCACCACCGCCCTGATGCAGGCCGTCGTGGCGACCACCGCCGCCACCCTCGCCGACCGCGGCATCGAACCCCCGCTGCTGCGCTCCGGCAACGTCGACGGCGGCCACGAGTGGAACGGCCGGGTGATGACCGAGTACGGCGACCGGATCTTCTACCGCCACTGACGCACACGCGCACCGGGGCGCTACCGGTCCCGCACCGCCTCCGCCAGGTCCAGCGTCGTCGCGATCCGTACGGCCACGTCCTCGGCGTAGGCCGTGTCGGAACGCTCGAAGCGGCTGCGGCCGGCGGTGCGCAGGAAGGTCACCACACCCAGCGTGCGCCCCCGGCTGCGCAGCACCGCGCACAGCGCGTGCACGGCGTCGGCGGGCCACTGCCGCTCCAGCGCCCACTCCCGCCCCCGCTCGGCCGACACCGGCCCTGCGTCCGCGCGCACCGTCCCGGCCCGCTCCACGCACCGCACCGCCGGATGGCCCTCCGGGTAGCGCACGGGCAGCCCGGCCGCGCCCGTGAGCAGGCTCGGCCCCGGTGTCCCCGCGGGCGTGGCGGCGAGCCGGACCAGCCGGACCGGGCCCGAGGTGCCCTCGCCCTCCGCACGCGAACCGCCCGCCACCCGGTCGACGAGGGCGTGGTCGGCGAAACCGGCGAGGGCGAAGTCCAGGTGGACGGTGGCCGCCTCCGCCGGGTCCTCGCATTCGGCCGCGGCCCGGGCCGCGCGGTGCAACTGGTTCGTCCGGAACCGCAGCAGGGCCGCCTCCTGCTCACTGTGCTTGGCCTCGGTGACGTCCTCGAACAGCCAGCCCACCCCGAGCGGCACCGGCTCCTCCGCGAGCGGCGACGCCAGCCGCAGGAACCCGCTGCGCCAGCAGCGCCGCCGTTCGCCCTCCGGGCTGCGCACGGTCACCCACATCTCGGCGGGCGCGGGCGGCGCGCCCTCGGCGAGGACGTGGGTCAGCGCGGCCTCCAGCTCCTCCACGCCCTGGGCGAGCAGCTCGCCCAGCGGACGCCCCAGCACGGACGTACGGCCCAGCCCCAGCGCCCGGGCCGCGTGCGCGTTCACCACGGCGGGCCGCAGGTCGGCGTCGACCAGGACGACGCCCCAGGACGCGTCCTCGAACAGCGCCTCGCTCAGCGCGATCGACCGCTCGAGATCGATCTGCGCGTGCACCTCGCTGAACGCGCAGTACACCCCGGCGGGCTTCCCGTCGGGCCCCCGTACGGCGGCCGACTGGGTCCGTACGAGCACCCGCCCGCCGTCCTTGGTGACCAGCGCGAACTCGTGCACCTGCCGGCCCGGCGCGTGCATCGCCGACATCAGGCGGGCCTGCACGTCCTCGGCGTCGGCGCTGCGCACCGCCCAGCCGGCGAACCCGTGCCGCCCGACGGCCTCGGCGGCCGTCCATCCCAGGATCCGCTCCGCCTCCCGGTTCCAGTGGGTCACGACCCCGTCGGCGTCGAAGGCGCACAGGGCCGCGTCCATGCCGTCCAGCAGCGCGGCGAGCAGATCGGATCCGCCGGACTCACCGGGCTCGTCCGGCCCCAGCTCGTCCGTGGTCCCACTCCACCGCGAAGCACTCACCTGGACCCCCTGGAAGCTGCGTCCGCGCCCGCACGGCGCTCGGTTCGCTCACTGGCCCTTATTCAACTGGAACGTGACGCACCCCACATACTGTTCCCGCAAGATTCCCGGCATCAATGTCCGTCCCCGCCCGCCAAGAGCCGCAGCTCACGCGTCTCGACCACCCGCGCCGCCGCAACCCTGCGAACCCACCGCGTCGACGTCGCCGAAAAAACAGTTGAGCGGCTCCCGCCGACTGCCTAAGGTTCAGGTATCGCAGAGAGGAGGTGATCGGGTACATGAGTGAAACCCGGACGCGCGAGGTGGCTGCGGGCTAGCGGCCCGCCACCACACCCAGTGCGGTGCCGGACCAGCGTGTGAGAAACACGCAGCCGGCCCAATCCCAAGCAGTCACCCGACCCGCGGGCTGCCGGTACGTCCGGCCGGCTCCTCCTTGAGGAACCCAGCCCGCGGGTCGTCTGCGTTGTACGGGGCCGTTCCGGTCAGGGGCTGAGGCGTTCGACCTGCCAGGTGCCGTGGGGCTGGGCGACGTAGCGCAGGCGGTCGTGGAGGCGGTTCTGGCGGCCCTGCCAGAACTCGATCGTCTCCGGGGCGATGCGGAAGCCGCCCCAGTGCGGCGGGACGGGGACCTGTTCGTCCTCGGGGTAGCGGGCGGCGAGTTCGGCGTAGGCCGTGTCGAGTTCGCTGCGGGAGGCGATCACCGTGGACTGGGCGCTGGCCCAGGCGCCCAGCTGGGAGCCGTGCGGGCGGGTGCGGAAGTAGGCGGCGGTCTCGTCGCGGCCGGTGCGCCGGGCGGTGCCGGTGACGATGACCTGGCGGGCCAGCGGGTGCCACGGGAAGAGCAGCGACACGTGCGGGTTCTCCGCGAGGTCGCGGCCCTTGCGGGAGTCGTAGTTGGTGAAGAAGACGAAGCCCTCGGTGTCGTACTGCTTCATCAGCACGGTGCGGGAGCTGGGGCGGCCCGTCGCGTCCGCCGTGGAGACGACCATCGCGTTGGGTTCGTAGAGCGTGCCGTGCAGGGCCGCCCGGGCGGCATCCTCGAACCAGCGGGCGAACTGGTCCATGGGGTGGGTGGCGAGGTCCTCTTCGGCGAGGCCGTCGGCCCGGTACTGCTTGCGCATGGCGGCGGGATCGAGGACGGGATCCAGAAGCGGGTCGCGGTCGGTCACGCGGTCATCTTGCCGTATCGAACGGGTATGGCACCGGGTGTCGTGTGGTCTCCCCAAGCATGGCACCGGGAGTTATCGTTCTGCTCCCTTTGCGGTTGGGTTGACCACGGGTGACCACCGGCAGATCGGGGCATCACCGGGGTGACCGCCGCCCACACATCACGAGGAGCCGCCTGATGTCCGATTTCGTACCCGGGCTCGAAGGAGTCGTCGCGTTCGAGACGGAGATCGCCGAACCGGACAAGGAGGGCGGCGCCCTGCGCTACCGGGGCGTCGACATCGAGGACCTGGTCGGTCACGTCTCGTTCGGGAACGTGTGGGGGCTGCTGGTCGACGGCGCCTTCAACCCCGGACTGCCGCCCGCCGAGCCGTTCCCGATCCCCGTGCACTCCGGTGACATCCGCGTGGACGTGCAGTCGGCGCTCGCCATGCTCGCCCCCGTCTGGGGGCTGCGTCCGCTGCTCGACATCGACGAGCGGCAGGCCCGCGAGGACCTGGCGCGCGCCGCCGTCATGGCCCTGTCGTACGTCGCCCAGTCCGCGCGCGGGCAGGGGCTGCCGATGGTGCCGCAGCGGGAGATCGACAGGGCGAACTCGGTGGTGGAGCGGTTCATGATCCGGTGGCGCGGGGAGCCGGATCCCAAGCACGTCGCGGCCGTGGACGCCTACTGGACCTCCGCCGCCGAGCACGGCATGAACGCCTCCACGTTCACCGCGCGGGTCATCGCCTCCACGGGTGCGGACGTCGCCGCCGCGCTGTCCGGTGCGGTGGGCGCGATGTCCGGGCCGCTGCACGGCGGTGCGCCGTCGCGGGTGCTCGGGATGATCGAGGAGATCGAGCGCACGGGGGACGCGGAGGCGTACGTCAAGCAGGCCCTGGACCGCGGTGAGCGGCTGATGGGCTTCGGGCACCGGGTGTACCGGGCGGAGGACCCGCGGGCGCGGGTGCTGCGGCGTACGGCGCGGGAGCTGGGTGCTCCGCGGTTCGAGGTGGCCGAGGCGCTGGAGAAGGCCGCGCTGGAGGAGCTGCACAATCGGCGGCCGGACCGGGTGCTGGCCACGAACGTGGAGTTCTGGGCGGCGATCGTGCTCGACTTCGCCGAGGTGCCGGCGCACATGTTCACGTCGATGTTCACGTGTGCGCGTACCGCTGGGTGGTCGGCGCACATTCTCGAGCAGAAGCGGACGGGGCGGCTGGTGCGGCCGTCCGCGCGGTATGTGGGGCCGGGTCCGCGGCGGCCTCAGGACATCGAGGGGTACGGGGAGACCGCCCACTGAGAGGGGTGGCTCAGGAGCGCGGGCGACTGCGGGCCGGTGGTGGCTTGTCGCGCGGTTTCCCCGCGCCCCTGAGGCCGACTGCTCACGCGGGTGTCAGAAGGCTCCTGTGGTGGCGCTCCGCCACCAGCGGGTGGGCCCTGAGCTTGCCCTTGAGTTCGTTGTAGCCGTACTCGGCGTACAGGGGGTTCGTCGGGTCCGTCGTTATGCCGGGGGCCGTCGACGCGTGGGGGAAGGGGAGCGGGGTGACCTTGGCGTCCAGGCGGGGGTTGTAGAAGAACGGGACCGAGAAACGTTCCGTCGCGCCGGGTGGGCTGACCACGCGGTGGTTGGTGGCGAGCAGGTAGCCGTTGGTCGCCACCTCCAGGAGTTCGCCGAGGTTGACGACGAACGCACCTTCGATGGGCGGTACGTCATGGAAGCGGCCGTCCTCGCGCTGGACCTGGAGGCCGCCGACCGTGTCCTGCAGGAGCAGGGTCAGGAAGCCGTAGTCCTTGTGGGCGCCGACGCCCTGGCCGGTGCCGTCGTCCGCGCTGCCGGGGTAGCGGACGAGCTTGAGGTGCGGGTGAGCGTGGGGGCCGAAGATCGGGTCGTAGAAGTCGGCCGGGGCGCCGATGGCGGTGAGCAGTTCGTGCAGGAGGCGGTGGGCGACCTCGCTCAGCCGGTCGATCCAGGCAAGGGCGGCCGTGCGGAGTTCGGGGAGGGCGGCCGGCCACTGGTTGGGGCCCTGCAGCCACCAGTACGGGGGCTCCCCGGGGCCGGGGGTCCGGGCGGGGCGTTCGGCGCCGATGTCGAGCTGGTCGCGCCAGTCGCGGGCGCCGCCGGTGCGCTCGTCGCCGGTGCGGGTGTAGCCGCGGAAGTGCGGAGAGCCGATGTTGTCGAGGGCGAGCCGGTCGGCCTCGGGGAGGGCGAAGAAGGCGCGCATGGCGGTGAGCAGGGCGTCGGTCTCGGCCGGGGTCACGCCGTGTCCGACGAGCTGGAAGAAGCCGACGTCGTGGGCGGCGCTGTGCAGTTGGGCGTGGAGGAGGGCGCGGGCCTGGGGGCCGCGGTCGGCCGCCGACAGGTCGATGATCGGGAGCTGGTGGTACGACGTCGCTGTGTGCGTGGTCATGGTGCGTCCGCAGGGTGTACGGGGCACGGGTGGCCGCCGAGGGTGTGAGCGGCCCCCGGGTGCCGGAAAAGGAAGAAAAGGGAGAGACAGGGGGCTGGTTCAGGCGTCGACGCGCCGACAGCCCATGCTCGTGACGCGCACGTAGTCCACGTGGCGGCGGCGGACGAGCATCGGAAGCATGGGCCAAGGGTAACGCGCCCCCGGTGGTTGCTCCCTCAGCCCAGGGTGTCGTCCAGCAGAGCCGCCCACTGGGCGACGACCCGTTCGCGGCGGGCGGTGTCGTCGGTGAGCAGGTTGGCGAGGCCCAGGCCGCGGGCCATGTCGAGCAGGCCCTGGACGGTTTCGCGGACGCCGGGGCGGGACTCGTCGGCGCCGAGGAGTTCGACGGCGATGCGGTGGGTCTCGCGGCCGACGCGGGCCTCCAGCTCGGTCACGCGCGGGCGCAGCTGGTCCTCGTCGGAGGCGGCGACCCACAGGTGCAGGGCGGCGCGGAAGAGGGGGCCGGTGTAGAGGTCGACCAGGGCCGCGACGACGGCCCGGCGGTCGGCGGGGCCGTCGGGGAAGAGGGCGCGCAGGGCGAGGGAGCGTTCCTCGGAGACGTACTCGACTGCGGCGGTGAAGAGGTCTTCCCGGGTCGGGAAGTGGTGCTGGGCGGCGCCGCGGGAGACGCCGGCGCGTTCGGCGACGACGGCGACCGTGGAGCCTGCCCAGCCGTGCTCGGCGAGGCAGGCCACGGCGGCCTCCAGGAGCCGCTGCCGGGTGGCCCGGCTGCGGTCCTGCTTGGGAACGCGCTCGCGTTCGGTCGTACTCACACCACCCATGCCGCATCACGTCTTTCCAGGAAGGCCGTCATCCCCTCCCGGGCCTGGGGGGAGGCGAACAGCCGGGCCGAGAGCGCGGTCAGCTCGGCCGCGTCCCGGTCGAATGTCTCCAGCACCCTAGTCGTGAGCAGCCGTTTCGTCTCGGCCAGGGCCTGGGGGGCGGAGCGGCGCAGGCCGTCCAGGACGGGGGCGAGGGCGGTGTCGACGTCGTCCGCGGTCGCCGTCAGCAGGCCCAGGCGTACGGCCTCGGCGGGGCCGAAGCGTTCGCCGGTGAGGTAGTAGCGGGCCAGGGCGCGGGGGTCGGCGCGCGGGATCACCGGCAGGGAGATCACGGCGGGGGCGACGCCGATGCGTACCTCGGTGAAGGCGAAGCTGGCGTCGGCGGAGGCGGCGGCGATGTCGCAGGCGGCGAGCAGGCCGAGCCCGCCGGCGCGGACGTGGCCGGTGACCCGGGCGACGACGGGCTTGGGCAGCTCGACGATCTGGCGAAGCAGGGCCACCAGGGCGTCGGGGTCGGGTGGGTCGCGCAGGTCCGCGCCGGCGCAGAACGTCGTACCGGTGTGGGTGAGGACCACGGCGCGTACGTCCGGGTCCTTGCCGCAGTCGGTGAGGGCGTCGGCGAGTGCGGTGACGAGTGCCGCGGACAGGGCGTTGCGGGTGCCGGTGGCGTCGAGGCTGAGGGTGGTGACGGCACGCGCGCGCGTGCGGCCGATCAGCCGGGTCGGGTCGGTCATGTGTGCTCCCTGAGCTGCCGGCGGAGGATCTTGCCGGAGGCGGCGCGTGGGACGGTGTCGATGAAGGTGATCCGGCGGACGCGTTTGTAGGGGGCGACGCGTTCGGCGACGTACAGCAGGATGTCGTTCTCGGTGAGGTCGCCGGCGGTGGGGTGGCGGACGACGAAGGCGTGCGGGATCTCGTTGCCGTCGTCGTTGCGGGCGCCGATGACGGCGGCGTCGGCGATGCCGGGGTGGGTGAGCAGGAGGGCCTCCAGTTCGGCGGGGGCCACCTGGAAGCCCTTGTACTTGATCAGTTCCTTCACGCGGTCGACGACGAAGAGCCAGCCGTCCGCGTCGACGTGTCCGACGTCCCCGGTGTGCAGCCAGCCGTCGGTGTCGATCAGGGCGGCGGTGGCGTCGGGGCGGCCGAGGTAGCCCTTCATCACCTGGGGGCCGCGGATGAGGATCTCGCCGGGTTCGCCGGTGCCGAGGTCCTTGCCGGGGTCGTCCAGGGAGACGATCCGCATCTCGGTGCCGGCGATGAGGCGGCCGACCGTGCCGGCGGGGGCCTCGCGGAGGCGGTCCAGGGGGACGACGTGGGTGCCGGGGGACAGTTCCGTCATGCCGTAGGCCTGGCCGATCGGGGGCAGGCCGAGGCGTTCGGCGCAGGCGAGGGCCAGGCGGGCGTCCAGCGGGGCGGCGGCGCTGACGACGTACTGCAGGGAGGAGAGGTCGTAGCGGCTGACCGCCGGGTGCTTGGCGAGGGCGAGGACGATCGGCGGGGCGACGTACAGGCCGGTGATGCGGTGCTTCTCGATCGCGGCGAGGAAGGTCTCCAGGTCGAAACGCGGCAGGACGACGACGGTGGCGCCCTTGCGCAGCGGTGCGTTCATCAGGGCGGTGAGGCCGTAGATGTGGAAGAAGGGCAGGACGGCGAGGATGCGGTCGCCGGGTCCGGCGGGGACGGCGGGTTCCAGTTGGGCGAGGTTGGTGGCGATCTGCCGGTGGGTGAGCATGACGCCCTTGGGGGTGCCGGTGGTGCCGGAGGAGTACGGCAGTGCGGCGATGTCCTCCGCCGGGTCGATGCCGGCCTCGGGTTCGGGGGCGGTGGTGGCGAGCAGGTCGATCAGCGAGCGGTGGCCGGACGCGCTGTCGCACACGAGGATCTCCCGTACGCCGCCCGCGATCTCGGCGGCCCGGCGGGCGGTCTCCAGCAGCGGGGAGACGGTGACGATCCAGCGCGCGCCGCTGTCGCCGAGCTGCTTGGCGAACTCCTCGGCGGTGGCGAGCGGGTGCACGGTGGTGACGGCGGCACCCGCGCGCGTGGCCGCGTAGAAGGCGGTCGGGAAGGTGATCGTGTTGGGGCTGTGCAGGGCGAGGACGTCGCCCTTGCGGACGCCGGTGTCGGCGAGGGCGGCGGCCAGGCGCCGGTGGAACCGGTCCACCTGCTCGTACGTGAGGGTGGTGCCGTCCGTGCCGTCGATGAGGGCGGGCCGGTCGCCGAAGGCGGCGGCGTGGCCCAGGACGGCCTCGTGGATGGGGAGTTCTACGGGCGGAACGTCTGCGTACTCGCTGCGGAACACGGTTCCTCCTCGCAGGGGCCGCCTCAGTAGGACTTGGGCAGGCCCAGGGTCTGGTGGGAGACGTAGTTGAGAATCATCTCCCGGCTCACCGGAGCAATACGAGCCACGCGTGCGGCCGTTATCAGCGAGGCGAGCCCGAATTCCCGGGTGAGCCCGTTGCCGCCGAGGGTGTGCACGGCCTGGTCGACGGCCTTCACGCAGGCCTCCGCGGCCGCGTACTTGGCCATGTTGGCGGCCTCGCCCGCGCCGATGTCGTCGCCGGAGTCGTAGAGGTGTGCCGCTTTCCGCGTCATCAGCCGGGCCAGTTCCAGGTCGATGTGGGCCTGCGCGAGGGGGTGCGCGATGGCCTGGTGGGCGCCGATGGGGGCCTTCCACACCGTGCGGTCGCGGGCGTACTCGACGGCCTTGGCGAGCGCGTAGCGGCCCATGCCGATGGCGAACGCGGCGGTCATGATCCGCTCGGGGTTGAGCCCCGCGAAGAGCTGGAGGAGCCCCGCGTCCTCGTCGCCGACGAGCGCGTCGGCGGGCAGCCGTACGTCGTCCAGGACCAGCTCGAACTGTTTCTCCGCGGCGCTCAGTTCCATGTCGATGGGCCGCTTCTGGAAGCCTTCGGCGTCCGTCGGCACGATGAACAGGCAGGGCTTGAGGCTGCCGGTGCGGGCGTCTTCGGTACGGCCGACGATCAGGACGGCGTCGGCCATGTCGACCCCGGAGATGAACACCTTGCGGCCGGTGAGCAGCCAGTCGGTGCCGTCCCGGCGGGCCGTGGTGGTGATGCGGTGGCTGTTGGAGCCGGCGTCGGGTTCGGTGATGCCGAAGGCCATGAGGCGGGTGCCGTCCGCCAGCGCGGGCAGCCAACGGGTTTTCTGGTCCTCGGTGCCGAAGCGGGCGATCACTGTGCCGCAGATCGCCGGTGAGACGACAAGCATCAGGAGGGGGGAGCCTGCGGCGCCCAGCTCTTCGAGGACGATGGACAGTTCGGCGATACCGCCGCCGCCTCCTCCGTACTGCTCGGGGAGGTTGACGCCGAGGTAGCCGAGTTTTCCCGCCTCGCTCCAGAGCTCGGTGGGGGGCTTGCCCTCGGCGACGGTGCGGGTGAGGTAGTCGCGGCCGTAGCGCTTGCCGAGGGCGGCCACTGCGGACCGCAGGGCCTTGTGTTCTTCGTTTTCGGTGTGGGTGGTCATCGGACTCCTTCGGGCTGCGGGTGATCCGTGGCTGGGCGCGCAGTTCCCCGCGCCCTAGGGTGTTCGCACCACCGCCAGCAACATGCCCGGCTCCACCTGCCGGCCCGGCTCGGCGTGCAGGGCGGTGAGGATTCCGCTGGCCGGGGCCGAGATCTGGTGCTGCATCTTCATCGCCTCCAGCCAGATGAGTCCCTGACCCGCCTGAACCGCTGCCCCTTCCGTCAGACCCTCGGCGATCTTGACCACCGTGCCCGGCATCGGGGCCACCAGCGAACCGGGAGCGAGCTGGGACGTCGGGTCGGGGAAGCGAGGCAGGGCGGTGAGGCGGGTGGCGCCCACGTGGACCTGGTCGCCGTACCGGGCCACCTCGAACTTGCGCTGCACGCCGTCGACTTCGAGGACGACGAGACGCGCGTCGGCGTGGACGATCCGGACCCCGTCCGCCGCGAGGCCGTCGCGCGTGTGCCGGTAGCGGACCTCGTGCTCCTCCCCCGCCATCTCGTACCGCTTCACCTGCGGCTGTGCGGGAACGTTGCGCCAGCCGCCGAAGCGGGAGCGGCCGTGGGCGTCGGCGAGGGCGGCGGCCAGCGGTGCGTGGGGGTCGGCGGCGGGCTCGGTGAGTTCGCCGAGGTGGCGGTCGTAGAAGCCGGTGTCCATGCGGGCGGCCGTGAACTCCGCGTGCCGCAGGGAGCGCACCAGCAGGTCCCGGTTGGTGACCGGGCCGTGGATCGCTGCGGACTCCAGGGCGCCGGCGAGCCTGCGGACCGCCTCCGCGCGCGTGGGGGCGTGCGCGACGACCTTGGCGAGCATCGGGTCGTAGTGGACGCCGATGGTGTCGCCGTCGGTGTAGCCGGTGTCCAGGCGGACCCCGGCCGGTACGGCGAGGCGGTGCAGGGTGCCGGTCTGGGGGGCCCAGTCGCGGGCGGGGTCCTCGGCGTAGAGGCGGGCCTCGATCGCGTGGCCCCGCGCGTGTGGGGGTTCGGTCCCCAGGGCGTGGCCCTCGGCGATCCGGATCTGTTCCGCGACCAGGTCGAGGCCGAACACGGCCTCGGTGACGGGGTGTTCCACCTGGAGGCGGGTGTTCATCTCCAGGAAGTGGGCACGGCCGTCGGCGACCAGGAACTCGACGGTGCCGGCGCCGGTGTAGGAGACGGCGCGGGCGGCGCGTACGGCCAGCGTGCGCAGCTCGTCCGCGAGCGCCGGGGTGAGTCCGGGCGCCGGCGCCTCCTCGATCACCTTCTGGTGGCGGCGCTGGAGGGAGCAGTCGCGGGTGCCGAGCGGCCAGACGGTGCCGTGGGTGTCGGCGAGGATCTGCACCTCCACATGGCGGCCGTGTTCGAGGTAGGGCTCCACGAACACCTCGCCGTCGCCGAAGGCGCTCGCGGCCTCGGCGCGCGCGCCCTCCAGCGCGGCCGGCAGCTCCTCCAGGCGGCGCACGATCCGCATCCCGCGCCCGCCGCCGCCCGCCGCCGCCTTCACCAGCACGGGCAGGTCGGCCTCGGTCACCTCGTGCAGGGGCTCGATGCCGAGCAGTTGCTTGGCGCGGGTCTTGGACGCCATGGCCTCGATGGCCTGCGGGGGCGGCCCGATCCAGACCAGGCCGGCGTCGAGGACGGCGCGGGCGAAACCGGGGTTCTCGGAGAGGAAGCCGTACCCGGGGTGCACGGCGTCGGCGCCGGCGGCGAGGGCCGCCTTCACGATCAGGTCGCCGCGCAGGTAGGTCTCGGCGGGTGCCGCGCCCGGCAGCCGTACCGCCGTGTCGGCCACGCGCGCGTGGAGCGCGTTCTCGTCGGCGTCGGAGTGCACGGCGACCGTGCGGATGCCGAGGTCGGCGCAGGTGCGGAAGATGCGGCAGGCGATCTCGCCCCGGTTGGCGACGAGCACACTGGAAATCATGTGATCCCTCACATCCGGAAGACGCCGAAGCCGCCGCGCGCGCCCTCGTAGGGCGCGGTGTGCAGGGCGGAGAGGCACAGGCCGAGGACGGTGCGGGTGTCGCGCGGGTCGATGACGCCGTCGTCGTACAGCCGCCCGGACAGGAACATGGGCAGCGACTCGGACTCGATCTGCTGCTCCACCATGGCGCGCAGGGCCGCGTCCGCGTCCTCGTCGTACGGCTGTCCCTTCGCCGCCGCCGACTGCCGGGCGACGATCGACAGCACGCCGGCGAGCTGCTGCGGGCCCATGACGGCGGACTTGGCGCTGGGCCAGGCGAACAGGAAGCGGGGGTCGTAGGCCCGGCCGCACATGCCGTAGTGCCCGGCGCCGTACGACGCACCCATGAGGACCGACAGGTGCGGCACCCGGCTGTTGCTGACCGCGTTGATCATCATCGCGCCGTGTTTGATGATCCCGCCCTGCTCGTACTCCTTGCCGACCATGTAGCCGGTGGTGTTGTGCAGGAAGAGCAGCGGGATGTCGCGCTGGTTGGCGAGCTGGATGAACTGGGCGGCCTTCTGCGACTCCGCGCTGAAGAGGACCCCTTGGGCGTTGGCCAGCACCCCGACCGGGTAGCCGTGCAGGGCGGCCCAGCCGGTCACCAGGCTCGTGCCGTACAGCGGTTTGAACTCGTCGAAGTCGGAGCCGTCCACGATCCGGGCGATGACTTCGCGCGGGTCGAACGGGATCTTCAGGTCGCCCGGGACGATGCCGAGCAGCTCCTCCGGGTCGTACCGGGGCGGCTCGGCCGGGCCGGGGTCCGGGTGGGCCTTGCGGTGGTTGAGGCGGGCCACGACGCGGCGGGCCCGGCGCAGCGCGTCGGGCTCGTCCACGGCGAAGTAGTCGGCGAGGCCGGACACGCGCGCGTGCATCTCGGCGCCGCCGAGGGACTCGTCGTCGCTGTCCTCGCCGGTGGCCATCTTCACCAGCGGCGGTCCGCCGAGGAACACCTTCGCCCGCTCCTTGACCATGATCACGTGGTCGGACATGCCGGGGATGTAGGCGCCGCCGGCGGTGGAGTTGCCGAAGACGACGGCGATCGTCGGGATGCCGGCGGCGGAGAGCCGGGTCAGATCGCGGAAGATGGCGCCGCCGGGGATGAAGATCTCCTTCTGGGAGGGCAGATCGGCGCCTCCCGACTCCACCAGGCTGATGCAGGGCAGCCGGTTGGCGAGCGCGATGTCGTTGGCGCGCAGGGCCTTCTTCAGGCTCCAGGGGTTGCTGGCGCCGCCGCGTACGGTCGGGTCGTTGGCGGTGATCAGGCACTCCACGCCCTCGACCATGCCGATCCCGGTGACGAGAGAGGCGCCGACGGGGTAGTCGCTGCCCCAGGCGGCCAGCGGGGACAGCTCCAGGAACGGGGTGTCGGGGTCCAGCAGCAGCTCGATGCGCTCGCGGGCGAGCAGTTTGCCGCGCCCCCGGTGCCGGGCGACGTACTTCTCGCCGCCGCCCGCGAGCGCCTTGGCGTGTTCGGCCTCCAGCTCGGCGAGCTTGGCGAGCATGGCCGCGCGGTGGGCCTGGTAGTCGGGGCCGGTGGGGTCGAGAGCGGTCTGCAGAACCGTCACAGCAGGGTCTCCGGGATGTCCAGGTGGCGGGAGCGCAGCCATTCGCCGAGGGCCTTGGCCTGCGGGTCGAAGCGGGCCTGCGCGGCGACGCCGGCGCCGAGGATGCCCTCGACGACGAAGTTGAGGGCGCGCAGGTTCGGCAGCGGGTGGCGGGTGACGGGCAGCTCACGGGTCTCGGGCAGCAGCTGCCGGAACCTCTCGGTGGTCAGCGTGTGCGCGAGCCACCGCCAGGCCTCGTCCGACCGCGCCCACACCCCGACGTTGGCGTTGCCGCCCTTGTCCCCGCTGCGCGCCCCGGCGACCAGCCCGAGGGGCGCCCGCCGGGTCGGGCCGGGCGGGAGGGGTTCCGGGAGGGGCGGAGGCGGTACGGCGTCCAGGGACCGCGTCTCCTGGGGCGCCGGCACAGTAATACGGCGTCCGTCGTGGAGGACGGCCCTATGGTTCACGTCCCCATGGGGCACGTACACATCCTCGAACACCCCATAGGGGGCGCCCTTTCCCGGTGGGGAAAGCACATGGAAGCCCGGGTAGCTGGCGAGTGCCAGTTCCACGGCGGCCCCGCTCAGCGCGCGCCCCACGACCTGCTGGTCCGGGTCGCGGACGACGAGCCGCAGCAGTGCGCTGGCCGTCTCCTCGGTGTCCGCGTCGGCCCGGTCGGTCCGCACCAGCTCCCACCGGACCTCCTGCGGCGGCGACTTGGCGAGGTGGCCGTCGAGCTGCTCGCGCACCAGGGCCGCCTTGGCCTCGATGTCGAGTCCGGTGAGGACGAAGACGACCTCGTTGCGGAAGCCGCCGAGCCGGTTGAGCCCGACCTTGAGGGCGGGCGGCGGCGCCTCCCCGCGTACCCCCTCGATCCGCACCCGGTCCGGCCCGTCCCGGCGCAGCCGTACGGTGTCCAGCCGGGCGGTGACGTCGGGTCCGGCGTACCGGGCGCCGCCGGTCTCGTACAGCAGCTGGGCGGTGACCGTGCCCGTGTCCACGAAGCCGCCGGTGCCGGGGTGCTTGGTGACCACGCTGCTGCCGTCGGCGTGGATCTCGGCGAGCGGGAAGCCGGGACGGCGTACGTCCCCCTCGCCGAAGAACGCGTAGTTCCCGCCGGTCGCCTGGGTCCCGCACTCCAGCACGTGCCCGGCGACGACGGCACCGGCGAGCCGGTCGTACTCCGTGGGCGTCCAGCCGAAGTGCGCTGCGGCGGGCCCGGTGACCAGGGCCGCGTCGGTCACCCGGCCGGTGATCACCACATCGGCGCCGGCCCGCAGGCACGCGGCGATGCCGAACCCGCCGAGGTAGGCGTGGGCGGCGAGGGTGCCGGGACGGGCGGCGGCCAGATCGTCGCCCTCGACGTGCGCGACCCGCACCGGGATCCCGAGCCGGTCCGCCGACTCCCGGATCCGCTCGGCGAGTCCGGCCGGGTTGAGGCCGCCCGCGTTGGTGACGATCCGCACCCCGCGCTCCCGGGCCAGGCCGAGGCAGTCCTCCAGTTGGCGCAGGAAGGTGCGGGCGTACCCGGCGGACGGGTCCTTCAGCCGGTCGCGGCCGAGGATGAGCATGGTGAGTTCGGCGAGGTAGTCACCGGTGAGGACGTCCACCTCGCCGCCGGTGAGCATCTCGCGCAGGGCGTCGGAACGGTCGCCGTAGAAGCCGGAGAAGTTGCCGATGCGCAGCGGCCTCACCGGCCGGCCTCCCGCGGCGGGCGGCCGGTGCCGGGCGGGCCCGCGAAGGCCTGGGCGATGCCGAGCCAGCGGTCGGCGTCCGGGCCCACGGCCGTCAGGGCGAGGTCGCCGCGGTGGGCGCGCTGGGTGACCAGGAGGCAGAAGTCGAGGGCGGGGCCGGTGACGCGTTGCGGGGCGTCCTCCGGGCCGTACGCCCACACCTCGCCGGACGGCGCGGCGAGTTCCACCCGGAACTCCTCGGCCGGCGGGGTGAGTCCGTGCACGCCGAAGGCGAAGTCACGGGTCCGCACCCCGAGCCGGGCCACATGCCGGAGGCGGTCGGTGGGTGGGCGCACCACACCCAGGGCGTCGGCGACGTCCAGGGCGTGGGCCCAGGTCTCCATAAGGCGGGCGGTGGCCATGGAGGCGGCGGACATGGGCGGGCCGTACCAGGGGAAGCGGGCACCGGGCGGTGCGCCGCGCAGGGCCTCGTCCAGGGCGGCGCGCCCGGCGCGCCAGGACGCCAGCAGGTCGGCGGGCGGGAGGGCGGCGCCCTCCTCCGCCCCCTCGTCCACGAACGAGCCGGGGGCGGCGAGCGCCTTCTCCACCAGCGCCTGGAAGGCAACGGCGTCGGTGACGGCGAGCAGGGCCGAGCGGTCGGTCCAGGCGAGGTGCGCGATCTGGTGGGCGACGGTCCAGCCGGGCGCCGGGGTGGGCAGGGTCCACCGGTCCGGGGGCAACTCGGCCACGAGCAGGTCGAGTTCCTCGCTCTCGGCACGCAGGTCGTCGATGACGGGCGTCGGGTCGGCCATGGGGGGAGCATGGCAGCGGCGCCAGAAACAATCAAGCGTGCTTGCATAATTTCCGGACCGTCACACCGCTTCCACAGGCGGGTACACCGGCTCCCACCGGGCCGCCCGCACCGCCGCCTCGATGTCGTCCGGGGCCGCCCGGGCGACACCCTCGTCCACCGCCGCGCGGGCCACGGCCACGGCGACCGCCTCCGAGGTGACGCGCAGGTCGCGGATCGGCGGGAGGACCGGCGCGTCGGCGCGCGCGACCTCCGTGTCACCGGTGCGGCGGGCCACCGCGTCGGCCGCCGCGCGCAGCATGCGGTCGGTGACCCGGGAGGCACGGGCGACGATCGCGCCCAGGCCGAGGCCGGGGAAGACCAGCGCGTTGTTGGCCTGCCCGATCTCGTACGTCGTACCGTCCCGCTCGACCGGCGCGAACGGGCTGCCGGTGGCGACCAGTGCCTTGCCGTCGGTCCAGTCGAGCAGGTCGGCGGGGGTGGCCTCGGCGAGGTCGGTCGGGTTGGACATGGGCAGGATGATCGGCCGCTCGGTGTGCTCGGCCATGGCACGGACGAGGTCCTCGGTGAACGCGCCGCCCTGGCCGGAGGTGCCGATCAGGATGGTCGGGCGGACCCGGCGGACCACCTCGTCCAGCGGGATGCCGGGCAGGCTCTCGTCCCGGCGCCAGCCGTCGACCTCGTCGGCCGGGCGGGCGTACGGCTTCTGGACGTCGCGGAGCCGGTCGCCCTGGTCGGCGGTGAGCAGGCCGTACCGGTCGACGCACCAGAAGCGGGCGAGCGCCTCGTCCTCGGACAGGCCCTCGGCGATCAGGGCGTCGCGCAGCTGGTCGGCCACGCCGATCCCGGCGGTGCCCGCACCGAAGACGACGATCCGGTGCTCGGGCAGGGGCGTGCCGGTGGCGCGGACGCCGGACAGGACGGCGGCGAGGTTGACGGCGCCGGTGCCCTGGATGTCGTCGTTGAAGGTGCACACCCGGTCGCGGTAGCGGTCGAGGATGCGGCGGGCGTTGGCGGTGCCGAAGTCCTCCCAGTGCAGCAGGGCGTTCGGGAAGAGCCGGGTGGCGGCGGCGACGTAGGCGTCGATGAAGGCGTCGTAGGCGTCGCGGTCGGCGCGCGGGTGCCGGTTGCCGAGGTAGAGGGGGTTGTCGAGGAGTTCCTTGCGGTTGGTGCCGACGTCGAGCATGACGGGCAGGGTGCGGCCCGGGTCGATGCCGGCGGCGGCCGTGTAGACGGCCAGCTTGCCGACCGCGATGTCGATACCGCCCACGCCCCAGTCGCCGATCCCGAGGATGCCCTCGCCGTCGGTGGCCACGATCAGGTCGACGTCGTCGGCGCCCAGGCCGCTCGCGCGCAGCGAGCGCTCGATGTCGTCGGGGGCGTCCACGGAGAGGTAGACGCCGCGCGGGCGGCGGTACTCCGTGCTGTAGCGGCGGATCGCCGTGCCCACGGTGGGGGTGTACACGATGGGCAGCATCTCTTCGAGGTGGTCGCCGACCAGCCGGTAGAACAGCGCCTCGTTGCGGTCGTGCAGGGCGGTCAGATGGACGCTCTTGGCCAGGTCGCTCGGCTGCTCCCGGAACTGGCCGTAGGCGCGTTCGGCCTGCTCGTCCTGTGTGAGCACGCGGGGCGGAACGAGCCCGACGAGGTCGAGGGCCCGCCGCTCCTCCTCGGTGAAGGCCGTGCCCCGGTTGGTCCGGGGGTCGGCGAGCACGGCCCGCCCGCGCGTGGTGATCTTCAGCGGCTTGGGGGTGGTGTCACGAGCATCGGTCATGAGATCCGCCTTTCCGTCGACAGACCGGGTTTCCACAAACCCGGCTCCGACTGCATCCCGCGGTAAGGGGAGGCGGTGGGTGCCTGAAGCCGTGCACGGGGCCCTGGCGCGTCGCCGCCGGAGCGTCCGGAGGCGGCTACGTCTCCTCGTGCGGGGAGTCGGTCAAGGGCTGACGGGGGCTGCGGCGGTCTTGCCCCGGCCCACCTGGGTCCGTACCGCGCCGATGCTCGCCGCGATGACCAGGGCGATCGCGGCGGCCTCGGTCGCGGACAGGGACTGGCCGAGGATGAGGAAGCCGGCCGTGGCCGCGAGGGCGGGTTCCAGGCTCATGAGGATGGCGAAGGTGGAGGCCGGCAGGCGGCGCAGGGCCAGCATTTCGAGGGTGTACGGCAGGACCGAGGAGAGCAGGGCCACCGCCGAGCCGAGGGCGGCGGTGGTGGGGTCGAGCAGGCGGGTGCCCGCGTCGGCGATGCCGATGGGGAGGAAGAGGAGGGCGGCGACGGCCATGGCCAGCGCCAGGCCGTCGGCCTGCGGGAAGCGGCGGCCCGTACGGGCGCTGAAGATGATGTAGGCCGCCCACATGGCGCCGGCGCCCAGGGCGAGGGCGACACCTGTCGGATCCAGGTTGCCGAAGCCTCCGCCGCCGAGCAGGAACACGCCCGCGAGGGCCAGGCCGGCCCACAGCGCGTTGATCGCGCGGCGGGAGGCCAGGACGGAGAGCGTCAGCGGGCCCAGGACCTCCAGGGTGACCGCCGGGCCCAGCGGGATGCGGGCCACCGCCTCGTAGAACAGGCCGTTCATCGCGCCCATGGTGATACCGAAGACGACCACCGTGCCCCAGTCGGTGCGGGAGTGGCCGCGCAGCCCGGGCCGGCAGAACAGCAGGAGGACGATCGCCGCCGCGACGAGGCGCAGGGTCACCACCCCCAGCGCACCGGCCCGGGGCATCAGGGTGACCGCCAGGGCGCCGCCGAACTGCACCGAGATGCCGCCGGCCAGCACCAGCCCGACCGGTCCGAGCGAGCCGAGGCCGCCTTTTCCGCCGGCGGGGGCGGAGGTGGCTCGGGACGGCGATGTGGTGCTGGGTGCGGCGGTCACGGGCGGTCCTGGTGGCTTGATCGGGTTCGTGCATCGCGATGTACTACCAGGTCCAGGGTAATGGACTTCGACAGGTGCGTGAACCCTTTTTGAGACTGTCCCGGATGCCGGGCTCACCTGCCCGGCCAGGCCTCCTCGTTCCGGAACAGGGGACGGCCGTCCGGCAGTACCGAGGGCACGTGCCCCCCGAGCCCGTGTCCGTACTCCTGGCCTTGCCCGTACCCCTGCCCGTACTCGTACGCCGGTGCGGGTGCCGGTGCCGGTGGCTGTCGTTCCTCCCACAGCGGCATGCGCAGCTCGCCGGTGTCGAGGACCGTGCTGTTCTGCGAGCGGTGCAACCGGGCGTAGGCACCGCCCCGGGCGAGGAGTTCCTCGTGGCGGCCGGTCTCCGCGATGCGGCCCCGGTCCACGACGATGATGCGGTCGGCGTCGGGGGCGAGGTTCAGGTCGTGCGTGATCATGATCGTCGTCCGGCCGGCCATCAGACGGCGCAGCGGTTTGACCACGCGGCGGGCGGCCATCGCGTCCAGGCCCGTCGTCGGCTCGTCCAGGACCAGGACGGGTGCGTCGCGCAGGAGGGCGCGGGCGATGGCCAGGCGCTGGAGCTGGCCGCCGGAGAGCCGCGCCGAGTGGGGGTCGACCCGGGTGTCGTAACCGTCGGGCAGCCTGCAGATGAAGTCGTGGGCGTCGGCCGCCTTGGCCGCCTCCTCGATCGCCTGCTCGCTGGCGCCGGGCCGGCCGCAGGCTATGTTGGCGCGCACGGTGTCGTGCAGCACCAGGGTTTCCTGCGGGAGCAGGGTGACGTACTCACGCAGCCGGGCCAGCGGGAAGTCCCGCAGAGGTACGCCGTCCAGGAGGACGTCCCCGGAATCCGGGTCGTAGAAGCGCAGCAGCAGCTTGGACACCGTGGACTTGCCCGCGCCGCTCGGGCCCGTGATGATCACCAGCTCGCCGGGGCGGACGGCGAAGGAGAGGCCGTCGAGGGCGGTCCGGTCGGCGCCGGGATAGCGGAAACAGACGTCCCGCACCTCCACCGTGCCGTCCGGGCGGCCCACCGCCGCGCCCCGCCGGGGGTCGGTGACCGACGGCCGTACGTCGAGGATCTCGATGAGCCGCTCGGCGCCCGCCGTGGCCGCGGTGACCGTGAGGCCGAGCTGGGCGAGGCCGCGGACGGGTGGGTAGAGGTAGCCGAGGAAGGCGGCGAAGGCGAGGAGCTGGCCGAGGGTCATCCGGCCGGTGGAGATCTCCCAGGTGCCGATGCCGATCACGGCGAGCACGCAGACCGTCTCGATGACCTGGACGAGCTGCTCGTAGGCCTCGTTCAGGCGGGTGGAGCGGACGGAGGCGCGGAACCAGGCGTTCGCCTCCTCGTGCAGCCGGCGGCGCTCGGCGTCCCGGCGGCCGTAGGCCTGGGTGAGCACGATGTTGCCGAGGGACTCCTCCACCACGGAGGTGATCGCGCCGTCGGCGACCCGGCCCTCGCGGGAGACGTCCTTGATGGAGCCGGAGAAACGGCGGGCGGCCAGCCAGAACAGGGGGGCGAGGACGAAGGTCGCGGCGGCCAGGTCCCAGCGCAGCCAGAACGCGGCGACGGCGTAGAAGAGGGCGGAGAAGGCCGCCGAGGCGGCGCCGACCAGCCCGGATACGACCATGGTCTCGATCGCTTCGACGTCGCTGGTCAGCCGGGAGAGCAGGTCGCCCTGGCGGTGGCGCTGGAAGAAGTGCGGGGGCAGTTGCTGGACGTGGTCGAAGACGTGCTCGCGCAGCCGCATCACGAACCGCTCGGTGGCCCACGCGGCCAGCGAGTTGCCCGCGTACGCGACGAGCGCGCCGGCCACCGCGATGCCCAGCCACTTCACGGCGGGGCTCCAGAACGCGGCCGGCGATCCCTTCTGCAGGGCGTGGTCGGTCAGCTCGCTGAACAGCAGGATGGCCTCGGTCTCGGCGAGCGCGGCGAGCACCGTGCACAGCCAGACGACCAGCAGCCATTTTCTGAGCCCCTTTGTCAGCGGCCAGAAACGGCGGAACGCCGTCCGGGCGGGAATGGTGGGTGTTTCGGACTCGAATTCTTCACCCTCGTCAGCCATCAGGAATCCTTTCCGAATCACCTGCCCACAGGAAGAGGAAAAGGGGTCGACGGTGCACCATCGACCCCTTTCGGTTCAGCCTCGGATCACTGGTCCCGGCCGGGCAGCGGCTTGGGCAGCGGCTTCGGGCCGTGCTTCTTCGGCTTCGGCTTCGGCGGCGGGGGGAGCTGCTTCGTCTTGGGCTTGGGGGGCAGCGGGGCAAGCTTCTTGAAGCTCATTCCGACTCCTAATGTCGCACTGTTCTTGTGGTGCGGAATTCCGCGTCCGGAACCCGACACCGAAGAAGTTACACGCCGATCGGGAGCCGGAACGGTACCTTTGGCAAGGGGGTGCTGTGAATACCTTTGGGGTTCCTGAGAGACCCGTCCGAACCTGAGAATTCCCCTATGACGACGCGTCCAGGGCCTGTGCCAGTACCTCTGCCAGGTGGCGGGCCCGGACCCCGGCGAGCTGGTCGAGCTGGGTACGGCAGGAGAAGCCGTCCGCGAGGATCACCGTGCCGTCGGGTGCCCGGCGGACCGCGGGCAGGAGCTGCTGCTCCGCGCAGGCCCGGGAGACCTCGAAGTGGCCCTTCTCGAAGCCGAAGTTCCCCGCCAGGCCGCAGCAGCCTCCGCTCAGCTCGCCGGTGAGGCCGGCGGCGGCGCGTAGCCGGCGGTCCGGGGTGTCGCCGAGCACCGCGTGCTGGTGGCAGTGGGTCTGGCCGGCCACCGGGCGGTCGACGGCGGGCGGGGTCCAGTGCGGGGCGTGGCGCTCCAGCGTTTCGGCGAAGGTGAGCACCGCGGCGGACAGTCGGGCGGCTCGCGGGTCGTCGGGCAGGAGTTCCGGGAGGTCGCTGCGGAGGGCCGCGGCACAGCTCGGTTCCAGGACGACGACCGGGACCCGGGCCCGCAGCACCGGTTCCATCAGGTCCAGGGTGCGGCGCAGGACCGTACGGGCGCGGTCCAGCTGGCCGGTGGAGATGTAGGTCAGCCCGCAGCAGACCCGGGCCCGGCGGGCCGTGAGCAGCGCGGTCGCCGTCCTGGTCCTGCCGTCCCCGATCGCCCCGCGGCCCGGCACCCGGGCAGGCGGCAGGGCCACCCGCAGCCCGGCCGCCTCCAGCACGCGAACGGCGGCCTGTCCGACGGACGGTGCCAGGTGCTCGGTGAAGGTGTCCGGCCAGAGGACGACCAGGTTCCCGGCGTCCTGGACGGGGACCTCCCCCGCGCCCACCGCCTCCGAAGTGGGCCGGCCCCCCGCGCCGCTGCTGGGTTTCCGCCCGCGCCACCACGCGGTGAACGTCTGTGTCGCCAGGCGTGGGAGCTGTCGTTCCGGTGTGATCCCGGCCAGGTGTTTGCCGAGGCGGGCCAGCGGGCCCGTCGACGCCAGGGCGTTGAGCAGCGCGGCCGTGCGCGTGCGGGCGGTCCAGTGCAGCCACTCCGGGAGCCGGCCCATGCTGTGGTGGGCGGCGGGGCGGGGGCGGTCGGCGTAGTGGTGGTGGAGGAACTCCGCCTTGTACGTGGCCATGTCGACGCCGACCGGGCAGTCCGAGCGGCAGCCCTTGCAGGACAGGCAGAGGTCGAGGGCGTCCCGGACCTCCGTGGAGTGCCAGCCGTCGGTGATCACTTCGCCCGCGAGCATCTCGTGCAGCAGCCGGGCCCGGCCGCGGGTGGAGTGCTGTTCGTCGCCGGTGGCGCGGAAGGAGGGGCACATCACGGCGGGGCCGGCCGCCGTGGTCGTACGGCACTTGGCGACGCCGACGCAGCGGCGGACGGCCGCGGCGAAGTCGCCGCCGTCGGCCGGGTAGCCGAAGGCCACGTCGACCGGGCGGCTCGGCAGGACGGAGAAGCGGAGGTTCTCGTCCAGCCGCGCCGGGCGGACCAGCATGCCGGGGTTGAGCAGGTCGTCCGGGTCCCAGACGGCCTTGGCGCGTTCGAAGAGCCGGACCGTCTCCTCGCCGTACATCCGCGGCAGCAGTTCCGCGCGGGCCTGGCCGTCGCCGTGCTCCCCGGACAGGGAGCCGCCGTGCGCCACGACCAGGTCGGCCAGTTCCTCGGAGAAGCGGCGGAAGCGGCCGACGCCTGCCTCGGTGAGCAGGTCGAAGTCGATGCGGACGTGGATGCAGCCGTCGCCGAAGTGGCCGTACGGCGCGCCGCGCAGGCCGTGGGCCGACAGCAGGGCGCGGAAGTCGCGCAGGTAGGCGCCGAGCCGGGCGGGCGGTACCGCGCAGTCCTCCCAGCCGGGCCAGGCCTCCGTGCCGTCCGGCATCCGGGTGGCCGTGCCGGCCGCGTCCTCGCGGATCCGCCACAGGACCCGCTGGGCCGCCGGTTCGGTGACGACCAGCGCGGCCACGACGTCGGCGGCGCGCACGATCTCCTCGGCCCGCGCGCGGGCCTCGGCCGCCGTGTCCCCGCCGGTCTCCACGAACAGCCAGGCGCCTCCCTCGGGCAGCCCGGACCCGGCCGGCACCAGGTCGGCGGCCATGCCCTCCACCGTCAGCGGCCGCAGCGGCAGCAGGCCGGCGGCGGCCTCGGCGGCCGCGCCCTCGTCGGCGTACGCCAGCACGGCCAGGGCACGCGCGCGGGGTGCCTCGACCAGGCGGACCACGGCCTCGGTGAGGATGCCGAGGGTGCCCTCGGAGCCGCAGAAGGAGCGGGCGACGTCCGCGCCCCTCTCGGGCAGCAGTGCATCCAGCGCGTACCCGGAGATGCGGCGGGGCAGGTCCGGGAAACCCGTGCGCAGCCGGGCCAGTTCGCCCTCGGCCAGCTCGCGCAGCCCGGCCGGGGCACCGGCCCAGCCCGGCCCGAGCCTCAGCCGCTGCCCGCGCGCGGTGACGACCGACAGCTCGCGCACGCTGTCCGCGGTGGTCCCCCAGGCGACCGAGTGGGAGCCGCAGGAGTTGTTGCCGATCATGCCGCCGAGCGTGCACCTGCTGTGCGTGGAGGGGTCGGGGCCGAAGCGGAGGCCGTGCGGGGCGGCGGTCTCCTGGAGGCGGTCGAGGACGAGCCCCGGCTGGACGACGGCCGTCCTGCTGCCCGGGTCCAGCTCCAGCAGGCCGGTCATGTGCCGGGTGAAGTCCAGCACCACGCCGGTGCCGGTCGCCTGTCCGGCGATCGACGTGCCGCCGCCGCGCGCCACCACCGGCACCCCGCGCGCCCGGCACACCTCCAGCACGGCGGCCACGTCGTCGGCGTCCCGGGGGGCCACGACGCCCAGCGGGACACGCCGGTAGTTGGAGGCGTCCATGGTGACCAGCGCCCGGGTGGTGGCGTCGAAGCCGACCTCGCCCCGCACGGCCGCGCGCAGCTCCGCTTCGAGACCCAAGTGATCCGTCATGCGTCCAGGATGCATCCGATCACGGACAGTCACCGAGACTTATCCACAACCCCGCTCCTATCGTCGTACAACCTCACAAGTCCACGTCCCGGCGACCTCGTCTCATCGAACGGACACGTCTCCACCTCGCTTTGCGCCACCGGCTAACCTCGTCCCGTGGCCGACATCCAGATTCCCGCTGACATCAAGCCCGCCGACGGACGTTTCGGCGCTGGCCCCTCCAAGGTGCGCACCGAGGCGCTGGACGCCCTCGCCGCCACCGGTACCTCCCTGCTGGGCACCTCCCACCGGCAGGCGCCGGTGAAGAACCTGGTCGGCAAGGTCCGCGAGGGCATCTCCCAGCTGTTCTCCCTCCCGGAGGGCTACGAGGTCGTCCTCGGCAACGGCGGCTCCACCGCCTTCTGGGACATCGCCACGCACGGCCTGATCGAGAGCAAGTCGCAGCACCTGAACTTCGGCGAGTTCTCCTCGAAGTTCGCCAAGGCCGCCAAGCTGGCGCCCTGGCTGGCCGAGCCCACCGTCATCGCCTCCGACCCCGGCACCCACCCGGAGCCGCGGGCCGAGGCCGGCGTCGACGTCTACGCCTTCACCCACAACGAGACCTCCACCGGTGTCGCCATGCCGATCAAGCGCGTGGCCGGCGCCGACGAGGGCGCGCTCGTCCTCGTGGACGCCACCTCCGGCGCGGGCGGCCTCCCGGTCGACATCGCCGAGACCGACGTCTACTACTTCGCCCCGCAGAAGTCCTTCGCCTCCGACGGCGGCCTGTGGATCGGCGTCTTCTCCCCGGCCGCGATCGAGCGTGCCGAGCGGATCCACGCCTCCGGCCGGCACGTCCCGGAGTTCTTCTCGCTCCCCACGGCGATCGACAACTCCCGCAAGAACCAGACGTACAACACCCCGGCCCTCGCCACCCTCTTCCTCCTCAACGAGCAGCTGGAGTGGCTCAACGGCCAGGGCGGCCTCGCCTGGTCCACGGCCCGCACCAAGGACTCCTCGACCCGCCTGTACACCTGGGCGGAGGAGTCAAAGTACGCCACGCCGTTCGTCTCGGACCCGGCCAAGCGCTCGCAGGTCATCGGCACGATCGACTTCTCCGACGAGATCGACGCCGCCGCCGTCGCGAAGGTGCTGCGCGCCAACGGCATCGTGGACACCGAGCCGTACCGCAAGCTGGGCCGCAACCAGCTGCGCATCGCCATGTTCCCGGCGATCGACCCGGCGGACGTCGAGGCGCTGACCAAGTGCGTGGACTACGTCATCGAGAAGCTCTGACTTCTCGAGCACTCCGAGTACGACGACGAAGGCGCCCGGTGACGAACACCGGGCGCCCTTCGCGTGCAGTCCGACGGCTCACTCCCCAGCGAACAGTTCCCCAGCGGTCTCCACGGTCAGGGAGCGGTCGAACCAGGTCCCCAGCACCTCCAGGTCGGCGCAGGCCATGACCCGCTCCCGGACGGAGTCGGCGACCTCGATGCCCCGCACCTCCAGAACCCGCAGGATGTCCTCGGCCTTGCCCTCGGCCTTGCCCTTCGCCTCACCGTCGGAGTGGACCTGGATCCACGCCTCCTCCATCACGCTGCCGAAGCCGGGGAAGTTCGGGGTGTACACGGCCATCAGTTTCCTCCAGTGATCGCGGGCCGGCCCCTCGTCCAGGCCGACCTCGATGTATTCCGCCCACTTCGCGTCGGGCCCCAACACCGGCGCCACCGCATCCAGTATCGCCAGGATGCCCGGATCCTTGGTTCAAACGCTGCCGTGCCGCCGGCCGCTGGCTGCCGTTTCCCCGCGACGAGGAGTGCTGGCAGGCTCCGCCCCGGCCGACGGCTCCCCTGCGGGAGACCGCCGACGACGTCGTACGGCCGTACGTCCTCAGACCTTGATGCTGCGGCGGACTCGGGCGATCACCTGCTGGGCCTCGGCGCCGTAGACGGCCGACTCGGCGAAGGTGTCCCAGACGCGGCGGTAGAGAGCGATCGTTTCGGCATCGTCCAGCCACAGTTCGGCGTGCCAGTCCTCGACCACGACCAGGCGCTCGTCCAGCACATTGAACGAGTTGCCCACCGTCAACGGCAGCGCACCGTCCAACGGCAGGATGCCTAGGTTGACGGTGTCCATACCCACCACGCCCAGCAAGCGGTCGAGTTGGGCCGCCAGTATGTCCGGTGGGCAGATCCGACCCCACAGCACGCTTTCAGGCATGAGCACGTTCAGTCGTTTGCCCGGCCGGTACAGCCACTCCTGCCGCTTCAGGCGGGCTCGCACTGCGGCATCAGTGTCCCTTGGTGACTGCCGAAGTGTGGCGTGCCGCTCGAAGACGTGCCGGGCGTAGTCAGCCGTCTGAAGCATGCCGCTGATAGCAGCGGTGCTGAGTGCGTGCTGTGTCGCGCTGTTGGACACGAGGGTGTTCCAGGTTTCCTGGACGGGAGCGTGCCCTGCCGCGAGCTGACGACGCCACGAACGAACGTGGCTCTCGAAGCCTTTCAGGCGTGAGCGTAGTTCCGTGAACACGGCAGGCTGCCCGACAGCCTCGGTCCAAGCCCGCAGGTCATCGTCCGTGGGGGTCTGCCTGCCGTTCTCCAGCTTGCTGACCTTGGACTGTCGCCATCCCAGCCGCTGTGCGAGCTGGACACCGGTGAGTCGGCCTTCAGGGCCGTCCAAGCGCAACTCCCTGAGCCTCCGGCCCAGTTCCTCACGCGCCCTCTGATAGTCCGTGCTCACCGGTACCCGCTCTGGCCCCTACGCGTCGCTGTGCATCTCCGCCTTGAACTGCTTCCACGCTACGGCGTGGTGCCAAGCAGCATCCCTCACCATGCAGCAGCGCACCACCTCGGCGGGCTCGGTGATCAGGTCCACGTGTGTGAGCTGGTCGTCGTCATCGAACCGCAGGAGGGCGATGAGACGGCTGTCGAACAGCCAGAAGTCCTCGGCGGGGAGGCGCAGTCGTTCGGCGTCGGCGCGCCAGAGGTTGCGGATGTCCTCGCCGGATTCGATGTTCCACCTGGCGCCTCCAAGAGGTAGCGCTGGCCGGTGGTGGGCGGCTGGTCCACGATCCGCACCCGTTCGACACGCTTTCCCTGCGCCGTCTGGGTTCGGATCAGCGTGCGGAATGCACTGGTCGGCGTGCCCTCAGACCAGTCCTCGGTGACGCTCCCGGTCTCGATGAACTGCTCCCAGCGATCATTCGCCTCGTCGCTCGCGTACCGCCGTCGCGTCTCCAGGCGCCAGGCGGTGTGCTCGAACTTACCGAACAGAGCGCTGAACTCGTCCAGGTCGATCGTCCGTACCTGTCGGGCCCGTTCCTTCGGGGTCCAGTCGACCAACAGGTCCCGTGGTACCACCACGGCGACTTCACCCTGCGACAGGTGCTGGAGCTGTGCGACGTCCTCCGGGTCCGTGAGCGGCGGCCCGTGCACGATCACCTCCCCACTGTCCAAGTCCTCATGCACAGACGGGCAACCGTCGCCGTCACTCCCCGTCCCGTTGAACCGCAACCGACGCGCCATGCCCAACCACCCCCTGGGTGTTGACGATGTTGGTCCCCAGCATGTCGGTGCCTCTGAGTGAAAGTCCATGCATCTAGAGTGACCGCGCGAGAATAACCAAGAATATTCGCGTACTTGCTCCGGCCCCCCGCCCTACGGTCACCTCTCGAATCCACACCCACTCGGCTCCCGCAGCGGAGCAGGAAGGTGCCACCCATGGTGAACGGAAACGACCTGTACGCCCTCGACCTCAGCGGCGTCTCGTTCGTGACGGCGTGCGGGGGCAACACCCACCCGGATGGCGAGTCGTGCCTCATCCTCGCCCGGATCGGGCAGGACGCCTGGGCCCTCGGTGACAGCAAGCGGCCCGACATGGAGCCGCTGCGGTTCAGCACGGAGGAGCTGGCCGTCGCCGGGATCGACCCGGCGCGGTTCGGGCTGCCCGTCTGAGCCGGCCCCTCCCCCCGCTGGTCCCGGTCAGGCACTCACCTGGCCGGGTCCGGTCCACCCCGGCGAACTGGACGCGTCCGTGCACCACCACGCCTACCTCTGGGCCGGCCCCAAGGCCCGCTTCGACGAGGAAGCCCTGCGGCGCCCGCCCCATCCCCAGCCGCCCCCGGCGGAGAGCAGGCCGGAACTGGTCCTGCGGTACCGGGAAGTGACTGCGGAGTTCCCCAAGTCGGAGCTGCCGCCGCTCGAAACGGCCTACTGGCTCGTCAAGCCCCCGTCCCTGGTCCGTGGCACATGGGCGGACCCGAAAGCGGCGGCGGCGTGGCTCCATGAGCGTCTGGCCGAGTACGCGCCCCGGTTCGCGTCCGAGGCACAGCGCCACGGCACCCGGCTGAGCGCCCTCGTCACCTCCGCCGCCGAGCGGCTGGGATCGGGGGGTGACGTCTCGCTCGGGTTCTACCTCGAACGTCCCTCGTACCTCTCCTTGGCGCTGGTGACGTGCTCACCCAACCGCCAGTTCCCCACGCTCCCGTGCCCGTTGGGTAACGGAAAGGGCGCCCGGTGATTGATCGCCGGGCGCCCTTCGGGTGTCACTGGACGAACGGTGGCTTCACGCCGAGCCCCTGCCTGCCTGACGGCTTGCAGGTGACGTCTGTCGTCGGGAGCTTGCCGGTGCTCAGGTAGGCGTTGACCTTGCTGTCGGCGCAGGAGCGCGGGTCACCGCCGTAGACACCGTGGCCCTCGCCGCCCTTGACGTACACCATGCGGGAGCCGCGCAGGGCCCGGTGCATGCCGAGGCCGCTGGCCAGGGGCGTCTGGGAGTCCCACTGGTTCTGGACGGTCAGCAGGCGGACCTTGTTGTCGACCTTGGTGACGGGCTCGGCCGGCTTGTCCCAGAACGCGCAGGGCGTGATGTTGGAGCCGAAGTCGCCGTAGAGCGGGTACTTGGCCTTGTCCCGGATCGCGTCCCGCCGGTACTGCTCCGGATCGTGCGACCAGGCCGCTGTGTCACCGCAGAGCACCGACCAGAAGGCGGCGGAGCCGTTGTCCGCCGGAGGCTGCGCAACCCCGGACCCCGCCTTGGCGGAAGCCCAGAGGGGTGCCTGCCGGACGCCGGGCGGCAGCAGGGAGTGGCGGGAGGAACCGTGGCCGGCCGCGGCCTTCTTGAGCTCGACCACCACCTCGGCCGCGTACTTGGGGGAGAAGAACACGGGGCGCAGGCCGGCGCGGATGTCGTCACCGGTGAACTTCTGGCCGCCGTTGTCGATGGGGGTGCGGTCGGCCCGGGCGACCAGGTCCCAGAACGTCTTGCGCACCTGGGCCGGGGTGGTGCCGAGCTTGTAGGTGCGGTGGTGCTGCGCGGTCCACTTCGTCCAGCGGGTGAACGCCGGCTCGGTGCCCGACGCCCAAATCTGGATCATGCCGCGCCAGATCCGGGCCGGGTCGACGGAGCTGTCCAGCACGAAGCGGTCGGTGCGCTGGGGGAACATCTGCGCGTAGACGGCGCCGAGGTACGTACCGTAGGAGTACCCCAGGTAGGAGAGCTTCTTCTCGCCCAGGACCGCGCGGATGACGTCCATGTCGCGGGCGGTGTTGCGGGTGGTGATGTACGGAAGCTTGTCGCCGCCCTTGGCGCGGCACTTGTCGGCGACCGTCCGGGCCCACTTGACGTCGCGGCTGAACGTCTCCGCCTTGTAGGGGTGCTCGCTGTTCTGCTCGGCTCCCGTGAGGCCGCAGGTCACCGGGGTGCTCCGGCCCACGCCGCGCGGGTCGAAGCCGATGAGGTCGTACTGCTCGCGGACCTTCTTGGGCAGCACGTCCTTCATCATGGCCGGCATGTCCAGGCCCTCGCCGCCCGGGCCGCCGGGGTTGAAGAGGAGTGCGCCGTGCCGCTTGCCGGGGACGCTGGTCTTCAGCCGGGAGACGGCCAGCTTGATCGTCTTGCCGTCGGGGCGGCTGTAGTCGAGCGGCACCTTGATCGTGGCGCACTGGAACGCGGCGGGCTGCGACGCGTCGCATCTGTGCCAAGCGGGCTTCTGTGTCGCGAACTTCCCCAGCGGTTCCGCCGCAGAAGCCTGCGCCGGGGCGAGAGCGGGGACGAGGGTCGCCGTGACCCCCGCGGCGAGCAAGGGCGCCAAGCGTCCTATCCGCACGATGGACGTTCCTTTCCGTCAACTTAAGGGACGGAAAGACGATTTCGTGGCCAGGGGGGCGTACGAATCCACCTGCGGGCCGGTCTTGGTCCACCTATCGGTGTACACAGAAAGGGACTTGCGGAGGAGAACCCGAACGGGCTGTTTTCCCTCCCGCCCCCCGGTTCAGCCGCGCCGCAAGCGGCGCAGACCGAACAGGGCCGCCACGCCGACCGCGACGATCACGGCGCCGACCTTGAGGCCGGTGCCGGCCTTGTCGGTCGAAGTGCCCGAACCCCCGTCCCCGGAGGGCGACTTCGCGGCGGGCCGGTCGGGGGCGTCCACGGCCTGTACGGCACTGTCCGCGCCCTCGCTGCCGTACATCAGTTTGCTGCCGTCGGCGGAGTACGACACGGACTCGCCCTGGCCCTGCAGCGGGACGTCCAGACGCCCCTTGCGCTTGATGCGGCCGCCGTTCCAGTCGTAGGAGATGCCGCCGAAGTAGCCGCGTACGGCGAGGTGCCGGCCGTCCGGGGAGAAGGCGGCGTCGGTGGCCCAGAGGTCGACGGCCGCGACGGGCTCGAAGACGTTCGCACCCGAGGTGGACAGGGTGGCCGGGCCTTCGTACAGGTGCCCGCCGTCCTCCTTCTTGTCGATGATGTAGACGCGCCCGGTCCTGGGGTGGACGAGCAGCGACTCGGCATCGCGCGGCCCGTCGGAGTACTTCACGACGTACTGCGTGGCCGTGACGGTCTGGTCGGTCAGCTTCTTCGGCTCGGGCAGCCGGTAGATCCACACGTACGGCCACTTGCCGCCGAAGTTGTCGCCGATGTCGCCGACGTAGATCTCGTTGTGCGGCCCGATGGAGATGGCCTCGACGTCCCGCGGGGAGCCGATGCCGCGCAGGGTGACGCGGGCGACGGTCTTCCCCGTGGCGCTGTCCACGGCGTAGAGGTACGGCCCGTCGTCGCTGTCGTTGTGCGTCCAGTAGACGCCGGGGTGCAGCCGTGAGGCGGCGAGCCCGCTGGACTCGGTGATCCGCGGGTCCTTGAGGGTGAACCCCTCATCCCCCGTCCCCTCGGCGGTTCCGTCGGCGGCGGAGGCGGGCAGCGCACAGGCACCGGCGAGCAGCACCCCGGCGAGAACGGCGAACGATCGACGCATGCCCCAAGCCTGCCATTCCCGGCGGCGGTTCAGGGGGCATGGCCGCCGGGACCGGGTGGACGTGGTCCGCCTCACAACCACCACGAATCCCATGCGTCACCGAGATCGTCCATGATGAGCGAATGCTTAGGTTCATGCCCGTGGGCGACTCCATGACGATCGGGAGCGCGGGCGACCACACGTGGCGTTACCGGCTGTGGCAGTACCTGCGCGTGGCGTACGGCGACCCGTTCACCTTCGTCGGCCCGCGCGAGACGCTGTACGACCCGCAGGCCGACGCCCCGACGTCCCTCGCGTACGCCGACCCCGACTTCCCGCGCGCCCACCTCGCGGGCTGGGGCGAGGGCTGGCTGCACATGGCCCCGCTGATCGGCGAGGCGGTCCGCGTCCACCGCCCCGACGTCCTGCTGGTCTCCCTCGGCCTGATCGACCTGGGCTTCTACACGAACGCCGAGCAGACGGCGGAGAACGTACGGGCCTTCGTCGCGGGCGCGCGCGAGGCGGACCCGCGCATCCGGATGGTGCTGCTGCCGGTCATCCCGAACATCCGGGCGGCGGCTGACCCGCTCTTCGCCGAGCAGGTGGACCGGTTCAACGTGCTGCTCGCCAAGACGGTCGCCGACGTGGACGAGCCGCGCTCGGCGGTCCTGCTCGCCTCGCCGCCGGAGGGGTACGACATCCACACCGACACCTACGACGGCACGCATCCCAACGGACGCGGGGAGCACCGGATCGCCGAGGCGTTCGCGGGGGCGATGCGGGAGGCGTGGGGGGTCGGAGCGGCGTACCCGGCCTGATCTCGGTTCGACCGGATTCCGGCGGCCCTTGCAGAGCAACCCCCTTGCATAGAGCGCACTCGAAGTCGTTGGCTGGTGGACCATGGAGTACACGCAGCTCGGACGCACGGGACTCAAGGTCGGCCGACTCGTCCTCGGCACGATGAACTTCGGTCCGCAGACCGACGAAGCCGACAGCCACGCCATCATGGACGCGGCGCTGGACGCGGGCATCAACTTCTTCGACACCGCCAACGTCTACGGCTGGGGCGAGAACAAGGGCCGAACCGAGTCGATCATCGGCAACTGGTTCGCCAAGGGCGGCGGGCGGCGCGAGAAGACCGTCATCGCCACCAAGGTGTACGGCAACATGGACGCGGACGGCGCGACCGTCTGGCCCAACCACGACAAGCTCTCCGCGCTGAACATCCGGCGCGCGGTGGACGCCAGCCTGAAGCGGCTGCAGACCGACTACATCGACCTCTACCAGTTCCACCACATCGACCGGAACACCCCGTTCGAGGAGATCTGGCAGGCGATCGACGTCCTCGTCCAGCAGGGCAAGATCCTCTACGCCGGCTCCAGCAACTTCCCCGGCTACAAGATCGCCCACGCCAACGAGATCGCCGCCCGCCGCGGCCGCACCCTCGGCCTGGTCAGCGAGCAGTGCCTGTACAACCTCGCCGAGCGCCGCGCCGAGATGGAGGTCATCCCGGCCGCGCAGGACTACGGCCTCGGTGTCATCCCGTGGTCGCCGCTGCACGGCGGGCTGCTGGGCGGGATCATCAAGAAGGAGGTCCAGGGCGGCCGCCGCGCCTCCGGCCGGGCCGCCGACAC
Organism: Streptomyces sp. NPDC088810; assembly: GCF_044750305.1. Lineage (NCBI taxonomy): Bacteria > Bacillati > Actinomycetota > Actinomycetes > Kitasatosporales > Streptomycetaceae > Streptomyces > Streptomyces sp. NPDC088810. The sequence goes on from NZ_JBIVJQ010000005.1 coordinate 380,032, forward strand.
GCTCAACGACCCGTCGGCCCGCGCGCAGATCCAGGCCTACGAGGACCTGCTCGACAAGCACGGCCTGGAGCCCGGCGAGGTGGCCCTGGCCTGGCTGCTCACCCGCCCCGGCGTGACCGGCCCGATCGTCGGCCCGCGCACCGCCGGACAGCTGGAGTCGGCGCTCAGGGCGGTGGAGCTGGACCTGGGCGAGGAACTGCTGAAGAGCCTGGACGAGATCTTCCCGGGCCCGGGCCCGTCCCCGGAGGCCTTCGCCTGGTAACCGCAGGGAAGGGCCGGCGCCCGAAGGGGCGGCGGGGCTGCATTCGACATGCGGCTCCGCCCCCCCCTGGGCGCGCGTACCGACCGCTAACGCACCGCCGACGCCAAGGCCACCACCACGAACATCAACACAAGCGCACCGGCCATGATCCGGTTCCGGGTTTTCGGGTCCACGTATGCGAGACTAACCGGCCCCGCCGAGAGCCCAGCGCTCGACCACCTCGTACCGCGGCTGCTCCCCCGGCACCCCGGACGTCGGCAGCCGGCTGCGCACCAGCGCCACGTCGGCCACGGTCCAGCTCCGCCCGGCGAACTCCGCGAGCAGCCGCACGTACGGCCGTACATCGACCGTGTCCCGGCTGCGGGCCAGCGTCAGATGGGCCTTGTACCGCCGGTGCTCCCCCATCTCCACGCCCGCCTTGCGCGCCGCCGCCTCGGCCCGGTCGGCCAGCAGCCGCAGCTCCTCCACATCGCCTCGGGCGCCCGTCCACAGGGCGCGGCCCCGGCCGAACTGGCCGCCGCCGGCCACGGCGAGGGAGAACGGCGCCGACCGGTGGGCCGCGCGGGCCAGCCGGTCCGAGAGGGCGGGTACGACGCCGTCGGGGACCTCGCCGTAGAAGGCGAGGGTGAAGTGCCAGCCGGGGCGGTCGGTCCAGCGCAGCCGGCCGGCGTCCGGCAGCTGCCGCAACCGGGCCACCTCGGCGGCGAGTTCGTCGACGATGTCCTCGGGGGGCAGTACGGCGGCGAAGAGTCTCATGGCCTCACGATCCCAGACCCCGGGCGGGATGATGGGGCCATGGCGATCACCATTCGAGAAGGCGGCCCGGACGACCTGCCGGCGATACTCGGCATGCTCGACAGCAGTGTGGAGTGGCTGGTCTCACAGGGACGGACCGTGCAGTGGGGCACCGAGCCGCTGTCGCAGCACGAGAAGACGGTGCAGGCGGTCGTGCGGGCCATGGACGAGGGCACGACGTACATCGCCGAGGTGGACGGCGTCCCGGCGGCCACCCTCACCCTCACCGACGCGCCCGGCTCCTACCTGTCCTACCTGCCGCCGCCCGGCGAGCCCGAGCGGTACATCCACTGGCTCGCCTCCGACCGCCGCTTCAAGGGGCAGGGCGCGGGCAGCGCCCTGCTCGCGCACGCCGCCGAGGTGACCCGGCGGGCCGGCGTGGGGCTGCTGCGCGTGGACTGCTACGCGGGCGGCGACCGCAGGCTCGTCGCCTACTACGAGGCCAACGGCTTCACCCCGACGCACACCTACACCCACGGCCCGAACGACTGGCCGGGGCAGGTGCTGGCCCGGCGGGTCGCCTAGGCCCCCTCCGGGGCACCTGCGCGGCCGTCCGCTCGCGCGGCACGAAGCGCACCCGCGGGTGACCGTGGTACCAGCCCACCGACAGACGCAGACCGCCGACACGGGATCGCGGCGGCCGACCAGACACCCTCCAGCCCGGCCGTGACGCCTACGCGGCCGTCGCCAGCCGTTCCCGCTCGCGCGGCACGAAGCGCACCCGCGGGTGGCCCTGGTACCAGCCCACCGACAGACGCAAACCGCCGACACGGGATCGCGGCGGCCGACCAGACACCCTCCAGCCCCGCCGTGACCCCTACGCGGCCGTCGCCAGCCGTTCCCGCTCGCGCGGCACGAAGCGCACCCGCGGGTGACCGTGGTACCAGCCCACCGACAGACGCAGACCGCCGACACGGGCCAGGACCAGGCCGATCGCGGCGGCCGCCGCGGCCGACACCACACCGCCGGCCGCGAAGCCGACCCGGGCGCCGTAGGTGTCGGTGACCCAGCCGACCACGGGCGCGCCCAGCGGCGTACCGCCCATGAACACCATCATGAACAGGGCCATCACCCGGCCGCGCATGGCCGGGTCGGTGGCCATCTGCACGGCCGTGTTCGCGGTGACGTTGACCGTCAGGCCGAAGACCCCGATCGGGATCATGAGCAGCGCGAACAACCAGTACGAGGGTGCCGCCGCGGCCACGGTCTCCAGCGCGCCGAAGGCCAGCGCGGCGGCGATCAGGACGCGCAGCCGGGCCGTGCCGCGCCGGGCGGCCAGCAGGGCGCCGACCAGGGAGCCGACGGCCATCAGGGTGTTGAAGAGGCTGTAGGTGCCGGCACCGGCGTCGAAGACGTCGTCGGCGTAGGCGGACAGCCACACCGGGAAGTTGAAGCCGAAGGTGCCGATGAAGCCGACCAGGACGATCGGCCAGATCAGCTCCGGCCGCTTCGCGACATAGCGCAGGCCCTCCCGCAGCTGGCCCTTGCCGCGCGGCGCGCGCTCGGCCACGTGCAGCTCGCGGGCGCGCATCAGCAGCAGGCCGGTGATCGGCGCGGCGAAGGACAGGCCGTTCGCGAGGAACGCCCAGCCGGTGCCCACCCCGGTGATCATGAGGCCGGCGACGGCGGGGCCGACCAGCCGGGCCGACTGGAAGTTCGCCGAGTTCAGGCTGACCGCGTTCTGCAGCTGCTCGGGGCCGACCATCTCGGAGACGAAGGACTGCCGGGCCGGGTTGTCGACCACCGTGGCGAGGCCGACGGCGAACGCGGCGACGTAGACGTGCCAGACCTGGACCTGGCCGGAGAGGGTCAGCGCGGCGAGCGCGAGGCCGGTGACGGCCATCGAGGCCTGGGTGACCAGCAGGGTGGGCCGCTTGGGCAGGCGGTCCACGAGGACGCCGCCGTACAGGCCGAACAGCAGCATCGGCAGGAACTGCAGGGCCGTCGTGATGCCGACGGCCGCGGAGGAACCCGTGAGGCTGAGGACCAGCCAGTCCTGTGCGATGCGCTGCATCCAGGTCCCCGTGTTGCTGACGACCTGGCCGAGGAAGAAGAGGCGGTAGTTCCGGATCTTCAGCGAGCTGAACATCGAGGACCTGCGGGAAACAGCAGGGGTGATAGTGGTCGGTGCGGGGGCGGAAGGTGTTCCGGGTCCCGTACTCAAAAGGGTTCGCCTCCTTCGGTGGTGCTTACAGGTGTGCGAGCTTCTCCAGTACGGGGGCGGCGGCGCGCAGGGCGGCCCACTCGTCCTCGTCGAGGCCCTCGACCAGGCCGGCCAGGAAGGCGTTCCGCTTGCGGCGGCTCTCCTCCAGCATGGCCTCGGCCTGCTCGGTCTGGGTGACGACCTTCTGGCGCCGGTCCTCGGGGTGCGGCTCCAGCCGGACCAGGCCCTTGGCTTCGAGCAGCGCGACGATGCGGGTCATCGACGGCGGCTGGACGTGCTCCTTGCGGGCGAGTTCGCCCGGGGTGGCGCTGCCGCAGCGGGCGAGGGTGCCGAGCACCGACATCTCGGTGGGGCTCAGCGACTCGTCGACCCGCTGGTGCTTGAGCCGACGGGACAGCCGCATCACGGCGGAGCGGAGGGCGTTCACGGCGGCAGCGTCGTCGCCATGGGAAAGGTCCGGCATGTTCTTTAGCGTAACTCATTACTCTCGCTAAAGACCAGTCGCGCGCGCCCGCGTTGCCCGTGACCCCCGCCACTGAACCTTCCGATCACCCGTATGAGTGAGCCGGTTCCGGAAAGTGACGCATCGGACGGCCTGCTGTGGCGACCCTCGTACGCATGGGGACCAGTGTGCTCAGCCTGCGGATAGACGGGGAGCTGCTCGAGCGGCTCCGGCACCACGCGGCGAAAAGAGGAATGAGCGTCCAGGACTATGTCGTCCGGACGCTCATTCGGGATGACTTCGACCAGCGGTTCCAGACCGCCGTCGAGGAGACGGAGAGGTTCTACGGGGTCACCTGACGGCTCCCGCGCGGGCTCAGGTGAGGCCCAGGGCCGGCATCAGGTAGTAGAAGGCGAAGACGGCCGAGACCACGTACATCGGCACCGGGATCTCCCGGCCCCGGCCGGCGGCCAGGCGCAGCAGCGTGAAGGTGATGAAGCCCATGCCGATGCCGTTCGTGATCGAGTAGGTGAACGGCATCATCAGCATCGTCACGAAGGCCGGGACCGCGATGGTGTAGTCCGCCCAGTCGATCTCCTTGACGGAGTTCGACAGGATCAGGAAGCCGACCGCGACCAGCGCCGGGGTGGCCGCCTGGGACGGGACCATCGTGGCGACCGGGGTGAGGAACAGCGCCACGGCGAAGAGGCCGCCGGTGACGACGTTCGCGAGGCCGGTCCGGGCGCCCTCGCCGACGCCGGCCGTGGACTCCACGAAGGCGGTGGTGGCCGAGGAGGAGCTGGCACCGCCCGCCGCGACCGCGAGGCCGTCGACGAAGAGGACCTTGTTGATGCCCGGCATGTAGCCCTCGGCGTCGGTCAGCTTGGCCTCGTCGCTGATGCCCATGATCGTGCCCATCGCGTCGAAGAAGCACGACAGCAGAACGGTGAAGACGAACAGGATGCCGGTCAGCACGCCGACCTTGGAGAAGCCGCCGAACAGGCTGACCTGGCCGACCAGGCCGAAGTCGGGGCTGGCGACCGGGTTGCCCGGCCACTTCGGGACGGTCAGGCCCCAGGAGGGGATCGTCGCGACCGCGTTGATGATCACGGCGAGGACGGTCATGCCGACGATGGAGATGAGGATCGCGCCCGGCACCTTGCGGACGATCAGGGCGAAGGTGAGCAGCGCGCCGAGGATGAAGATCAGCACCGGCCAGCCGGTGAGGTGACCGCCGGTGCCCAGCTGGACCGGGACGGTGGTCTGGGCGGCGTCCGGCATCCGGGTGACGAAGCCGGAGTCGACCAGGCCGATCAGCATGATGAACAGGCCGATACCGATCGAGATCGCCTTGCGCAGGCCGAACGGCACGGCGTTCATCACGCGCTCGCGCAGGCCGGTGGCGACCAGCAGCATGACCACGAAACCGGCGAGGACGACCATGCCCATGGCGTCCGGCCAGGACATGCGCGGCGCGAGCTGGAGCGCGACGACGGAGTTCACACCGAGGCCGGCGGCGAGCGCGATCGGCACGTTGCCGATGACACCCATCAGCAGCGTGCTGAAGGCGGCCGTCAGCGCGGTGGCCGTCACCAGCTGGCCGTTGTCCAGGTGGTGCCCGTACATGTCCTTCGCGCTGCCGAGGATGATCGGGTTCAGCACGATGATGTACGCCATCGCGAAGAAGGTGGCGAAACCTCCGCGGACCTCACGGGCGATGCTGCTGCCGCGCTCGGAGATCTTGAAGAAGCGGTCGAGGGCGCCGTAACCCGGCGCGCCCCCCGGCTTTTCGGGGGTGGGGACCTTGGCGGGAGCCGAGGTGGGCATGGAGGACCTCATCCCCAGCGAGGTTCCCCCGAGCCCCGTTGGAGTTTCCTACGATCAGAAGCGGTCAAAGACAAACGGTTTCAGTATGAAGGTATGAGGCGGAGATCGCTATCTCCGCGCGTAGACAGCGGCGGCACATAAGCTGTGCCCATGGCTAAGTGGACCCCCAAGCACGAGGCGCCGGAGCCCCTGGAGGGGCCCGTGGTCGCCACGATCACCGGCGGCACGATCGTGTGGTTCGTCCTCTTCCTGGTCCAGCTCCCCTTCTACGGCTGGTTCGAGGACCACGGACATCTGTGGTGGCTGTGGACGTGCCTGGCCGGGGGCGGGCTGGGGCTGATCGGCGTCTGGTACGTGCGCAAGCGGGACGCGGCGATCAAGCGGTCGGCGGCTGTGAAGGCGACACCGGCCGAATAGCCGCCCCCGAACGCGCGCTGTCGCCGGGCGAGCCGGTGGGCGGGTGGGCGGGTGGGCGGAATCGCACGTAACGTCGACTGCATGAGCCATAGAGAGGCGGGCGCCGAACTGGACCCCGTCCACCCCGTGGCCCTGCCGGTGAGCCGGCCGTTGGGGCTGACCGGCGCGGAAGTGGCGGAGCGGCGCTCGCGCGGCCAGGTCAACGACGTGCCCGTGCGCAGCAGCCGGTCGCTGGCGCAGATCGTCCGGGCGAACGTCTTCACCCGGTTCAACGCGGTCATCGGCGTGCTCTGGCTGGTCATGCTGTTCGTCGCACCGGTCCAGGACAGCCTCTTCGGTTTCGTGATCCTCGCCAACACCGGTATCGGCATCGTCCAGGAGTGGCGGGCCAAACAGACCCTGGACGCGCTCGCGGTGATCGGGGAGGCCCGGCCGACGGTCCGCCGGGACGGGGTGGCGACCGAGGTGGCCACCCATGAGATCGTCCTGGACGACCTCCTGGAGATCGGGTCCGGGGACAGGATCGTCGTCGACGGGGTGTGCGCGGAGGCGGACGGGCTGGAGATCGACGAGTCGCTGCTCACCGGCGAGGCCGACCCCGTCGTCAAACGCCCCGGCGACCAGGTGATGTCCGGCAGCTTCGTGGTCGCGGGCGGCGGCGCCTTCACGGCCACCAAGGTCGGCCGCGAGGCCTACGCCGCCCGGCTCGCCGAGGAGGCCTCCCGCTTCACGCTCGTCCACTCCGAGCTGCGCACCGGCATCTCCGCCATCCTCAAGTACGTCACCTGGATGATGGTCCCGGCGGCCGTCGGACTCGTCATCACCCAGCTCGTCGTCAAGAACGACGACCTGAAGGACGCCGTGGCCCGCACGGTCGGCGGGATCGTGCCGATGGTCCCCGAGGGGCTGGTGCTGCTCACCTCCGTCGCCTTCGCGGTCGGTGTCATCCGGCTCGGCCGCAAGCAGTGCCTGGTGCAGGAGCTGCCCGCCATCGAGGGCCTGGCCCGCGTCGACACCGTCTGCCTGGACAAGACCGGCACGCTGACCGAGGGCGGCATGGACGTCAGCGAGCTGCGGCCGCTGGACGGGGCCGACGAGTCGTACCTCCGCAAGGTGCTCGGCGCGCTCGGCGAGTCCGACCCGCGCCCCAACGCCTCCCTCCAGGCGATCATCGACGCCTATCCGGACAGCGAGGACTGGCGCTGCGTCGAGTCGCTCCCGTTCTCCTCCGCCCGCGGTTACAGCGGGGCCGCGTTCAGCGAGGGCGACGGCGAGACCAGCACCTGGCTGCTGGGCGCCCCCGACGTCCTGCTCGCCCCCGGCGACCCCGCCCTGGCCGAGACCGAGCAGCTGAACGAGCAGGGGCTGCGCGTGCTGCTGCTGGCCCGCGCGCACCGCGACCTGGACGACTCCGAGCCGGCCCGGGGCGCCCGCCCCACCGCCCTGGTCGTCCTGGAGCAGCGGCTGCGGCCCGACGCCTCCGACACCCTGCGCTACTTCGCCGAGGAGGACGTCCGGGCCAAGGTCATCTCCGGTGACAACGCGGTGTCGGTCGGCACGGTCGCCGGGAAGCTGGGCCTGGACGGTACGGCGGTGGACGCGCGGCGGCTGCCCGCCGACGGGCCGGCGCTGGCGCGGGCCCTCGACGGGGGCACCGTCTTCGGGCGGGTCACCCCGCAGCAGAAGCGGGACATGGTCGGCGCGCTCCAGTCGCGCGGGCACACGGTCGCGATGACCGGGGACGGGGTGAACGACGTCCTCGCCCTGAAGGACGCGGACATCGGCGTCGCCATGGGCTCCGGTTCGGAGGCCACCCGGGCGGTGGCGCAGATCGTGCTGCTGGACAACAGCTTCGCGGCGTTGCCCTCGGTGGTCGCCGAGGGCCGCCGGGTGATCGGCAACATCACGCGGGTGGCGACGCTGTTCCTGGTGAAGACGGTGTACTCGGTGCTGCTGGCGGTGCTGGTGGTGTGCTGGCAGGTGGAGTACCCCTTCCTGCCCCGGCACCTGACCATGCTCTCCACCCTCACGATCGGCGTCCCGGCCTTCTTCCTGGCTCTCGCGCCGAACACGGAGCGGGCCAGACCGCACTTCGTCCGCCGGGTGATGCGGTACTCGCTCCCCGGGGGCGTGCTGGCGGGCCTCGCGACCTTCGTCACGTATCTGCTCGCCCGCCACCACTACACCGGTCCCGGTGCACTGGAGGCGGAGACGAGCGCGGCCACCCTGACCCTGTTCCTGATCTCCATGTGGGTGCTGGCGATCATCGCCCGCCCCTACACCTGGTGGCGGGTGGCCCTGGTGGCCGCGATGGCCGTGGCCTTCCTGCTCGTCCTCGTGATCCCCGCCCTGCAGGGCTTCTTCGCCCTGCGGCTGGTGGGGGTCGCGATGCCGTGGACGGCGGTCGGCGTGGCGGTGGCGGCGGCGGCCGTCCTGGAGTACCTGTGGAGGTGGGTCGACCGCCGCTTCCCGGTCTAGGCCCTACTGCACGTCGACGTAGTCACCCGCGGCGCTGACCGCCGGGGTGGTCGAGGTGCCCGCGAAGGAGAAGCGCCAGTAGCCGTCGTAGTTCGCGGTGGTGGTGGTCTTCAGGTTGCCGTACGTGTCGGTGTTCACCGTCTTGACGGTGGTGTAGGTGCTCGTGCCCGCCTTGCGGAACTGGAGCTTGACCGGCTGGCTCGCGTAGCCGTGGTACTGGTGGTCCTCCCAGTTGGCGCGGGTCAGCTTGCCGGTCACCGTGAGGGTCCTGCCCTTGCCGACCGGCTCGGGGCCGGCGTTGACCGTGAGCTTGGAGTAGCGCTGCACCAGGGTGCTGCCGAGGCCGCTCTGGTCCTTGTAGCCGACCTTGCTCATGTCGGCGGGGTTGTCCTGGTTCTGGCCGTTGAAGGCGACCGCCTCGGCGGCCACGCCCCAGGAACCGGCCCAGGCGTTCTTCAGGTCCCCGTCGGCCGGGTAGATGTCGACGGTGCCCTTGCAGGTGGCCGTGGTCGCCGAGGTGGCGGTGCAGGTCGCCGGGTTGTCGCCGTACAGCTCGGCGGCCGAGTCGTCGTACGAGCCCTTGTAGAGGAAGGCGTCGCTGTAGAAGTCGGCGGCGGCGATGTTCACGTCGGCACCGTGCGTCAGCGTGTACGAGTAGCTGACGCTGACCTCGTTGGTGGTGCCGACCTTGATCGCCTTGGCGATCGTGACGTTCGAGAAGCTGACGTTCAGCGTGTACGGGGTGCCCGAGTCGCCGGTGGCGTGTGCGGCCGGGACTGCGAGGGCGGAGAGGGCCAGGGCGCCGGAGACGGCGGCCACGGTGGCACGTATGCGCATGTGCGTTCCCCTGGAGGGAGAAGTGATCGTGGAGTCGGTCGACTCACGTGATCAGATCCGCGAGGCACACGGAAGGTTGTACCGCAAGACCACTTCCCGGCCGGATTTTGGCCGACGATTACCCGTGCATGGCACACGTGGGAAGAAACGTTCCGGCCCCGGGAGCGGAATGCGCTCCCGGGGCCGGCCCGGTGCTGCTTACTGCACGGCTGCTTACTTCACGTCGACGAAGTCACCGGCGGCGCTGACCGCCGGGGTGGTCGTGGTGCCCGCGAAGGAGAAGCGGTAGTAGCCGTCGACCGTGGCCTTGGTCGTCGTCTTCAGGGCGCCCGTGGAGTCCGACTTGACGGTCTTCAGCGTGGTGTAGGTGCTGGAGCCCTTCTTGCGGAACTGGAGCTTCACGGACTGGCCGGTGTAGCCGTGGTACTTGTGGTCCTCCCAGTTGGCGCGGGAGAGCTTGCCCGTGACGGTGAGGGTCTTGCCCTTCCTCACCGGCTCCGGGGCGGCGTTGACCGTCAGCGTGGAGTTGCGCTGGACCAGCGTGGTGCCGAGGCCGTCGACCTGCACGACCTCCTTCTCGGAGTCCATGTCGAGCGCGACGCCCGCACCGTGCCAGGTCCCGGCCTGCGCGTTGCGCAGCCTCATGTCCGCGTCGGTCTCCCGCGGGTCGAGGACGATCGTGCCCTTGCAGCTGGCGGTCGTGGCCGAGGTGGCCACGCAGCTGCCGGGCTCGTCGCCGCCGGCGGCGTTGTCCGGGGTGACGGACGAGCCGTGGTAGATGAGCGGAACGCTGAGGAAGCCGTCCGCCTCGATGTCGACGTCGGCGCCGTGGGTCAGGGTGTAGCTGACCGGGACGGAGACCTTGTAGGTGGTCCCGACCTTGATCGCCTTGGCGATCTTGAAGTTGGAGAAGGTGACGTCCAGGTCGCCCTCCGCCGGGGAGGCGGCGACGCCGGCCTTGCCGGACGCGGCGTGCTGCACGAGGACCTTGGCGAGGTCCGCGGGGTGGGCGGACGCACCGCCGTCGGCGGCCTGCGCGGCCGGCACGACGAAGGCGGAGAGGGCCAGGGCGCCGGAGGCGGCGGCCACGGTGGCACGAAGACGCATGTGGTGTCCTTGAATGGTGGTGGTGCCGGAGTTGCTGCCGCCTACTTCACGTCGACGTAGTCACCGGCGGCGCTGACCGCGGAGGTGGTCGAGGTGCCCGCGAAGGAGAAGCGGTAGTAGCCGTCGGCGGTGGCCTTGACCGTGGTCTTGAGGCGGCCCTTGGAGTCCGTCTTGACGGTCTTCAGCGTGGTGTAGGTGTTCGAGCCGCTCTTGCGGAACTGAAGCTTGACGGACTGTCCGGTGTAGCCGGAGTACGTGCCGCCGTTCCAGTTGGCGCGGGTCAGCCCGCCCGTGACGGTGAGGGTCTTACCCTTCGCCACCGGCTCGGGAGAGGCGTCGGCCGTCAGCTTGGCCAGCCGCTGCGCCTGGAAGGTCTTGGCGTTCTCCTTCTTGACGTAGTTGCTGTCCTCGCCCTGGGCGATCGCCCAGACCTTCCAGCTGCCGGCCACCTCGTTGATGAGGTTCTTCCGGGCCGCCAGCGTGTACGTCGCCTTGCAGTTCGCCTCGGTGGCGCTGACCTTGGTGCAGACGGAGCGCTTGTCGGCGGTGTTGGCGACGGCACCGCTGTCGGAGTGCTCGATGTCCTTGCCGTGGTAAAGGATCGCCTGGGCCCAGGAGATGCCGGAGTCGTCGGTGGCGGTGAAGGAGACCGTGATGGTCTTGCTCCCGGTCGCGCCGACCACGACGGGCTTGCCGCCGTTGACCACGACGTTCGAGATCTTCGTGTCGCCGCGGTGGGCGTCCGCCGCGTGCGCGGCCGGAACGGCCAGAACGGACAGCGCCAGGGCGCCGAGGACGGCCGTGCCTGCGGCTCGCATACGCATGAGTGTGTCTCCCCGTGATCATGAAGCTGGTTACCGCATGATCAGATCAACACCACGCACCAGAGGTTGTACGAGATCTTCACTTTTTCTCCGGCCGTACGGAACGTCACCTCAGTCGAACCAGCGGTCCCGGGCCAGCTCCTCCGTCCGCGACGGGTCCTCCAGCAGGGCGGCCACCTCGAACCGGCGCGGCCACTGCCCCGCCGCCCAGGCCAGCCCGGCGGCGACCCCCTCCAGGGTGGCCGCGTGCAGCACCCCGTCGTCGGTCAGCCGCCAGTCGATCTCCACGCCGTCCACGACCAGTTCCTCGTGCTCGACGTACGTCTGCGGCGTCCGCGGTCCGAGCAGCACCCGCACCGCGTCCGGTACGTCGTGCTCGGTCCCCTCGGAGTGCACCTCGCCGGTGACGGACTCGCTCAGCCGCCGCACCTGGAACAGCTCGGCCAGCTCGGCGGCCCGCGCGGGCCGGACCGGCAGCAGCGGCACACCGGAGGTGAACGGCAGCAGATCCGGCGAGTCGACCACGACCGCCGCTCCCGCGTCCACCACCTCCACGCGTCCGTCGACCACGGCCCGCAGCTCGTCCGGCAGGGTCACCTGCTCGGGATCCAGTTCCGCCAACGCGCTGTACAGCCCGTGCAGTTGGGCGGACGTCACCGGGCGGTCGGGGTCGGCGAGACGGTCCAGCAGCTCGGCGGCCCCGCCGGGCTCGTCCAGCAGCGCGCCGACCGAGGTACGCACACCGAGCGCCCGCAGCACCTGCTCGTCCTCGAACCCGGTGGCGTCGGCCTCGTCGTACAGGCCGCGCAGCAGCGGGTCGCCGCCGGCGGCGAGCAGCCCGGCCGGGCGCCGCCCGTCGAGCACCGGGTGCCCGCGCAGCCACCACGCGGTGTACGGCCGTACGACCTCGTGGGTGCCGTCCGGGAGCAGGATCCGCACGGGCTGGGTGAGGGCGTCGCGCAGCGGCGGCCGGGCCAGCAGGGCGAGCGCCTCGGGCCAGTGGTCGTCGTCCACCAGGTCCAGGTCGCGGACGGCGACGAGTTCGGTGGCGACCGGCGGCACCGGGCTGTCCGGGAACCGGTCGAGGATGTCCTCGCACCACACGTCGACGGCGTCCAGCAGGCCGGCGTCGTCGGGTTCGGCGTAGTCGCCGTCCCGGGGCTCCAGCTCGTCCGGGTCGAGGACGACGTCGGTGGCGCGGACCAGCGCGAAGTCGGCGAGCACCCCGCACGCGGCGAGCGGCTGCTCGCCCCACTTCTCCGCCAGCTCGGCGTCCACGGCGGCGAGTTCACCCTCCCGGATGACCCGGGCGAAGGGGCTGCCGGGGAACACCAGCTCACCGGCGGGGGCGAGTTCCCCGTCCTCGTCGGGCAGCGCGAGCGCGCCCAGCCAGGGCTCCTCCCCCGGCTCCAGGCCGGCGTCCCGTACGAGCCCGAGCACCGTGTCGGCCAGTTCCTCGGCGTCCGGCGCGTCCTCCTCCCAGGCGAGGCCGCCGTCGTCCTCCAGCGAGTTCGCCACGGCGGCCCGCACCTGCGGGGTCGTCAGCACCGCGCGCGGGGTCGCGGGCAGCGCGCCGAGCTTCTCCAGCAGCGGGTGCGCGGCGTCCGCGTGGGCCACCTTCAGCCCGAGCCGGCCCAGCAGGTCCGGGTCGATGCGGGCGGCGTCCGGCGCGGGCAGCAGCACCTGCCGGGGCCCGATGGTGGTCCGGCCTCCCCCAGAGCCGAAAGCCTGGGAGGTGCCCCCAGCGAGCGGCACGGGCAGCCCGGACAACCGCTCCGGATCGACCCCGGCGAGGCTGTCGTACAGCCGCCACCACCACTCCGGCTCCTTCTCCAGCCCGGCGAGCCGGTCGACGGCGTCGGCGAGGGGCAGCCGGGCGACCCCGAGGGTGCGCAGCTCCACACGCCGCTCCAGCCCGGCCGGGAGCAGGGTGGGCAGCACCTCGGCGAGCACCCGCACGGTGCCGGCCCCGGCGCCCTCCACGACCTCGGCGTCCCGGGGCCGCAGGGCCTCCGGCAGCTCGTCGTCGCCCTTGCCCTCGACGGCCGGCGGCAGGAAGGCGGTGCGCGGCAGCCGCTCCAGCACGGCCTGCCGCAGGGCACCGTCCAGCTCCGCCTTGCCCAGCGGCCCGGGCACGAGGTCGATGATCCCCTCGCCCACCGGCCGCCAGGCGGCGAGCAGTTCGGCGTAGGCGTCGGCCGCGCGCTGCACCAGGAAGTCGGTGAGCGGGCCGGGGGCCGCGTGCCGGCGGGTGGTGTCCAGCGGGAACGAGGCGATGAGCAGCGCGGGCACGCCGAGCGGTTCGTCGCTCGGGGTGGGGGCGTGCAGGACCGGGGTGGTACGGGGGCGGGCCGGGGCGCCGTAGGCGTCGACGGGGACGGCCCAGGTCACCGACCAGTGCGGGCGCAGTCGCTCCTCGACGGGGCGGTCGGCTAGGAGGTCGGGGGTGAGCGGCCCGTGGGCGGACGCGGTACGCCAGTTGGTGATGCCGTCGCGGGAGTCCTCCACGACCGTGAAGGCACCGTCGGTACGCCGGCTGAGCGTGCGGGGGGCCTCGCCGTCGATCTCCACGACGACCTCCGCCAGCCCCGGCAGGGCGAGCAGCAGGGCGTCGTCGACGCCGGCGAGCAGCCGCTCGGCGAGATCGGCGGCGGCGGCGTCGCGCAGCGGCAGGATGACGGCGGTGTCGTACGGCTCCGGGGCGGTGCCCTCGGCGGCGAACGGCAACCGGAGCAGGGGCACGTGCCCGTCCCGGCGCCGCACCTCGTCCCCCAGCCCCGGGCTGTGCCGGGCCACGTCGGAGGCCAGTTCCCGGGCCTCGGCCAGCGACCAGCGCACACCCCCGTGCCGCCCCACGATCGCCGGTTCCTCGGTCACGGCGAGGACGGCGGCGAAGCCGACGCCGAACCGGCCGACGGCGCTGTGGGTCGCCTCGGCGTCCCGCTTGGCGGAGGCCCGCAGCGTGGACAGCGACTCGACACCGGCCGCGTCGAGCGGGGCGCCGGTGTTCGCGGCCACGAGGACGCCGTCGCGGAGGGTGAGCCGCAGGCGGCCCGGCACGCGGGCGCGGGCGGCGGCGTCGGCGGCGTTCTGGGCCAGCTCCACGACGAGCCGGTCCCGGTACCCGCCGAGCACCAGGTCCTCCTCGGCGTTGGCGTCCTCCCGGAAACGGGCGGGGCTGGTCGCCCAGGCGTCGAGCACCCCGCGACGCAGACGGGCGGTGCCGAAGGGGTCGGCGCCCTCGGCCGCCGGCCGCACGAACTTGCTCACGTTGACTCTCCTCTACGACGTGAGACCGAAGGTACAGCGCGGAGCCGGGAAGCAATCAACGCGGACGGGGAGGGTATGCGGTAGTGACCATCCGTTGGCACGAAGGTGCCGTCGCACGAAAGTGGTGCCCTCCCATGCCCGAGACACAGGACGTAGTCGAGCTGATCCTCCAGGACCACCGGCGTATGGAGGACCTGTTCCGGCTGATGCGCAGCGTGGAAGAGGACCGGACCGCCGCGCTGGAGGAGTTCGCCGATCTGCTGATCGCGCACGCGCTGGCCGAGGAGGCCAAGGTGTATCCCGCCCTCAAGCGGTACAAGAACATCGAGGACGAAGAGGTCGAGCACGGCGAGCACGAGCACGACGAGGGCAACAAGGCCCTCCTGGAACTCCTCCAGGTGGAGGAGGTCGGCTCCGAGGAGTGGGACGAGAAGCTGGAGGCGCTGGTGGAGGCCGTCACCCACCACGCCGACGAGGAGGAGCGCACCATCCTCAACGGTGCCCGCGAGAACGTGGCGATGCAGCGGCGCGAGGAGCTGGGCGCGGCGTTCCGGGAGGAGCGTGAGCGTCAGCTGAAGTCCGGCTGCGGCTCCCTCGAGAACGTCCGCCGCATCGTGGAGTCGTCCTGACCCGCGCACCGGTGCCGGGCTCTCACGGGCCCGGCCCGGGGTCCGGCTGCACGGCACGGCCCAGTCCGGCCCGGGCCGCCTCCAGCTGCGCGGCGAACGCGATGCCCAGGAAGAGGGCCACCCCGGTCAGGTTGGCCCAGAGCAGCAGGGCCACGAAGGCCGTGAGCGGCCCGTACACGGCGCCGAAGGAGCCGCTGCGGGAGACGTAGAGCGTCAGCAGCCAGGTCGCGGTGACCCACAGCACCAGGTGGACGGCGGAACCGAACGCCAGCCAGGTGTATCCGGGCTGGTCCCGGCGCGGCGACCAGCGGAAGATGACGGCGGAGGCGATCCAGGCGAGGGCCGTTCCCACGGGCACCTCCAGGGCGCCCCACCACGCCGGCGGCCGGGGGGTGCCCAGGGCCTCGGTCGTCGCGGCGGTCATGGCCTCGCCGGCGACCAGGACCAGGAACCCCAGGACCATGGGCACCCCGGCGGCGAAGGCGAGCAGCACGGCCCTGCCGTACTTCCGCGGGAAGGGCCGGTCCCGTTCGATGCCGTAGATCCGGTTGGCGCCCCGCTCCACCTGGCCCATCGCCGAGGCCAGGTTGAGGACGGAGAAGACCAGGCCCAGGCCCAGCGCGAGGGTGCTCCAGGCGTCGGAGCCGGCGGTGCGGCGGGTGCCGCGCAGCGCCTCCCGGATCACGTCGGCGCTGGCGCCCGGCACGATCCGGCCCAGGGTCAGCTCGATGATCCGCCCCACGCTCTCCGTGTGCGCGGCCGTGGCCAGGCCGACGAGCGCGATGGTGAACGGCACCATGCCCAGCACGATCTGGAAGCCGAGGGCGCGGGCGTTGGTGAAGCCGTCGGCGTAGCGGAACCGGGAGAAGGCGTCGATCAGCAGTCGCAGGCCCCCGTAGCGCCGCAGCGCGGTGAAGGCCTCGTCGCCGGAGAGCTCGTCGCCGATCATGTCCCGGGTCTGCGGGACGTGCACCACCGTGCCCATGGTCCGTGCCCCTCCTCACCTGGGGCCGCGGCCGGCCGGCACCGCGGGGTCCGGGTGGTTGCCGGGTCCGCCGCCCGGTCCGGCCAGCGGGGTCGGCGACAGGTCCGTGGGTTCCTCACCCGGTTCGAGCAGGGTGTCCGCCGCACCGACGATCAGCGGGTCGGGGGTGCCGACCGCCTCGCGGTCCTTGGCCGGGTAGTCGAAACGGTCCAGCAGACTGCGCATCGCCTCCAGGCGGCCCCGCCGCTTGTCGTTGTTCTTCACGACCGTCCAGGGCGCGTGCGCGGTGTCGGTCGCCCGGAACATGTCGACCTTGGCCGCGGTGTAGTCGTCCCAGCGGTCGAGGGAGTCCAGGTCGGTGGGGGAGAGCTTCCAGCGGCGCACCGGGTCGACCTGGCGGATCGCGAACCGGGTCCGCTGCTCGGCGCGGGACACCGAGAACCAGAACTTCACCAGCAGGATGCCGTCGTCGGTGAGCAGCCGCTCGAACAGCGGCGCCTGCCGCAGGAACTGCCGGTGATCTTCTTCCGAGCAGAACCCCATGACCCGCTCGACTCCGGCCCGGTTGTACCAGGACCGGTCGAAGAAGACCATCTCCCCGCGGGCCGGCAGGTGCGTCACGTACCGCTGGAAGTACCACTGCCCGGCCTCCCGCTCGGTCGGCTTGTCCAGCGCCACGACGCGGGCCCCGCGGGGGTTCAGCCGCTCGGTGAACCGCTTTATGGTGCCGCCCTTGCCGGCCGCGTCCCGCCCCTCGCACACCACGACGATCCGCTGCCCCGTCTCCTTCACCCAGCGCTGCAGCTTGAGCAGCTCGATCTGCAGGATCCGCTTGGTCCGCTCGTACTCGCGCCGGCCGATCCGGTGGTCGTAGGGGTGGTTCTCCCGCCAGGTGGCGACCGGCCGGCCGTCGGCATCCAGCAGCACCGGCCGCTCCGGCTGCCGGTCGTCCACCTCGAACCCCCGCAGCAGGTCGTCCTCGCGCACCGTGCCGCGGGTCTCCCCCGTCTCCGTCGCCTGCTCGTGCTCGGCCACGCCACCGCCTCTCCGCCTCGCCTCTCGCCGGGGCCGGGCGCACCCCGGTCTCCTCACACGTGCCCGCGCAGCCGGGTCCCAGACGCCTGTACCGTCGCTGGGGTCGTTCCTCCGTACCGTGCGAGACAGGAAGGCGATCACATGCCCGAACTGCGCCTGGGACCGCTGCTGAGGTACACCGACGGCTCCTGCGCGACCGTGTGGGTCGAGACGAGCCGGCCCTGCACGGTCGAGGTGCGCTGCTCCGACGGCGCGGCCGGCACGGCCGGCACCTTCCAGGTGGCCGGGCACCACTACGCGCTCGTCACGGTGACCGGCCTGGAAGCGGGCACCTCACCCTCCTACGAGGTGTTCCTGGACGACACCCCGGTGTGGCCCCTGCCCGACTCCCGCTTCCCGCCCTCCGTCATCCGCACCCCGGGCACCGGCGACGCCGTCCGCGTCACCTTCGGGTCGTGCCGCTGGGCCGCGCCCCCGGCGGACGGCAAGGACCCGGTCGGCCCCGACGCCCTCGACACCCTGGCCACCCGCCTGGCGGCCGACCCCGGCGCCGAGCGCCCCGACGTCCTGCTGCTCCTGGGCGACCAGGTCTACGCCGACGAGACCTCCGAGGAGACCCGGCGCCGGCTGGCGGCCCGCCGCGACCTCGACCAGCCGCCCGGCGCCCAGGTCACCGACTACGAGGAGTACTGCCACCTCTACTACGAATCCTGGCTCGACCCGGAGGTCCGCTGGCTGCTGTCCACCGTGCCCAGTTTCATGATCTTCGACGACCACGACATCGTGGACGACTGGAACACCTCCGCCGCCTGGCTCGCCGACATGCGCACCACGGACTGGTGGCAGGAGCGGCTGCTGAGCGGCCTGATGTCCTACTGGGTCCACCAGCACCTGGGCAACCTCTCCCCCGCCGAACTGGCCGACGACGCCACCTGGGCCGCCGTACGCGCCACGCCCGACGGCACGCCCGCGCTCCGCGCCCTCGCCGAACAGGCCGACGCCGACTCAGCAACGGTCCGCTTCAGCTACCGGCGCGACTTCGGCCGGGTCCGGGTGGTGATGGTCGACTCCCGGGCCGCGCGGGTCCTGGAGGAGGGCCGGCGCGCCATGCTCGACGCGGGCGAGGCCGACTGGCTGCGCAAGCAGGTCCTGGGCGACGAGGGGGCCTACGACCACCTCCTGATCGGCACCTCCCTGCCCTGGCTGCTGCCGCACCTGGTGCACGACACCGAGGGCTGGGACGCCGCCCTGTGCGCCGGGGAACGCGGCGACCGCTGGGCCCGCTTCGGCGAGTGGCTGCGCCGCGGGGCCGACCTGGAGCACTGGGCGGCCTTCCCCCGCTCCTTCGCCGACCTCGCCGGCCTCATCGCCGAGGCCGCGGCGGCGCCGGGCGCCCCGGCGAGCGTGTGCGTGCTGTCCGGGGACGTGCACCACGGCTACATAGCGGAGGCGACCTGGCGGTCCGGCGACGTCGGCATCCCCGTCGTCCAGCTCACCTGCTCACCCGTGCACAACTCCGTGCCGCTGGCGATGCGGATCGGCTTCCGCGTCGGCTGGAGCGCGCCGGCCCGCTTCCTGGGCCGCCTGCTCGCCCGGCACGGCCGCAGCCCCAAGCCGCCGGTGCGGTGGCGCAAGCGGGGCGGGCCGTGGTTCGGCAACCAGCTCATGACCCTGACGCTGAACGGCCGCTCGGCCCACCTGCGCCTGGAACGCACCGGCAAGGAGGCGAGGCTGCACACGGTCCACGAGGCGAGCCTCACCGACTAGTTCAACGCGTTCAGCCCCGGGCGGCGTAGGAGACGAACTCCGTCCAGGTGGAGGGGGCGACGGCGAGGAGGGGGCCGTTGTCCTGCTTGGAGTCACGGATGTGGATGGTGGAAGGGGTGGGGGCCACCTCGATGCACGAGTCGCCTTCGCTGCTGCTGCTGTAGCTGCTCTTGAACCAGTTCAGGCCCACTTCCACGCAAGAGTCGCCGTCGGGGCCGTCGCTGTAGCTGCTCTTGAACCAGCGGATCATGTCTCTCCCAGCAGGTGCTCAACGAGGGCCAGCGACTCTTCGGGGCGAAGAGCCTGCGCCCGGATGGTGCCATACCGCAGCTCAAGGACGCGTAGATCCCGGAGGTTGGAGACCGTGCGGCCGTTGAATGCACCATCGGAACGGCCGACAGCCGTGCCGTCCTCGAACTTGAGCAACTCGATCCTTCCACTCATGCCGGGATGCGGCGGGCTGTCCAACGGCATGACCTGGAGCGTGACGTTGCTCAACCGCCCAATCTCCAGCAGGCGTTCGAACTGCTGTTGCCGCACCATTGTGCCCCCAACCTTGCGGCGCAGAGTCGCCTCTTCCAGGACGAAACTCAGGGAGGGAGCGGGCGTCCGCTCGAAGATCGACTGTCGAGCCATGCGGGCAGCCACCCTGCGTTCCAGATCCTTCGGCGCGTAGGCGGGCTGCCAGGACTGCAGCAGCGCCCGTGCGTGCTCCGGTGTCTGCAACAGACCATGGATGCTGCTGCAGACGTACACCCCTAGCTCGACCGCCTTGGCCTCCACCTCCGCCAGCGCCCGAACCTTCTTCGGATACCGGACCTTCTCCACGTCCTCCTTCATCGCGGACAGCAACCCGCCCGCGTCGAGGATCTTGTCCGCCTTGTCGAGGTACTCCGGTCTCGGGATCCGCTTGCCGGACTCGATCTTGTAGACCATGTCCTCGCTGTACCCGACCGTGCTGGCGAACTCGGCCGCGCGCATGCCCAACGCCTCGCGGCGCAGCCTCAGCTGGCGGCCCACCGTGGCGATGACGGCCACGCCCCACTCGTCATCGGGTTCGACCTCCCACCCCGGCTCCTCTTCCTCACTCACACCGCATCCCCTTGTCGACAGGTCCGGACACCACAGGACAAGCGACGGACAGTGACCCTACGCAACCCCTCCGTCACTATCCACAGGTAGCAGCCACCGCCACTCTGGGTGATGTGAACCAGGAAATCTCCACCCACATCTCCACCCCCATCCCGCACCTCGCGGTCCGCCTCTCCCCCACACCCCGAGGCGCCCGGCTGGCCCGGCTGCTCGCCAGGGAGCAACTCCGCTCCTGGGGACTCCCGCTGGAACCGGCGGAGCTGATCGTGGCCGAGCTGGCGGCGAACGCGGCCACGCACGGCCGCGTGGCCGGGCGGGACTTCCGGCTGATGATGTACGCGGTCGGTGACACGCTCCGTATCGAGGTGACCGACACGCGCGGTGACCGCATTCCGCAGGCTCTCCAGCCCGCGCCGGACGCCGACGGCGGGCGGGGGCTGCTGCTCGTGGACGCCCTGGCGGAGCGCTGGGGTACGGCGCCCGGGCCCTCACCGCGCAAGACGGTGTGGGCCGAGGTGCGCGTGAAGGCTCAGGAGTGGCCGAGTTCCGCGGTCTCGTCGTCGCCGGTCTCGGGGACCGAGCCCGAGTCGCGGGCCGGGCGGAGCGGGAAGGGGTCGACGCGAGTCTCGTCGATGACGGGCGGGGCGGGCTGCGGGGGCTTGGGCATGACCGCCGCCTCCGAGTGGCCGCCGCAGCCGTAGGCCAGCGAGACCACGCGGCCGTCCGCCGGCGAGAACTCGTTGGCGCAGACGCCGAAGGCCTGGCCGAGGGAGCCGCCGATGCGGGCGAGGAAGCCGCAGCTCACACAGGAGGCGGGGGCCGCCTGGGCCATCGCGGTCTTGGGGCCGAAGGCCTCCTCCCAGCGGTCCGCGGCGGTGTGCAGGCCGTAGCGGGACAGGACGCGCGCGCGGCGCAGACCCAGCTCCTCGGCCACGGACGCGATGGAGCCGCGCGAGGGGATCGTCGGCTGGACGGCGGGCGCGCCCGGGGTGACGTCGGCGTCCTCGGCCTCCGCCAGTTCCCGCATCTCCTCGGAGACCAGCGAGTTCGGCGGCGGCTCCTCCTCGCCCGTGTAGCCGGGTTCCAGGCGCAGGTCGTCCTGGTCGGTGGGGAGCAGGTCGCCCGGACCGAGGTCGCCGGGGCGCAGGCGCTCGCTCCACGGGACCCACTCGGGGGCGAGCAGGGCGTCGGGGCCGGGCAGCAGCACGACCTCGTCCAGGGTGACGATCTTGGCGCGGGATGCTCGGGCCACCGTCACCGCCCAGCGCCAGCCCCGGTAGCCCGGTTCCTTGCACTCGAAGAAGTGCGTGACCACGCGGTCGCCCTCGGAAACCACGCCGGCGTGCTCGCCGACCACGCCGGGGGCGGCGGCCTCCTCGGCGGCGGCGCGGGCGAGGTCGACGGCCTCGGCGCACAAGCGGTCGGGGGTGCGGCTTCGCGTGGTCGCTGCGCTCACAGGTATCGCTTCTCTCCTACGCCGTCTCGTCGAGTGCGGCTGCCTCCGGCGGTTTCGCCGACGGAGCGGACCTGGGGACCGCATCGACGTCTGCATCCGCGCGCCTGGGCGCACCTCTGCCATCCATTCTGCGTTATGGCTGAGATAGGCACGCTACACCGGACAGGATTCGTGGATTTTCCCACCCGCCCCCCTGCCTGGGCCGACCGGGGCCGTACGCCGCCACGCGGGCCGTGTCCGCACTATCCGGCGGCATCTCGGGGCACTATGAACGTCGTGGCAGCCGCGGACAGGGCGAGTGGTCGGGGCGGCGGTTCGGGCCGGGTGGGCGGTGCCGTCCGCGCGGTCGGCCGTGCCCTGCAGCGTCCGGTCACGGGCGCGGCGCGGGGCATCCGCAGGGTGACGCACGCGCACGGCGCGGGAGAGTCGGGCCTGGGCAAGCTGATCGAGCTGCACGCGGTGAACGGCGCCGGGGACGTCATGGTCACGGTGGCGCTGGCGTCCACGGTGTTCTTCTCGGTGCCGACGGACGAGGCGCGCGGGCGGGTCGCCCTGTACCTCGCCATCACGATGGCCCCGTTCGCCGTCCTCGCCCCCGTCATCGGCCCCCTGCTGGACCGGCTGCCGCACGGGCGGCGGGCCGCGATGGCCGGGGCGATGCTGGCGCGGGCGCTGCTCGCGCTGGTCATCTCGGGGGCGGTGGCGAGCGGCAGCCTGGAGCTGTATCCGGCCGCGCTGGGCGTGCTGGTGGCGTCGAAGGCGTACGGCGTGGTGCGCAGTGCCGTCGTACCGCGGTTGCTGCCGCCGGGGTTCTCGCTGGTGAAGGCCAACTCCCGGGTCACGCTCGCCGGGCTGCTGGCCACCGGTGCCGCCGCGCCGGTCGGGGCGGGGCTGCACGCGCTCGGCGATCCCTGGCCGCTGTACGGCGCCTTCGTGATCTTCGCTGCCGGTACGTTTCTGTCGTTCACCCTGCCGCCCACGGTGGACTCGGCGAAGGGCGAGGGCATCGCGCTGCTCGCGGCCGACGAGCAGCATCTGCGCGGGCCGCACCGGGGGCAGGGGAAACGGCCGGGGCTGCGGACGGTCGGGCCGGCCGTCACACACGCGCTCGGCGCCAACGCCGCCCTGCGCTGCCTGTCCGGCTTCCTGATCTTCTTCCTCGCCTTCCTGCTGCGCGAGCACCCGCTGACCGGGGAGAGCGCGGCGGTGTCGCTCGGGATAGTGGGCGTCTCGGCAGGCGCCGGCAACGCCCTGGGCACGGCGGTGGGGGCCTGGCTGCGGTCCCGCGCCCCGGAGATCATCATCGTGGCCGTCGTCGCGGTCGTCCTGGGTGCCGCGATCGTGGCCGCCGTGTTCTTCGGCGCGTTCCTGGTGGCCTGTCTGGCCGCGGTCGCCGGGTTCGCGCAGGCGCTGGCCAAGCTGGCGCTGGACGCGCTGATCCAGCGGGACGTGCCGGAACTGGTGCGCACCTCGGCGTTCGCCCGCTCGGAGACGCTGTTGCAGATGGCGTGGGTGTTCGGCGGCGCGGTCGGCATCGTGATGCCGCTCAACGGCACGGTCGGACTGATGGTCGGCGCCGCGTTCGTGGCCGTCGGCTGGCTGGGCACGCTGAAGGGCCTGCTCGCCTCCGCCCGGCAGGGCGGCCGGGCCCGGCCGCAGGTGGCGTAACGAACCGGGCACGCCGCACCCCACGTGGGCGGACGGCTGCGGGGGCCCGATAGCCTTCGGGCATGACCACGCTGCAATCCGTTGTGCGACGCCGCCGCGCCGTCGCCGTTGCCGGTGCCGTTTCCGCCGGACTGCTCGTCCTGTCGGCCTGTGACAAGCCGACACCCGTCGCGACGATCACCGTCGGCCGGGACTCGGTCAATTCCGAGGCCCTCTGCTACAACGACGGCAAGCCGCTGGACGCCGAGTCGCTCAAGAAGTGCTCCAAGAAGGCCCGCGACGCCAAGTCGATCAAGGTCGGCCAGGACCAGACCGTCCGCATCGGCGTCGACCCCAAGATCGCCGACGCGGGCTGGATCCTGCTGATCAACGGCCGCCCGGCCGGCGACATCAGCAATCTGTCGTACCGCACGATCCCGAGCAGCGTGTTCTTCGCCGCCCAGTACGGCACGCAGGGCGAGACCAACACGCTCGCGGTCCAGATGGGCGAGGACAAGTCCAGGAAGGGCCTGTGGACCTTCAAGCTGAAGAAGGCCTGAGCACGATCTCCTTCCCGGTCCTCGTCGCCACCGCGGTCCCCGTCGAACGGGACGCGGTGGCAGGGGCGCTGCCCCCGGCCGCCGAGGAGACACGGCTGCCGGGCGGGTCCCTGCGCCGTACGGCCGCGGGCCTCGACCTGCTCGCCGCCGGTGTCGGCCCGGCGCTCGCCGCCGCCACCACCGCCGGCGCCCTCACCGCCGCCGCGCTGGCCGGCCGCCCCTACCGCCTGGTCGTCTCGGCCGGGATCGGCGGCGGCTTCCTGCCGGAGGCGCCCGTCGGCTCCCTCGTCGTCGCCGACGCGATCACCGCGGCCGACCTGGGCGCGGAGACCGCCGACGGCTTCCTCCCGGTCACCGAACTCGGCTTCGGGACCGTCACCCACCGTCCGCCGGAATCACTCGTACGAGTCGTGTCCGAGGCCACCGGCGCCCGTACCGGCACGATCCTGACCGTCTCCACGGTGACCGGCACCGCCGCCCGCGCCGCCGCCCTGCGCGCCCGGCACCCGGGCGCGCTCGCCGAGGGCATGGAGGGTTTCGGGGTGGCGGAGGCGGCCGCCGCGCACGGTGTGCCCGTGCTGGAGATCCGCGCGGTCTCCAACCCGGTGGGCCCCCGGGACCGCGCCGCCTGGCGCATCGGGGACGCCCTCGCCGCCCTCACCGAAGGCTTCGGGAAGCTCGCGCCCGCATGGGAGAGTTGGAACACGCATGACCAGTGAGCAGCAGCAGTCCCTGCGGATCGTCTACTCCCCCTGCCCGAACGACACCTTCGTCTTCGACGCCCTCGCGCACGGCCGCGTCCCCGGCGCCCCCGCGCTGGACGTGACCTTCGCCGACATCGACATCACCAACGGCATGGCGGAGCGCGGCGAGTCGGACGTGCTGAAGGTGTCGTACGCCGTCCTGCCGTACGTCCTCGACGCGTACGCGCTGCTGCCGTGCGGCGGGGCGCTGGGGCGGGGCTGCGGGCCGCTGGTGCTGACCCGGGAGGCCGGGGTCGATCTGACGGGCCGTACGGTCGCGGTGCCGAGCGAGAAGTCGACCGCCTACCTGCTGTTCCGCCTGTGGGCCGCCGACACGCTTCCGGGCGGGGTCGGCGAGATCGTGGTCATGCCGTTCCACGAGATCATGCCGGCCGTGCGGGACGGCAAGGTGGACGCGGGCCTGGTCATCCACGAGGCCCGGTTCACCTACCAGAACTACGGTCTGCACAAGCTCGCCGACATGGGCGAGCACTGGGAGCTGACCACCGGGCTGCCGATCCCGCTGGGCGCGATCATCGCCAAGCGGTCGCTGGGCGCCGAGACGCTCGGCCGGCTCGCCGAGTCCGTCCGGGCCTCCGTACGGGCCGCCTGGGACGATCCGGAGGTCTCCCGACCGTACGTCATGGCGCACGCCCAGGAGATGGACCCGGCCGTCGCCGACCAGCACATCGGGCTGTACGTCAACGAGTTCACCGCCGACCTCGGCGAGGACGGCTACGCGGCCGTACGCGGGCTGCTCACCCGTGCGGCGGCCGAGGGGCTCGTACCGCCCCTCGGCCCGGATGCGCTCGCGTTTCCCTGACGGGTTCCGCCGGTTTCGGACGTCCGGCGGTTCTATACGTCCAGTTGGTCGGCGACCGCGCGGAGCAGGCCGGCGATCTTCTTGCCGGACGCCTTCTCCGGGTAACGGCCCTTCTCCAGCATCGGCGTGATGTTCTCGAGAAGGGTCGTCAAATCCTGCACGATCGAGGCCAGCTCGTCCGGCTTCTTGCGGGTGGCGGCGGCGACCGACGGGGTCGGGTCGAGCACGATCACCGAAAGGGCCTGGTCACCGCGCTGACCGGCGACGACACCGAACTCCACGCGCTGTCCCGGCTTGAGCGAATCGACTCCGGCGGGGAGAACCGAGGAATGGACGAAGACGTCACCGCCGTCGTCGCGGGAGAGAAAGCCGAAGCCCTTCTCGCTGTTGAACCACTTGACCTTGCCGGTAGGCACGTCTGTCCTCGTCCTCGTACTCGTTGGGAAAACTACTTCGGAAACGGCTCTTGATAGCACTAGAGCGGGTCGACCATGACCCGCCGCTACCAAGCGCTACCAAGGCTAATGGTCTTCGGGCGGGTGACAAGACGTCCCCCGGTTGTTCTCTCGCGCAGGGAACTACCCTGGTCCGGTGCGTGACAAAACCCAAACGAATTCCGCCGCGCCCGGTGACCGACTGATCCGCGCCGGTGCCGTCGTGTTCTTCATCGGTGCCGTGGCCACCCTCGTCACGGTGGCCCCGCTGTTCCTCGGAGCGAAGCCTTTTCCGACCTACATGTTCGGTCTGAGCATGCTCATGGCCGTCGGATTCCTGGTGGCCGGCGCCGGTGTCCTGCGGTCCGTCGCCGCCGCACGGCGTCAGGCGAGGAAGGCGGCGCCGGGCGCCTCCCGGTAGCCGGTGAGCCACTCGGGGAAGTCGGACAGGGCGCCCAGCACGACGTCCGCGCCGGCCTCCCGCAGCTCGTCGGCCGGGCACGGGCCGGTCGCCACGGCGACCGAAAACGCACCTGCCGCGCGGGCTCCGCGGACGTCCCCGACGTGATCGCCGACGTACACGCCGGCGCCGTACTCGCGCAGCGCCGCCGCCTTCTGCTCGGCCCACAGGTCGCCGACGACCACGTCCGGCTCGATGCCGAGGTGTTCCAGGTGCAGCTTGGCGTTCGGCTCGTACTTCGCCGTCACCACCATCGTCCGGCCGCCGGCCGCCCGCACCGCGTCGATCGCCTCCCGGGCGCCGGCCATCGCGGGCGTCGCGGCGATGGCTATCGAGGGGTACATCTGCCGGTACAGATCGGCCATCGCCGGCACGTCCTCGGCCGGGAACCAGTTGATCAGCTCCTCCGCGAGCGGGGGGCCCAGCCGGGTCACCGCCAGGTCGGCGTCGATGAACGTACCCGTCCGCTCGGCCAGCGCCGTGTAGCACGCACGGATGCCCGGCCGGGAGTCGATGAGGGTCATGTCGAGGTCGAACCCGACGGTCAGCGAGGAGGCCATGCGGGACATTGTGCCGGGTACCTCCGGCGGTTCGGCCGGGCGGGACTGCGCCGTGGGGGCGGCTGTGGTGTGCCGGGTGCGGGTGCTGGTCGGCTGGTCGCGCCCGCAGCCGGACCACGGCCGTGACCCCCGCGGCGACTAGCCGGCCTTTCTCTGGGAGCGCCAGAGGAGGAACAGGGCCGAGGCGACCGCTGCTCCCCTGACCACCCACGGCCAGGTCTCGCCGACCGCGTCGTTCATGTGGCCCCGGGCGATCGGTTCACCCCAGCGGCCCTCACTGCGGCCCCACAGCCACACCAGACCGGCCGCGACCGCCGTGCCCGGCAGGACCATCACCGCCCACTTGGTCTCCGCGGCCGTCAGCCGACGCGAGCCGTAGGCGATCGCCCAGCCCAGGAGCAGCGCGAACCAGTTGCCGAGCACGGCCCCGGCGACCAAAGCGCCGGCGGCCAGCAGCAGCAGGGGGTTGGACCAGCCGGTGGCGGGGGCGGGCAGCAGGCGGCGGCGCCGGGCGGGCGCGGCTTCCGGCGCGGGCGCGGCGGGCTCCACCGCAGCCTCGGTCTTCTCGGCGGGAGCCGCCTGCGGGGGGCGCTTGAGCAGTTCCGGGATCTCCACACCGCCGACGAACCCCGGCACCGGGTCGGTGTCGCCCAGGGGGCTGCCGGTCCGCCACCAGTCGGGCGGTGCCGTGCCGTCCCCGAGTTCGTGGGCGGGGGCGAGGTGCGGCGGGGCCGCGGTGTCGCGCGGGGCGGGCGGCCCGGGCTCGGCGGGGCGCGGGCGCGGTACGACCCGGCGCAGCCCCTTGGGCCGCTGCCGCTCCGCCGGCTCCGGCGCACGCTCCCGGGAGGACGGCTGCGCCGGTACGGCGGCGGGGGGCGGCTGCGGGCCGCCGCCGGTGCCGCCGGCCGCGGAGACCACCTCGTCCGGGGTGCCCAGGCGGTCCAGGATGCGGCGGACGGCGGCGGGCGAGTCCACCGTCGTCTGCGCCCGGTGCCGGTCGATCTCGTTGCGCAGTTCCGACACGAGCCGCATCCGTGTCGCGGACGGCAGCTGCCGCTGCTGAGCGATGTCCCCGACCCGGCTCAGATACTCGTAGACGACCTGGTCGCTCTCGATCCCCACGGAACCCCTCCGGGGTGCGCCGACTGATACCCGGTGAGGACGGTACCGCTTCCCGCGGACGCCCCCGGCACGGGGAAGTCCGCTAACGTTGGCCGGATGAGCCCCGAGGCCCACTCAGCCCCTCGGTCCCTCGCGGAGGCGCTCCGCGCGCGGGACGACACGTCCCTGGCCGCGCTGCTGCGCAGCCGCCCCGACCTCATCACCCCCGTCCCCACCGATCTCACCCAGCTCGCCACCCGCGCCGGCACCCGAGCCTCGGTGCTGCGCGCGCTGGAGCGGCTGGACCGGTTCGCGTTGCAGACGGCGGAGGCGCTGGCCGTGGCCCCGGACCCGGCGTCGTACGACACGCTGCTCGGGCTGATGGCGGGGGACGCCGGGCACGAGACGGTGGCCGGCGCGCTGCCGCGGGCCCTCGGCACCCTGCGCGAACAGGCGCTGGTGTGGGGCGGGGACGACCGGCTGCGGCTGGTGCGGACCGCCCGCGAGCTGCTCGCGCCCTCCCCGCAGCACCCGTCGCCGACCGGTCTCGGGCCGACCGTGCAGGAGGCCACCTCGGGCATGTCGCCGGGGCGGATACAGGAGATCGTGACGGCGGCCGGGCTGCCGTCGACGCACGACTCGGTGTCCGCCGTGACCGCGCTGACCGGGCTGTTCACCCACCGCAAGAAGATGGCGAAGCTGCTCGCCGGGGCCCCGGAGGCGGCGCGCGAGGTGCTGTCCCGGCTGGCGTGGGGGCCGCCGTACGGGCAGGTCACGGCGGATCCGGCGGCGCATCTGCGCTGGCTGCTGGACCGCGGCCTGCTGCTGCCGACCGCGCCCGGGACGGTCGTCCTGCCCCGCGAGGTCGCCCTGCACCTGCGGGAGGGCCGCGCCCACCGGGTGCCGGAGCCGCTGCCGCCCGCCGTGGCGCCGGCCGCGACGCACAGCCCCCAGGTGGTGGACGCCACCGCGGCCGGGCAGGCGTACACCGCGCTGGCCACCGTGGAGGAGCTGCTGAAGGACTGGGACGAGGGCGGCCCGGCCGTGCTGCGGGCGGGCGGGCTGAGCGTCCGCGACCTGAAGCGGACCGCCGTGGCGCTGGACGTGTCCGAGCCGGTCGCCGCCTTCTGGACCGAGCTGGCCTACGCGGCCGGTCTGATCGCCTCCGACGGCGAGGCCGACGAGCGGTACGCGGCCACCCCGGCCTACGACGAGTGGCTGGAGCAGCCCCCGGCCGAGCGCTGGGCCCGGATCGCCCAGGCGTGGCTGACGGCCACCCGGACGCCGGGGCTGGTCGGCGGGCGGGACGCGAAGGACCGGACCCTGTCGGCGCTCGGCCCGGGCCTCGACCGGTCCGCCGCGCCGGAGGTACGGCACCGGGTGCTGTCCCTGCTCGCCGGACTGCCGCGGGGCGCGGCCCCGGACACCGAGTCGGTGCTGGCCCGGCTGCGCTGGGAGCGCCCGCTGCGCGGTGCCCGGAACGACAGCGGCGAGGACGACCTGCGCACCCGGCTCGCCCGCTGGACGCTGTCGGAGGCGGAGCTGCTGGGCGTGACCGGGCGGGGCGCCCTGTCGGCGCACGGCCGCGCGCTGCTGGGCGCGCCACCGGCCGGGGGGCCGGCCGGGAACGCCGGTGACCCCGCTGCCCGTGCCACCGAACCCGCAGGCGGCGCACCCGCTCCGGGCACCCCGGCAGCCGGCCTGTCCGAGCCCGCCGGGCCCGGGGACAAACTTCCGGTGCACCATCACCGTTCGTCCGACCGGCTCGGACCCCTCTCCCCGGCCGACCAGGCCGTCGCGGGCGCCGCCGCGGCCCGGCTGCTCGCCCCGCTGCTGCCGGAGCCGCTGGACCACGTCCTGCTCCAGGCCGACCTGACGGCGGTGGCGCCCGGTCCGCTGCGGCGACCGCTCGCGGACGTGCTCGGGGTGCTCGCGGACGTGGAGTCCAAGGGCGGCGCGACCGTGTACCGGTTCACGCCGGCCTCCGTCCGCCGCGCCCTGGACGCCGGCCGGACCGCCGCCGACCTGCACGCCTTCCTCGCCGAGCACTCCCGCACCCCGGTGCCGCAGCCGCTCGCCTACCTGATCGACGACGTGGCCCGCCGGCACGGCCACCTGCGGGTCGGCGCGGCCTCGGCGTACGTCCGGTGCGACGACGACGCGCTGCTGAACGAGATCCTCGCGGACAAGCGGGCCGCCGCCCTGCGCCTGCGCCGCCTCGCGCCGACCGTGCTGGCCACGCAGTCCGACCCGGCGACGCTGCTGGAGGGGCTGCGTGCGATGGGGTACGCGCCCGCCGCCGAGTCCGCCGAGGGCGATGTCCTGATCACCCGGGCGCACGCCCACCGCACCCCGCCGCGCACCGCGCCCGAGCCGGTGCCGGACGGCCCGCCGCCGCCCGACACCACGCTGCTCGCGGCGGCGATCCGCGCGATCCGGGCCGGTGACCTGGCCGCCACCGCCCCGCGCAAGGCCGTCGGCGAGCCCCTGACGGGCGGCGAGCTGCCCCGCACCTCCGCCGCCGACACCCTGGCCACCATGCAGGCCGCCGTCCTGACCGGCGACTCGGTGTGGATCGGCTACGTCAACGCCGACGGCGCCGCCAGCCAGCGGGTCATCGCCCCGATCCGGGTGGAGGGCGGCTTCGTGACGGGGTACGACCACACGGCGGACGAGGTGCGCACCTACCCGCTGCACCGGATCACCGGGGTCGCGGAGCTGGCGGACGACTGAGTTTCAGCAGTCGCCGACCGGCGCGTCCGCGGGCAGGCCGAAGTGGGCGCGGGCCGCGCTCTGCAGCGGGTCGGACGACATCGTGTCGTCCAGGGCGGCACGGGCGAAGAAGCCGAAGTGGGCCTGGGTCCAGTCCCCGTTCCCGGCGCCGTCCGGCGGCGCCTCGCGCGAGACCACCCGGTAACCGCCGTGCGGGTCCCGCTCCAGCCGCACCACCTGCGGGCCCCGTCCGCCGCCGCACTCCACCAGGCCGCCGCCGCGCACCCCGTACTCCAGGCACAGCGTGTCGAGGCCCGCGCGCACCTCGTCGCCGCGCTCCGCCAGGTCGAGCGCCTCGGCCCGGCAGAACCAGCGCGCCTGCAGCCCCGGCACGTCCTCGCCGTAGCCGGTGCCGTGGCTCTCCGCCGCGAGCCGGGCCTCGATGACCGGCCGCACCTCGTCCCACAGCCGTGTGTCGACGGCCCCCGGCCGCATCGCCCAGGTGCCGGTGGCCGCCAGTACCACCACGGCTCCGGTGCCGACGGCCCATCTGCGTGCCGACATCCTGAACTCCTCACCCGGCCGCGCGCCCGCGCCGCCTCCCGTGTGTGAGGACTCGCGGCGGGGCGAGGGGGTTGCACACGGCGTCCGGTGCCGCCGTCGATCTTGCGGCCGTGGAGCGCTCCGGCCGCATGAGGCACACTGGACGTTTGGCCGTTATGGAAGGGTGTGCCGCGCGTGAATGGTCCGCTGATCGTCCAGTCCGACAAGACCCTGCTCCTCGAAGTCGACCACGAGCGGGCCGACGACTGCCGGCGGGCCATCGCGCCCTTCGCCGAACTGGAGCGGGCACCCGAGCACATCCACACCTACCGTGTCACCCCGCTCGGCCTGTGGAACGCGCGCGCCGCCGGGCACGACGCCGAGCAGGTCGTGGACGCCCTCGTCCAGTACAGCCGCTACCCCGTGCCGCACGCGCTGCTCGTGGACATCGCCGAGACGATGGACCGCTACGGCCGCCTCACCCTGTCCAAGCACCCCGCGCACGGACTCGTCCTCACCACCACCGACCGGCCGGTGCTGGAGGAGGTCCTGAAGTCCAAGCGCATCGCCCCGCTGGTCGGTACCCGGATCGACCCGGACACCGTGGCCGTGCACCCCTCCGAGCGGGGCCAGATCAAGCAGACGCTGCTCAAGCTGGGCTGGCCGGCCGAGGACCTCGCCGGGTACGTCGACGGTGAGGCGCACCCGATCGAGCTGCTGGAGGACGGCTGGGCGCTGCGCCCGTACCAGAAGCAGGCCGTGGAGAACTTCTGGCACGGCGGCAGCGGGGTCGTCGTGCTGCCCTGCGGCGCCGGGAAGACGCTGGTCGGGGCCGGGGCCATGGCCCAGGCGAAATCGACCACGCTGATCCTGGTCACCAACACCGTCTCCGCCCGGCAGTGGAAGCACGAGCTGGTGAAGCGGACCTCGCTGACCGAGGACGAGATCGGCGAGTACAGCGGCACGAAGAAGGAGATCCGCCCGGTCACCATCGCCACCTACCAGGTGCTGACGACCAAGCGGAAGGGCGTCTACCCGCACCTGGAGCTGTTCGACTCCCGGGACTGGGGGCTGATCCTCTACGACGAGGTGCACCTGCTGCCCGCGCCGGTGTTCAAGTTCACCGCCGACCTCCAGGCGCGGCGCCGGCTGGGGCTCACGGCCACCCTCGTGCGCGAGGACGGCCGGGAGTCGGACGTGTTCTCCCTCATCGGGCCCAAGCGGTTCGACGCGCCGTGGAAGGAGATCGAGGCGCAGGGCTACATCGCGCCGGCCGACTGCGTCGAGGTCCGGGTCAACCTCACCGACTCCGAGCGGCTGGCGTACGCCACCGCCGAGACGGAGGAGAAGTACCGGTTCTGCGCGACCACCGAGACCAAGCGCAAGGTCACCGAGGCGATCGTCCGCCGGTTCGCCGGGCAGCAGATCCTCGTCATCGGCCAGTACATCGACCAGCTGGACGAGCTGGGCGAGCACCTGAACGCCCCGGTGATCAAGGGCGAGACCTCCAACGCGCAGCGCGAGAAGCTCTTCGACGCGTTCCGCGAGGGCGAGATCAGCGTGCTGGTGGTGTCGAAGGTCGCCAACTTCTCCATCGACCTGCCCGAGGCCACGGTCGCCGTCCAGGTCTCCGGCACCTTCGGCTCCCGGCAGGAGGAGGCCCAGCGGCTCGGCCGGGTACTGCGCCCCAAGGCCGACGGCCACCAGGCCCACTTCTACTCGGTCGTCGCCCGCGACACCATCGACCAGGACTTCGCCGCCCACCGGCAGCGCTTCCTGGCCGAGCAGGGGTACGCCTACCGGATCGTGGACGCGGACGAGATCCTGGCCGACAGCTAGTTCGTCACGCCGTGTGGACCTCCAGGGCGGCGCGCACGGCGGACTCCAGCGCGCCCTCGATCCACGCCGGTTTGACGGAGGTGTGGTCGCCCGCGAAGTGCAGGGGCCCCTCGGGCGTCGGAATGGACGGGAGCAGTTCCGTGTGCTGGCCGGGCAGGAGGACGGACGCCTCGCCGTAGGCGTAGGGGTCGCGCAGCCAGCTCTGGGTGCGGCCGGCGCCGGTGTAGAAGACCTCGATCCGCCGGCCGTAGACCTCCTGCAGGCCGCACAGGGCGTGCGGATAGCGGGCGTCGTCGTCGAGGGAGTCCCAGCGCAGGGCGTCGTCCGCCCAGCTGTAGGAGGCCAGGACCACCCCGCCCGGGCTGCCCGGGACCGGGTGGGACGGGTGGTACATGAAGCGGTTGGCGTTGTCCGACACCGAGCCGCCGCCGATGACGCCGGCCGCTTCCGGCTGGTCGCGGGCGACGGCACGGTTGGCGGC
This sequence comes from Streptomyces sp. NPDC088810, assembly GCF_044750305.1. Taxonomy (NCBI): domain Bacteria; kingdom Bacillati; phylum Actinomycetota; class Actinomycetes; order Kitasatosporales; family Streptomycetaceae; genus Streptomyces; species Streptomyces sp. NPDC088810. The sequence continues at coordinate 413,322 of NZ_JBIVJQ010000005.1, forward strand.
GTAGTGGATGCGCTGGGCGGGGGTGATGTGGCCGGGCGGCACGGACGGGTGGGCGCCGAGCAGGCGGCCGTCGTCGGGGGTCCGTCCGGTGCGGTAGGCGTCGTAGAGACCGGGGTCGATGCGGTGCAGCTCCCGCTTCCAGTCGGACTCGTCGAACTCCCACCAGCGGCGGCTGAACTCCAGCAGCACCTTGGTCGCGCAGTCGTAGTGCAGTTCGGTGATCGCCCGCCGTTTGGCGTACGACATCGGCGGGCTGACCTGCACATGGCGCAGGCCGGAGAAGGGCACGGTCACCACGGCCGCGTCGGCGGTGAACTGCTCCCGCACGACCGGGCCCGCGCGCCCCTCAGAGACGGTGTCCACCCACACCCGGGGCCCCTTGGCGTGGACGTGCTGCGTGTCTCCGCCGGCGCGGTCGGGGTCGTAGTACTCGATCCGCGTGACCCGCCGGTCGAACCGCACGGCGTCGCGGACCCTGGCCAGCAGGGCGTCCGGCAGGACGGCCGTGCCGCCCTCCAGCTCCCAGAACGCGGTGTCCGGGCTGATCAGGGAGGAGCCGATGAAGCTGTGGACGAAGGACAGGGGCAGCCGTGAAGTGAGGTTCTCGATGGTGCCGATGAGGTCGACCGTCCGCTCGTCCAGGCCCGCGTGCTCGGTCAGGAAGCGGAACATCGACCAGTCGCCGAAGCGCTGGATCACCCTGGCCCAGCCGCGGACCCGCTCGGGCAGCGGCTTGTCGATCCGCTTGCCGTCGGGACCGACCGTGCTGAACTCGTCGCGCACCGGATCGAGCACCGAGCGCAGGATGGCCGCGGCCGGCGTGTCCCAGTGGGCGCGCGGGACGCCGAAGGAGCGGTTGATACGCCGGGGCGCGCGGGCGTAGTCGGCGCGTCGCATGCGGACGCCGTTGACGTGGATCCAGGTGTGGGCGGCGGGGCGTCCCTCCGCGTCGACGTCGACGTAGTGGAACGGCCGTTTCCGCAGGCCCAGTTGGTCGATGAGATCCATCACCAGCGGATGGCTGCCGGGCAGCCGCATCGCACCGGCCTCGGCGTACTGGCGGGGGTCGGCGAAGGGCTGCGCCGCCTTCTCGTGGCCGCCGCGGCGGAACGTCTTGATGCGCCCGCCCGCCCGGTTGCCGTTGGCCTCCAGGACGGTCACACGGTGTCCGGCCCGCCGCAGCAGCCATGCCGTGACGAGGCCGGCCGGGCCCGCCCCGACGACGAGGACGCTCTTGGGCCCGCCCGCCCGCGCTCGCGGGAGACCGTCCCTGAGCACGCGCTGGTAGCCGGGGACGAGGTGCCGGTCGCCGGAATCGACGACCAGCAGGGCCCGGGCGACGGCGAGGCAGCGGTCGAAGTCCGCGCCGCGCGGCCTGGCGGGGGCCGCCGGGGCGGGAGTCCGAGGAGGCGCCTGGGCGGGCAGGGCCGCCGCGCTGCCCGCGCTGAGGAGGGTGGCCACGGCGGTCGTGCCCGCGGCGGTCGTGAGCGTACGCCTGGTGAGGCAGCCGTTGCCGGCGTCCGCCTGGTGATCTTCGGTCATGGCGAACTTCTACTGGCACCCCGAGCCGGTGCGCGCCGGGTTGCGGCGGATTGCCACGGACGAGGGAAGGCCGCAGTCCAAACCCGTAGGGCCCGGGTGCGCGGGGGCACGACGGGGCGGTTCCCTGCATCCGGTTACGGCGAAGGGATGAATCGTGCGCCGTGCCGCGCGGCGCGGGGCGCCGGGTCAGGACACTGCCCCCTACAGGCCTGCGTGCGGAGGGGGAACACGGTGGAACAGCGGGGTCCCGGGGCGGGTGCCCGAGCGCGGTACTGGTTCGACACGACCCTGGCGCGCGGGACCTCGGCCCTGGTGGGCTGGCTGGTGGCGGTCTGCCTGGCCGTCGTCGTACCCGCGAGCGCGGTGCTGGTGTGGACGAGCGGGCACGCCCCCGCCACCCTCACCGGGAGACTGGCGGCGGTCTGGCGCCTGACCGGGGAGACGCTGCGGCTGGGCGGCACCACCGGTACCCCGGTGCGGGTGGTGCTGTCGGTGCTGCTGGCCCTGGTCGCCCTGGTGTACGTCTCGACCCTCGTCGGTCTCATCACGACCGGGCTGACCGAGCGGCTCATCGCCCTGCGGCGCGGCCGCTCCACGCTGGTGGAGCGCGGCCACGTGGTGGTGCTGGGCTGGTCGGAGCAGGTGTTCACGGTGGTGAGCGAGCTGGTCGCGGCGGGCGCCAACCAGCGGGGTTCGGCCGTGGCGGTCCTGGCCGACCGGGACAAGACGGCCATGGAGGAGGCCCTGTACAGCAAGGTGGGCCCCACCGGCCGGACCCGGCTGATCTGCCGCAGCGGTCCGTCGGCGGATCCGGCCGTCCTGGCCCTGACCAGTCCGGCCACGGCCGACTCGGTGATCGTGCTCCCGCCCGACGAGTCGCGCAGCGACGCGGACGTGGTCAAGGCCCTGCTGGCCCTGCGGGCGACGGCATCCGGGGACGAAGCCACCGCGCCCGTCGTGGCCGCGGTCCGGGACAGCCGCTACCTGCTCGCGGCCCGCCTGGCCGCGGGATCCCGCGGGGTCGTCGTGGAGAGCGACACGGTCACCGCCCGGCTCATCGCCCAGGCGGCGCGCCGCCCGGGCCTTTCCCTCGTCCACCGCGAGCTGCTCGACTTCGCCGGGGACGAGTTCTACCCGGCCTCACACCCGTCGCTGGTCGGCCGGGACTTCGGTGACGCGCTGCTGGCCTACGGCAACGCGAGCGCGGTCGGGCTGATCCGTGCCGGTGTGCCGTGGCTGAACCCGCCCCCGCGGACGGTGATCGAGCCGGACGACCAGCTCGTCGTCATCGCCGCCGACGACGACACCGCGGAGCTCGCCGACTGCGCGCGGTTCGTCGAGGAGCAGCTCATGGCGAGCCCCCGGCCGCCGGACACGCGGCCGGAGCGCGTGCTGTTGCTGGGCTGGAATCGCCGGGCGCCGCTCGTGCTGCGGGAATGGGGCCGCAACGCACCCCCGGGATCCGTCGCCGACGTGGTGTCGGACGAGGACGAGGCCACGGTGCGAGCCGCCTGCGACGCCGGCGGCGCCGAGTGGACCTGCGTGCCCCGCAGGGGCGACACCACCCGGCCGGAGACCCTGTCCGACCTGGACCTCGCCTCCTACGACAGCGTCATCGTGCTCGGTCGGGAGCCACGGCCCGGTGAGGCCCCGGAGGAGCCGGACACCCGCACGCTCGTCACCCTGCTCGTGCTGCGCCACCTCGAGCAGCGGACCGGCCGGGAGCTGCCGGTGGTCACCGAACTGACCGACGACGGCAACCGGCCCCTCGCACCGCTCGGCCCCGGAGCCGACGTGATCATCAGCGGCAAGCTCATCGGACTGCTGATGGCGCAGATCTCCCAGAACCGGCACTTGGCGGCGGTGTTCGACGAGCTGTTCTCGGCCGGTGGCACCCAGATCCATCTGCGGCCGGCCGCCGACTACGTCCTGACCGGCCACGAGGCGTCCTTCGCCACGGTCGTCGCCGCGGCCCGCGACCGGGGCGAGTGCGCCATCGGGTACCGCAGCCACACCGAGGCCGGCCGCGCCCCCGGCTACGGGCTGCGGGTCAACCCGCCCAAGTCCGGCCGCCGGCGCTGGACCACCGGTGACGAGGTCGTCGTCATCGCCGGCGACGGCCGGGGTCCGGCCTAGAAGAACGCGTGGTACTCCATCCAGCCCTTGGTCTTGCCGGACTTGCCGTAGTACCAGTCGCCGCCCTTCGCGGTGCAGTAGACGCGCACGCTGCTGCCCGCGAAGACGGACTTCTTCACCTTGGACTTGAAGCTGGGGCTGGTGTACATGTCGGCGTGGTCCCACTGCACGACCTGAAGGGTCCGGTCCTTGATGTTCTTGGTGCAGGCGGAGGAGCCGACGGCCGAGGCGCCGGGAGCGGTCATGAGGGTGGCGCCGAGGGCGAGGGCGGTGGCGGCGGTCAGACCGCTCACCGCCTTGCGGAGCGGAAGCTTCGTGAAAGCCATGTCAATGTCCCCGTTTGCTCGGTCGAAAGGGTTGGACAACGGCTGATCATGCTGTCATACGAGATGAGCAGCCCGAGCACCAGGACCGGGTAAGCGGCTGCCAACGGCTGCTGCCACCACGGAAGTTCCAGGTCCAGGTCCCCCTCGTGGGGCACCAGCCACATCGTCCGGGCGGTGAAGACGAGGGCCACCAGTGCGGCCGTACGGGTGCACCCCTCCGCCAGCAGCACGGCGAGCAGCGGCACGCACCACACCCAGTGGTGGGTCCAGCTGATCGGGCAGACCAGCAGGGCGGTGAACGCGGTCAGCAGGACGCCGTGGCTGTCCCGCCGGGCGCGGGCCGCCAGCACCAGGCCCGCCACCGTGACCGCCGCCGCCGGCAGCGCCCAGGCGAGGCCGGGCGCGGGGTCGCCCAGGATCCGCGCGACCAGCCCCCGCAGGGACTGGTTGTCCACGATCCACGCCTTGCCCACCCGGCCGGTCTCCCACAGCCGCCGGGTCCAGAAGTCGGCGCTCGCCGACGGGAGCAGGACGGCACCGAGCGCGGCCGACCCCGCACAGGCCGCCGCTGCCGTCGCCGCCTGCCGGTTCCGGCCCCGCAGGAGCAGATAGACCACGAACACGGCCGGCGTGAGCTTGATGCCGGCCGCGATGCCGAGGGCGAGGCCCCTGGCGCGGGCGCCCGGGGGCCGGGTCAGGTCCCACAGGGTCAGGCAGGTGACGGCCAGGTTGATCTGGCCGTACAGGAGCGTCTGGAAGACCGGTTCGAGCCAGAGGGCGAGGGCGGTGGCCGTGCAGAGCAGGGCCGGAGGCAGCCGGCGGGACACCATGCGGGCGGAGAGGGCGACGAACGTGGCGAGCAGGAGGACGTTGCCCGCCAGGACGGCCGCCTTCAGGGCCGGTACGGGGAGCCAGGCCGCCGGGACGAACAGGACCGCCGCGAAGGGCGGGTAGGTCGCCGGGAGCCGCCACCGGGTGACGGTGAAGCCGTACAGGTCGGTGCCGTGGGCGACGGCCGCGCCCTCGGCCCGGTAGACGAGGAGATCGGCCATGGGTGCGCCGCGCAGGGCACACAGCGCGGCGAACGAGGCGAGGGAGAGGGCGAGCAGGAGCAGGGCAGGCAGGCAGGGCGTCACCGTCCGTTTGCGCACGCACGTGACCCTATGTCGCTACTTACGACGTATGCCCGCTTCCTCGCCGTACTCACCGAGGATCAGGACGCGGAAGGCCGCCTCCGCGAACACCTTCACGGCCCGCAGGGCATTGCCCAGGCGGTGGTGATGGGTGCCCTCGACGGCGGTGGCGCCGGAGGGTGGCCGCAACGGCGCCGGGGTGATGGCTGCTGCGCTCATGTCTCCATGGTGGAACCGCTCCGGGGCGGAAATCCATTGGACCGGTGCCGCGGCCCCCTCTAAAATCTCCGCCCTTGCCCGCCTCCCTCACGGAGTGCCGCCGTCCGGCCGGAAACCGGACGGCATCGTCGTCGCCCACGCAGCAGGCCCACCGGAGGCACCCCCTTGTCCACGCCCGCCCACGCCCCGCTCGACGACCCGCTCGCCCGAGAGCGCTCCCACCTCGCCGCCTCCCGTGCCGCCCTGCGCGCCATGCGGGAGGACGTGGAAGCCCTGGACATCAGGGACGTCACCGCGAACTGGGTCAACGCCGAGGTGCTCGCCCGCCAGATCGACGAGCGCATCAAGGCACTGGCCGACCTGAGCGACACCCCGCTGTTCTTCGGCCGGCTCGACTACCTGCACGCGCCGGGCGCGCAGCAGGCCGAGGGGGCCGAAGGGGAGCGGTTCTACATCGGGCGGCGGCACGTCCACGACGCGGACGGCGACCCCATGGTCATCGACTGGCGTGCGCCGGTCTCGCAGCCGTTCTACCGGGCTTCCAAGAAGGACCCGATGGACATCGCGCTGCGCCGCCGCTTCGGCTACACCGGCGGCGACCTCACGGCGTACGAGGACGAGCACCTGTCCGACCCGGCCGAGGCGGCGACGACCAGCAAGCTGCTCCAGCAGGAGATCGAACGGCCGCGCGTCGGCCCGATGCGGGACATCGTCGCCACCATCCAGCCCGAGCAGGACGAGATCGTCCGCAGCGGGCTCGGCGGCACGGTCTGCGTGCAGGGCGGCCCCGGCACCGGGAAGACCGCCGTCGGCCTGCACCGGGTCGCGTACCTCCTCTACGCCCACCGGGAGCGGCTGGCCCGCACCGGCACCCTGGTCATCGGGCCGAACCGGTCGTTCCTGCACTACATCGAGCAGGTGCTGCCCGCGCTCGGCGAGCTGAGCGTGCAGCAGGCCACCGTGGACGACCTGGTCGCGCAGGTCGAGGTGCGCGGCACGGACGAGGCAGCCGCCGCGATCGTCAAGGGCGACGCCCGGATGGCCGAGGTCCTCAGGCGGGCCCTGTACTCCCACGTGAGCATGCCCGGCGAGCCGGTCGTGGTCGTGCGCGGCTCCCGGCGCTGGCGGGTGCCGGCGTACGAACTGGAGGAGATCGTCCGGGAGTTGCTGACCCGGGACATCCGCTACGGCGCCGCCCGCGAGGCCCTGCCGCAGCGCATCGCCCACGCGGTGCTGGTCCAGATGGAGCGGGCCGGGGAGGCCCCGGACGACCGGGTGCAGGACGCGGTGGCCCGCAACAGCGCCGTGAAGGCGGCCGTGAAGGCGGTCTGGCCGGCCGTCGACCCGGCCAAGCTGGTGCTGCGGCTGCTGACCGACGGGGAGTTCCTCGCCGCGCACGCGGACGGGCTCCTGGACGAGGACGAGCAGAAGACGATCCTGTGGGCCAAGCCGGTGCGCAGTGTGAAGTCGGCCAAGTGGTCGGCGGCGGACGCCGTGCTGATCGACGAGGCGGCCGACCTGATCCAGCGCACGCACTCGCTGGGCCACGTCGTGCTGGACGAGGCGCAGGACCTCTCCCCCATGCAGTACCGGGCCGTCGGCCGCCGCTGCACCACCGCCAGCGCGACCGTCCTGGGCGACCTCGCGCAGGGCACGACCCCGTGGGCGACCCGGAGCTGGGACGAGGCGCTGACCCACCTCGGCAAGCGGGAGGGGGTCGTCGAGGAGCTGACGGCCGGGTTCCGCGTCCCCACGGACGTCATCGCGTACGCCTCCCGGCTGCTGCCGCACATCGCACCCGGCCTCGCCCCGGTCGCCTCGGTCCGGGAGAACCCCGGCTTCTTCGAGGTCCGTACGGCCACCGGGACGGCCGACGTCGTCGCCGCGTGCGCGGAGCTGCTGCGCAACGAGGGCTCGACCGGCCTGATCGCCGCCGACGCCCGCGTGCCCGCCCTCGCCGAGGCCCTCACGGCGGCCGGCATCCCCTGTCTGGCCCCCGGCGAGGAGACCACCCGCGAGACCCGCCTGACCCTGGTCCCGGCCTCCCTCGCCAAGGGCCTGGAGTACGACTACGTGGTCCTCGACGAGCCGCAGGCGGTGGTGGACGGCGAACCGGACGAACGCACGGGCCTGCGCCGGCTGTACGTCACCCTGACCCGAGCGGTGTCGGGCCTGATCGTGACGCACACGGCACCCCTGCCGCCGCAGCTCGCCGAGTAGGGTGCTGTGCCGTTCCGTCAGGTCCCCGTGGAAAGGCCGCCGTTGAGCACGCCATACCCGCCGCACCAGTACCCGTACCCGCAGCAGCAGCAGCCGGGGCCGTACCCGTACCAGCAGCCGCCCGGCCCCGGGTGCGAGGTGTGCGGGGCGATGCCCGCCGCGCCGGTGACGGTGCGCGGGCATCAGGGGATGGTGGTGGTCATGCGGTTCCTGCGGCGCCAGGGCGTGCTGTGCCGCACCTGCGGGCTGGCCGTCGCCCGGAAGATGCAGGCGGACACCCTCGTCCAGGGATGGTGGGGTCCGCTGTCGATGCTCATCACCCCGTTCGTCCTGCTGCTCAACCTCGGTGAGCTGTCCCGCATCCGCAAGCTCCCGCCGCCGGCCACGGCCGCGTGGCGCCCGCCGCTGGACCCCGGCCGCCCGCTGCTGAGGCGACCTGCGGGCCTGGTCGCGCTCGTCCCGCTGCTCGCCCTCGCCGGGCTGGTCCTCGCCGTTCCCGTGCTCTTCGTCATCGGCATGGCGGTCGACTCCCGCGGGAGTGGGCACCCGACCCTGACGCCCGGCTCGTGCGCGCGCAACGTCGCGGACTGGCCCGAGCAGGATCTGCGCCCCGCGGACTGCGGCTCACCGGACGCGGAGTTCCGCGTCTACTGGCCGGACGACCCCTCCTGCGGGCCCGGCGACTACTACGCGTACCCGGAGTACAGCAGGAACGGCGACCTCTCGCTGTGCCTGCACCCGGTGAGGAACTAGCCGGCGGCACCGTCCAGCGTCGTACGCCACTCGGCGACCGCGTCCGCCGAGACCGGGCCCTGCCAGCCGGCGGGGCGGGCCGCGCCGCCGATGTGGAAGGCGTGGATGCCGGCGGCCCGGAGCCGGGGCACGTGGTCGAGGCGGAGTCCGCCGCCGACCAGGATCTGCTGCTCGTACCCGGGCTCGCCTTCGCGGGCCGCCTCGGCGAGCAGCGTGGGCAGGCCGTCGTCCACGCCCGAGGCGGAGCCTGCGGTGAGGTAGGTGTCCAGGCCGGGCAGGTCGGCGAGCTGTTTGCGCAGGGCGTCGCGGTCGGCGGCCCGGTCGATCGCCCGGTGGAAGGTCCACCGGCAGCCGGCGAGCGCCTCGGCGACCCGCTCCACGGCGGCCAGGTCGACACCGCCGTCCGCGGCGAGGAACCCGAGCACGAACTGGTCGGCGCCGGCCTGCCGCAGCTCGCCGGCCACGCCGACCAGCCGGTCCACGTCACCGGCCGCGAAGCCGTCCGCGAGGCGGAGCATCACGCGCAGGTCGATGTCGACGGCGGCGCGGATCGCGGCGACGACGGCGGGCGCGGGGGTGAGCCCGTCGGCCGCCATCTCGGTGACCAGCTCCAGCCGGTCCGCGCCTCCGGCCTGGGCGGCGACCGCGTCCTCGACGTCGAGAGCGATCACCTCCAGGACTGCACGCTTGCTCATGGCACCCCATTCATCGGCGTCTACAGGCGAACACAGGACAGGACTACGGCTCTACAGGTCTAGTCCAATTCAAGAGTACGCCGGTACCGGAGCGCCACAGCGCCCCACTCAGCCGAAGATGTTCAGCTCCGCCTCACCGGCCCCCGCCAGCTCGTAGGCGGCCCCCGTCACCGGCCGCCCCGCGTACAGCCGGACCAGCGTGGCGGCGTCGCCGATGTACCGGGCCGGCGGACTGTCCGCGACCCGCGCACCGAACCGCAGCGGCTCGTCCACGTCGTCGAGGTCGGCGTGCAGCGGCACGTGCTCCTTCTCCCGGGTGACCCGCGCCAGCAGGGTCAGCGCGTCCGGCAGCCCCGCGCCCGCGTACGCCCCCGGCTCACCGAAGACCTCGCGCACGTCCCCGGCGTGCACCCACTCCCCCAGGGCGAGCACGTCGAGACGCCCGTCCCAGCGGGCGATCACCGGCCCGGCCTCGGTCATCCCGCGCTCCAGCTCGTCCACGACCTGCGCGTTCGTCCACTCGGCCCGCTCGGCGATGTCCCGGTCGTTCGACTCCGGCGAGAACACCCCCTTCTCGAAACGGTTCTCCACCACCCGCATCAGCGCGGCGGAACAGTGCGCCAGCACGTCCCGCACCGTCCACCCCGGACACGCGGCCGTCGGCAGCGCGAAGTCGGCGTCCGGCCGGGACCGCAGCAGCGGCACGAGGGCATCCCGCTCCATGACCAGCAGCCGCCCGGGCAGTTCGGGGTCACGCACATCCACGATGTCAGTCATAGGAGCCAAGCTAGGTGCCCCGCCGTCCCGGCGTCACGGAAGAATGGGGGCATGGCCGACCTCGACGCCCTGCGCCTCCGCTTCGCCCGCGCCCTGGAAGCAGCCCGCGGCCCGGGCGGCGGCCCCGACCCCGCCCCCTACGCCGACAACCTCCTCGCCCGCTGGCAGGAGCCGCAGCGCCGGTACCACACGGTGGCCCACCTGACCGCCGTACTCGACCACGTCGACACCCTGGAGGAGTACGCGGCCGACGCGGACGTGGTCCGCCTGGCCGCCTGGTTCCACGACGCCGTCTACCACCCCGAGCGGTCCGAGAACGAGGAGCGGTCCGCGCGGCTGGCCGAGCGCGCCCTGCCGGAGGCCGGGGTGCCGGACGCGACGACGGCCGAGGTGGCCCGGCTGGTGAGGCTCACCGTCACCCACGACCCGGCCGACGACGACCGCGACGGCCAGGTGCTGTGCGACGCCGACCTCGCCGTCCTGGCCGCGCCCCCGTCGGCGTACGCCGCCTACACCGCCGAGGTCCGCGAGGAGTACCACTTCGTGCCCAGCGAAGCCTTCCGCCAGGGCCGTTCGGCGGTCCTGCGCCAACTGCTGGACCTGCCCCGCCTGTTCCGCACCCCCTACGGCCGGGAGCACTGGGAGGCCACCGCGCGCTACAACCTCACGGGCGAGCTGGAAATGCTGTCGACCTGAGGGCACCGCCGCCGTACTGTGCCCGCATGCGGACGATGAGCGGGGACCAGGTGGAGGCGGCCGTCGCGAGCTGCACGGCGGCTCTGCGCACGGCGGCGGACCGCGACTGGGAGGCGGTGAACGCGGCCGGAATGGAGTGGACTTGCCGCACCACCGCGTTCCACATCGCCGAGGACTTCGCCGCCTACGCCAGCCGGCTCGCCGGCCGCGCCCAGCACCGCCTCCCGCTGGACATCACCCTCCCCGAAGGCACCGACAACGCCGGACTGCTCCAGGTGATCGAGGCGACCGGCGCCCTGCTCGCCGCCGCGGTCCGCACCGCACCGCCGGGCGTGCGCGCCTTCCACCCCGCCCCCTTCGGCGGCGCCGACCGCGAGGGCTTCGCCGCGATGGGCGTCGCCGAGGCCCTGCTGCACACCCACGACATCGCCCGCGGCCTCGGCCTCCCCTACGAGCCCCCCGCCGACCTCGCCGAATCCGTCCTCACCTGGCTCTTCCCGCACATCCAGCCCGGCCCCGAGCCCTGGCCGACCCTGCTGTGGGCGACCGGCCGCGGCGAGCTGCCCGGCCGCGCCCCGGTCACCGACTGGACCTGGTACAACAACCTGGTCATCCCCTCCGACCGCATCACCCTCACCGGCATCCGCCCGGCCGCCGCCCGCGATCTGGCCCTCGGCGGCAACGGCGGCTTCGACTGGCTGGACGACGGCCCGTACGAGGGCACCCGGGAGGCCTGCACGTACCTGGTGAAGGCGTACGAAGCCGGCGTGCACCGCCCCGAGTTCGGCGTCTTCGCCCTCGTACGGCCCGAGGACGGCCGGGCGGTCGGCGGCATCGGCTTCCACGGCGCCCCGGACGAGGAGCAGCGGGTGGAGATCGGCTACGACCTCGTCACCGGCGCCCGCGGCCACGGCTACGCGACCGAGGCACTGCGCGCCCTGACCGAGTGGGCCCTGGCCCGCGACGACGTCGACACGGTGATCGCCACGGTCGAACCGGACAACCTGCCCTCCCAGCGCGTGGTGGCCCGCGCGGGCTTCACCCGGGCCACGGTCGAGGAGGAGCGCACCGCGCAGGACGACCACGACACGGACACCGGGCTCCTGCTCTACCTGCGCCGCTGAGCCAGGCCCTTGGGCCGGCGCAGTCCGGCGGCCCTCAGCAGCCGCACCACCTCGCGGCTGCTGATTTCCACCGCCCCCGCCGCCACCACGTCCGCGTACCGGTGGGACGGGATGTCGTAGTGGTCGCCGTCGAAGGCCCGCCGGGGCACGCCCAACCCGGCGGCGAACAGGTGCAGTTCGTCGTACGACACGTCGCTCACCAGGTGCGACCACAGACGCCCGTGGCCGGGCCAGGTGGGCGGGTCGATGTAGACGGTCACCGGCGCCTCACGAGGACGTCATCCCGCCGGTGGCCGAGCCGAGGGAGCCCACCGAGGCGACCTTCACGCCGGCCTTGTGGCACACCCAGTGCGGGTCGGGGCCCAGTTCCGGCTCCACGTCCAGCGCGTGCGGGTCGCCGGAACCGCACACCGGGCACAGCGGCCAGCGGCCGTACCGCTCCAGCAGCGCGTCCTGCACGTCCTGGGCGACCAGCCCGGCGACGAAGGCCGCGCCGTCCGGCCACTGCTCGACCCACCAGCGCCGCTGGGCGATGGACTCCTCCACCAGGGAGACGACGTCCGCCTCCGCGACCTGCCTGGCGACCAGGTCCGCGAGTACCAGGGCGCGGGCCGCGTGCAACGCCTGCTCCAGGGGGCTGATGGGGTCCATGCACCCCATTGTGCGCACTCTTGACCGCGACACCGAACCGAAAATATCTTTCATGCGTGACCCAGGACGTGAAGGAAAGTTTCGGCAGTCCGGTCGGCTCCCTCGCCGCCAAGGTGCGCACGCTCGCCCCGTCCATGACCCGGTCCATGCAGCGCGTCGCCGAGGCCGTCGCCGGCGACCCGGCCGGCTGCGCCGCCCTCACGGTCACCGGCCTCGCCGAACTCACCGGCACCAGCGAGGCGACGGTCGTGCGCACCGCCCGGCTGCTCGGCTACCCGGGCTACCGCGATCTGCGGCTCGCCCTCGCCGGACTCGCCGCCCAGCAGCAGTCCGGCCGCGCACCCGCGATCACCACGGACATCGCGGTGGACGACCCCATCGCCGACGTCGTCGCCAAGCTGGCCTACGAGGAGCAGCAGACCCTCGCCGACACCGCCGCCGGACTCGACACCGCCCAGCTCGGCGCGGCCGTCACCGCGCTCGCGAGCGCCCGCCGCACCGATGTGTACGGCATAGGAGCCTCCGGGCTCGTCGCCCAGGACCTCACCCAGAAGCTGCTGCGCATAGGGCTCATAGCCCACGCGCACAGCGACCCGCACCTCGCGGTGACCAACGCCGTGCAGCTCCGTTCGGGTGACGTGGCGATCGCGATCACGCACTCCGGGTCCACGGGGGACGTCATCGAGCCGCTCCGGGTCGCCTTCGAGCACGGGGCGACGACGGTGGCCATCACCGGAAGGCCCGACTCCGCGGTCACCCAGTACGCCGACCTCGTGCTGACCACGTCCACCTCGCGGGAGACCGAGCTGCGGCCCGCCGCGATGTCCTCCCGGACCAGTCAGCTGCTGGTGGTGGACTGCCTGTTCGTGGGGGTGGCGCAGCGGACGTACGAGACCGCGGCGCCGGCGCTCGCCGCGTCGTACGAGGCGCTGGCCCACCGGCACCGGAGCGCTTCGCGATAGACCGTAGGGAAAAGCACGTCCCCGTACTGGAGAAGGCCACCCCCCATGACCTCTCATGACCTGCGCACCCAGCTGGCTTCCCTGACCACGGAAGCCTTCCGGCCCGAGCTGGCCGAGATCGATCGGCTGCCCACCCTCGACATCGCCCGGCTGATGAACGGCGAGGACGCGGGCGTACCCGGCGCCGTGGCCCGGCAGTTGCCGCGGATCGCCGCCGCCATCGACGCCGTGGCCGAGCGCATGAGCCGCGGCGGACGGCTCGTCTACGCCGGCGCGGGCACCGCCGGCCGGCTGGGCGTCCTGGACGCCTCCGAGTGCCCGCCCACCTTCAGCACCGACCCCGACCAGGTCGTCGGGCTGATCGCGGGCGGCCCCGCGGCCATGGTCACCTCCGTGGAAGGCGCCGAGGACTCCGGGGAGCTGGCCCGCCGGGACCTGGACGCGCTCAAGCTCACCCCGGACGACAGCGTGGTCGGCGTCTCCGCGTCCGGTCGTACGCCCTACGCGGTCGGGGCCGTCGAGCACGCCCGGGCGCTCGGCGCGCTGACCGTGGGCCTGTCCTGCAACGAGCACAGCGCGCTGGCCGCTGCCGCCGAGCACGGCATCGAAGTCGTCGTGGGCCCGGAGCTGATCACCGGCTCCACCCGGCTGAAGGCGGGCACGGCCCAGAAGCTGGTGCTGAACATGCTGTCGACGATCACGATGATCCGGCTCGGCAAGACGTACGGGAACCTGATGGTCGACGTGCGCGCCTCCAACGACAAGCTCCGCGCCCGCTCGCACCGGATCGTCTCCCTGGCCACGGGCGCGGACGACGCCGAGATCGAGAAGGCCCTCACCGAGACCGGCGGCGAGGTGAAGCACGCGATCCTCGTCCTGCTCGCCGGCGTCGACGGCCCGACCGCCGCCCGCCTCCTGGAGGAGTCCGGCGGCCACCTGCGGGCCGCGCTGACCGACGCCCCCCGCTGACCCGCGCCGGGCCAGGCACCATGGAGGGGAGGAGGCACCCACCGATATGAATCACGCCCAGCTCACCGCCCTCGGACGGGCTCTCCGGCTGCTCGGGGAGCACGGGGAGGCCCTGACCGGCGACACGCCGGACGCCCGGCTGCACGAGATCAGGGACGATCTGCGGCGGGCCCTGGACCTGCTGGACGACACCGTCGCCACCGGCGCGCCCGCCACCCGGTGCCCCGAGCACCCGCAGGGCCCGGTGGACGAGAGCGCGCCCGACCTGTGCCTGCTGTGCGAGACCCGGCGCCGGGCCGCCCGCCGGTCGGAGTTCCAGGGCAGCAGGCCCCGGCCGGGCGAGCCGGCCCGCACCGCCCCCTCCCGGTACGGGGTGCGCGGCGACCGCCCGCAGCCGCAGCAGCGGTGGCTGCCCGAGCTGTGGAACGGGCAGGAGTGGCAGCTCTGCGGCACACCGAGGCGGGACCGGCACGAGGCGGAGGCCTATCTCGCGGCCCAGCGGCGCGGGTCGCGGCCCGCGATGGCCTACCGGCTCGTGCACGAGTTCACCGACTACGAGGTGCTGCGGGTGTGGGGGACGCCGATACGGGTCGACATCGAGCCCATGGGCAATCTCTGACGGCCCCGGGCACCCGCTGAGGGCGGGTCAGCTCAGGGTCTTCACGGCCGCCGCGTCGTACGGCGCCAGCTCGTCGACGCGGTCGGCGAGGACCTTGGCCGCCCACTCGGGGTCCTGGAGCAGCGCGCGGCCGATGGCCACCATGTCGAACTCGTCGGACTCCAGGCGGTCCAGGAGGTTGTCGATGCCCTTGACCGGGGAGCCCTCGCCCTGGAACGCGTTGACGAAGTCGCCGTCGAGGCCGACCGAGCCGACGGTGATGACCGGCTTGCCGGTGAGCTTCTTCGTCCAGCCGGCCAGGTTCAGGTCGGAGCCGTCGAACTCGGGCAGCCAGTAGCGGCGGGTGGAGGCGTGGAAGACGTCGACACCGGCCGCGGCGAGCGGGGTGAGGAGGGCCTCCAGCTCCTCCGGGGTCTCGGCGAGCCGGGCGGTGTAGTCCTGCTGCTTCCACTGCGAGTAGCGGAACAGGATCGGGAACTCGGGCGACACCGCCTCCCGCACGGCGGCGACGATCTCGGCGGCGAACTTGGTACGGGCCACCAGGTCGCCGCCGTAGGCGTCCGTACGGCGGTTGGTGCCGGCCCACAGGAACTGGTCGAGGAGATAGCCGTGGGCGCCGTGGATCTCGACGCCGTCGAAGCCGATCCGCTCGGCGGCGGCAGCGGCCTCGGCGAACGCGGCGATGACGTCGTCCACGTCCTGCTGGGTCATCGCCTTGCCGGTGGGCTCGGCACCGGCGGTCTCCAGGCCGGAGGGGCCGACGGCGGGGGCGTCCGGGAAGGGGGCGTCACCCTGCTTGCGGACCATGCCGATGTGCCACAGCTGCGGGACGATCCGGCCGCCGGCCGCGTGCACGTCCTCGGCGACCTTGGCCCAGCCCGCCAGCTGCTCCTCGCCGTGGAACCGCGGGACGCGGTCGCTCTGGCCGGCCGACTCGTGGCCGACGTAGGTGCCCTCGGTGACGATGAGGCCGACACCGGCGGCGGCACGGCGGGCGTAGTACGAGCGCACGTTCTCGCCGGGGATGCCGCCCGGGGAGAACATGCGGGTCATCGGCGCCATCACGATCCGGTTCGGCACGGTGAGGCCGTTCAGCGTGATCGGCCGGGACAGGACGCGGGCGGCGCGGGAGGCGGGGGTGGTCGTGTCGGTCACGTGGGGGACTCCTCGTGAGGCGGGGGCCTGGGTTACCAGCTGGTATGTGCATACGCATCGTTGCAGCACCTTAAGTAAACACCGCCCGCCGGCCCGTGTTCCGCTCCGGCCCCCGACTCCCCGCGTGATACCGGACACCCTCCCCGCCCCCGCGAACGACCGAGGGCGGTGCCCCCAGCCGAAGCTGGGGGCACCGCCCTCGGATCAAGGACAGTCGATCAACCCTCAGGCCGATCAGAAGTCCATGTCACCGCCCGGCATGCCGCCGCCGGCCGGCGCGGCGGCCTTCTCCGGCTTGTCGGCGATGACGGCCTCGGTGGTGAGGAACAGCGCGGCGATGGAGGCGGCGTTCTGCAGGGCAGAGCGGGTCACCTTCGCCGGGTCGATGATGCCCTCGGCGACCAGGTCGACGTACTCGCCGGTCGCGGCGTTCAGGCCGTGGCCCGGGGTCAGGTTGCGCACCTTCTCCACCACGACACCGCCCTCGAGGCCGGCGTTGACGGCGATCTGCTTCAGCGGGGCCTCGAGCGCGATGCGCACGGCGTTGGCGCCGGTCGCCTCGTCACCCTCGAGCTCCAGCTTCTCGAAGACCTGGGAGGCCTGCAGCAGGGCCACGCCACCACCGGCGACGATGCCCTCCTCGACGGCGGCCTTCGCGTTGCGGACGGCGTCCTCGATGCGGTGCTTGCGCTCCTTGAGCTCGACCTCGGTGGCGGCACCGGCCTTGATGACGGCCACGCCGCCCGCGAGCTTCGCCAGGCGCTCCTGGAGCTTCTCGCGGTCGTAGTCGGAGTCGCTGTTCTCGATCTCGGCGCGGATCTGGTTCACCCGGCCGTTGACCTGGTCGGAGGAACCGGCACCGTCGACGATGGTGGTCTCGTCCTTGGTGATGACGACCTTGCGGGCGCGGCCCAGGAGGTCCAGGGTCGCGTTCTCCAGCTTGAGGCCGACCTCCTCGGAGATGACCTCGCCGCCGGTGAGGATGGCGATGTCGCCGAGCATGGCCTTGCGGCGGTCGCCGAAGCCCGGGGCCTTGACGGCGACGGACTTGAAGGTGCCGCGGATCTTGTTGACGACCAGGGTCGACAGGGCCTCGCCCTCGACGTCCTCGGCGATGATCAGCAGCGGCTTGCCCGACTGCATGACCTTCTCCAGCAGCGGGAGCAGGTCCTTGACCGAGGAGATCTTGGAGTTGGCGATGAGGATGTACGGGTCCTCGAGCACCGCCTCCATGCGCTCCATGTCGGTCGCGAAGTAGGCGGAGATGTAGCCCTTGTCGAAGCGCATGCCCTCGGTGAGCTCGAGCTCCAGGCCGAAGGTGTTGCTCTCCTCGACGGTGATGACGCCTTCCTTGCCGACCTTGTCCATGGCCTCGGCGATGAGCTCGCCGATCTGGGTGTCGGCGGCGGAGATGGACGCGGTGGAGGCGATCTGCTCCTTGGTCTCGACGTCCTTCGCCTGCTCCAGCAGGGCGGCGGAGACGGCCTCGACGGCCTTCTCGATACCGCGCTTCAGAGCCATCGGGTTGGCACCGGCGGCGACGTTGCGCAGGCCTTCCTTGACCAGGGCCTGGGCGAGCACGGTCGCGGTGGTCGTACCGTCACCGGCGACGTCGTCCGTCTTCTTGGCGACTTCCTTGACCAGCTCGGCGCCGATCTTCTCGTACGGGTCCTCGAGCTCGATCTCCTTGGCGATGGAGACACCATCGTTGGTGATCGTGGGGGCGCCCCACTTCTTCTCGAGGACGACGTTGCGGCCCTTGGGGCCGAGCGTCACCTTCACGGCGTCCGCGAGCTGGTTCATGCCGCGCTCGAGGCCGCGCCGCGCCTCCTCGTCGAACGCGATGATCTTGGCCATGTGAAGTGGTCCCTCCAGGACTGGGGGTGATTCCTTCGGACCGCGCCCGCGCCCGCGACGGACGGCTCGCCGGCCTCGTGGTTCCTTGCCCCACCCAGCCTGCGGGCCTCACCGACCCGGTCCTTCACTGTCACTCTCACCTTCAGAGTGCTAACGCAATGATTAGCACTCGGCATGGTCGAGTGCAAGCGCCTGCACCGGTACGGCGCCCCCGTCAGCCGCACGCGAACAGCGGAACCAGGGCACGGCGAAGGGCCCGCACCCCCTGGGAGGTGCGGGCCCTTCGGACAAGAAACGTTCAGGCGGTGACGCGAACCATGTCGGCCTGCGGGCCCTTCTGGCCCTGCGAGATCTCGAACTCGACCCGCTGGCCCTCTTCCAGGGTGCGGTAGCCGTCCATCTGAATCGCGCTGTAGTGGACGAAGACGTCCGCACCACCGTCGACCGCGATGAAGCCGTACCCCTTCTCCGCGTTGAACCACTTGACGGTGCCCTGAGCCATGCCTAACTCCCCTATTACTGGCCCTTGCACAGATCCACACTTCGCGGACCCGGGTCAGACCTCGCCCCCCATTGGCCGGGGGCGTGCGCCGGAACGCGTCGACCGCGGCTGAATGTATCTGTCCAACTGCCGTCTGCAACAGGTCAATCGGACGAGAATTCTGGACGCGGACGGTCCGGAATATAGTGAGAATTCGCCCGGATTCAGGGCAAGTCG
This sequence comes from Streptomyces sp. NPDC088810, assembly GCF_044750305.1. NCBI lineage: Bacteria > Bacillati > Actinomycetota > Actinomycetes > Kitasatosporales > Streptomycetaceae > Streptomyces > Streptomyces sp. NPDC088810. The sequence continues at coordinate 431,874 of NZ_JBIVJQ010000005.1, forward strand.
GGCCCCATAAAAGCCGCAAAAGCCACAGACAACCCACACACTTTGGCTACTTCTTGTCGGGTCGCCCGGCATGATTCCAGGGCCTTCGACCCGAAGACCGGGGCCGTGTTCCCCAACTCTACCGCGCTCAATCACACAGAATTGCCCCCTCCGCTTCTCTTACGGAGGGGGCAATCCGATGAACAATCGGTAACCGCCGTTACCGAAGGTAATGTGCGGGCCTGTCGAAGGGCCGGTCAGCCGCCTGCCACGGCCGGGATGATGGAGACACCGGCGCCGTCGGGGGTCGCCGTGTCCAGGCCCTGCTCGAAGCGGACGTCGTCGTCGTTGACGTACACGTTGACGAACCGGCGCAGCTTGCCCTGGTCGTCCAGGACCCGGGCGGCGATCCCGGTGTGGTTCTTCTCCAGATCGGCGATGACCTCGCCGAGCGTCGCGCCCTCGGCGGCGACCTCGGCCTGCCCACCGGTGTAGGTGCGCAGGATGGTGGGGATGCGAACGGTCACGCTCATGCGAGGCCAGCCTCTCGGAAGGAGTCCAGGGTCGGGCGGATGGTGGCGGTGAGGCCGGTCCCGGCCACCGCGTCCAGGGTCTTGAGGCCGTCACCGGTGTTGAGCACGACGGTCGTGAGGGCCGGGTCCAGCCGACCGCTCTCGATCAGCTTCCGCGTCACACCCACGGTCACCCCGCCGGCGGTCTCCGCGAAGATGCCCTCCGTGCGGGCGAGCAGCTTGATCGAGTCCACGACCTCCGCGTCCGTCACGTCCTCCACGGCACCGCCGGTGCGGCGCGCGATGTCCAGGACGTACGGCCCGTCCGCCGGGTTGCCGATGGCCAGGGACTTGGCGATGGTGTTCGGCTTCTGCGGGCGGACCACGTCGTGGCCGGCCTTGAAGGCGGTGGACACCGGCGAGCAGCCCTCGGCCTGTGCACCGAAGATCTTGTACGGCTTGTCCTCGACCAGCCCCAACTTGATCAGCTCCTGGAGGCCCTTGTCGATCTTCGTGAGCTGGGAGCCGGAGGCGATCGGAACCACGATCTGGTCGGGCAGCCGCCAGCCGAGCTGCTCGCAGATCTCGTACGCCAGGGTCTTGGAGCCCTCCGCGTAGTACGGCCGCAGGTTCACGTTGACGAAGCCCCAGCCCTCGCCGGCCGGGTCGCCGATCAGCTCCGAGCAGAAGCGGTTCACGTCGTCGTAGTTGCCCTCGATACCGACGAGCTCTCCGCCGTAGACCGCGGCCATGACGACCTTGCCCTGCTCCAGGTCGTGCGGGATGAACACGCAGGAGCGGAAGCCGGCCCGGGCGGCGGCGGCGCCGACGGCGCCGGCCAGGTTGCCGGTGGAGGAGCAGGAGAGCGTGGTGAAGCCGAAGGCGCGGGCGGCCTCCAGGGCCTGGGCGACGACCCGGTCCTTGAAGGAGTGGGTCGGGTTCCCGGAGTCGTCCTTCACGAAGAGCTTGCCGGCGTCGACGCCCAGCTCGCGCGCCAGGTTGTCGGCCTGGACGAGCTTGGTCCAGCCGGGGTTGAGGTTGGGCTTGCCGGTGACGTCCGCCGGGACGGGCAGCAGCGGCGCGTACCGCCAGATGTTCGCGGGGCCGGCCTCGATCCGCCGACGCAGGTCCTCGGTGTCGTAGGCGGAGAAGTCGTAGGCGATCTCGAGCGGGCCGAAGCACTCCTCACAGGCGAAGACCGGACCGAGCGGGACGCGGTGACCGCACTCGCGACAGCTCAGGGCGGCGGCGGGGCCGAGGTCGACGGTGGTTTCGCTGGAGGTGGCAACTGTCTGCACAGCCATGGAGGCGAGGCCCTTTCTCCTCATCTTCCTCACGACGCATCTCGCCGTGAGACGGATTTGGCACCTTCCCTAGCCGGGAGCCTCGCTACGAGACGAGAGCCGACTGGAGGGTTGCCGGGGCTTCATCGGGCCGTGTCCCTCTGCCCCTCTGGATGAGCGGTATTCGGTTTTGGACGCTCGTGACCCCCGACATGCGATGGTCACCGGCGTTGTTCAAGACTGTAACCGAAGGCCAGGACAGTTGAGATAGTCGTCCGAACCGCGAGATGGATCACACGGTGACGTGTGGTCGTGACAGTGAGGAGCCGCAGACCGTGCTGGAAGAAGTCGAGCGCTGGCTGAGCACCCGCTCCTGGTCCGTGGCCGACCGACCGCTGCACCAGGTCCTGGCCGCCAAGCAGCGCACGGGCCGGACGATCAGCGTCGTCCTGCCCGCGCTCAACGAGGAGGAGACGGTCGGCGACATCGTCGCGGTCATCCGGCACGACCTCGTGGAACAGGTGCCGCTCGTGGACGAGGTCGTGGTCGTCGACTCCGGCTCCACCGACCGCACCTCCCAGGTCGCAGCGCGCGCGGGCGCCCGGGTCGTCCACCGCGACGACATCCTGCCCCGCCTCCCCGCCGTCCCCGGCAAGGGCGAGGTGCTGTGGCGCTCGCTGCTGGTGACCGGCGGGGACATCGTCTGCTTCATCGACGCGGATCTGAAGGAGTTCTCCTCCGACTTCGTCACCGGGCTCGTCGGCCCGCTGCTCACCGAACCGGGCGTCGACCTGGTCAAGGGCATGTACGACCGCCCGCTCGCCGGCGCCTCCGGGCAGGGCGGCCGGGTCACCGAACTCATGGCCCGTCCGCTGCTGAACATGCACTGGCCGCAGCTGGCGGGGTTCGTGCAGCCGCTGGGCGGCGAGTACGCGGCCCGCCGCTCCCTGCTGGAGCAGCTGCCGTTCCCCGTGGGCTACGGCGTGGAGCTGGGCATGCTGGTCGACGCGCTGCACCTGGTCGGCCTGGACGCACTGGCCCAGGTCGACCTGGGGGTGCGCAAGCACCGGCACCAGGACGGGCAGGCCCTCGGCCGGATGGCGGCGGCGATCTACCGCACGGCTCAGCTGCGGCTCGCGCGCGGGCACCTCGTCCGGCCCTCGCTCACGCAGTTCGAACGGGGCGAGGACGGATTCGAGCCGCGCACCTACTCGGTGGACACCGAGGAACGGCCCCCCATGGTGGAGATCGCGGAGTACGCCGAGCGGAAGGTGGCGTGAACCCTGCGTATACGGTCACCCGCCCCGGCCCTCGCCGGGCGGAGCGTACGTTTGAGCGTTTCCGGGCCGGGCTAGGTTGAGGCGTATGGCTTCCACGCGTGCTGCTGCTGAAAAGGCTCAGGTGCTGGTCGCGTCCAATCGCGGCCCGGTCTCCTACCAGGTGGGCGAGGACGGCTCGCTGCACGCCAGACGGGGCGGCGGCGGGCTGGTCTCGGGACTGTCCGCCATCGGCTCGGACGCGGGCTCGGTGTGGGTGTGCGCCGCGCTCGGCGACGGCGACCGGGCGGCCGTGCGGCGCGCGGACGGCGGGCTGCTGCCGGCCGAGGAGACCGGCGGGCAGCGGGTGCGGATGCTCGACATCGACGCGAGCGTGCACGCCGAGGCGTACAACGACATCGCCAACTCGGTGCTCTGGTTCGTCCACCACATGCTGTACCAGACCCCGCTGGAGCCGGTCTTCGGCGCCGAGTTCCGGCGGCACTGGGGGTCGTACGAGGCCTACAACCGGGCGTTCGCCGAGGCGCTGGCCGAGGAGGCGGCCGAGGGCGCGGCGGTGCTGATCCAGGACTACCACCTGGCCCTCGCCCCCCGCATGCTCCGCCAGCTCCGTCCCGACCTGCGCATCGGCCACTTCTCGCACACCCCGTGGGCGCCGCCGGACTACTTCCGGCTGCTTCCCGACGACATCGCGGCCGAGCTGCTCGGCGGCATCCTGGGCGCGGACCGGGCGGCGTTCCTCACCCGGCGGTGGGCGGACGCGTTCACCGACTGCTGTCACGCGGTGCTCGGGCCCGGCATCCCGTCCGGCACCCGGATCGGGGTGCACGGACTGGGCGCGGACGCGGACTTCCTGCGCAAGCGGGCGCACGAGCCGGACGTGGACGAGCGGATGGCGGCGCTGCGCGAGGAGATCGGACCGGACCGGAAGACGATCGTCCGGGTGGACCGCACCGAGCTGTCCAAGAACATCGTGCGCGGGCTGCTGGCGTACGAGCAGCTGCTGGAGGACCACCCCGAGTGGCGGGAGAAGGTCGTCCACGTGGCGTTCGCCTACCCGTCCCGGCAGGACCTCGCCGTGTACCGGGAGTACACGGCCGAGGTCCAGCGGGTCGCGGAGGAGATCAACGAGCGGTACGGCACGGCGGGCTGGACCCCCGTCGTGCTGCACGTGAAGGACGACTTCGCGCGCTCCCTGGCCGCGTACCGGCTGGCGGACGTGGCCCTCGTGAACCCCATCCGGGACGGCATGAACCTCGTCGCCAAGGAGGTCCCGGTCGTCTCCGACCACGGCTGCGCGCTGGTGCTGTCGCGCGAGGCCGGGGCGTACGAGGAGCTGGGCGAGGACGCGTTCGTGGTGAACCCGTACGACATCGCGGGCACGGCCCGGGCCCTGCACGAGGCGCTGACCCTGCCGGAGGCGGAGCGGACGGAACGCTCGGAGCGGCTGGCCGCCGCCGCGACCGCGCTGCCGCCGACCCGGTGGTTCCTGGACCAGCTGAGCGCGCTGACCGGTCAGCCGAGCTGAGCGGCGAGCGTCCTGAGGAGGTCCACGACTCCCTCCGGGCCGTTCACCACCAGGTCGGCGCGTTCCGCCAGTTCGCTGACCTCGGTGCTGCCGCTGCAGATCAGCAGGCCGGGCGTGCCGTCGGTGCGGAGCTTGTCGACGGCGGCGAAGGCGGGGAGGTCGCCGAGGTCGTCGCCGGCGTAGACGACGCATCCGGCGCCGATGGCGCGGGCGTGGTCCAGGAGGGCCACGCCCTTGTCCATGCCCGGGGGGCGGAGTTCCAGGACCAGACGGCCGGGTTCGACGATCAGGCCGTGCCGGGTGGCGAGGTCGGCGAGGGGGCCGCGCAGGGACTCGAACGCGGCCTGCGGGTCGGCGGCGCGGCGGGTGTGCACCGCGAGGGCCCGGCCCTTCTCCTCGATCCAGGTGCCCTCGCCGGCGCCGGCGCGCTCCAGCAGGCGGGGCAGCTCGGTGCGGACGGCGGCCACGCCGGGGTGCGGGGGCGGGGCGGTGACCGTGCCGGTGGCCGCGTCCCAGCGTTCGGCGCCGTAGTGGCCCAGGACGGTGAGGTGCTCCAGGCCGGGGACGCCGGCGAAGCCGCCGTAGCGGACCGCGACCTCGGGCGGGCGGCCGGTGATCACGGCGACGGAGGCCACCTGCGGGGCGAGCGCGGCCAGGGCGGGTACGGCGTCGGGGTGGGCGCGGGCCTGCTCGGGGTCGGCGACGATGGGGGCCAGCGTGCCGTCGAAGTCCAGGCCGATCAGCGCGGTGCGGGGCTGCGCGAGCAGGGCGGCGAGGCCGTCCCGGCCGGGCTGGGTCTGCGGGGTGGGCAGAGGATCCATACCGCGACAGTATCCGGCCCGGGCCCCCTCACGCCTGGGCGGCCCCCACCGGCTCAGCGCTCCGCGCGGCGCGCCTCCCGTACCCGGCGCAGGCGGTTGATCGTGACCGGGTCGTGGGCCAGGGCCCGCTCGTCGTCCAGCAGGGCGTTGAGGAGCTGGTAATAGCGGACCGGGGAGAGGTCGAGTTCCTCGCGTATCGCTCGCTCCTTCGCGCCGGGGCCGGGGAAGGCACGGCGCTCCAGGGCGAGGATGGCTTTCTCTCGGGTGCCCAGTTCCATGCCCGCCACGGTAGCGGCGGGCACGGACAACGGGCTCAGTTCGCGTTGCTGCTGTCGGCCGCCGTGGCCGTGGACTGCAGGCGGGTCAGGACGCCGGCGGGGCTGCCGCCGGGGGCGACGGCCTGGCCGATGTTCTGCTTCACGGCCGCGCTGACCGTCGCCCAGGAGGTCTTGCCCACGGGGTACAGCTCGGAGGTGGGCAGCTGCTCCAGGAAGGGGCGCAGGGCCTTGTCGGTGGGCGCGTCCGAGGCCGCCATGGTGTTGGAGGCGGACCCGGTGACCGGCAGCAGCCCGTACGTCCGGGAGAAGTCGAGGACGTTCTTCTCGCTGTAGACGAAGTCGAGGAAGTCGCCGATCTGGTCGGCGTGCCCGTTCTGCTTGAAGGCCATCATCCAGTCGGCGACGCCCATGGAGGCCCTGGCCTTGCCGGTGCGCCCCGGCATCGGCACCATGCCGAACTTCACGCCCTTCTTCTCGGCCTGCTGGATCAGCGTCGGGTGCCCGTTGAGCATCCCGACCTGGCCGTCGGCGAACGCGGCGAACGCGTCCGCGCGGTTGAGCTTGCCGGGCGCGACCGGGCCGGTCAGGTCCTTGCCGACCAGCTCGTCCTTGAGCCAGGTGAAGGTGTCGACGTTCGCGGCGGAGTCGATGGTGTAGGTGCCGACGTCGTCGGTGTAGCCGCTGCCGCCGTTGCCGCCGCTCAGCAGCCACTGCATGGTCTCGGCCTGGGCCTCCTCGGGCCCGAGCGGCAGCGCGTACGGGTACTTCACGCCCTGCGCCTTGAGCGCCTTGGCGTCGGCGGCCAGCTCGGCCCAGGTGGTGGGCGGCGTGAGGTTGGCCTTGGCGAACAGGGTCTTGTTGTAGAAGAGCACGCGGGTGGACGCGGCGAACGGGATGCCGTACTGCGTGTGCTTCCACTCGCCGGCGTCGGCGAGCTGGGAGAGGAAGTCGGCCTGGGTGCGGATGGAGAGCAGGTCCGAGGCCGGGTAGAGCTTGCCCGCGGCGGCGTAGTCGGCGTAGGCGCCGATCTGGGCCAGGTCGGGGGCGTGGCCGGCGTCGGCCATCTCCTTGACCTTGCGGTCGACGTCGTTCCAGGAGTAGACGCTGACCTCGATCTTCACCCCGGAGTGCTGCTTCTCGTACTCCTTGACCAGGGCGTCCCAGTACTTCTTGGAGCTGTTGGCGGCGGAGTCGCCGTAGTCGGCGGCGACGAGTCTGAGGGTGACGTCGGAGGAGCCCGTACTCCCGCAGCCGCCGAGAACCGCCGTCATGCCCAGTGCGGACACCACCGCGATCGTTCCTGCCGTAACCCGACGCACCCTCAAAGCCCCAACCCTGCTGTCTGACCGTTCAACATATGGACACATAAGGTCTACACCACGTGAGTGGACTAGACCTCTCGCGGGTGGGAGGGTCACACTAGTCCCCGTGGTGAGACATGTCATCGCCCTCGACGTGGGCGGTACCGGGATGAAGGCCGCCCTCGTCGGCGACGACGGCGCGCTGCTCCACCGCGCCCGCCGCGCCACCGGCCGCGAGCGCGGCCCCGAAGCCGTGCTCGCGGGCATCCTCGACTTCGCCGCCGAGCTGCGCGCGCACGGCGTCGAGCGGTACGGCGAGCCCGCCGGCGCGGCCGGCGTCGCGGTCCCCGGCATCGTCGACGAGCAGACCGGCACCGCCGTCTACGCGGCCAACCTCGGCTGGCGGGACGTACCCCTGCGGGCCCTGCTCGCCGAGCGGCTCGGGGTGCCCGTCGCCCTCGGCCACGACGTCCGCACCGGCGGCCTCGCCGAGGGCCGGATCGGCGCGGGCCGCGGCGCGGACCGGTTCCTGTTCGTGCCGCTGGGCACCGGGATCGCCGGCGCCATCGGCATCGACGGGCGGGTGGAGTCCGGCGCGCACGGCTTCGCGGGCGAGATCGGCCACATCGTCGTACGGCCCGGCGGAGCCCCCTGCCCGTGCGGGCAGCGCGGCTGTCTGGAGCGGTACGCCTCCGCCGCCGCCGTCACCGAGGCCTGGGCCGCGGCCTGCGGCGACCCGGACGCGGACGCCGCGGACTGCGCGAAGGCCGTCGCGTCCGGCGACCCGAACGCCGTCCGGGTCTGGCAGGAGGCGGTCGACGCACTCTCCGACGGACTGGTCACCGCCCTCACCCTGCTGGACCCCCGCACGCTGATCATCGGTGGCGGGCTGGCCGAGGCGGGGGAAGTGTTGTTCCGACCCCTGCGGGACGCCGTCCGGCAACGGGTCACCTTCCAGAAACTGCCCACGATCGTCCCGGCGGCGCTGGGTGACACGGCCGGTTGCCTGGGTGCGGGGCTGCTCGCGCAGGACCTGCTGACAGCCACTTCAACGACTCCGGAGGTAAGCACCTGATGGCAACCGAGCGGGAAACCCTGCTGCTCACCGGCGCGAACGTGGTGCTCCCCACCGGAACGGTGCAGAACGGCCAAGTGGTCGTGGACGGCAAGCGCATCGCCGCGACCGCACCGGCCGGCTCCCAGGTCGTCGACGTCACCGGCCACTGGCTGGTGCCCGGCTTCGTGGACATCCACAACCACGGCGGAGGCGGAGCCTCCTTCTCCGGCACGCCGGACGACATCCTCACGGCCATCCGCACGCACCGCGCCCACGGCACCACCACCCTCGTCGCCTCCACCGTCACCGACGAGATGGACCTGCTGGTCCGCCAGGCCGGCCTGCTGAGCGAGCTGGCCGAGCAGGGGGAGATCGCCGGCATCCACTTCGAGGGGCCGTTCATCTCCCCGTGCCGCAAGGGCGCGCACTCCGAGGGGCTGCTGCGCGACCCGGACCCGGCCGAGGTCCGCAAGCTGATCGACGCGGCCCGCGGCAAGGCCAGGATGGTCACCCTCGCCGCCGAACTGCCGGGCGGCCTCGACTCCGTACGGCTGCTCGCCGAGCACGGCGTCATCGCGGCGATCGGGCACACGGACGCCAGCTACGAGCAGACGGCCGAGGCGATCGACGCGGGCGCCACGGTCGCCACCCACCTCTTCAACGCCATGCCCGCCCTGAACCACCGCGCGCCCGGCCCGATCGCCGCCCTGCTGGAGGACGAGCGGGTCACGGTCGAGCTGATCAACGACGGCGTCCATCTGCACCCGGCCGCGCTGGAGCTGGCGTTCCGTCACGCGGGCGCGGAGCGGGTGGCGTTCATCACCGACGCGATGGACGCGGCCGGCACCGGTGACGGCCGTTACATGCTCGGCCCGCTGGAGGTCGAGGTGAGCGAGGGCGTGGCCCGGCTGGTGGAAGGCGGTTCGATCGCGGGCTCCACGCTCACCCTGGACCGCGCGTTCCGGCGGGCGGTGACCGTCGACAAGCTGTCGGTGGAGGACACCGTGACCGCCCTGTCCGCCAACCCGGCCCGCCTGCTGGGCCTCTCCGACCGCATCGGCTCCCTGGAGCCCGGCAAGGACGCCGACCTGGTCCTGCTGGACGCGGACTTCGCACTGAAGGGCGTGATGCGGCAGGGTGAATGGGTGGTAGCACCCCAACTGCCCTGATCCGTACCGCTGTCCAGGAGGCGGTGGCCGACCCGCGCACTGGGCCGGCCGCCGTCTCTTTGGCATGATCGAGGCCCCGGAAACCGAGACAGGCGCATGGACTTCGAGGGAGGTCGGCCCGGGTGATCCTCACGGTCACGCTGAACACCGCTCTCGACATCACCTATCGCGTACGGTCACTGCGCCCGCACGCCTCGCACCGCGTCTCCGAGGTCGCCGAGCGGCCCGGCGGCAAGGGCGTGAACGTGGCCCGGGTGCTCGCCGCCCTCGGGCACGCGGTGACGCTCACGGGGTTCGCGGGCGGACCGACCGGCCAGGTGCTGCGGGAGGCGCTCGCGGGCGCGCCCGGACCGGTGGACGCGCTGGTGGCGATATCCGGAGCGACCCGGCGCACCATCGCAGTCGTGGACGAGCTGACCGGCGACACCACCCAGCTGAACGAGCCCGGCCCGCAGATCACGCCGGGCGAGTGGGGCGCCTTCCTGGACCGGTACGAGGAACTGCTGGCCGGCGCCTCGGCGGTGGCGCTGTGCGGCAGCCTGCCGCCGGGGGTGCCGGTGGGGGCGTACGCCAACCTGGTCCGCACGGCCCGCACGGCCGGCGTCCCGGTGCTGCTGGACACCAGCGGTGAGCCGCTGCGCCGCGGGGTCGCCGCCCGCCCGGACATCATCAAGCCGAACGCCGACGAACTGGCCGAACTCACCGGCTCGCACGAGCCGTTGCGCGCCACCCAGGACGCCCGCCGGCGCGGCGCCCACGCGGTCGTCGCCTCCCTCGGCCCGGCCGGCCTCCTCGCCGCCACCCCCGAGGGCCACTGGCACGCGGTCCCACCCGTCCATGAGCTGGGCAACCCCACCGGCGCCGGCGACTCGGCGGTGGCCGGCCTGCTGTCGGGGCTCGTGGAGCACCTGCCCTGGCCGGACCGCCTCACCCGCGCGGTCGCCCTGTCGGCGGCGACGGTACGGGCGCCCGCGGCGGGCGAGTTCGACCCCTCCATGTACGAGGAGCTACGGGGACGGGTGTCGGTAACCGGTGAGGAGTGGAGCCTGACTTGACGCAAAACCACCCATAGCACTCAGCTCGCCGAGTGTAGGCTGCCAGCGACCAAGATCTACAACACGCTGGGGGAAGTCATGCTCAATCAGGCGACCATCAAGCGACTCTTACCGCTTTCTGTGGCCTCACTGGGACTCGTAATCTCGCTGGGCACTCCTGCATCAGCCGAGCAAGGAGGTGTCTCAATGAAGCAGGGACACTCCTTCACCATTCGAACCAAGCCGAGCACTTCCGCATCGGTGATCACCGTCATCAGCGATCCGAGCGTGAACGTTCCGTGCACCACCCATGATGCCCCCTGCACTCGCGAGAACAACGGGGGTTCGTACACCTGCTGGTCGGGCGGTCCCCATGACAACGACTGGTTCAAGGTGAGGTGGGGTCGGAAAACCGGATGGGTGGCCGCCATGTGCGTTGACGTGGGCCGCATAGGTTAAGACACCCCGGTGGCCGTTGGCACTCATTCTTCCGGCGGCCACCGCTGAAGCCGTATGGCTGCGTGCCAGGGGTGGAGCAGCCCCTCAGCCCCGGCCGACCTTGCCCTTCTTCAGCCAGAGCTGGTCCAAGAGGACGTCGCACTTGTCACCGGGCTGGCAAGAGAGCGAGAGCGTGTTGGAGCCCCTGTTCAGGGTCGGGTAGGCGTAGCTCTCGGTCCACGCCTTCGCCGGGTCGGACAAGTGCGTCCAGTTGGCGAAGTTGAAGCCGCTGCCGTACTTCTGACCATTGACGGTCAGGGTCATCGACTGGTCCTCACCAGGGTTGTTGTACCGCGCGAGGAGGGTGTACGCGCCCTCCTCGGGGATGTTCACGGTCCAGGTCACCGAGGCGCCCACCGTGTTCAGGCCGCCCACATAGGTGCCGCCGGCCGCCTTCGCGCCCGGTACGTCCGTGGCCTTGGTCGCGCCGCCTGCCAGTTGGAGGGCGCTCGCGTCGGACTTCGGCAGCTCACCCGGCGCCGCGGAGCCGCTGCCCGAGGGGCTCGGGCTGCTGGTCTGGGACTGGGTCGGAGTCGTCCCGGCCTGGTTGCCGGACTTGTCGTCGTCCGTGTTGCCGTTGATCATCGCGATGCCGATGCCGATGACGACCGCGGCGACCACCGCGATCGCACCGATCAGCAGGCCCTTGGTGTTGGGGCCGCGGCGGCCGGGCGCGGGCGGCGCGGTCCGGCGGCCGGCCGGGGCGCCGCCGGGCAGCGTCTCGGGGGCCTGGTAGTGGGCGTTCGGCTGGCCGTAGGCACCCTGCTGGGGGACGCCCTGGCCGTATGCGGCCTGCGGCGGCTGCTGTGCGCCGTAGGAACGCTCGCCGACCGTACGCACTCTGCTGACCGAGTTCGGGTAGCCGTAACCGCCGGACGGCGGCTGGGCTCCCCTGGCCTGGCCGTCTGCGTACAGGTAGCCGAACGGGTCGTCGTCCTCGGGCGTGCTCGCGCCGTTGTCGCCGGGCGTCATCCCTTGGTACTCCTCAACAGGTGCGGGCGGATGCGGTACGGGTTGGAATGGCGAGCCTACCCGTTCTCCCTGGCCCAAACGGGGGGCTCGGACCGCTTCACCTCGCTGACCTGCGGATTATCCGGCACGGCGGTGCTGTTTGGGACGAGATCGTTTCTCTACGTACATCCGCTCGTCAGCGGACTTCAGCACTTCGTCCGCCGTCATGCCGCAGTGGGCCCAGCCGATGCCGAAGCTCGCGCCCACCCGGACCGCCCGGCCCTCGGCGCGGATCGGCTGGATGATCTCGTTGCGCAGCCGTACGGCGAGGTCCTGGGCGTCGGCCCGGCCGAGGCCGTCGGCGAGGATCACGAACTCGTCGCCGCCGAGCCGGGCGACCGTGTCGCCGTCCCGGACGCCGTTGCTCAGCCGCCGGGCGACCTCGATGAGGACGGCGTCGCCCGCGTTGTGCCCGAACCGGTCGTTGATCGACTTGAAGCCGTCGAGGTCGCAGAAGAGCACCGCGAGGCCCTTGGTGCCGTCGTCGCGGCCCTCCTCGGGGGCGACGGTGTGCACATGGTGGTCGTAGGCGTCGAAGCCGTCCGTGCCCGGCGCGAAGTCGAAGCCGTGGCCGGCGGGGAGGTCGAAGGCGGGGTGGCCGTAGGCCGCGTCCAGGGAGTCGAGGGCGCCGGCGTGCGCGGGGCGCTGACAGAGCCGGGCCGACAGGCGCGAGCGCAGCTCGGCGGAGTTGGGCAGGCCGGTCAGCGAGTCGTGGGAGGCGCGGTGGGCGAGCTGCAGCTCGCGCCGCTTGCGCTCCTCTATGTCCTCGACGTGGGTGAGCAGGAAACGGGGGCCGTCGGCGGCGTCCGCGACGACGCTGTTGCGCAGGGACACCCAGACGTACGTGCCGTCACGGCGGCCCAGGCGCAGTTCCGCGCGGCCGCCCTCCGCCGAGGTGCGCAGCAGGGTGCCGACGTCCTCGGGGTGGACGAGGTCGGCGAAGGAGTAGCGGCGCATCGCGGAGGCGGGGCGGCCGAGCAGCCGGCACAGGGCGTCGTTGGTGCGCAGGATGCGGCCGTGCTGGTCGCCGCCCATCTCGGCGATGGCCATGCCGGAGGGGGCGTACTCGAAGGCCTGCCGGAAGGATTCCTCGCTGGCGCGCAGGGCCTGCTGCTCGCGCTCCAGGCGGACGAGGGCGCGCTGCATGTTGGCGCGCAGGCGGGCGTTGCTGATCGCGATGGCGGCCTGGAAGGCGTACATCTGGAGGGCCTCGCGGCCCCAGGCGCCGGGGCGGCGGCCGTTGCGCGGCCGGTCGACGGATATGACGCCGAGCAGCTCGCCGCAGTTGCCGCCCTGCACGCCGGGCGTGTACATCGGCGCGAAGAGCCGGTCGGAGGGGTGCCACTCGTCCTCGAAGCGGGGGGCGGGCCCCTCGGTGTACCACTGGGGGACGTCGTCGTCGTCGAGGACCCAGCCCTCGGTGTGCGGTATGAAGACGAGGTCGCCCCAGCGTTCGCCCATGTTCAGCCGGCGGTCCCAGGACTCGCGGGAGCCGACCCGGCCGGTGATCAGGGCCTCCGCGGCGGAGTTGCCGGAGAAGGCGGCGACCACGAGATCGCCGTCCTGGCGGACCAGGTTGACGGCCGCCATCTCGTAGCCGAGGGCCTGCACGGCGCCGTCGGCGACCGTCTGCAGAGTGTCCGCCAGGCTGCGTGCCGTGTTCATGTCGGCCATGACCTGGTGCAGCTGTCGCAGGGACGCAAGACGGACGTAGGGCTCCGACTCGGTCTCCATGCTCTCCCTCCCCCCGAGGCCTCGCAGCGAATGAAGGGTTGTCCCGCCACTGAATCACAGCGCGCTGCCCACTCGGTACACAGGGTCAACAATTCCTGCCCCTTGTGACTCAAGTCACAGGAGAACGTGAACAATTGAGTGGAGTTTCTGCGTTTTGCCTGTGCGATTCCTGAACACGTGGCGTGCGGACGTGCACACATAGTGCACGGCTGAGGGCGCACGCGTGCGCCGCTGGTCCTAGGACCCGGCTCGGGCGGAGGGCCGATGCGGCCCCCGCGCGGCGGAGACTAGCGTTTCCGGCGTGCTGAAGACTCCCTCCCCCACCACCCCCCTGCCTCCCGGGCATGCTGAGGGGGTGAGCAACGACGAGTTCCGGGCCGCGATGTCCCGGCTGGCCGCGGGCGTGGTCCTGGTCACCGCGCAGGAACCGCCGCTGGACCCGGACGACCCCGAGGCGCCGGGCGTGGAGGACGTCGGCATGACCGCCACCGCCTTCATGTCGGTCTCCCTCGACCCGCCGCTGGTCCTGGTCAGCCTGCGCACGGGCGCCCGCATGGACGACCTGCTCGACGAGCAGCCGCTGTGGGCGGTGTCGGTCCTCGCCGAGAGCCAGCGGCACATCGCGGGCCGGTTCGCCATGAAGGGCCGCATCAGCGACCGGCTGCTTTTCGAGGACATCCCCTACGTCCGCGGCGAGGCCACCGGCGCCCCGCTCGTGGGCGGCGCGCTGGCCACCCTGGAGTGCCGCACCGAGCAGCGGGTGACCGCCGGCGACCACACCCTGGTCATCGGCCGCGTCCTCACCGCCCACGTGCCGAGCGCCGAGGGGGGCCCACTGCTGTACTTCCGCGGCCGGTACCGCAGGCTGGACTGAGCCCGGAACTCCCCGGCCGGGCGGTGTGCGCCGCCCGGAACGCCGCCGGATCCCGGGACCGCCGCCGGCATCGGCGTCCGCCCCGACCGCACCCGCCGTCGCCCCGGCCGAGCGGCCGGCAGGGCCGGGCCGTGTCGGCAGGGCGGTTCTAGACCTCCTCCACGGTCAGTTCCGCCAGGCGAAACGGGTCGGTGACGATGTCGATCACCGTGATGCGGTCGGCGACGAAGGTGAAGGCCAGGACCCGCTCCGGGCGGCCGTCGGCGAACACCGCGAGCCCGGTCGCGCCGTCGACCAGGACCGGACGCGCCACCCGGGCCAGGTGGGCGAAGCTCGCCGCGCCGGCGGCGACCCGGGCCGCTCCGCTGTTCACGCCGGCCTCCGTGCGGGCCACCACGTCGGGGTCGAGCACCGCGAGCAGCCCGTCGAAGTCGCCGTTCCGCGCGGCGGCCAGGAAAGCGTCGACCACCTCCCGCTGCCGGGCCAGGTCGGCCTCCGGCGCCTCCACGCCCCGCACCCGGCGCCGGGCCCGGCTGGCGAGCTGCCGCGCCGCGGCCGCGTTGCGCCCGAGGATGCCGCCGATCTCCTCGAAGGGCACCCCGAACAGGTCGTGCAGCACGAAGGCCAGCCGCTCGGCCGGCGAGAGCGTGTCCAGGACGACGAGGAGGGCGAGCCCGACCGAGTCGGCGAGCAGGGCGTCCTGCGCGGGGTCCGGCTCGGCGGACGGCGCCGGCCGCCAGCTGTCCAGGGGCTCCTCGCCCCGGGTGCGGCGCGAACGCAGCATGTCGAGGCAGACCCGGCCGACGACGGTGGTCAGCCAGCCGCCGAGGTTCTCCACCTCCCGCGTGTCGGACCGGCTCAGCCGGAACCACGCCTCCTGGACGGCGTCCTCGGCCTCGGCGGCGGAGCCGAGCATCCGGTAGGCGACGGCCCGCAGATGCCCCCGGTGGGACTCGAACCGCTCGGCGAGAAAGTCGTTGTCGGTCATGGGTGGCTCCGGCCTCTCCGTCGTCGTCCGCGCTGCTGCACTCCTTGACGACCGGAGCCGGGCAGATGTGACAGGGTCCCGGCTAACCCCAGTCCCGCCCCGAGCGGCCGCGCTTGGTCTCCGCGCGCTGCTTCTTCTCCCGCAGCCGGCGTTCGTTGATGCCGCGCGGGATGCGGGTCGGCTTGCGGGGCTTCGGCGGCGGCGCGCTGGCCTCCGCGAGGAGCGCGGCGAGGCGTACGGCGGCGGCCTCGCGGTTGCGCCACTGGGAGCGGTGCTCCGAGGCCCGTACGGACACCACCCCGTCGACGAGGCGGCCGGCCAGCCGCCGCAGCGCCCGCTCCTTCCACACCGGGGGCAGTGCCTCGGTGCGGGCGAGGTCGAAGCGCAGCTCGACCTGTGAGTCGCTGGTGTTGACGTGCTGTCCGCCGGGCCCGGACGACCTGGAGAAACGCCACATCAGCTCGGCCTCGGGAAGCGAGACGGAGCCACGGATGAAGTAGGGCCCGGACATGCCCTCCATGTTCCCGGCCCGGCCCGGCGCACGTCACCTGGATTTCCGGTTCGGTAAAAAAGGTAAAGGGATCCGGAACCCCGGGGACCCCCCTCGACGTTGTCCCCGGTGACGGTAGCTTCGTCGGCACAGAGTGCACTGATTGCATGGGTATCTAAGGAAGGGACTCCCAACATGGCTGTAAGCCTGTCCAAGGGTGGCAACGTCTCGCTCACCAAGGAGGCTCCGGGCCTGACCGCCGTCACCGTGGGCCTCGGCTGGGACGTCCGCACCACCACCGGCACGGACTTCGACCTGGACGCCTCCGCCATCGCGGTGAACGGTCAGGGCAAGGTCTACTCGGACGCCCACTTCGTCTTCTTCAACAACAAGCAGACCCCGGACAACACGATCGTCCACACGGGCGACAACCGCACGGGCGAGGGCGCCGGCGACGACGAGGCGATCAACGTCAACCTGGCCGCGCTGCCGGCCGACATCGACAAGATCGTCTTCCCGGTCTCCATCTACGACGCCGAGAACCGCGGCCAGAACTTCGGCCAGGTCCGCAACGCCTACATCCGCATCGTCAACCAGGCCGGCGGCGCCGAGATCGCGCGCTACGACCTGTCGGAGGACGCGGCCACCGAGACGGCCATGGTCTTCGGCGAGCTGTACCGCAACGGCGCGGAGTGGAAGTTCCGCGCGGTGGGCCAGGGCTACGCCTCGGGCCTGGTCGGCATCGCCCAGGACTTCGGCGTCAACGTCTGAGCACCGGAACGGGCGTGCAGGTCCCCCCGGCGCCCGCCGGGGGGACCTTCCTCCACGGGCGGGGCTACGGCACCCGCGGGAAGCGGGCCTGAAGGGTCCAGACGGCCGGGTTCTCCGCCAGGTCCTCGTGCAGGTCGGCGAGGTCCGCGAGCAGGTCGTGCAGGAAGTCGCGGGCCTCGCGGCGCAGCTCGGTGTGGGAGAAGGTCAGCGGGGACTCCTCGGCCGGCATCCAGTCGGCGGTGATGTCGACCCAGCCGAACCGGCGCTCGAAGAGCATCCGGTCGGTGGACTCGGTGAAGTCCAGCTCGGCGCGCTGCGGCCGGGCCGCGCGGGAGCCCATCGGGTCCCGGTCCAGCCGTTCCGCGATGTCGCACAGCGCCCACGCGAAGTCCAGCACCGGCACCCATCCCCAGGCTGTGGACAGTTCCCGGTCGGTCTCGGTGTCCGCGAGATAGACGTCGCCGCAGAACAGGTCGTGGCGCAGCGCGTGGACGTCCGCGCGGCGGTAGTCGGTCTGCGGCGGATCCGGGAAGCGGTTGGAGAGGGCGTAGCCGATGTCGAGCACGGGGGAGATGGTGTCACGCCGGTCCGGCGACCCTGTCTGCGGTGCACCCCGCCCGCCTAAGATCACTGACATGTCCCGATCCGTACGCCTGGTCCCGGCGCTCGCCGTCCTGCTCGCCCTCGCCCTCACGGGCACCGCGTGCGACGGCGGGGTGCGGGGCACCCCGGGCGGCTCCGGCGTACGCGACCCGTACTTCCCGAAATCCGGAAACGGCGGCTACGACGTCGGGCACTACGACCTGACCCTGGACTACACCCCGGCCACCCGCCGGCTCACCGGCACGGCCGTCGTCACCGCCCGGGCCACCCGGGACCTGTCGGCCTTCGACCTCGACCTCGCCGGGCTGCACGTCGACTCGGTCGACGTCGAGGGCAAGGACGCCCGCTGGAGCCGCGCCGGACAGGAACTCACCGTCCGCCCGCACGACGACCTGAGCGAGGGCGAGACGTTCCGCGCGACCGTCCGCTACTCGGGCACCCCGCGCACCCTCACCGACCCCGACGGCTACTCCGAGGAGGGCTGGCTGCCCACCGCCGACGGCGCCCTGGCGCTCGGCGAACCGGTCGGCTCCATGGCCTGGTTCCCCGGCAACCACCACCCCTCCGACAAGGCGTCCTACGACATCACGGTCACCGTCCCGAAGGGTCTCCAGGCCGTCTCCAACGGGGAGTTGGCGGACCAGCGCACGCGGGGCGGCCGTACCGCCTACCACTGGCACACCGCCGAGCCCATGGCGAGCTACGTGGCCGCCGTCGCCATCGGCCACTACAAGATCAACCGCACTTCCGGCCCGCACCACCTGCCCGTCCTCACCGCCGTCGACCCCGCCGAGGCCGAGGAGAGCGCCGAGGTGCTCGCGAAGATCCCCGAGATACTCGACTGGGCGGAGACCAACTTCGGGCCGTACCCGTTCTCCTCGGCCGGTGCGATCGTCGACCGCCCCGGCGACGCCGGCTACGCCCTGGAGACCCAGAACCGTCCCGTCTTCCCCGCCGACCAGCTCGACACCTCGCTCCTGGTGCACGAACTCGCCCACCAGTGGTACGGCGACTCGGTCACCCCCCGGTCGTGGCGGGACATGTGGCTGAACGAGGGCTTCGCGCAGTACGCGGAGTGGCTGTACAAGGAGGACCACGGCGGGCCCACCGCCCAGCAGACCTTCACCCGCCTCTACGAGGGCGACCACGAGGAGATCTGGGCGTTCCCGCCGGCGACACCGTCCGGCGCCGCGCACATCTCCGACACCCCCGTCTACGACCGCGGCGCGATGGTCCTGCACAAGATCCGGCAGAAGGTCGGCGACGACACCTTCTACGACATCATCCAGGGCTGGGCCGCCGCGCACCGCCACGGCACCGCGAGCACCGCCGACTTTACCAAGTACGTGGAGGGGAAGGCCCCCGGGAAGGACTTCGCCGGGATCTGGAAGGACTGGCTGTACGGGGACGGCCGGCCGGACCACCCGTGACGACGGGCGGCCCGGCCGGGGTGCTGCCGTACGGACGGGGTTACTTGACGTTCACGGCCGTCCAGGCCGCCGCCACCGCCTTGTACTCCGCGCTGCCCGAGCCGTACAGGTCGGCCGCCGCCTGGAGGGTGCCGGTGCGGGCGCCCGCGTAGTCGGTGGACGAGGTGAAGTACGTGGTCAGCGCCTTGTACCAGATCTGGGCCGCCTTGTCCCGGCCGATGCCGGTGACCGTGGAGCCGTCGTAGGTCGGGGAGTTGTACGACACCCCGTTGACCGTCTTCGCGCCGCTGCCCTCGGACAGCAGGTAGAAGAAGTGGTTGGCGACACCGGACGAGTAGTGCACGTCCAGGCGGCCGACGGTGCGCGACCAGTAGTCGGCGGAGGCACCGTCCCTGCTGGGCTTGTCCATGTAGCGCAGCGGGGTGCCGTCGCCGTTGATGTCGATCTTCTCGCCGATGAGGTAGTCGCCGGTGTCGGTGGAGTTGTTCGCGAAGAACTCCACGGAGGTGCCGAAGATGTCGGAGGTGGCCTCGTTCAGGCCGCCCGACTCGCGGCTGTACTTCAGGCCGGCGGTGGCCGCGGTCAGGCCGTGGCTCATCTCGTGGCCGGCGACGTCGAGGGAGGTCAGCGGGTCGGCGTTGTTCGCGCCGTCGCCGTACGTCATGCAGAAGCAGCTGTCGTTCCAGAAGGCGTTGACGTAGGCGTTGCCGTAGTGGACGCGGGAGTAGGCGGCCTTGCCGTCGCCCGCGATGCCGTTGCGGTTGAACGCGGCCTTGTAGAAGTCCCAGGTGACGGCGGCGCCGTAGGCGGCGTCGACGGCGGCGGTCTGGCGGTTGGTCACGGTGCCGTCGCCCCAGACGTCGTCGGCGTCGTGGAAGAGGGTGCCGGTGCCGTTGGTGCCGCCGTTCAGGTCGTAGGTCCTGTGGCCGCCGCGCGCGCCGTCGGTCAGGTCGTAACCCCCGGCGGCGGCGGTGGTGCCGAGCGGGACGGTGCCGCTGTACCGGCTGGTGCCCGTGCCGGTGTCGATCGCCTCGAAGGAGTGCAGCTGCTTGCCGGTGCGCGCGTCGGTGATGACGTGCAGTTCGCTCGGCGTGCCGTCGTGCTGGCGGCCCTTGACGACCGACTCGTAGGCGAGGACCGGCTTGCCGCCGGCGGCCCAGACGACCTTGCGGGCGGTGGTGGCGGTGGCCTTCGCGGTGCCGGCGGCCTGGACGGCGGTCTTCTCGGCGCTCGCCGGGGACAGGGCGGCCGACGTGCTCGGCACGGATATCCGGGCCGTGGTCGCCTTGCTGACGCCCTTGAGCGAGCCGTTCTTCGCGACGTGGGTGACGAGGTCGCCGCCGAGCACGGGCAGACCGGCGTAGGTGCGCTCGTACCGGGTGTGGACGGTGCCGTCCGCGTCCTTGAGCACGTCCCGGACGACCAGCTTCTCCTTGGCACCGAGCCCGAGGTCGCGGGCCGCGGCACCGGCGTACTCCTGGGCCGACTTCAGCGCGGCGGCCCGGGCCGGGGCGCTCAGGCCGACCGCCTCGGCGCCCGCGGGGTGCGGGGCGGGGACGGCCGTCGCGGCGCCGCTCTGCAGCGCGAGGACGACCATCGCCGCGGAGCCGACCAGCGCGCCGGCGCGCACGGCGGTCTTGCGGGGAGTACGGGAGGCGCCGGTGACGTGGGGCTGCTGTCTCACTCGATCTCCTTCTGACTGGTCTCATGGGGTGGAGACACAGGTGGGTCACAGGGGATGCACAGAGTTGCGGCGGGCGAGGAGAGAGTGACACCGGACACCCTCGGTTTGACAGAGTGCCGTCAAGACTTTACGTGTTCGTATCCGAAAGCCGTGCTGCGAAATCCGTTATGCGGACGCGAGACCGAGCCTCAACTCCCTTCTCTTGAAGCGCAGTCGGGGCGTGGAACGTCACACCCCGCCCCGAGGGCGGTCCGATCCCCGGGACCGCACCCGCTACTCGACCCGGATGCCCATCGCCGCCGCCAGCACCGGCGCCAGATCCAGCAGCTGCGCGGTGCTGATCACCGCGCCGGAGAGCCGGTCCAGACCCCGGGTGATCTCCAGCGGAGCGGCCCCGCGCAGGTCCACGTCCGTCAGGGTCGCGCCGCCGAAGTCGGCCTCCTTCAGGACACAGCCGGTGAACTCCACCCGCTCCAGGTGCGCACCCGCGAAGTCCGGCTCGACCAGGACGCAGGAGTCGAAGACGACGTCCTTGAGGCGGGCCTCGCGGAGGTTCAGACAGTCGATCTTGCCGCCGCGGATCACGACCCGCTCCAGCACCGCGCCGTGCATCTGCGTGCCGCCCAGCCGCGCGTCGACCAGCTCCACATCGCGGAACGTGGACTCGGCGAACTGCGTGCCCACCCCCCGCAGCCCGGTCAGCACCGAGTCCAGCACCCGGGCCCGGCCCAGCGCCGTCCCGTCCAGCGCGCAGCCCGTCAGCGCGCAGTCCATGAACCGGGCCCCCGCCCCGTCCTGCCCGCCCAGGTCCAGCTCCCGGAACTCCAGCCCGTCATAGTCGCCGTCCGGCTCCAACTCCCCCTCGGCCCACGGCTCCAGCGGCGGCAGCCGCACCTCCGGCCGCCGTACGCCCCGCACCGCCCCCCGGCCCGCCGGCCGGCTTCCCGTCGCTCGCCTCACCATGCGCCCATGCTGCACCCCTCCACTGACAATCGGCCTGGCCTGGGAAAACACCGGGATGTCACATACGGCGGAGCGCCGGCCGTCGTACTCCCGCAGCAGGTGGACCGACCTCAGGGAGAGCCATGCCCAAGCCCGCGCACCACATCACCGTCATCGGCGGCGGCTTCGCCGGACTCACCGCCGCGATCACCGCAGCCGAGGCCGGCTCCAAGGTCACCGTGCACGAGGCCCACCACACCCTCGGCGGGCGGGCCCGGACGGCGGCGGAACCGTACCGGACCAACGAGGGCCCGCACGCCTTCTACTGCGGCGGCCCGCACTGGACCTGGCTCAGGCAGCGGGACCTGCTCGGCCCCCTCGCCCCCCTGCCGCCCCTGGAGGCCGCCCGGCTGCGGCTGCACCACCACGGCGTGCTGCGCCGCACCCCGCCCTTCCCCATGCTCAAGCTGCTCCGGCGGCGGATCGGCCCGGCCCCCGTCGACGCCGGCTTCCTCGACTGGGCGGCCGGGATCGCCGGCGAAGAGGGCGCCCGGGCCGCCGCCCACTACGCGGCCGTCGCCCTCTTCCACCACGACCCGGGCAGCCTGTCCGCGGCCTTCGTACAGGAGCGCCTGCGCCGGGCCACCAAGCTCCCTCCGGAGGCGCACTATCCGCGCGGCGGCTGGGGCGCGGTGGTCGACCGGATGGCCGCCCGGGCCTGGAACATGGGTGTGCGGATCGAGACGGGATCCCGGGTGGACGAGCTGCCGCGGGACACCCCGGTCGTCGTCGCCACCGCCCTGCCCGCCGCCCGGCGGCTGCTCCGCGACGACTCGCTGGAGTGGCCGAGCGGCCGTACCGTCCTCCTCGACCTCGCCGTGCGCACCCGGCGCGGGGACGCCTTCGCCGTCTCCGACCTGGACGCGCCGGGCTGGATCGAGCGGTTCACGGCACAGGACCCGTCCCTCGCACCGGCCGGGGAGCAGTTGCTGCAGGGGCAGTTCCCGGTGGGGCCCGGCGAGCGCCGGGCCGACGCGCTGGCCCGCGCCGAGCACCTGCTCGACCTGGGGTTCCGCGGGTGGCGGGAGCGGGTGACCTGGCGGCGGGAGGCCGTGGCGGACGGCCGTACGGGAGCCGTGGACCTGCCGGGCCGCACCTGGCGGGACCGGCCCGCCGTGGACCGCGGCGACGGGGTGTACCTCGTGGGCGACC
Organism: Streptomyces sp. NPDC088810; assembly: GCF_044750305.1. Lineage (NCBI taxonomy): Bacteria > Bacillati > Actinomycetota > Actinomycetes > Kitasatosporales > Streptomycetaceae > Streptomyces > Streptomyces sp. NPDC088810. The sequence continues at coordinate 454,350 of NZ_JBIVJQ010000005.1, forward strand.
AGGTCGCGGCCCCGGGCGTGCTGTCGGAGGTGTCCTTCAACAGCGCGGTGACGGCGGTGTCCCTGATCCTCGGCCGGCCCGCCCTTGACCTCAAGCGCGCTTGAGGTCGGAGGGTGGGGACACCACGCCGTCTCCCTGGGGGGTCCCATGCACGCCGTTCGTCTGCACGCCTTCGGCCCGGCCGAGAACCTGACCTACGAGGAGGTGCCGGACCCGGTCCCGGGCCCCGGCCAGGTGCGGATCGCGGTCGCCGCGGCCGGGGTGCACCTGCTCGACACGGCCCTGCGGGAGGGCCACCGCGGCCCGCTGCCCGAGCGGCCCGCCCTGCCGACCGTGCCCGGCCGCGAGGTCGCGGGCGTCGTGGACGCGCTCGGCGACGGCGTCGACGGGCGGTGGCTCGGCCGACGGGTGGTGGCCCACCTGGGCTTCGCACCCGGCGGGTACGCCGAACTCGCCGTCACCGAGGTCGAGCGTGTGCACGACATCCCGGAAAACCTGGACCCCGCCGCCGCCGTCGCCATGATCGGCACGGGCCGTACGGCGCTGGGCATCGCGCAGTTCGCCGAGCCGGGACCGGACGACGTGGTGGTCGTACCGGCCGCGGCCGGCGGCGTCGGCACCCTGCTCGTCCAGCACGCCGGGAACGCCGGAGCCAGCGTGATCGGTCTCGCGGGCGGCCCGGAGAAGACCGCCCGGGTACGCGCGAACGGCGCCGACCTCGCCGTCGACTACACCGACCCCGACTGGCCCGCCGAGGTCCGCGCCCACCTGGGCGGCCGGGCCGCCACCCTGGTCTACGACGGCGTGGGCGGCCGGGTCGCCCGGGAGGCCGTCGCCCTGCTCGGGCCCGGCGGCCGGCACCTGGTCTTCGGCTGGTCGGCGGAGGGGATCGCCGACGGCCAGGGGTACGTCGTCGAGGGCCTCTCGGAGTCGGTGCTCGGCCCGGCGATGCTGCAGAAGGCCGGCGGCCTGCGCGCCCTGGAACTGCGCGCCCTCGCCGAGGCCGCCCAGGGCCGCCTGCGCCCGGCCGTCACCCGCTTCCCGCTCGCGCAGGCCGCCGCCGCACACCGGGCGCTGGAGGGGCGGGGCACGATCGGCAAGGTGGTACTGGAACCGTGAGGGCCACCGGCCGGGGCGTGCGGGGAGCGCGGCCCGTCGTCGTCGCATCCGGGCACGTGCTCGTCGCTCGCACCGGACGGCCAGGCCGCGTACCGACCTCGGCGGCCTGCGCGCCCTGGAACTGCGCGCCCTCGCCGAGGCCGCCCAGGGCCACCTGCGCCCGGCCGTCACCCGCTTCCCGCTCGCGCAGGCCGCCGCCGCACACCGGGCGCTGGACGGCCACCGGCCGGGGCGTGTGGGGAGCGCGGCCCGTCGTCGTCGCATCCGGGCACGTGCTCGTCGCTCGCACCGGACGGCCAGGCCGCGTACCGACCCCCGCCCCCAAGCACGCCGCGGCTCGCCCGCAAGGGGCGCGGGGAACTGCGCGGCCGGCCGCCGGCGACCCGTGGCCGCCGGACCGCCGCCACCACCGGTGGGGAGTCAGCCGGCGGAGCCCAGCGCCGCCAGCGCGTCGTCCGTGAGCCGGTACACCGTCCACTCGTCCTGCGGGCGGGCGCCGAGCGCCTCGTAGAAGCCGATCGCCGGCCGGTTCCAGTTCAGCACCGACCACTCCAGCCGCTCGTACCCCCGCTCCCCGCAGATCCGCGCCAGCTCGGCCAGCAGCGCCCGCCCGTGTCCGCCGCCGCGCGCCTCGGGCCGGACGTACAGGTCCTCCAGGTAGATGCCGTGCACCCCGCGCCAGGTGGAGAAGCTGAGGAACCACAGCGCGAACCCGACCGGCTCCCCGCTCTCCTCGTCCACCGCCAGGTGCGCGAACGCGGCCGGCCGCTCCCCGAACAGCGCCTCCCGCACCTGCTCCTCGCTCGCCCGGGCCTCCTCGGCCGCCTTCTCGTACTCGGCCAGCTCACGGATCAGCGCGTGGATGACGGGGACGTCGTCAGGGGTCGCGGTACGAATCATGCGGCGAGGGTAACCGGCCCGCGGCCCGGGCCTCAGTGCCGTCCCGCCACCCGGTCGGCCACCTTCGCCAGCCGCGAGGACTCCGCGCCGGGGCGGAGGCGTTCGCGCTGGTCGGCGGCGCGATAGGTGGCGTACATGCCCTGGACGCCCAGCCAGCGGAAGGGCTCCGGCTCCCACTTGCGGACCTTGTGGTCCACCCAGGGCAGGTCCGTCAGCTCCGTCCGGCCGCCCTGCCCGGAGTCCCGCTGGACCAGGTCCCGCAGGGTGCGGGCGGCCAGGTTGGCGGTGGCCACACCGGAGCCGACGTAGCCGCCGGCCCAGCCGAGCCCCGTGGAGCGGTCGAGCGTCACCGTGGCGCACCAGTCGCGCGGCACGCCGAGCACCCCCGACCAGGCGTGCGCGATCCGCACCCCGGCCAGGGACGGGAAGAAGCGGGCCAGGATCTCGCGCAGGTCCTCGACGGTCGCCGCCTGCGTCCGGCCGTCGTTGTCGGTGCGCGAACCGAAGCGGTACGGCACCCCGCGCCCGCCCAGCGCGATCCGGCCGTCCGCCGTGCGCTGGGCGTACATGTAGGCGTGCGCCATGTCGCCGAGGGTCTCCCGGCCCGTCCAGCCGATCGCCGCCCACTGCTCCTCGGTCAGCGGCTCGGTCGCGATCATCGAGGAGTTCATCGGCAGCCAGGTCCGCCGCTGCCCCTTGAGGGAGGCGGTGAAGCCCTCGGTGCAACGGAGGACGTAGGGCGCGCGGACCGTGCCGTAGGGGGTGACCGCGTGCTTGGGGCGGATCTCCGTCACCGGCGTCGACTCGTGGATCGTGACGCCGAGCGCCTCCACGGCCGCCGCGAGCCCCTTGACCAGCCTGACCGGGTGCAGCCGAGCCCCGTGCGGGGTCCAGGTCGAGCCGACCGCGTCCGCGATCCGGATCCGCTCGGCGGTCTCCCGGGCGCCGTACAGCTCCCGGTCCTTCTCGCCGTACGACAGCTCGTGCTGGTGGAACGCCTTCAGCCGGGCCAGCTGCGCCGGAGTCGTCGCCACCTCCAGGACGCCGCCCCGGTGCACGTCGGCGTCGATGCCCTCCGCCTCGGCGACCGCGACCACCTCGGCCACGGTGTCGTTCATCGCCCGCTGGAGCCGTACGGCGGCCTCGTGGCCGTGCAGCTTCGCGTACCGGTCGCGGCCCGCGATCCCGTTGTACAGCCAGCCGCCGTTGCGGCCCGAGGCGCCGTACCCGCAGAACTTCTGCTCCAGCACGGTGATCCGCAGGAAGGGGACGGCCTTCTTCAGGTAGTACGCCGTCCACAGGCCCGTGTACCCGCCGCCCACGATCACCACGTCGGCGGACGCGTCCCCGGACAGCGGCTCCCGCACCGCCGGAAGACCGTCGTCCGCGTACCAGAAGGAGATGCCACCGTTCACGACACTGCTCGCCGAGCTGCTCATGGCCGGGACGTTAACCCCTGAGCCCGGCCAGTGTCTCCTTCGGATTCCATGCTTTTCCGCGGCCCCTGACCAGCGGATAGCAGGCGAGACCGATCAGTACGGCGACGACGTGACCGAAGTCGGTGAAGGTCGGCCCGGCGGCCAGCGGCAGCCCGAACACGACCAGCAGCGCCGCCAGGTACGCGTACCGCCAGGGCGCCGCGATCCGGTAGACCAGCACCGCCATCACCCCGGCCAGCGCGTAACTCACCCCGATGTCCAGGGTGTTCACCGCCGAGTGCGGGGCCACGCCCCGGCGGATCGCCTCCAGCAGCGCCCCCTCGCTGATCAGCGAGGCCAGCACGTGCGCCGGCGCGCACACCGCCAGCCAGCGGGCCGTGCCCAGCCAGCGCTCGGCCGGCGCGTGGAACACCGTGTACAGGAAGGCGTACGGCACCCAGTGCCCGCTCTCGATCCACATCGCGCTGGCCACCAGCACCCGCACCGGATTGCGGGACAGCTCGTGGATGTTCGTGGACCGCCGCCGCAGGAAGTGCGCCTCGAACTCCGGCGACATGTGGTGCAGCGCGACGGTCGTGACGAACAGGATGCCCAGCCACACGTACGTGCCGGGAGCACTGCGGACATAGGCCCACACCCCGCTCAGGCCCCGGAGAATTCGCATGAGCCGATTCACGCACGTCGGTATCGTCCGCTCCGTGATCGACATCCCCGGTGCGCCGGCCGAGGCGCAGGAGAGGGACAACGGCGCGGCGGGCCGGGCGTTCATCGCCGGGCTGCCGGACCTCGCGGCGGACTTCCTGCACCGCCGGCGGCTCACGCTCGACGGGCAGAGGAGGCGGTACGGCTCCTGGACGACCACCCCGACACCGGCGCCATGCTCCTGGAGCGCCGGGGCGAGTCCCGGATGCCGGCCCACCGCGCCGACACCCGCGAGGCCGTCCTGGTCATCGCCCGGCTGCCGGCCCGCCTGACGTCCCTTCCCGGCCCCGCCCGGGCTGCGCCGCCCGGGCGACATCGTCGCCGAGGCCACGCCGGAACAGACCCCCGGGCGCTGACGCGCATCCCGGACCCCGGGTCCGCCGGACCGTCGAACTCCGGCCCGCCCTCGCCGACCGCTGCCACCCGGCCGACGTCCTGGCATGAGAAAGCCCAGGTGGAACCGAGTCCCACCTGGGCCGCACGAGCCCCCTGTCGGATTCGAACCGACGACCTTCGCTTTACAAGAGCGGCGCTCTGACCAGCTGAGCTAAGGAGGCGTGCACCTGGGTGCTCGTGCAGTGTACCCAGGACTCGGGGCCGCCCCGTCGAAAATTTCCGCGAAGTTCACCGGGGTCGAAGTACTGACAGAGCCGGTGAACGCCAGGTACCGTCCTGACCCAGTTCACCCCGGTGGACTACACCAACCACCTTCCTACAACGGATCGTCCGGCACGTTCCTGCCGGTAGAAGGGGGCCCATTCACCATGGCCACTGTCACGTTCGACAAGGCGACCCGGATCTACCCGGGTTCCACCAAGCCCGCCGTCGACGCCCTCGAGATCGACATCGCGGACGGCGAGTTCCTCGTCCTGGTCGGCCCGTCCGGCTGCGGAAAGTCCACCTCCCTGCGGATGCTCGCGGGTCTGGAGGACGTCAACGGCGGCGCCATCCGCATCGGTGACCGCGACGTCACGCACCTGCCGCCCAAGGACCGGGACATCGCCATGGTGTTCCAGAACTACGCCCTCTACCCGCACATGACGGTCGCCGACAACATGGGCTTCGCGCTCAAGATCGCCGGCGTCAACAAGGCGGAGATCCGGCAGAAGGTCGAGGAGGCCGCGAAGATCCTCGACCTCACCGAGTACCTGGACCGCAAGCCGAAGGCGCTCTCCGGCGGTCAGCGCCAGCGTGTCGCCATGGGCCGCGCGATCGTGCGTGAGCCGCAGGTCTTCCTCATGGACGAGCCGCTGTCCAACCTGGACGCCAAGCTCCGTGTCTCGACCCGTACGCAGATCGCGTCGCTGCAGCGCCGCCTCGGCATCACCACCGTCTACGTCACCCACGACCAGGTCGAGGCCATGACGATGGGCGACCGGGTGGCCGTGCTCAAGGACGGCATCCTCCAGCAGGTGGACTCGCCGCGGAACATGTACGACAAGCCCGCGAACCTCTTCGTCGCCGGCTTCATCGGCTCCCCCGCCATGAACCTGGTCGAGGTGCCGATCACCGACGGCGGCGTGAAGTTCGGCAACAGCGTCGTCCCCGTCAACCGGGAGGCCCTGAAGGCCGCCGCCGACAAGGGTGACCGCACGGTGACCGTCGGCGTCCGTCCCGAGCACTTCGACGTGGTCGAGCACAACGGCTCCGTCGCCGCCTCCCTGTCCAAGGACGCCGCGGACGCGCCGGCCGGTCTCGCCGTCTCCGTGAACGTCGTCGAGGAGCTGGGTGCCGACGGCTACGTCTACGGCACCGCCGAGGTCGGCGGTGAGGTGAAGGACCTGGTGGTCCGCGTCAACGGCCGTCAGGTGCCGGAGAAGGGCTCCACGCTGCACGTCGTGCCACGGCCGGGCGAGATCCACGTCTTCTCGACCTCCACCGGCGAGCGGCTGACCGACTGACATCCCACGGCATGGGAAGGGCCCCGCGCGCTCGGCGTGCGGGGCCCTTCCCGTGGGGCCCGCACAATCGGCGCAGACACCCCGGCGCAGCGATCACTCCGGGGCGCGAACGTCAACCCATTACCCAGAAAGAGGCGGGTTCTCATCCCCCATAAGAGTGACTGAATGTCTTCGCGTCATTACCGGGCGCTACCCTCACACGCGTGAAGCACTCCACCACCCCTCAGACGCGAAGCGGCCACCGGGGCGGCCCTGCCCGCCGGATCGGCCGCACTCTCGCCCTCGTCCTGCCCGTCGTCCTGGTGCTCTCCGGGACCCTCGCGGTCACCCGGGTCAACTGGACGGGGAGTCCCTCCAGCTCGGTGCTGGCCGCCTCCGACGTCTCGGCGGCGGAGATCTCCGCCAAGAAGGTCACCCGCGCCCCGCAGGACGTGCTCCGCGACCAGCTGATGACCGAGCTGCAGAACAAGAACCCGGGGGTGGTCCTCACCCACCTCCAGGAGGCCGTCAACGGCCACCCCTCGCTGGCCCGGCACTGCTCCTCCATCGCCCGCACCCTCGGCCAGGCCGCGGTGCGCATCTACGGCGCCTCGCGCGCCCAGTCGTACGCCCGCCCGGTGTGCGACACGGCCTTCGCCTCGGGCGTCCTGGCCGCGCACAGCTGAGTTCGGTGCGAACTCGGTAACGGCTCCCCAAGGAGCGCGTTGCCGTCTCCGCACGGCCATGGGGCGCCACGTACAGTGCGGTCATGACCCATCCGAACGCCGCGTCGCGCCCCACTCAAGCCGTGGTCCTGGCCGGTGGCCAGGGCTCACGGCTGCGTCCGTACACCGACGACCGGCCCAAACCGATGGTCGAGATCCCCGGTACGGGCACTCCGATCATCGGCCACCAGCTCACCTGGCTCGCCGAGGAAGGCGTGACGGACGTGGTGGTCTCCTGCGGCCACCTCGCCGACGTCCTGCAGAAGTGGCTGGACTCGGCCGACCTGCCCCTCTCCGTCACCACCGTCGTGGAGACCGAGCCCCTCGGCCGCGGAGGCGGTCTGCGGTACGCCGCGGCGCGTCTGCCGCACCCCGACCGGCCCTGGTACGCCACCAACGGGGACATCTGGACGCGCTTCTCGCTGCGGGACATGGCCGACTTCCACACCGAGCGGGACGCGGTGGCCACGCTGGCGCTGGCCCGGCCGCGCATTCCGTGGGGCGCCGTGAAGACCGACGGGTTCGGGCACATCACCGACTTCATCGAAGCGCCGCCGTCGACGTTCGAGATCAATGCCGGTGTGTATGTGTTCTCGCCGGAGTTCGCTTCCCTGCTGCCCGAGCGGGGGGATCACGAGCGGACCACGTTTCCCCGGCTGGCCCGGGAGAAGAAACTGGCCGGCTTCCCCATTCCGCAGGGCGCTTATTGGCGGGCCATCGACACCGCGAAGGATCTGACGGAGGCGGCCAAGGAACTGGCGGCCCTGGGGCGGTAACCCCCGCGTCGGGCTTCGGGGCGGTGGTCCCCGCATGGAAAAGGGCCCCGTACCTTTCTCGGTACGGGGCCCTCTGCCGTTGTCTGCCGTTGTCGGGCTGGTGCTCCGTCAGCCCAGCAGGCCGCCCACCAGGCCCGGCTGGCCCGTGGCCGTGCTGCTGCCGCCCGAGGACGTGCCGCCGCCGGTGGTCGAGCCGCCGGTGCTGCTGCCGCCGGTGCTCGTCGGGCCGGCCGTCGTGCTCGGTGCGCCGCCCGTCGGGGAGGTCCGGCGGGGCGGGAGCTGACCCGTGCTGCCCTGGGTCTGGGTGGGGGTCGTGGTGGTGGCGCCGGCGGTGCTGCGGCTCGCGCCCGGGGTCGTCGCGGTCCCGGAGGGGCTCGCGCCGGCCGTGGCGCTGCCCGTCGGGGAGCTGGAGACCTCCGGGGTCTTCTCGTGCCGCTCACCGGGCTCCTGCGGGAGCGGGGAGCCGGGGAGGTGGTTGCGGGGTGCCTCGCCGGGGCCGGGGACGACCACGCGACTGGAGTCGCGGACCGCGCCGCCCAGCAGGGAGCCGATCAGCAGGGTCAGGCCGACCGTGACGGCCGTGACCAGCGCGCCGCGGCGCAGGACGAAACGGCGCAGCTCCCAGATGTCGGCGCGGGGGCCGAGCCGGCGCCAGGCGCTGCCCGCGAGGCGGCCGTCCACGGAGTAGACGGGGGCGCCGGCGATGATCAGCGGGGACCAGGCGGCGAGGTAGATGATGTCCGGGGCGTCGTAGGCCGGGACGGTCTTCCAGCTGACGGTGACGATCAGCGCGGCGGAGAGCAGGGCGCCGACGACCGCGGTGACGCGCTGCCAGCAGCCCAGGATGGTCAGGACGCCGACGACGACCTGGAGGAAAGCGATGACCAGGCCGGAGCCGACCGGGTGGTGCAGGGCGAACTGGCGCAGCGGCTCGGCCACGTCCCACGGGTGCAGGGTGTTGAGCCACTTGACCATGGAGCCGCGCTTGCCGCCGTCGAAGTAGACGGGGTCGCACAGCTTGCCCATACCGGCGTAGATGGAGATGAAGCCGAGGAAGATGCGCAGCGGGAGGATGACGACGCCGAGGTTGAGCCGGCGGCCGGGGTAGTAGGCGTGCCGGGCCGGATCGTCGCCCTGGCGCCGGGCGGTGCGCGGGCCGTCGGGGCCGGGGCCGGGCGGTTCGGCGTAGCTGTCGTACGGCTCGTGGTCGGCTTCGGCGTAGGGCTCGGCGTCGTAGTCGTAGGCGCCGGTGACCGTGCGCATGTGGGGCAGGAGGCGGGTGCCGTCGGCGTCGGGGGCGGTGCGCTGGTGGCCGACGACGGGGGTCTCGACGGTCTGGTCGAGTCGGTCGTAGGTGTCGGCGTAGCCGGTCTGGACGCGCGGGATGACCTGGGTGGCGCCGGCCTCGGGCTCGTCGGCGTGGCGGACGCTGCTGCCCCGCACGGCCTGGAGGAGCCGGTGGGCGCCGGTGTCGTCGGGGGCGGACCTGCCGCTCCACACGACGGGGCGGCGGCGGCCGGTGGCGCCGGGCCGGCCCGCCGTGCCCACGACGGGCATCCGGGCGGGGTCCTGGCCGGCGTTCAGATGCCGGGCGATCCGCGGGGATTGGGTGCGCTTGGCCGACGCGCCCAGCTGCACGCGGAAGCTGGCGTGATTGACGATGACCTGCGCCGGATCGCTCGGCACCTTCACCATGCTCAGCGCGGGAGCGTCGTCGAATCCCGACGAGCGGTCCCCCGTGGGTGTGCGGGGTGTTCTGGTGTCCACACTCATCTAACCGAGTGACGTGGCGTTAGGACACTGCTTTGACCGGGCGGATGTGTCCGGACCCCGTCAAAGCGGCCTCGAACGCCATATGGACGCGCGAATTACCCCGCAAGGGTGAAGTTCCGGACGGGTGTTCAACCCGTCCGGGCCCTCGGTCAGCTGCGTCGGCGCGCGGCCTCGTACAGCACGACGCCCGCGGCCACACCGGCGTTGAGCGACTCCGCGCCGCCCGGCATCGGGATGCGCACGCGGTAGTCGCAGGTCTCGCCGACCAGGCGGGACAGACCCTTGCCCTCGCTGCCGACGACGATGACGACCGGCCCCGCCAGGGCCTCCAGGTCGCCGAGCTCCACCTCGCCGTCCGCCGCCAGGCCGACCACGGTGAGGCCGGCCTTCTTGTAGGCCTCCAGGGCGCGGGTGAGGTTGGTGGCCCGGGCGACCGGCGTCCGGGCGGCCGTACCGGCGGAGGTCTTCCAGGCGCCGGCGGTCATGCCGGCCGAGCGGCGCTCGGGTACGACCACGCCGTGGCCGCCGAACGCGGAGACCGAGCGGACGACGGCGCCGAGGTTGCGCGGGTCGGTGACCCCGTCCAGGGCGACGACCAGCGGGTCCTGGCCCTCGTCGGCGGCGGCGTCGAGCAGGTCCTCCGGGTGCGCGTACTCGTACGGCGGGACCTGGAGGACCAGGCCCTGGTGGTTCAGGCCGTTGGTCATGCGGTCCAGCTCGGGGCGCGGGGCCTCCATCAGGTTGATGCCGCCGCGCTCGGCGGCGAGCTGGAGGGCCTCGCGGACGCGCTCGTCGTTGTCGATGAACTGCTGGACGTAGAGCGTCGAGGCGGGCACGCCCTCGCGGAGCGCCTCGACGACCGGGTTGCGGCCGACGACCAGCTCGGAGGCGGACTTGCCGCCGCGGCCCCGGGCCACGGGACGGCGCACGGCCTGCTTCGCCTTCGCGTTGGCGATGCGGTTCTTCTTGTGGCCCTTGCGCATCTCGGCCGGCGGGGTCGGCCCCCGGCCCTCGAGCCCCTTGCGCCGCTGGCCGCCACTGCCGACCTGCGCGCCCTTCTTGCCGGACATGCGACGGTTGTTCGCGGCCATGACCTACCTGTCTTCGTGAAGCGTGCGGATACGTACGTCTATGCAGTGTGCCGCCCGGGGGGCCGGGCGGCACAATCGATCACCGGGTCGAAAAGGGATCAGCGGGGTCCGAGGCTCCAGCGCGGGCCCTGCGGGCCGTCCTCGATGGCCAGCCCGGACTGCTTGAGCTGGTCGCGGATGGCGTCCGCGGTGGCCCAGTCCTTGCGGGCCCGAGCGGACTCGCGCTGGTCGAGGACGAGGCGTACGAGGCTGTCGACCACGCCGTTCAGGTCCTCGCTCCGGTCGCCGGAGTCGCCGGCCCAGTGCGGGTCGAGCGGGTCGAGGCCGAGGACGCCGAGCATGGCCCGTACCTCGGCGAGCCGGGCGACGGCGGCTTCCTTGTCGTCGGCGGCCAGCGCGCTGTTGCCCTGCCGGACGGTGGTGTGCACGACGGCGAGGGCCTGCGGGACGCCCAGGTCGTCGTCCATCGCCTCGGCGAAGGCGGGCGGGACCTCGGCGGCCGGATCGACGGTCTTCCCGGCCAGCTCGGTGACCCGCTGGACGAAGCCCTCGATCCGCGCGAACGCGGACTCGGCCTCGCGCAGGGACTCCTCGCTGTACTCGATCATCGAGCGGTAGTGCGGGGTGCCCAGGTAGTAGCGCAGGACGATCGGGCGCCACTGCTTGACCATCTCGCTGACCAGCACGCTGTTGCCGAGCGACTTGGACATCTTGTCGCCGGCCATGGTGACCCACGCGTTGTGCACCCAGTACTGGGCGAAGTCGTCGCCGTAGGCCTTGGCCTGGGCGATCTCGTTCTCGTGGTGCGGGAAGATCAGGTCGAGTCCGCCGCCGTGGATGTCGAAGGCGGTGCCCAGGTACTTGTGCGCCATGGCGGAGCACTCCAGGTGCCAGCCGGGGCGCCCCGGTCCCCAGGGGGTCGGCCAGGTCGGCTCGCCCGGCTTGGCCGACTTCCACATGGCGAAGTCCCGCGGGTCCCGCTTGCCGGTCTCGCCCTCGCCGGACGGCTGGAGCAGGTTGTCCAGCTCCTGCCGGGACAGTTCGAGGTAGCGCGGGAAGGACCGTACGTCGAAGTAGACGTTCCCGTCGGCCTCGTAGGCGTGCCCGCGCTCGATGAGGCCCTGCATCATCTCGACCATCTCGGTGATGTGGCCGGTGGCGCGGGGCTCGTACGTCGGCGGGAGGCAGCCGAGGGCGGCGTAGCCCTCGTTGAAGGCGCGCTCGTTGTCGTACCCGATCGACCACCACGGGCGGTTCTGCTCGTGGCTCTTGGCGATGATCTTGTCGTCGATGTCGGTGACGTTGCGGATGAACGTCACCTGGTAGCCGCGGTACTCGAACCAGCGGCGCATGATGTCGAAGTTCAGGCCCGACCGGATGTGCCCGATGTGAGGGGCGGCCTGCACGGTGGCGCCACACAGGTAGATCGAGACACAGCCCGGCTTGAGCGGGGTGAAGTCACGGATCTGCCGGGCGCTGGTGTCGTACAGGCGAATCGTCACCACTCCAGAGTAGTGGGCCCCGGGCAGTGCCACGCCCCTTCCCACCGCCAACCCGCCCCCTCAAGGACGAGGTCCCGCCCTCACAGCCTCCCGACCACCTTCCGCGGCCGGATCCGGACCACCACCCGCTGGGCGTCCTGGGCCGACGCGGGGTTGAAGTCCGCGTAGTCCTTGCCGGTGTACTTGCGGCTGAGTCGGTCGATGAGTTCCGGGCCGCCGTCCGTCGTCAGTTCGGCGGTGCCACGGATCTCGGCGTACTCGTACGGCTCGTCGGGGTTGAGGACGGCGACGGTCACCCGGGGGTCGCGGTCCAGGTTGAGGTACTTGCGGCGGTCGACCGTGGTGGAGAAGAGGAGGTCGTCGCCGTCGCGCATCACCCAGACCGGGGACAGCTGCGGGCTGCCGTCGGGCTGGACGGTGCCGACGACGATGAACACCTTGCCGTCGAGCACGGACTTCAGGCGGTCGGACAGTACGGCGGACATGGGTACCCTCCGGAGTCCCGGGATCACTGGTGGTCGTGTGGGTACCCTCGCACGCCGTCAGCTCACCCGCACCACGAGTGCCGTCGCCACCGCCATCAGCCCCTCCTCGCGGCCCGGGAAGCCGAGGCCGTCCGTCGTGGCGCCCGAGACGGAGACGGGCGCGCCGGCCGCCTCGGACAGGATCTTCTGGGCCTCGTCCCGCCGCTTGCCGATCTTCGGGCGGGGGCCGATCACCTGGACGGCGACGTTGCCGATGGTGAAGCCCGCCGCACGGACGATCCGGGCCGCCTCGGTGAGCAGGGTGGTCCCGGAGGCTCCCGACCACTCGGGGCGGCCCGTGCCGAAGTGCTGTCCGAGGTCACCGAGTCCGGCGGCGGAGAAGAGGGCGTTGCAGGCGGCGTGCGCGACCACGTCGGCGTCCGAGTGCCCGGCCAGACCGGGCCCCTCGCCCTCCCACTTCAGGCCCGCGCACCACAGCTCGCGGCCCTCCTCGAAGGCGTGGATGTCGGTGCCGATCCCGACCTGCGGCAGTACAAGGCCCGCCTCAGAAGCCATCGTTGAGCCTCCTGCGCGCCAGCACCGCCTCGGCGAGGACCAGGTCCAGGGGGCGGGTGACCTTGAAGGCCTCCTCGTGGCCGGGGACGGCCACGACCGGCACCCCCAGCTGCTCCGCCATGCTCGCGTCGTCGGTGACGTTCTCGGTGACGCTCTCGTGGGCGCGGACCAGGGTCGCCCGGTCGAAGCCCTGCGGGGTCTGCACGGCACGCAGCCGGGACCGCTCGGGAGTGGCGACGACCGGCTCGGGGTCGCCGGCCACGGCCGCGGGCGCGACCTCCTTGACCGTGTCGGCCAGCGGCAGCGCGGGCACCACGGCGGGGGCGCCGTCGCGTACGGCCTCGATGACCGTGTCGACCGTGTCGACGGGGACGAGGGGCCGGGCCGCGTCGTGGACCAGCACGATCCCGTACTTCGGCGGCAGCGCCTCCAGGCCGAGCCGGACCGACTCCTGGCGGGACTCCCCGCCGGGGACGACCAGGAAGTCGGTCCGCTCGGGCAGCGCGTGCGCGTCGAGCAGCGACTTGACGTCGGCGGCGCCCTCCGGCGGGGCCACGACGATCACCAGCGAGACGTGCCGGGACGCGGCGAGGGCGCGGATCGCGTGGATCAGCATGGGCGTGCCGTTCAGCGCGCGGAGTGCCTTGGGGGCGCCCGGACCCAGCCGCACGCCCCGGCCGGCGGCGGGAATCACGGCGGCGACGGGGGTCTGCGCGGGCGTAGGACGTGATTCGTCAGACATCGGATCCTGTCAGGTTTGTGTGCTCGACCTACGTGGGTATGGCCTGGAGGAGTGCCGGGCGCGACGCCTTGACCGGACCCTTTCCGTGACCCTGGTCGAGCCATCCGCCCGGGCCCGGCATCTCAAGTATCGGGGGGCTTTCCGCAGGCTTCCCCGAAGAGCACCCGCTGCGGGGACGAACATGCCGCAGCGCCCGGCGACAGGATCAGTGTCATCGGGCACCGCGGCATTTCACTGTGCTGAGCGTGCCGGAAGCGAAGGTTCGCTGCCGCTGCGCGTCAGGAGGCGAGCACCTCGTCGAGCAGGGCCTCGGCCTTGTCCTCGTTCGTGTTCTCCGCGAGAGCCAGCTCGCTCACCAGGATCTGGCGGGCCTTGGCGAGCATGCGCTTCTCACCGGCGGACAGTCCGCGCTCGCGCTCGCGGCGCCACAGGTCGCGCACGACCTCCGCGACCTTGATGACATCGCCGGAGGCGAGCTTCTCCAGGTTTGCCTTGTAGCGACGGGACCAGTTCGTGGGCTCCTCGGCGTACGGTGCACGCAGCACCTCGAAGACCCGGTCGAGCCCGTCCTGACCGACCACATCACGCACGCCGACGAACTCCGCATTGTCCGCTGGCACACGCACCGTGAGGTCACCCTGGGCGACCTTCAGCACCAAGTAGGTCTTGTCCACGCCTTTGATCTGACGAGTTTCGATGGCCTCGATCAGCGCGGCCCCGTGATGGGGATAGACCACGGTGTCGCCAACCTTGAACGTCATGTGACAGGTACCCCTTCCGTGGCTATCCAGGGTAACACGGATACGGCGTCTTCTGAATGGCGTTTTCGCAGGTCAGGGCATATCTCGGGGCTTGACAACAGCAACCGGAACGTGCTGCGGGGAGTCCGCGGAAGTGGGTATTCGCAGGTCGGAGGGGCTCTCCGGGTGGGGTGAAACGCGTACGTTACACACCTCCGGAGGCGGTTCCAAGTGGCGGAACATCCCGATATGTCCCGTCTCAAGCGTACGACTTCCGCTACTCCGTTCGGTGACCGGAGTCGGATGTGAGCCGATTCCAGAATTGATCAACGACCGCCGGGCGGGTGCGCTGTGATCAATATCGGGAAGAGCCCGCATTCCTCCACGGAATTTTGCGAGGCGCTCCGGAGGCGTGTTGAGAGCGGTCACGGTCGCGTTATGTGAATGACGGACAGGCGGCTCCGCAATGTGACCCCGGAGTCACTCGGCCCCCGTGGGGTACCCCCACCTGGAGGGAAGCCCGGGGCTCGGGGAGGGTCGGGTGCGAGCGCCTGGGAACGGCTCGGTAACCTAAGGCCGCTGACAGACACTTAGGGCGGCTTTATAAGGGGAGCCGTCCGCGCGTTCAAGGAGTTGCCGCCGCCGTGAGCAGCAGCCTTCGACGCGGCGCCCTCGCCGCCTCCGCCATCGCCTTCTCGATCGCCTCGCTCGCCGCCTGCGGCGCCGGAAACGACTCGCAGACCCTGGAGATCAAGCCGGACAACGCGGCGACCAGCGTGGGCGACATCAAGATCCAGAACGCCCTGGTCATCACCCAGCCCGACCTGCACGCGACCGGTCCGGCGGTGATCTCCGCGACCCTGTTCAACGGCGGCCGCACCGACCAGACGCTCCAGTCGGTCACCGTGGAGGGCAGCGGCACGTCCGCCGAGCTGAAGCCGGCCAAGGGCCAGAGCCTGACCGTCCCGGCGGGCGGCTCGCTCGTCCTCGGCGGCAAGGACAACGCCTCCGCGACGCTGCCCAGCGGCCGCGAGGCCGTCCAGGACGGCAACGCCCAGAAGATCACCTTCACCTTCAGCGAGGCCGGCAAGGTGAGCCTGCGCGCCTTCGTGGTCCCGGCCACCAGCTACTTCGACAAGTGGGGCCCGACCCAGATCCCGTCGCCCTCGGCCTCCGCCGGCAGCGGCGCCCCGGGCGCCACCCCCTCGGGCAGCGCCTCCGCCGGCGGCAAGCCGCACAAGGGCCACGAGACGAGCCCCTCGGCCACCGCCTCCCAGTCGGCCGCCACCCCGAGCGACTCGGCCTCCCAGTCGGCCGCCGGCCACTGACGGGCCCTAGAAGCCGTACGCCTCGAGGGCGGCACCCCGCACGGGGTGCCGCCCTCGGTCGTGTCCGCGCGGTACGGCCTACGGCTCGAACTTGTACCCCAGCCCCCGGACCGTCACCAGATAACGCGGCGCGCCGGGATCGGGCTCGATCTTGGCGCGCAGGCGCTTGACGTGGACGTCGAGAGTTTTGGTGTCGCCCACGTAGTCGGCGCCCCAGACGCGGTCGATGAGCTGCATGCGGGTGAGCACCCGGCCCGCGTTGCGCAGCAGCATCTCCAGCAGGTCGAACTCCTTCAGCGGGAGGTCGACCTTGGAGCCGGCGACGGTGACCACGTGCCGGTCGACGTCCATGCGGACCGGGCCCGCCTCCAGTGCGGCCGGGGTGACCTCCTCCGGCTCGCCGCGCCGGCGCAGCACCGCGCGGATGCGGGCGACCAGCTCGCGCGAGGAGAACGGCTTGGTGACGTAGTCGTCGGCTCCTATCTCGAGACCGACGACCTTGTCGATCTCGCTGTCCTTGGCCGTCACCATGATCACGGGGACGTTGGAACGGCCGCGCAGCTGGCGGCAGACCTCCGTGCCGGGCAGGCCCGGCAGCATCAGGTCGAGGAGGACCAGGTCGGCGCCGTTGCGCTCGAACTCGTCCAGGCCGTCGGGGCCGGTCGCCGCGACGGCGACCTCGAAGCCCTCCTTGCGGAGCATGTACGACAGGGCGTCGGAGAAGGACTCCTCGTCCTCGACGACGAGCACTCGGGTCACGGAAGGACCTCCGGGGCGGGAAGCGGTTCGTACGGGGATGAATCGGTGCCGGCCTCGTCCTCGAGGTCCGGGTGCTGCTGTGCGCGGTCGCGGGCCGCGCCCGCCTCCGGCAGCCTGAGGGTGAAGGTGGAGCCCTGGCCTTCGGCGCTCCAGACCGTGACCTCCCCGCCGTGCGAGGCGACCACGTGCTTGACGATCGCGAGACCCAGACCGGTGCCGCCGGTGGCCCGCGAGCGGGCCGGATCGACCCGGTAGAAGCGCTCGAAGATGCGCTCCTTGTCCTTGTCCGAGATGCCGATGCCCTGGTCGGTCACGGCCAGCTCGATCATGTCACCGCCCGCCGCGGCCACCCGGCGGACGGCTATGCCGACGCGGGTGCGGGCCGGGGAGTAGTTGACGGCGTTCTCGACCAGGTTGCCGAGGGCGGCGGCCAGCTGCCCCCGGTTGCCCCAGACGTGCAGGTCGGCCGCGCCTCCGGCGGCGATGGTGATCTGCTTGGTGCCCGCCTGGTGCCGGCAGCGGTCGATGGCCTCGGCGACCAGCTCGTCCACCCGGACCGGCTCGGCGTCCTCCAGCGGGTCGTCGTTCTGCACCCGGGAGAGGTCGATCAGCTCCTGGACCAGGTTGGTCAGGCGGGTCGCCTCGATCTGCATGCGGCCCGCGAAGCGCTGTACGGCCTCGGGGTCGTCGGAGGCGTCCATGACGGCCTCGGACAGCAGGGAGAGAGCACCGACGGGCGTCTTCAGCTCATGGCTGACGTTCGCCACGAAGTCGCGTCGTACCGCCTCGATGCGGCGGGCCTCCGTCAGGTCCTCGACCAGCAGCATGACCAGGCGGGAGCCGAGTGGGGCCACGCGCGCGGAGACGGCGAGCGCCTCGCCGCGTCCGGTGCCGCGCCGGGGCAGGTCCAGCTCGACCTGCCGTATCTCCCCGTCCCGTCTGGTGTCCCGGGCCATCTGGAGCATGGGCTCGACGGCGAGCTTGCCGCCGCGGACCAGCCCGAGGGCGTACGCGGCGGAGCTGGCCTTGACGACGGCGTCGGCTTCGTCGAGGACGACGGCGGAGGAGCGCAGCACCGACAGTACGGTGTCCACGCCGGGCGGGAGTACGGGATCAGTGTGCAAGGAAGTCCTGGTCGGTCGCTTCTGGTCGCGTTCGCTCCAGCGGAACGCCAGGACGGCGATGACACCGGTGAGCACCCCGGCGATCGCTGCCGCTGCGGCGACCGCCGCGTTCACGTCCATGTCTCCAGGTTAGGCATGGGGTACGACATGACCACAGCCGTCGAGGTCCGACCTCGAACACTCGTCGCCCAGAGTTCACCTTGCAGCCAGTACCGGTTCATTTGGGGTGGCGGAAACAGACGCGTGCGGGTCGGAACGTGGGAGCGTGGGGACCAAGCACGCCAATGAGAGGGAACCCTGATGCGGGACGCGTACCACGAGGAACTGGACTCGATCGGCGACGGACTGGTGGAGATGGCCCGGCTGGTCGGCTCGGCGATCGGGCGCGCCACGACCGCCATGCTGGACGCCGACCTGAAGCTGGCCGAGAGCGTGATCGAGGCCGACCAGAAGGTCGACCAGCTCCAGCACGACCTGGAGGCCCGAGCGATAGCACTGCTGGCCCGGCAGCAGCCGGTGGCCACGGACCTGCGGATCGTCGTCACGTCGCTGCGGATGTCCGCCGACCTGGAGCGTTCCGGCGACCTCGCCCAGCACGTGGCGAAGCTGGCGCGGCTGCGCTTCCCGAACCGGGCGGTGCCGAACGACCTGCACGCCACGATCCTGGAGATGGGCCAGCTCGCGCAGCGCCTGATGGCGAAGGCCGCCGAGGTCATCATCACCAAGGACGTCGATCTCGCGCTCCAGCTGGAGCAGGACGACGACGAGATGGACCTGCTGCACCGCACCCTCTTCCAGCACCTGATCGACGACCGCTGGAAGCACGGCATCGAGACGGCCGTGGACGTCACCCTGCTGGGCCGCTACTACGAGCGGTACGCCGACCACGCCGTGGCCGTCGCCAAGCGGGTCGTCTACCTGGTCACCGGTGAGCACGCGGACGAGCTCCAGCAGGACATCCAGCCGGTGACGGGCGTCGACGGCGCGTAGCCCCTCCGGGGAGGGCCGGGTCCGGCGCGTGAACGCCTCCGTGCGCCGTTGATGCGCCCGGCGGAACGGGCATGGAATGGGCGAGGGCATCCCTGCCCAAGGTCTAGGAGGGTCCCATGGCCGAGTCCCCCAGCATCACGCCCGATCCCACGCAGGAGCGCGAGACCGAGCAGCCCGCCGAGATCAGGAGCCTTCCGTTGTTCGGCGCGTGCGGCTGCGGCTCCGGATGCAGCTGCGGGTGCCAGTCGGGCAATCCGTGCCAGTGCGGCTGAACGGCACCGGGCCGGTGTGAACGGGGTTCACACCGGCCCTTCGCCGTCCCGGATGCCCCTCCCGTCCGCCGGGCGCAGCATGGAAGCACCGGCGAGAACAGGAGGTGTGGGTCATGGCCAAGTTCATGGACGTACACCGCGGCATGCAGGGCATCACGGCCGACCAGCTGCTGGAGGCGCACCAGGCCGACCTCGCCCTCGAGGAGGACGAGTCCGTGCACTTCGAACACGCCTGGGCGGACCCGGAGTCCGGCACCGTCTACTGCCTCTCCGACGCTCCCTCGGCCGAGGCGGTCCAACGCGTCCACGAACGCGCCGGCCACCGCGCGGACGAGGTACACCCGGTACCGCTGGAGGCGTGAGGGCCAGAGGGGGAGTGGCTGCCTCGGCGCAGGCGGGATCAGCTCGGCCGCGGGGCGGGACCGGCGCGGCGAGCCGGGGCCAGGCCCCCGCGGTCGGCCGTGGGTCCTGGCGGGGACTACGGCCAGGCGGGGTCGCCGCCATATGTCTCCGGGCGGAAGTTCAGGCGGCGGGACAGCACCTCTCGGGCCACCTGGCTGACCGTGCGGCCGTCGGCGTAGGCGCGGGCGCGCAGGCGGTCCAGGGCCTGCTCGGGGTCGACGTCCAGTTGCACCATCACCATGCCGACGGCCTGGTAGACCTCGGTGTGGTCGGCCTCCGAGGCCGCCACCCAGGAGGCCACCGCGTCCTCCGTGTCCTCGTCCGGGCCGCCGCAGCCGCTGACCCGGAGGTTCATCAGGGCGAAGGTGACCGCGTCCCGCACCCACAGCGCCACCCGCAGATCGGGCGCGGCGAGCCCGCCCGCCTGCTCGCTGTAGAGGTCGAGCGTGCCGATGGCGGCCCCGGTGACGCCGAGCGGCAGGGAGAACACCGCGCGGGCGCCGAGAGCCACCGCCTCGTGCGCGAAGATCGGCCAGCGGCCGGCGTCGGGGCCCCGGGTGAGGTCGGCCGCGAGGATGGGGGCGCCCCGGTCGAGCGCGTCCTGGCAGGGGCCGTCACCCAGGGTGTACTGCAACTCCGCCAGCCGCGCGGCGACCCGGTCGCTGGCACACCACGTCACGCGGATTCCGGTGCCGCCGGAGATCGACACCGAGCAACCGGTGACGGGCAGCAGCCGCACGCACGCGGTGCACAGCGCGCCGGGTACGGCCTGTGGGTCGTCGGTACCCCGGGCGGCGGCGTCCAGCATCTCGCGGACCCGCAGCCGTACCTCGGCCTCGGGCGGCCCGCCACCGCCGGCCGACGGCCCGTACTTCTCGGGCGGCATGCTCATCACTCCCGCCACAGCACAGTTATCCACCAAATGATCCACTCATGTCCTGATATCGGGTTCCCAGGACGAGGGAAGTAACCGGCGGACCGGGCGGCGAAAAACGCGTTGCGGAAGACCCCCCTGATCGCCTTCCATCACCACCATGACCGATGGCGCCGCAGTCGACATCGCCGACGAACAGATCCTGAACGCGCAGATCATCCTCGGCATCAAAGCCCTCCGTGAGCACCTCGGCTGCTCGCTCCATGACGCCCTAAAGGCCTTCCGCGACAGGTACGAGGTGCTGCGGGAGGAACGGCCGGACGATTTCGTGTGCGGCCGTGCCGAGTACTGGGCGGGTTTCTTCTCCTGACGACGGCGCGGACGACGGCCGCCTACGCCGTCCGGACCGCCGCCCCCTGCTCCGGCTCCGGCTCGGCACGGCCCCGCGCCGGCTGCTCCTGGGGCAGGCGGCGCATGAGGACGCCGTAGCCGAGCCCCGCCGCCGTCCCGACGCCCGCGCACATGCCCCACAGCCAGCCCGCGCCGAGGTGGTCGATGACCGCGCCCGACATCAGCGGGGCGACGAGCGCGGCGACGGACCAGGAGAGGGTGTACATGCCCTGGTAGCGGCCGCGGCCGTGGACCGGGGAGAGGCGGACGACCAGGCCCGTCTGCGTCGGGGCGCTCACGATCTCGGCGAGGGTCCACACGCACACGGTGAGCATGAAGACGCCGACCGAGCCGGCGAAGGCGGTGAGCCCGAAGCCGTACCCGGCGAGGAGCGAGGAGGCGACCAGCAGGGTGCGCGGGTCGCGGTGCTCGATGAACCGGGTGACGGGGATCTGCAGGGCGACGATCAGGATGCCGTTGACGGCGATGGCCAGGCCGTAGTCGGCGGGCGAGAACCCGGCCCGCCCCATGGCCACCGGCAGTCCGACCGAGCCCTGCTGGAAGACCAGGGCGACGAGGAAGGACAGCCCGACGACGGCCATGTACCGCCCGTCCCGCAGCACCGTGCCGAGGCCGACCTCCGCCTGAGCCTGCTTGGCCGCGGGCGCGGGCCGCGACTCGGGCAGCTTCGCGAAGACGACGAGCGCGCAGGCCAGGGTCATCCCGGCCTCGATCAGGAAGCCGGCGCGATAGCTGACCTCGGCGATGAACCCGGCGGCCATGGAGGAGACCGCGAAGCCGAGGTTGATCGCCCAGTAGTTGAGGGAGAAGGCCCGTACCCGGTCCTCGGGGCGGACGATGTCGGCCATCATCGCCTGCACGGCCGGCCGGGAGGCGTTGGAGGCCATGCCGACGAGGAAGGCGACGCAGGCGATGGCGACCGGGTCGGCCATGAAGCCGAGCAGCGCGACGGAGGCGGCCGTGGCGGTCTGCGCGATGAGCAGCGTGGGCCGCCTGCCGAGCCGGTCGGCCATGACCCCGCCGCCCAGCGAGGAGACGACCCCGCCGAGCCCGTGCAGGGAGGCGACGAGACCGGCGTACGAGGCCGAGTACCCGCGCTCGAGCGTCAGGTAGAGCGCCATGAACGTGGCCACGAAGGCGCCCAGCCGGTTGACGAGGGTGCTGGTCCACAGCCACCAGAACGCGCGGGGCAACCCGGAGACGGATTCGCGGACGGCACGTCTCACACGGGCTGGCGACATCTCGGATCCCCCACGTTTGTAAGCAGCTCTGAACGACAGCACAACTTACAAACGGGGGTCTGGGCAGCACCACTCAATTAGCGGACGGCGTCCATCGGGCCGCGGGCGGACGTACGGCGCGACGGGCGGCGCCGCGCGGGGGCCTCCCGTCCCGCGGCCGGGTACGACGGGGTCCGGGCCGCCCGCTCGAAGCGGCTCGGGAACGGGTACTTCCGCTCCAGGAAGGCGCGGATGGCCGTCTGCGCCGCCGCCCGGTCCGCCGGGGCGGTGTCCACGTCGTTGAGGCAGAAGAAGTCCACGTCCTCACCGGCCGCGAGGCGCGCCAGGCGGCGCCGCATGTCCGGGGTGCCCAGCTGGACGTACCGGAAGCTGTACTCCGCCGGCACCGCCCGGCCCGTCGCGATCGCCCAGTGGTGGTGCAGCGTGGACGCCGGGGCGACGTCGGAGGTGGACCGGAAGCGCGAGTACGACGTCCGCTCCAGCTCCTCGATGCCGAGGCTCTCCATCTCCCGCATGACCGACAGCAGTTGGGGGTGCGGGGTGTGCAGCGACTTGTGCGTGACGTACCTGCCGTGGAAGCGCCGGATCACCTCGCGGGCGTTCTTCCCGGCCGAGTTCGGCGCGGGCTCCAGCGGGTGCGGGGCGCCGACCCCGAGCTTGAGCGGGGACAGCGGGATGCGGGCGATGCCGTTGCCGTGGAAGAAGTTCTCGGCCCGCACCGGCCGGTTGATGAAGACGTCGTCGTTGAAGTAGAGGTAGTGCTCCGACAGGCCGGGGATGTGGTGCAGCCGGCTCTCTATCGCGTGCGAGTTGAAGACGGGCAGCGCGTCGGCCGGGAGGATGTCCCGGTGGTCGACCACGGTCAGGCCCGCCGCCTCCGGGTCCAGCCAGGACGGTGTCTGCGAGTCGGTCACGAGATAGACGTTCCGGATGAAACCGGCGTACATCTCCAGCGACCGCAGCGCGTACTTCAGCTCGTCGTGGCTGGTGTAGCGGGAGGCGCCGGTCTCGCGCGGGGCGATGACGTTGTCGGAGAGCGCCTGGTGGGCCCGGCGCTTCACGGCCATCGCCGGGTCGTCCCCGTCGACCCAGGTGTACACGGCGTCGACGGGGAAGCAGACCTGGTCGATCCCCGGCTCGGCGAAGGCCGCGAACGTCGGCACGGCCCGCCGCGCCCCACCGCCCCCGGCCGGCACCGGCTGCTGCCCCGCTCCCGTCGCCGCACGCTGCTCCGGCATCGCCACCAGAGGCTGCTCCGCCGCCGTACCCGGCTCCCGCCCCGCGACCGCGGTCGGCTGCCAGGAATCCGTCGGCAGCACCTCGGACACGGCGTTGCGGCGTGGAGCGACCAGCGCCGGACCGAAGTCGTCCTGCAACCGGGTCCCCGGCACGGTCAGGTGCGCCGGGTCCGCGCCCAGCTCCCGCCCGTACCGCCAGAACTCGATGTCGCAGCCCGCCTCCAGCCCGCCGAGCACCTGCCCGCCGGGCCCCAGCCGCACCAGCCCGGCCCGCAGCACCTGCGCCGCGCGCAGCGCCCGCGGCAGCCTGCCGTCGGCCCACAGCACCGCGCTCGTCACCGCACCGTCCGGCCCCACCGCACCGACGTACGCGGCACTGTGCGCGAAGTGCCGCCCCGCCTGGGCGAGCACCGCGCTGCGGTACGACTCCGCCACCCCGACCACCGGCCGCGGCACCCCGGGCCCCTGCTCGGCGGGGACCAGGAAGTACGGCACGCCCGCCGACTCCAGCAGGGCGCACACCTGCTCCAGGTCGGCGGCGGCGGCCTCCGCCGCGGTGTACCCGGCGACCGTACGCCCGTACAGCCGTACCGGTCCGCAGGCGACCCGGCGCAGCCCCGGGACGGCGGCGCGCAGCCGGCGGCGGGCCGGGGCGGCGCGCAGCGCCCAGAGGCGGGCCGACAGCCACAGCCGCAGGCGCACCAGGAGGTCCCGGACGGCCCGCAGTCCCGGCGTCGGCGCCGCGAGACGGTCACGGAGGTCGATGGCCATGGCCGCCGCCCGTCAGCTCTGCTTCTCGAAGGGGCTCGGGAAGGGGAAGTAGTTCTCCAGGAACTCGTGCATCCGCACGCTGACCTGCTCCCGCTCCTCCGGCGGCACGTCGACGTCGTTCAGGCAGAAGAAGTCGAAGCGGCGGTTGCGGCGCAGGTCGTTCAGGCGGCGCTCGGCGTCGGGCCGGCTGATGTTCACGTACCGGAAGCTGAACTTGCCGGGCACGCCCTGGCCGGTCATCAGCGCGTACTGGTAGAGCAGCGGCGCGGTCATGGCGATGTCCTGCGGCGAGCGGAACCGGGACGCGGTGGTGCGCCGGATGTCCTCCGCGAACAGCTCCTCCAGCGCCAGCAGGGTGCCGCGCTGCTGCGGCAGCGGGGTGTGCATGAAGTTGTTCGTGGTCATCCGCCCGAACTTCTCCAGCAGCAGCCGCCGTACGTTCTTGCTGGCGGAGTTGGTGGCGGTCTCCTCGGCGTGCGGCTTGCCGACGCCGATCTTCAGCGGCGACACCGGGATCTTCATCAGACCGCTGCCGAAGAAGAAGTGCTCCGGGGTGACCCGGCGGCCGACGAACACGTCGTCGTTGAAGTACAGGTAGTGCTCGGACAGGCCCGGTATGTGGTGCAGCCGGGTCTCGATCGCGTGCGAGTTGAAGACGGGCAGCACGTCCGCGGGGAAGATGTCGCGGTGGTCGACGACCGTGATCCCGGGGGCGGTGTCGTCGAGCCAGTGCGGCTTCTGGCCGTCGGTCACGATGTAGATGTGCCGGATGAAGTCGGCGTACATCGCGAGCGAACGCAGCGAGTACTTCAGCTCGTCGTGGCTGGTGTAGCGGGAGGCGTTGGTCTCCTTGTCCAGGATCTCGGCCATGCCGTGCTCCTGGTACCGGGCCCGCTTGGCCCGCATCGCCGGCTCCTCGCCGTCCACCCAGGTGTAGACGACGTCGACCGGGAAGGTCACCTGGTTCACGGTCGGCAGCGTCAGCGGGGCGAAGCTCGGCAGCTCCCGCTCGCCGACCCGCACGGTGACCGGCTTCTGCTCGCTCACCGGCAGCACGTCCGTGATTCCGTTGTTACGGGGCGTGACGAGCGACTCGGCGAAGATGTCCTCGGACGCCTGCGGCTGCACCTTGGCCAGCCGCCGGGGCCCGTCGGCGGAGGCGAGCAGCTCCCCGCCGTCCTCCCAGAACTCCACGTCACAGGCCAGCTCCGGCCCGGCGAGCAGCTGGCCGGCGGGGCCGAGGTGGTTCTCGCCGACGCGCAGCACGGGAGCGGTGCGCAGGGCGGCGGGCAGGACGCCGTCCAGGAACAGGGCCGGGTTCTTGAGCTGGCCGCCGGGCAGCGGCCGGCCGATGAACACGGCCGTCCCCGCGTGCCGCGCCTCCAGCGCGGTGAGCAGCCGCTCCCGGTCCACGGCGTTCACGCCGACCGTGTAACGGGCCCGGGACGACACCAGGAAGTAGGAGATCCCCTCCTGCTCCAGCGCGCCGACCACCAGATCCAGGTTCGAGGCGGCCGCCTCGGCGGCGCTGAACCGGTCCACGACCCGGCCGTAGAACTGCTGGCCGCGCACCGCGACCGGGCGCAGCACCGGATCGGTGACCGCGGCCTTGCGGCGCCGTCGCATGGTACGGAGCTGCCACACCCGCTCGGCGGCCTTCCGCTCGACTCGCGGTCGCATCCGCCGCGCAAAGGAACGCACGGTCACGTTCTGTGCTCCTCTTCCTGACCCCTCAACTTCCTGCGATAAGCAGACACACGAATGTGGCGAATGGTTGTACGAGAATTAACCGAAACTTAGCGAGCCGGGCAACGCGCTCGAAGCCGGCCCATGGGCGGCCGTGCCAGGGCGCCCGCGCGCGTCCCGTCCCGGAACCCCCTTAGGTAGGCTCGAGGCCATGGCCGACGCACCGTACAAGCTGATCCTCCTCCGCCACGGCGAGAGCGAGTGGAACGCGAAGAACCTGTTCACCGGCTGGGTGGACGTCAACCTCAACGAGAAGGGCGAGAAGGAGGCAGTCCGCGGTGGCGAGCTCCTGAAGGACGCCGATCTCCTGCCCGACGTGGTCCACACGTCCCTCCAGAAGCGTGCGATCCGCACGGCCCAGCTGGCCCTGGAGGCCGCGGACCGCCACTGGATCCCCGTCCACCGCTCGTGGCGCCTGAACGAGCGCCACTACGGCGCCCTCCAGGGCAAGGACAAGGCGGCGACGCTGGCCGAGTTCGGCGAGGAGCAGTTCATGCTCTGGCGCCGCTCGTACGACACCCCGCCCCCGCCGCTGTCGGACGACTCCGAGTTCTCCCAGGCGAACGACGCCCGCTACGCCTCCATCCCGCCGGAGCTGCGCCCGCGCACGGAGTGCCTGAAGGACGTCGTCATCCGGATGCTCCCCTACTGGTACGACGCGATCGTCCCCGACCTGCTGACCGGCCGCACGGTCCTGGTCGCCGCCCACGGCAACAGCCTGCGCGCCCTGGTCAAGCACCTGGACGGCATCTCCGACGCCGACATCGCGGGCCTGAACATCCCGACCGGCATCCCCCTCTACTACGAGCTGGACGCCGACTTCAAGCCGCTGACCCCGGGCGGCAAGTACCTCGACCCGGAGGCGGCAGCGGCCGCGATCGAGGCGGTCAAGAACCAGGGCAAGAAGAAGTAAGCGCCCACCAGTAAGCCCCCTGCCTGCGGTTTCTTCGCTGGGAGGGGGCTTGCTGCTGCGCTGGGGCCGTCTCTGGGCCGTACGGTGCCGCGGGCCGCGCAAACTCACTCTGAAGTGGAAGACGGTCGCGGGGGGCTGATCCGGAGACGTAGCTCAGCGTGGACCCTGGCTTGTGGCCTTGCTTGGGCTCTGTAGGCCAGATCCTCGAAGTAGATCATTGCCTTCGTCGTCAGCTCGCGCTCCCGGTAGATGTAGGGCGCCAGTACGCTCCACATGTTCACAATGTTCTGCCCTTAAGAACCTATGATCAGCCGCTCGTCCAAGCGGAGCCCTTTTCCACGCGTTCGCCCACAGCGCCCGAAGGGGCCCCAGATGATCGCAGCTTCCCAAGCTGAGGGTTCAGACGCCGTTATCACGCGCCGGCCCTCGTAGATTGCTCTGGTCGACCGCGCCGGTGGCGTGGCTGAGGCCGGTGGGGGTGCAGCGAGGCATACGCGTGCGTGATCGGGCGACGCGCGTGCCGTGGTGGCTACTGGTGGTGCTTTCTAACCGGCACTCGGATGGCCGGAGGCCTCACCGCCGCGAAGTGAGTGCCCTGGTGCCCTCATCAGGGCACTCCTAGCCCGTCTCGTCCTGTTGCTGCCAGACACGGGGCCAGTTGCCGGACGGTGGGGGCGGCCCCGAGATGCCCAGGTCACGGCGTGCAAGTGCGTAGAAGTCGTCACGTGCTCGGCTCATCTGCCGAACCGCTCTCTCCCAACCGGCAAGGTCGTCCTTCAGGCCTCGAGCATAGAGTTCGACATTCCACACAGCCTCGTGCCACTTTCGAGCCGCCCCTATGGTCTCGGCATCCCCTACGAGCAGGACGGATTCCCACTCGGCTGCACGCCGCGCCTCGGCCTCGGCAAGCTGTGCGAGGCCCTGTTCCGGATGCAGAGGGTCCACAGCGTGCTGGAATCCCCTTGCTGCCCCTATGCGCTGCGCAATGTTGATCTGATGTTTCAAGGTGTTTGCATAGGATGCGTAGGTGTCCAGCCTCTTCTGATCCCAGCGTTCGGCTCTGGCCCGTCGCCACCGGTTCCGTTCCGTGAGGCTGGCCGCCACGTAGGAGCCGACGGCTCCTACGACTACGCCGGCCAAAGCAGGCAACTGCTCCCACAACGCCGATCCCCCTTGTGAGTAATGCAGACAGTCGGAGACACACTGCCGTACTGAGCGGCTTCGGGGTAGGTGGCACGTTCCCGTGAGGAAGCCAGGCGAGGCCACTGACAACGACCGCCGGACGGACCGTCTCAGTTTCGGTCTCATTCAGCGCGGTTCACCAGCGTTCAGCCAGCGCCGAGAGCCGATCCCAGCTTGGCGGCGAGCGCCCAACAGACGCCGGTGAACCTCTCTGCACACCGTCCAGCACCCCACCAACGCAGCTGGAAAGCGTGCACTTCGAAGAGCGCTCGACGTACTGACCCGCGTGCACCGGCTCGCCCGATCCCCTTGGCCATGCGCCCTGCCCTGGGTAAGCCAGGTGTCCCAGGCTGGATTCTCGGACCCAAGACACAACGCGAGATGACAAGGTCTGAGGGCCCCCGGCTGGGCCGTCCCTGGGCCATCCGAGGATGCTCAGCAGTGGCCCGACCAATGACGACCACCAGGCGCACGGGCCTGCCGTCTCTGAACAGGGAAAACACAGGTCATCAAGATCCCCGGCAAGACCCAGGGCAAGAAGAAGTAGCTCGCGTGATCATTCCCCTGCTCTGCACCGAAAGCGCAGAGCAGGGGAATTTCGGCGGTGCGGGACCTCCCTGGAAACCCGCTCTCGGCTGCCGTACACCAGCTCGCTGCGCTCGCGCGGGAGCGCCCGGCGGCGCGTGGCTGCGGGGCGCCTGGTGCGGGTTAGTCGATCTGCTCTCCGTCGTGCGTACCGCCCTTGCAGGTGTTGTCCGACAGATCGGCCATTCCACCGCCCTGCCTGCACTCGGAAGGGGTGACGGCGGATGGCGCACCCTGTGCGGCGGCGGCTGTGGCGGCGCCTGTGAGGCCGAGTCCGGCGAGGGCTGCCGTGGCGATGACGGCGGCGAGGATTCGTCGAATGCGCATTTGGTTCGCCTTTCACGGATTGCCTCGGTTGGGGCACTAATCAGCCTGATCTTCACCCATGTGGGTGGCACGTCATGTTGAGCCATTCGGGTGACAGTGCTGTCGGAGGAGATCACGCCGGCCGGATGGTGCCGGCGCAGGGTGGACATGCCTCCCCTCCCTCGAGGGCACTCGGCCAGTGAGCGTGGAGGTACTGAGATGAGTGCCGGAGAGAAGGCCAAAGCAAAGGCCGAGCAGGTTGTCGGAAAGGCCGTACGGACGCTGGCTCACGCGGTGCACAAAAATGATCTCGCAGTAAAGGGTGCCGCCCTAGAGGCGCGGGGCAAGATGCGGGGCGCCAAAGAGGGGATCAAGGGCTCCTTCAAGCACTGAAACTGTCACCACCTGCGAGGGTGGTCCAGCGGCGGTGGCCGGGTTGCGCTGACGGCGCGGATCGGGGGCATGCTCGCGGTCCGGGCCCGCTGCGGGCCGCGTCCTAGTCCTCCGGCTCCCACCCCTGGAGCTGGTCGAAGAGAACTCGGTCGCCGTCGAGCGTCAGGGAGTCCACCGGAATACGGCCGTACAGAACGAGGACCAGGTCGCCGGCCGTGCCCCGGGCGGAGGCGTCGGCCGCGTCCGGGGCCTCGCCCGCAGCCGTGGTGAGACGGGTCGACCGTGCGCCGTCGCCGGAGAGCGTGAGGCGCCACGAGCGGCCCTCGGTGGCGTGGAAGTCGAGGGCAGCGGGCTTGTGCGGCCTGGCACTCGTCGTTGCGCAGCAGGTGGACAGGAACTCCTCCACGCCGTCGAGAGCCACCTCGTCCGGCAGCGGCTGCGCGCTGCCCAGGGTGAGCTGGGCAGCTGCTCCGTCGACTCGGCCGACCAGGCCAGCAGGGCCTCGCGCTCCCGGGGCACTTCCGGAGACGGCTTCGGCGGGCGCGTGTCGGCGGGGCCTGCGGCGACGTTGCCGGCCCGGTAGCGCTGCCCCCCGCCCAGATGCTGCACCAGATCGAACAGCGTCCACCCGGGGCAGGTCGGCACCTGCACGTCGAGGCCGGACGCGGAGGCGACCGCGGCGCGGAAGGCGGTCGAACGCTTGGCACTCAGCAGGGGCCGGCCGCCACGTCAGGCTCCCCCGGCAGCTTGTACGCACCATCCGAAGACACCGCCGACCTCGCCGCACTGGTGGACGAGGCACGGACAACGCGTGATCAGCTTGTGGGGTGGAGACCATCATCGCCAGCGGTATAGCCGTCCTGGGAACGCTGCTCGGTTCGGGGATCACCCTGGCGTTCCAGCAGCGCACCGCCGACAGGGGCCACCGGTTCGCCCGCCGGGAGAAGCTCCGGCAGGAACGACTCGATGCCTACTCCGCCTACGCCGGCGCGTTGGTCAACTACCGCCGCTGTCTGGTCCACCTCTGGTTCTGCGAGCACGAGCAGCCGCCACCAGAGGACCCCGACATGGTGCGGATCCGCGCCTACGACCTACGCTTCCACGCCCAAGAGGCGCTGTTCCGGGTCCAGATGCTCACCGATGACGAGGCGTTGAGCGGGGCCGCGGAGGACGTGCTCGCAGACGTGACGGCGCTGCCCAAGACAGGCAGCAGAAACGAACTCGATGACGCCAGGGTACGGACCCGTGACGACATCAGCCGACTGGTCAGAGCAGCCAGGCAACACCTGTGACAACACCGGACCAGTCAGGTCAGGTCCGGTACGCAGCCGAACCAGTTCACCACGTGGTCGTCCCTCGTGTAGCCCAGGCATCGCATGGTCCTGTCGTGGAGGGTGCTGGTGCCGTCGAGGGACTCGCCCAGGTAGTCGGTCTTGTGGCGGGGCTGGACGAGGGTGTCGATGTCGATGAGGTACCAGCGGTGCCGCTGGTCCGGGATGTCGCAGCCGCGGGCGGTGACGTTGCGGCTGGGGCCCTCGCTCCATATGGGGCGCTCGGCGCGGTCGCAGTGGGCCCTCCCGGATGCGGCGGCGGTGCCGGCGCCGGTGCCGAGCAGGGCTGTGGCGCCTGCGGCCAGCGCCGCGGCGGCGCCGAGCAGGCGGTGTGCGGTGCGGTTCGTCAAGGGGTCCTCCTGGCAGGTGGGGCCTGACGTGAGCCTCACACGCTCTCCGGCGTCCGTCCTGGCGGGCGGGGGGCTGGTCCCACGTCCCGGTGACGGGCGTGGTGCCAATGCAGCAGCGGGAGTGACGCGGCTCACATGCGGCGGTGTCACATCCTCGCCGCCCCCTCCGTCAATGAGGTGCAAGCAGCCGCAACCACCCAGGAGCACACCATGGACGCTCGGCTCAACCTTCACGCCAACCCCGTCGCCGGCAAGCTGTTCAAGCACTTCAACGCCGCCGGGAAGGTGATCGCGGAGTCCACGCTGCCCGCTGCCACGCAGGAGCTGGTGAAGCTCCGGGCCAGTCAGATCAACGGGTGCGGGTTCTGCACGGACATGCACACCAAGGAGGCCCTGCACCACGGGGAGACGCAGACCCGGCTGAACCTGGTCGCGGCCTGGCGGGAGGCCACCGTGTTCAGTGACGCCGAGCGGGCCGCGCTGGAGCTGACGGAGCAGGGGACCCGGATCGCCGACGCGGCCGGCGGGGTCCCGGACGAGGTCTGGGCGAACGCCGCCAAGCACTACGACGAGGACCAGCTCGCCGCCCTGATCGCCCTCATCGCGCTGATCAACGCCTACAACCGCGCGAACGTCATCGTCCAGCAGCCCGCCGGCGACTACGTGCCCGGGATGTTCGGCTGAGGCTCAGCGGCTCACCGTCACGGGTGCATCCTCGCGCCCTTCAGGACCTTGTCCACGCCGTTCCGGGGGCCGTACACCGCCAGGCCCACCAGGTCCAGGTCGGCCGTCGGGACGGCGCGGACCGCAGCGCGGTTGTCGCGGTCGTGGCCCGTGGCGAACAGGTCCGCCGTGAACACCGCGCAGGGCAGGGCGCGGCCCAGTGCCCTGCCGTGGGCCGCCTTCAGGGTCTCCTTGGTGCCCTCGAAGACCAGTACCGGCTGGCGGAACATGGGCAGGTACGGCACCCCGTCCGCGTCCTCGTACGGGGCGCCGACCGCCTCGGGGACCGCACTGCCCAAGCCGCTGACCAGGAAGGCGGTGACGTTCAGCCGCTGCCAGGTCTCCAGGTCGTCGCGCAGCAGCACGGCGATCTTCGTGTCGAAGCGGACGGGGGCGGGACGGGGGTCGGCGTTCGGTTCGGTGTTCATGGAGTGAGACTCGCCGCTGGAGCGCGGCCTCGTCTTGTACGTTCCTTGCATGGCCGCCGGGCAGGAAGTCACCGCGTGGCGCCCCCGGGTCCCGGGCGTCACCGAGGTCTTCCACGCCCGCTTCACCGAGTACGCCTATCCGATGCACGTCCACGACGCCTGGACGCTGCTGATCGTGGACGACGGGGCCGTGCGGTACGACCTGGACCGGCACGAGCACGGCACCCCGCACGACACCGTGTCGCTGCTGCCGCCGCACGTGCCGCACAACGGGTCGCCGGCCACGCCGGGGGGCTTCCGCAAGCGCGTGGTCTACCTGGACAGCAGCCGGCTCGCGGAGGAGTTCATCGGGCCGGCCGTGGACTCCCCCGATCTGCGGGATCCCGTACTCCGGCGGCGCGTCGGGCAGTTGCACTCCGCCCTCGCCCGGCCCGGCGACGAGCTGGAGGCGGAGAGCAGGCTGGCCCTCGTCGCGGAGCGACTGCGGGACCATCTGCGCCGGCGGCCCCGGCAGGGACGGCTCGCGGATCCCGTACTCGCCCGTGAGCTGCGCGAGTTGCTGGACGCGCGGGTCGTCGAGGGGGTCTCGCTGGAGGAAGCCGGCCGGCTGCTGCATGCTCATCCGGCGCATCTCGTCCGGGCGTTCAGCGGTGCGTACGGCATCGCCCCGCACCAGTACCTGATGTCCCGGCGGGTCGGGCGGGCCCGGCGGCTGCTGCTCGACGGGCTGCCGCCCGGCGAGGTGGCCCCGGCGGCCGGGTTCTACGACCAGGCCCATCTCACCCGGCACTTCAAGAAGCTGGTCGGGGTCACCCCCGGTCGCTACCGTCCGCCGGGCGGTCGATCAGGTGCATGAACGCCTCCAGGTTCCGCGTGGACTCGCCGCGTGAGACCCGCCAGGCGTACTCCTTGCGGATCGAGGAGGCGAAGCCCAGTTCCAGGAGGGTGTTGAAGGCGCCGTCGGCCGCTTCCAGGACCTGGCCGAGGAGGCGGTCGATCTCGTCCGGGGTGACGCAGGCGAGGGGGAGCCGTGAGGTGACGTAGATGTCGCCGAGGCGGTCGACGGCGTAACTCACGCCGTAGAGCTTGAGGTTGCGCTCCAGCAGCCAGCGGTGGACGCCGGTCTCGTTCTCGTCGGGGTGACGGATGACGAAGGCGTTCAGCGACAGGGAGTGGCGGCCGACGAGGAAGGACACCGTGGTGGACAGCTTCCGGCTGCCGGGGAGCTTGACCACGTAGTTACCGGGCTCGGGGTTCTCCCACTCCAGCTCCGCGTCCTTGAAGACGCCCTCCAGGACCTGTCCGGCCTTCTCCACGTCACCCATGATGGGAGCGTACGCGACGGCGGTGGGACTGGGTCGCGGCCGTGTAGACGTCGGCGGTGGCGGCGGCGGCCGTGTCCCAGCCGAAGGACTGGGCGTGCCGGGCGGCGGCCTCGCCCATGCGCGGGGAAAGATCCGGCTGGTCGGCGAAACGGCGCAGGACGCGCGCGTAGTCGGCCGGGTTGTGGCCCTCGACGAGGAAGCCGGTCTCGCCGTCGCGCACGGCGACCGGCAGGCCGCCGACGGAGGCCGCGACGACGGGGGTGCCGGCCGCCTGCGCCTCCACGGCGACCAGGCCGAAGGACTCGCTGTACGACGGCATGACCAGCACGGACGCGGCCCGGAACCAGTCCGCCAGCTGCTCCTGGCCGACCGGCGGGCGGAACCGTACGACGTCCGCTATGCCCAGCCGGGCCGCGAGCTTCTGCAGGCCTTCCGGCTTGGCGAGCCCGCTGCCGCTGGGGCCGCCGACGACCGGGACGAGGATGCGGGAGCGCAGGTCGGGGCGCTCGTCCAGCAGGACGGCCACGGCACGCAGGAGGACGTCCGGCGCCTTCAGGGGCTGTATGCGGCCGGCGAAGAGCGGGATCAGGGCGTCCTGCGGGAGGCCGAGACGGGCGCGGGCGGCGGCCCGGCCGTCGGCGGTGCGGAAGCGGTCGAGGTTGACGCCGGGGTGGACCACGGCGACCTTGGCGGGCTCGGCCGCGTAGTGCCGTACCAGCTCGCCGGCCTCCTCGGCGGTGTTGGCGATGAGCCGGTCGGCGGCGGACACGATCTGGGTCTCGCCGATGACGCGGGCGGCGGGCTCGGGGGTGTCGCCGTCGGCCAGGTTGGCGTTCTTGACCTTGGCCATGGTGTGCATGGCGTGCACCAGGGGCACGCCCCAGCGCTGGGCGGCGAGCCAGCCGACGTGGCCGGAGAGCCAGTAGTGCGAGTGGACGAGGTCGTAGTGGCCGGGGCGGTGGCCGGCCCACGCCTGCATCACGCCGTGCGTGAAGGCGCACAGCTGGGCCGGGAGGTCCTCCTTGGCCAGACCCTCGTAGGGGCCCGCGTCGACGTGCCGGACGAGGACGCCGGGGGCCAGCTCCACGGAGGCGGGCAGGCCGCCGGCCGTGGCCCGGGTGAAGATCTCCACCTCGATGTTGATCGCGGCCAGCCGCTGGGCCAGTTCCACGATGTAGACGTTCATGCCGCCGGCGTCGCCGGTGCCGGGCTGGTGGAGCGGGGAGGTGTGCACGGAGAGCATGGCCACCCGGCGGGGCCTGCGGTGCAGCCGGAGCCGCGCGCCGGCCGACGGGGAACGTCGCCCGAGCCTGCTGACGTACTGGCTCACGTGGCGTTCCTCCTTGCTGCGGGCGTGCCTGCCGAGGGCCCACCTCGCCCTCAAGGGGGTCCAACAGCGAGCGGGTGCCCGGTCATTTCCCGAACAAGCGGCTTTGCCGAATCATTACCCCCAATCGCTCAACGGTTCGAATACGGATCGCGTCGGCGGGGTGCCCCGGGGGGCGCTTACCCTCGTACGCATGGCAGCCCGCGCAATGTCCCTCCCCCACCCTCGGCTTCGTTCGAGCAAGGGGACCCCCGTCGTGGGCACGGTGACGCGCGGGACGACCAACCCCAACCGGCTCCGCCGCATGGACCGCTGGATCGCGGCCGTGCACGGCGCCGCGCTGCGGCGCGCGAGCGATCCGGTGGCCGTCGACCTGGGCTACGGCGCCGCACCCTGGACGGCCGTGGAACTGCTGACCCGGCTCCGCGCGACGGCGCCCCGCGCGCGCGTGGTCGGTATCGAGATCGAGCCCGCCCGGGTCGCCGCGGCCCGGCCGTACGAGCGAGAGGGCCTGGTCTTCCGGCACGGCGGCTTCGAGGTGCCGGTCCCCGAGCGGCCGCTGCTGATCCGCGCGGCGAACGTCCTGCGCCAGTACGACGAGGACGAGGTGGCCGCGGTGTGGCGGCAGCTGTGCGCGCGGCTCGCGCCGGACGGGCTGCTGGTCGAGGGCACGTGTGACGAGATCGGGCGGCGGCACGTGTGGGTGGCGCTCGGCCCCGAGGGCCCGCGCACGGTCACCTTCGCCACCCGGCTCGGCTCCCTGGACCGCCCCTCCGACCTCGCCGAACGCCTGCCGAAGGCGCTGATCCACCGCAATGTCCCGGGCGAGCCGGTGCACGCCTTCCTCCGCGACTTCGACCGCGCCTGGGCCGCCGCCGCGCCGTACGCGGCCTACGGCGCCCGGCAGCGCTGGCTGCGCGCGGTAGGGGACCTGACGGCCGACTGGCCGGTGACGGACTCCCCGGCCCGCCGGCGGCAGGGCGAAGTGACGGTGGCCTGGGGCGCGTTGGCACCCCAGGGCGGACCGGGTCGGAGCTGACCCCCGCCCGGCCGGGTACTGCCGGCCCGGACACCGCCCGTCCGCACATCACCCTTGCGCGCTTCACCCGTTCGGGTCGCCGGAGACGGAACGATCCCCGTGCGTCGTTCGTCACACCGGCGAGGAGATCGTCGTATCCGGCGGTGAGCGGGGGAAATCCGGTTTCCGACGACCTCTGTCGCATCGCGCGCGGCCGTGGCACGATCCCTCAGGCGACCGTAAGTTACTGACGGTAAATCAGTTTGGGGGAAGAGGTATGCGTTCGGGCAAGCGCGGCCTGCTCACGACCGCCCTGACCGTGGTCTGCGCGGTGACCGTCCTTTCGGCGCCCGGCACGGCGTTCGCGTCCGTCGCGCCCGCCCCCACGCAGAAGGCGGCCCCCACGCCGACGGCGACACCCGCACCGGCGGCGACTCCCGCGCCGGACATGGACCTTGAGGAGGTCCGCGAAAAGCTCGACCGGCTCTACCACGACGCGGCCGTGGCCACCGACGCCTACAACGCGGCGGAGGAGAAGGCGAAGAAGCAGTCCGCCGAGATCGTGGCGCTGGCGAAGAAGATCGTCGAGGGCCGGCAGAAGCTGGAGAAGCTCAAGGACCAGGCGGGCGCCGCGGCCCGCGACCAGTACCGCACCGGCGGCCTGTCCTCCAGCGTCCAGTTCCTGCTGAGCGACGACCCGGGCCAGTTCCTCGACGGCGCCGGCCGGGTGATCCAGGGCCAGCAGGCGGCGAAGACGCTGATGGCGGAAAAGGCGCGCACGCAGCGGGACTTGCAGCAGTACGCCGACGACGCCTCCGACCGCTGGCAGCAGCTGGAAGCCAACCGCAAGGCCAAGGCCGCCGCCAAGAAGAAGATCGAGAAGCAGATCGACGCGGCCGAGAAGCTCCAGTCCCGGCTGGAGAAGAAGGAGAAGGAACGGCTCGCCCAGCTGGAGCGGGAGGCCGCGAACAAGGCGCAGACCGCCTGGCTGGACACCGGCGTCCTCGAGGACGTCCACGGCAAGGCCTCCGCGCAGGGCGAGAAGGCCGTGAAGTACGCCACCCAGCAGCTCGGCAAGCCGTACGTGTGGGGTGCCGAGGGGCCGGACTCCTTCGACTGCTCGGGCCTGACCTCCCAGGCCTGGGCGGCGGCCGGGCACCCCGTCCCGCGCACCTCGCAGGAGCAGTGGAAGCAGCTCCAGCACGTCGACGTGAAGGACATGCGCCCCGGCGACCTCGTCATCTACTTCTCCGACGCCAGCCATGTCGGGATGTACATCGGCGACGGCGCGATCATCCACGCCCCGCGCCCCGGGCGCACGGTGACGATAACGGGCGCCGGCTCGATGCCGATCCTGGGCGTCGTACGACCGGACGCGTGAGCGCGCCACGGCAGCCGGCCGGCCACGCGGCCGGTGCCGGACGTGCCATGTGCCCGGTGCGGGACGCACCGTGGACCCGGTGACGTGCGTCATGTGACCCACCGCACGGCCAACCCCCGCCCAAACGCACGCAGGACGTGAGCTTCGTCATCCCGCCCGGGCCGTCACCGTGTCCAACTGCGGTACAAAACGCGGCATATGACAGCGGCGGGACCCGGAGCGACGCGGCTCACACCATTCCATCGGGGCGGCCACAGCCGCTATGGTCCCGGTCGGTGGGTCGAGACCCCTCGACGCCGCCGTGCCCTCGGGGGGAGGGAAGGAACCCAAGACGATGCCCGTACCCGTACCGCGGCAGAGAGCGATCCCGGCCGTGGAGAGTGGTCAGGCGCAGGCCGCCCGCACAGCCGGCGGCCCCCTCAAGGAAGAGGCCCACCGCGACGCCACGCCCGTGAACGGCACCGGCGCCACTCTCACCCTGCTGCTGATCGAGGACGATCCGGCCGGCTCGCCGATCGTGCCCGACCTGCTGGACTCGGCCGGCAAGCCGATCCGCGTCCGCACCGCCCGCAACCTCACCGAGGCCGAGCGGCTGCTCACCGACGACGTCCACTGCATCCTGCTGGACCTGGCGCTCCCGGCGCCGGGCGGCAGCGACACCGACGACGAGCTGGCCGTGCTCAAGCACGTCCTCCAGCTCGCGCCCCGGCACGCCGTGCTCGCGCTGACCGCCTCCGGCGACGCCGAGCGCGGCGCCGAGGCCGTGCGCGTGGGCGCCCAGGACTACCTCTTCCGGGACGAGCTGGACGGCCGGCTGCTCAGCCGTGCCATCCGGTACGCGGTGGAGCGCAAGCGGTCCGACACGGCCGAGCGCCGGCTCGCCGAGGGCAGGCTGCGCGCGCAGGAGAACCGCCGCCTGGAGCGCGGCCTGCTGCCGACCCCGCTGCTGGAGGGCTCCTCGCTGCGCTTCGCCGCGCGCTACCGCCCGGGCCGCTCCCGGGCGCTGCTCGGCGGCGACTTCTACGACGCCGTCCGCACCCCCGACGGCACCGTGCACGCCATGATCGGCGACGTCTGCGGGCACGGCCCGGACGAGGCCGCGCTCGGCGTGGAGCTGCGCATCGCCTGGCGGGCGCTGACCCTGGCCGGGCTGTGCGGGGACGAGCTGCTGAACACCATGCAGCAGGTGCTGGAGCACGAGCGGGCCGACGAGGAGATCTTCGCGACGCTGTGCACGGTGGACATCGCCCCCGACGGCCGCCGGGCGGGCCTGTGCCTGGCCGGCCACCCGGCCCCGCTGATCGCCCGCCCGGGCCGCCCGGCGCGGCTGCTGCCGTACGACAACAACGGCCCCGCGCTCGGGCTGCTGCCCGGCGCCCGCTGGCCGCGGATGCAGGTGGAGCTGGGCGCCGAGTGGAGCCTGATGCTCTACACCGACGGCCTGATCGAGGGCCGCGTCGGTGAGGGCGGGGAGCGGCTCGGTCAGGACGGCATGCTGGAGATGATCCGCCGGCAGCTCTCCGAGGGGCTGCGGGGCGAGCAGCTGCTGCGGGCCGCGGTGAGCGAGGTGCGGGACCTCAACGGGGGTGAGCTGACCGACGACGTCGCGGTGGTGCTGCTGGATCGGACGGCGTGAGCGGGACCTCGCCGTAGGGGTTCGGTGTACCGAACACAGCCCCGCGCCCCTTCGGGGGCGTCAGCGACCCCCGTTGTACGGGCCGTACGGGCCGTCGCTGCTGCTCCCCCGGCGGCGGCCCCAGCCGCGGCCGCCGCCCACCTGCTGGAGGGCGGGGCGGACGTCGACGATGTAGACGATGCTCGCGACCGCGCCGGCGATGGGGAGGATCGACAGGAGCGAGAACAGGTAGCTGACCACGAGCGCGATGCCGAGGATGATCAGCCAGAAGACCTTGTTCTGCTTGTCGGCCGCGCGGAAGGCGTCCTCGCGCCGGAACGCGGCGTCGAACAGCCCGAACGCGGCCAGGGCCATCAGAATGATCTTCAGGATGCCCATGAATCCCGCGAAGCCCAACATCAGCATGCTGTCCACCGCCCGTTGATTGCCGGTCCTGCTACGCCGCCACCGTACCCATAGAACGGGCCGGACACCCCAAAGGTGCCCGGCCCGGACCCGTATCGTCGGCCATGGTCACTTGGCCGGCGGGACGGTCTTCTTCACGGTGGTGGTCTTGCGCGGGGCCGGAGCCTTCTTCGCCGCGGGCTTTGCGGCGGGCCCGGCGTCGGCCTCGGCCGGCTTCGGCTCGTCGTCCTTGGCCTGGACCGGCTCGGGCTTGCCCTCGACGGCGATCGCCAGTTCCTCGATCTCCTCGGCGGCCTCGCCGCGCCAGGTCTTCACGGCCTGCTCGCCGTGCTCGGCGACCCGCTCGTAGGTCTCGCGGGCCTTGACGGCGTACTCGGCGGCGACGCCGACACTGCGCAGGGCGAGGTCCTGGGCGGTCTCGCCGAGCTTCTTCAGGTCGACGTCGAGAGTGCCGATGAACCCGGTGACCTTGGCCTGGAGGGTCTCCTGCGCCTCCTTGGCGCGGGCGGTGGCCTTCTCCTGCACGGCCTTGGGGTCGGTGTTGCGCACGGCCTCGATGCGGGCCGGCGCCTCGGCGCGCAGCTGCTCGACCAGGGCCGGCACCTTCTTGGCCTGCTGAAGCGCCAGGTTGGCGGTACCGGCGGCGAAGTAGAGCGGAGTCGGGTCGCTGAGGGTCTTGCGCAGGTCGTCGGTGATGGCCATGGTGAGGGTCCTCCCGGATCGGATTCGCGTTCGGCTGGGTTGGTGTGGTCCGCGGCGGGCGTCCGGAGCCCTGGTCCGGCTTATCCGGCCGTCCGCCGCGGACCGGCGTCCGTGTCACTTCCTGCGGCATCGCCCGCGCCGGCCGCAG
Source organism: Streptomyces sp. NPDC088810 (assembly GCF_044750305.1). NCBI lineage: Bacteria > Bacillati > Actinomycetota > Actinomycetes > Kitasatosporales > Streptomycetaceae > Streptomyces > Streptomyces sp. NPDC088810. The sequence continues at coordinate 494,088 of NZ_JBIVJQ010000005.1, forward strand.
GGCCGCCGTCGCCGGGCCCCTGGTCCGCGGCCCCGTCCCCGTCCTCGGCGCCGCCCCGGAATCCGTTCTCCTTGCGGAAGGAGTCGTAGATCTGGAGCAGCACCTGCTTCTGCCGCTCGTTGAGGGACGGGTCGGCGAGGATGACCGCCCGGGTCTCCACGTCGTCCCGGTCCCGCTCGGCGTCGAGGATGCCGGCGCGGACGTACAGCGTCTCGGCGGAGATGCGCAGGGCCTTGGCGACCTGCTGGAGCACCTCCGCGCTGGGCTTGCGCAGCCCGCGCTCGATCTGGCTCAGGTACGGGTTGGACACCCCGGCGGCGTCGGCGAGCTGCCGCAGCGACAGCTGGGCGTTCCGCCGCTGTTCGCGCAGGTACTCACCGAGATTGCCGACGTTCAGCGATGCCATGCCTCCACCATGCCCCACCCGCGCTAACAATTGCAAGCATCCTGCTTGCAAGAGTGTGTCGAGGGTCGGGGAAGCGTCGGTAACAGGGTGCGGGAAGTGTCAGGAACGGAGAAGCGCCCGCGCCGGGAGCGCCGCTACGGTGACCCGCATGGACGACGCCATCGCACAGCACGCCGCCGACCGTCACGACCTGATCCGTGTGCACGGGGCACGCGAGAACAACCTCAAGGACGTCAGCGTCGAGATCCCCAAGCGCCGGCTGACGGTGTTCACCGGGGTCTCCGGCTCGGGCAAGAGCTCGCTGGTGTTCGACACCATCGCCGCCGAGTCGCAGCGGCTGATCAACGAGACGTACAGCGCATTCGTCCAGGGCTTCATGCCGAACCTGGCGCGGCCCGAGGTCGACGTCCTCGACGGTCTGACCACCGTGATCAGCGTCGACCAGCAGCGGATGGGCGCCGACCCGCGCTCCACGGTGGGCACCGCCACCGACGCCAACGCGATGCTGCGGATCCTGTTCAGCCGCCTCGGCAAGCCCTACGTCGGCCCGCCCGGGGCGTTCGCCTTCAACGTGCCCTCGGTCTCGGCGTCCGGTGCGATCAAGGTCGAGCGCGGCGCCAAGAAGGCGGAGAAGGTCACCTTCAACAAGGTCGGCGGCATGTGCCCGCGCTGCGAGGGCCGCGGCTCGGTCTCCGACCTCGACCTGACCCAGCTCTACGACGACAGCAAGTCGATCAACGAGGGCGCCTTCACCATCCCCGGCTACACCGGTGGCGGCTGGAACTCCCGGCTGTACGCGGAGTCCGGCTTCTTCGACCCGGACAAGCCGATCCGCTCGTTCACGAAGAAGGAGCTGCACGACCTCCTGCACCGCGAGCCGACCCGGATGAAGATCGCGGGCATCAACATGACCTACGAGGGTCTGATCCCGCGCATCCAGAAGTCGATGCTGTCCAAGGACAAGGAGGCGATGCAGCCGCACATCCGGGCGTTCGTGGAGCGTGCGGTCACCTTCGCCACCTGCCCGGACTGCGACGGCACCCGGCTCGCCGAGCACGCCCGCACCTCGAAGATCGGGGACATCTCCATCGCGGACGCCTGCCGGATGGAGATCAGGGACCTGGCCGACTGGGTGCGCGCCCTCGACGAGCCGTCGGTGGCGCCGCTGCTCACCTCGCTGCAGCAGAGCCTCGACTCGTTCGTGGAGATCGGGCTCGGCTACCTCTCGCTGGACCGGCCCGCGGGCACGCTGTCGGGCGGTGAGGCGCAGCGCGTCAAGATGATCCGCCACCTCGGTTCCTCGCTCACCGACGTCACCTACGTCTTCGACGAGCCGACGGCGGGCCTGCACCCGCACGACATCCAGCGGATGAACGGCCTGCTGCTGCGGCTGCGGGACAAGGGCAACACGGTGCTCGTCGTGGAGCACAAGCCGGAGGTCATCGCGATCGCCGACCACGTGGTGGACCTCGGCCCGGGCGCCGGTACGGCGGGCGGCACGGTCTGCTTCGAGGGCACCGTCGAGGGGCTGCGGGCCAGCGGCACGCTCACCGGGCGGCACCTGGACGACCGGGCGGCGCTGAAGGAGACGGTCCGCAAGCCCACCGGCGCGCTGAAGATCCGCGATGCGCGGGCGCACAACCTCCAGGGCGTCGACGTCGACATCCCGCTCGGCGTGCTGGTGGTCGTCACCGGGGTCGCCGGCTCCGGCAAGAGCTCGCTGGTGCACGGGTCGATCCCGGCCGGCGAGGGCGTGGTCTCGGTCGACCAGGCGCCGATCCGCGGCTCGCGGCGCAGCAACCCGGCGACGTACACCGGGCTGCTCGACCCGATCCGCAAGGCGTTCGCCAAGGCCAACGGCGTGAAGCCGGCGCTGTTCAGCGCCAACTCCGAGGGTGCCTGCCCCACCTGCAACGGCGCCGGGGTCATCTACACCGACCTGGCGATGATGGCCGGGGTCGCCACCACCTGCGAGGACTGCGAGGGCAGGCGGTTCGACTCCTCGGTACTGGAGTACCGGCTCGGCGGCCGGGACATCAGCGAGGTGCTGGCGATGCCGGTGACGGAGGCCGAGGCGTTCTTCGGCGACGGGGAGGCCCGTACGCCGGCCGCCCACCGGATCCTGCGGAACATGGCCGACGTCGGACTCGGGTACCTCACCCTCGGCCAGCCGCTCACCACGCTGTCCGGCGGTGAGCGGCAGCGGCTGAAGCTGGCCACGCACATGGCCGACAAGGGTGGCGTCTACGTCCTGGACGAGCCGACCACCGGTCTGCACCTCGCCGACGTCGAGCAGTTGCTGGGCCTGCTCGACCGGCTGGTCGACGCCGGCAAGTCGGTGATCGTCATCGAGCACCACCAGGCGGTCATGGCGCACGCCGACTGGATCATCGACCTCGGCCCCGGCGCCGGCCACGACGGCGGCCGCGTGGTCTTCGAGGGCACGCCGGCCGAGCTGGTCGCTGGGCGGTCGACGGTCACCGGGGAACACCTTGCGGAGTACATCGGCGCGTGACGCCTCCGGCGGGTGCGGGTGCGCTGGTGCGGGTGCGTGGGGGCTGGTCGCGCAGTTCCCCGCGCCCCTTCAGGGGCCATCGGCGCGTGACGCCTCCCGCAGGGGGCCCGGGTGCGGGTGCGTGGGGGCTGGTCGCGCAGTTCCCCGCGCCCCTTCAGCGGGCCATCGGCGCGTGACGCCTCCGCAGGGGCCCGGGTGCGGGTGTGTGGGGGCTGGTCGCGCAGTTCCCCGCGCCCCTTCGGGGGCCGGTGGTCGCGCCCACGCGGCGGAGTCGCGCGTCGGACACCGCTCCCTGCCCCTTCGGCACGCCGGCCTGCCCCCCGCCGGAGGCGTCACGCTTCAGAACGGCAGCGGCCGGGTGTGCACCACGTCCAAGCGGGACACCGCGCGGGTCAGCACCACGTACAGGCGGTGCGCGCCGCGGGGCTCCGCCTCGGCCACGGCGGCCGGTTCCACGGCGATGACGTGGTCGTACTCCAGGCCCTTGACCGCGCTCGCGGGGACGAGGGTCAGCCGGGCGCCGAGTGCGTCGGGGCCGGCCGGGTCGAGGCCGGCGTCGGTGAGCGCCGCCCGGACCCGGTCGGTGTCCGCGTCGGCCGTGACCACGCCGACGGAGCCCTCCCGGGCGAGGGCCTCGCGGGCGGCGGTCACGGTGGTGCCGAGCAGGTCGTCGGTGGGCCGGAGGGTCGACTCGCCGTCGCTGCGCAGGGAGGTGGCGGCGGGTACGGCCACGTCGAGCCGGGCGAGCAGCCGGTTGGCGAGCTCCAGGACGGCCGCGGGCACCCGGAACCCGGTGGTCAGCGGTACCACGGCCGCCTCCGGCCGGCCGAGGTGGCGCAGCTGCACGGACCAGTCGCGGGCGGCCCACGGGGTGGTGCCCTGGGCGAGGTCGCCGAGGACGGTCAGCGAGCCGAACACGGCCCGGCGGGCGATGGCCCGGCACTCCATCGGCGAGAGGTCCTGCGCCTCGTCCACGACGAGGTGGCCGTAGCCCTCGGGGTGTTCGACGAGCCCGGCGAGTTCGTCCAGCAGGACCAGGTCGGCGGGTGACCAGCGGGCCGACTTGTAGGAGCGCGGCGGGCGCGGCCACAGCAGCGCCGCCTGCTCGTCGGGGTCCAGCAGGCCGTCGGCCGATCGGGCCAACGCGTCGGCGTCGGTGAGGAGTTCGGCGAGGATCTCCTCGGGCCGGACCTTCGGCCACACGGCATCGAGCTGCTCGGTGAGCGGCCGGCAGCGCTCGACGCGGCGCACCCAGGAGGCGGGCAGCACCCCGGAGCGCCGTTCGGCACGGTCACGCAGCCGCCGTACCACCCGGGTGCGCACCCGCTCGCGCCCGACGGCGTACGGCGGTTCCTCGGCGCGTACCTCCGCGACGATCTCGGCGAGTTCGCCGGCGGGCACCCGCCAGCGGTAGGAGCCGTCGGGTACGGCGAGGTCGGTCACGCCGTCGGCGGTCACGCGCGCGTACAGCGCCCGGCGCAGCACCTCGGCCATGCGCGGGTCGTGTTTGACCACGGCGGTCCGCACCGGGTCGGTGCCGGTGGCCGGGTGGCGGGCGATCTCGTCCAGCAGCGTGGACTGACGGACGCCGGTCTCGCCGAGGGAGGGCAGCACCTCGGCGATGTAGGAGAGGAAGGTGCGGTTCGGGCCGAGGATCAGCAGACCGGAGCGCTGGAGCCGCTTGGGGTGGGTGTAGAGCAGGTAGGCGGCCCGGTGCAGGCCGACGGCGGTCTTGCCGGTACCGGGGGCGCCCTGCACGCACACGGAGTCGGCGAGGGCGGCCCGGACGAGGTCGTCCTGCTCGGGCTGGATGGTGGCGGCGATGTCCCGCATGGGTCCGACGCGGGGCCGCTCGATCTCGCGGGCCACGATGTCGCTGGTCCGGGACTCGCCCCGGGCCAGGTGCTCGTCCTCCAGGCCGGTGAGGCCGGCGGAGTCGCCCCCTGCGCCGGGCGCCCAGCCGAACCGGCGCCGGACCGCCACGCCCTGCGGGTCGCGGGCGCCGGCCTGGTAGAAGGCGCGGGAGACGGGGGCCCGCCAGTCGACGACGAGCGGCGGGGCGGCCGGGTCCTCGGTGATCCGCACGCGGCCGACGTGGTAGCTCTGGCCGCCGTGTGCGGGGTCGTCGTCGGCGAAGTCGAGCCGGCCGAAGAACAGCGGGCCGGGCGGGAGTTCGCGCAGGGCCTTGGCCTGGCTGCGCAGCCGGTGGCCGAGGACTTCGGCGTCGGCTCCGGAGGCGGAGACGTCCTCGCCGATGACGACCTGTTCGGCGGCGCCCTCGACCATGGCGGCGAGGGCCGTACGGCAGGTGTCGTGGTAGGCGCGCTCGGTCTGCAGGGTGTCCTTGAGGGCGGAGTCGAGTGACGTCATGCCGCCAGCGTACGGCAGATATGTAACCGAGTTAAGTTTTTAACCGAGTCTCACAAAACTCTCCGGAGCTCCGGCAGTCCCTCCGCCAGCCGCCGGAACGCCCGCTCGGCCGCCCGTACCGCCTCCGGCGCCACGGTCTCCACGGGCTCGCCCGCCGCGATCCGCCGCCAGTTCTCCTGGGCGAGGATCCGCTGGACGGCGATGATCTGCCCGGCGGCCAGCCGCGCCTCCAGACCGCCCCCGAGTGCTTCGGCGAGCGCCGCCTCGGACCGCTCCACATGGGCGTACGCCCGCGCCACCAGGGCCGGGGTGCCGTAGAGCAGCCGGTGGAAGGCGAGCACCTGCGGGTGGTCGTTCAGGCCGGTGACCGGGTCGCGCCGGTCCAGGCCGGCGAGGAAGTTCCGGCGCAGCGCGTCCACCGGGTCGGCCGCACCGGCCGCCACCCGCGCGGCCTCCGTCTCGTGGTCCGCGATCCGGTGCAGGACCAGGTCCTCCTTGGCCGGGAAGTACCGGAAGAGGGTCGGCTTGGAGATCCCGGCCGCGGCGGCGACCTCCGCCACGGACACCGCGTCGAAGCCCCGTTCCAGGAACAGCCGTACGGCGGTGTCCGACACGTCCTGGTACATCCGCTGCTTCTTGCGCTCGCGCAGGCCCATCTCACCCATGGGGCGAGCCTACGCAGCACCGCCCGGCACCGGCGGCCAGGCCAGGTCCGGACCGCCGCGCCGCCGGGACGACAGGCCCAGCGAGGCGGTGGCGGCGGCCAGGGTCATGGCGTACGACTCCACCGCGCGCCGCACGTTGGGCGCGTCCAGGGCGGTACCGGTGACCAGGCGGTCGAGGTCGACGTAGGCCGAGCGGACCAGCTCGGTCCAGCGGTACACCCGCCAGTCCCGCTGCCAGCCCTGGGTGAAGCGCGGGGCCAGCCGGGCCTCCCAGCGGCGGAACATGCGGTCCCGGATCTCCGGGCGGGTCGGGGTGAGGTGCATGTGCCGGACCAGGTCGTACAGCGGGTCGCCGATCAGCGCCATCTCCCAGTCGATCAGGGTGAGCGGCGGGCCGTCGTCGCGGCGCACCAGGTTCCACGGGTTGAGGTCGCCGTGCAGCAGGGCGGGGTCGCGGGGGGTGACCCGGTGCCGGGCGAGGATCTCGCGCAGCCGGGGCGCGTCGGGCAGCCCGAGGAAGCGGGCCAGCTGCTGGGACTCCTTGGGCAGGCCGGCGACCAGCGCCACCAGCTGGTCGCTGAGCCGGGCGTAGAAGCCGGGCGGGCCGCCGAGCGGGTCGAGCGGGGCGTGGTCGACCAGGGTCAGCGCGGCCAGCTGGTCGACCAGGCAGTCGGCCTCGTGCGGCCGGAGCCCGTCGACCGGGTGCTCGGGGCGGCGGCCGAGGTCGGCGGTGCCCTCGTAGGTGTGGACGGCGAAGCGGTCCCCGCGGTAGCGCAGGCGGGGGTCGGTCGCGTGGCTCTCCCCCAGCGCCAGCACCCGGGGCGCCGCCACCGGCACCCCGGACCGCTCGATCGCCCGCAGGACGGCGTGCTCGCTCAGGAAGCCGGTCTCGCGCCGCAGGACGACGGTCGCCTCGCGGCGGACGACGACCGGGAACGGGGTGCCGGGCACCCGGAGCACCGTGTTCAGGTGCGCGGCACCCTTGAACACCCGGCCGGCCGGGGCGGCGCCCTCCAGGAACAGCGCGTCGGCGACGGCGGAGCGGGGGAAGTCGGGGTGCTCGGGGACGCGCCGGTCCGGTCTCCAGCCGATGACCCGCTTGCGCGGACTGCCCGACGCCCCGCGCCGGAACAGGATCCGCTCGATCTCGTCCGGCGCGGGCACCCGGCCCAGCTGCAGCGGCCCGGCGGCGGCGCGCAGGGCGTCGCGGACGGTGGCCGTGGCCTGCTGGAGGCGCTCCCGGCCGAAGGACTCCTCCAGCGAGCGCGCGGCCCGGACCACGTCGGCGTACAGGGACCGGGCGTGCTCGAAGGCGAGGTAGTGCCTGAGGTCCCGGTGCAGGCCGGCGGTGGCGGCGGGCCGCACCCGCTGGACGGCCTCGGCCCAGGCGTCGACGACCTCGCGCCGCTGGTGCTCGGGGTAGCGCATGCGCACCAGGTGGACGGCGAGGTCGTGCAACGGGTCGCCGTACCCGGCCAGTTCCCAGTCCACGCAGTGCAGCGGCGCGGTACCGGCGGCCGGCAGGACCAGGTTGCCGCGGTGCAGGTCGCCGTGGAGCAGCCCGTACGGCCGCCGGGTCATCGCCGGGACCCGGTCGGCGAACCGCGCCAGGGCGTCCTCGGGCACGCCGAGGGCGGTGAACAGGCCGCCGTAGCGGTGCCGGTTGGGCCGCCGGATCTGCTGGTCGGCGAGGTGGGCCAGGGTGCGCAGGAAGCCCTGGGAGTCGGTGTGGTTGCGGGGCCGGTGGGCGGGCAGCGGCGGCAGGGCGCCGCCGCGCACCTGGGCGATGGCGGCGAGCAGCTCCGCCAGGTCCTTCAGCAGGGGCCCGTCGACCGGCTTGCCGGGACCGCAGACGTCGGCCAGGACGGCGCCGTCCACATAGCTGTGGACGGCGTATCCGGGGCCCTCGGCCAGGCACTCCGGCACCTGCGGGAGCACCCTGCGCACCGCCCGCAGGATCTCCGGCTCGCTGGGCCAGGTGCGGATCACCACCGGCACCGCGTCCGGGCGCGGCACCCGCACGGTCACCAGGGTGCCCGGCTCCCGGCCCAGCAGCCCGGCCAGCGGTTCGGTGAGCGGCACGACGTGGTTGCGGTGGTGGAAACCCCCGCTCGCCCGGCCCGCTACGACGGCACGGGCCACGAACTCCCGGACGACGGCGTCCCTCCGGGCGGCACGGGGAACAGGCGGTGCGCCCACTGGCCGCTCCGGGGTCGATCGCGCGAAAAAGGACGGGTCGGGAGGCCAGTCGAGCAGCCGCGCGGGTGGTCCGCCACTCGTCTGTGCCGGGCGGGCGCCCGAGGACGGCTCGTCGCCGCTCCCTGCGCACGGGGATACGCACGCGTCACAGAGATGCGCGTGCTCCGAGCGATGACTCGGACGAGCGAATGCTAGCCGACCGGACGCCCCCTCCGGAGCAGCCGCAACAGCGGCTCCAGGGTCCGTACGACGTGTCCGGCGCCGGCCGCGCGCAGGTGCTTCTCCTTGCCCTCGTTGCGCGCATAGCCCAGGAAGGGCACCCCGGCCGCACGGGCGGCCGTCAGGTCCGCGAGGGAGTCGCCGATCATCAGGGCGGCGGCGGGGGCGGCGCCCATCGCGCTCAGGGCCCGGTTGAGGCAGTGCGGGTCCGGCTTGAGGTGGTGCAGCTGCTCGGTACGGCCGTACAGGTGAGGGGCGAAACAGTCGGCGGTGCCGCGGGATTCGAGGTAGCTGCGGGCGGCGCGGGGCGAGTTGTTGGTGGTGACGGCCAGGCGGGCGCCGACGGCGGTCCAGGTGCGGATGAGCGGGTCGGCGTAGGCGGTCGGCAGCGCGGAGGCGGCGGCCCGCAGCTCCTCCTGGGTGAGCCGTTCCTCCAGGCCGGCGACGAGGTCGCTGCCCGGTCGCCGGCGGCCCACGGCGCGCAGGACGACCTGCGGGTCCAGCGTCTCCCGTTCGGTGTCGGTGAGCAGCCCGCGCAGGCCCTGCCGCTCCAGCCAGTCCACCAGGTCGGCGGCCACCCGTTCGGCCCGGTGCCGGGCGAACAGCCGGCAGATCGGTCCGTCGAAGTCCCACAGCACGAACCGGGCGGGTGTGATCAGTTCCCGAAGCTTTTCGTTCTCGCCCGCATCAGAAGTCGCAGCAGAAGTCGCATCAGAAGTCACTAGGAGAGTGTCAGGTCCGTCGTGATGGTTTCCCAGAGGGCGTCGAACCACATCTGCGACTGCTCCACGAACGCCGCGTCCCGCTGCCCGGCCCGCTCCTCGAAGGAGAAGAGCAGGGATTCGGAGCCGAGGGTGTCGTACATCTCCAGCGTTCCGCTCTCGGTGGGCTCCGCGCGGCGCGTGATCATGTAGTACGCGTACAGCGCCTCCGCGCCGTTGAGCAGGTACAGCTTGGCCGGCGGGGTGAACGGCAGGGCCCGGAAGGTGACGTGGACGTCGATGTCGTGGGTGCCGCGCAACGCCTGGAGGTTGTACTGGAGCACCTGCCCCTGGGCGTTGCGCATCGCCAGCCACCGCTGGTGGACGGTGTCGTCGTCGCTGCCGGCGTCGACCGAGACCGGGAAGGCGAGGTTGATGTCCCGGGACGGCAGCAGGATGCGGACGTCGATCCGCTCGGGCCGCAGCCGGCCGTCGTGGATCAGGCGCAGCGGCTCGCCGAGGGCCGGGATCAGGCTCTGCGCGGTCAGGCAGACGGCGTCGATGCGCACGTGCGGCACGGAGAAGGCCTGGATCAGCCGGGGGGCGAGGGCCACCATGGTCGGCTGCGGCTCCTCGCGCGCGGGGGCCGGCTCGGCGACCCGGGGCGGGCTGCCCTTGCTGACGTTGCTGAGCAGGCCGTCCTCCTGCAACACCCGCAGGGCCTGGCGTACGGTGCCCCGCTCCACGCCGAACTCCTCGGCCAGTTCGGCCTGGGTGGGCAGCCGGTCACCGACGCGGAGGACACCGGTGCGGATGCGTTGGCGCAGGGTGTCGGCGATCTGCTGGGGCGTGAGCCTTCTGCTGCCGTTCACTGCCACGGGCTGTGCCACGTTCTCCTGGGTCACGACCAAACGCTACAACCCTGATCCATCTACCGGGAGTTGTTGAGAAGTTGTTTGTGGATGTCGGCCAAGTGGGCACAACTTAACCAGAGTTGGTTGCCAACTTGGTCAAGTTGGCAGACCGAAAGGGGGAACGTCCATGCCTGTCCTCGCGCTCCTCTCCGCCCTCTTCGTCGTCGGCTTCGAGCAGCTGGTCGAGTGGAGGTTCGGAGCAGCCGGCATCGTCGGGCTGCTCCTGCTGACCGTCGGCATCAAGGCCGGGAACCCGGCCGTCAGCTCCGTCGGCGCGGTCCTGCTGGCGGTGCTCCTGGCCGGCCCCGCGCTATAGCGTCAGCACCAGGTCCGAGCTGATCGTCTCCCACAGCGCGTCGAACCACAGGCGGGACTGCTCCACGAACGCCGCGTCCCGCTGCCCGGCCCGCCCGTCGAAGGCGAACAGCATCGACCGGGTGCCGTCGGCGTCGTACAGCTCCACGTGCTCGTGCCCGATCTCCCGCTCCCGGCGGCCCAGCGTGTAGTACGCGAACAGCGCCTCGGAGCCGTTGAGCAGGTACAGCTTCACCGGCGGGGTGAAGGGCAGCGCCCGGAAGGAGACCTGGACGTCGACGCCGTGCGTGGTGCGCAGGGCCAGCAGGTTCTGCCGCAGCACCAGGCCCTGGGCGTTGCGCTGGGAGAGCCAGCGCCGGTGCAGCAGACCGCCGTCGTCGGCGCCCACCGGGGTCGGGAAGGCGAGGTCGATGTCCCGGCTGGGCAGCAGCAGCCGGACGTCGATCTTGGCCGGTTTCAGCCGTCCCGCGTGGATCTGCCGCAGCGGATCGCCGACCGCCAGGGTGAGCGAGACGGAGGTCAGGCAGAGCGCGTCGATGCGCACGTGCGGAGCGGCGAAGGCGGCGGCGATGCGCGGGGCGAGGCCCACCATGGTGGGCTGCGGCGGCGCCGGGGGTCCCGCCGGGGGACGCGCGGCCCCCGGTACGGCGGCCACGGTGGCGGGGCTGCCCTTGGAAACGTCGGTGAGCAGATGCTCCGACTGCAGGATGCGCAAGGCCTGCCGCACCGCGCCGCGTTCGACACCGAACTCGCGGGCCAGCTTGGCCTGGGTGGGCATGCGCTCGCCCGGCCGCAGCACACCGGACCTGATCCGGCTGCGGAGTTCGTCGGCGATCTCGCGGTGGGACGAACGGTGCCGCTGGGGCTTCGTCCGCCCACTGGCGGAGGCGTGCTCCGGGTCCACGGACAAACACTACAACTTCCCGCCAACTTGCGGCAGTTCCGCGGCAGCTGGTTATAAGCCGCATCCCACCGGAGATAAGTACAGTGAAGTTGGCAGCCAACTTGGCCGACATGGTCGAGCTTCCCAGTGGTTGGCCGACCGGGTTCCCTTCCGGAGGGGAGCCGGGAGCCCGGACAGGGGGCGGCCACCGGAGCGCACAGTCACAACTGAACAGCGACATCTGAATACCGACAGTGCACAGCCACAACTGAACAGCACGCTACGGATGAACAGCACGCGGAAGGGAACGACCGGGCGCCGCCTCCGAAGAGGCGGCGCCTTCTCACGTGCCCGGGGCCCGCCCCTGTCACATCAACAGGTCGTCGACCTGCGCCTCGCCCTCCCGGTACCGGCGCGCGATCTCCCCGCTGCAGTCGTCGGCCGTCCGCTGCAACCGCTGGCGGCACCGCGAGACCTGCTGCTCGTAGCGCACCAACCGCCCCATCGCGGCGCTCAGTTCCAGATCGGTACGGGCCGTCAGGTCGGACAGCTCCACCTCGCCGAGCATCTCGGCGGCCAGCCGCCGGTACTCCTCGTTGTGCGGGGTGCCGAGCGTGACGTGGCGGGCCGAGGAACGCTGCCGGGCCGGGGCGTCCTTCAGGATCTCCGGGAGCCGGTCGACCACTGAGCCGTCCGCCGGCGCCGGCACGGACGCCCGGCCGCGCCGGCCCAGCTCCGCGCGCAGGATGTCGATCCGCCCCTGGAGCAGCCGCCGCACATAGCTGAGGTCCGCCTCGTCCCGCTGGGCGTCGCGGCGCAGCGCGCGCAGCTCGGGCAGGCTCAGCCGGGCCAGGTCGTGCTCGGGAGGCTCGGCGGGCGGCGCCGGGTCCGCGGAGCCGTCGGCGCGCTGCGCGGGCGGCCGGCACGTCCCCTGCGTCCCCAGCCGCCCGCTGGTACTCGGTGTGCTCATCTGCTTGTGACCGTCCCCTCGACCGGCGTGTGCAAGCATCGTGCCACCCCAACCGGCCGCAATGTGACCGAGTGCCCCCGAACGGCCCTAGATGGGAAGTAACAGATCCATATTGGACCCCGTGCGGGCGAGTGCGAGGCACCGGGCATGATGGTCCGCATGCGTGCGGTGGTGCAGAGAGTGGACGGCGCGAGCGTCGTCGTGGACGGCGAGACGGTGGGCACGATCGAGGGCGAGGGCCTGTGCGTCCTGGTCGGAGTCACCCACGAGGACACCAAGGAGAAGGCGGCCCAGCTGGCCCGCAAGCTGTGGACGGTCCGCATGCTGCACGACGAGAAGTCCTGCAGCGACATCGCCGCCCCGCTCCTCGTGATCAGCCAGTTCACCCTCTACGGCGACGCCCGCAAGGGCCGCCGCCCCACCTGGAACGCGGCGGCCCCCGGCGACGTCGCCGAACCCCTGGTCGACGAGGTCGTGTCCCAGCTGCGCGCCCTGGGCGCGACGGTGGCGACGGGCCGCTTCGGCGCGCAGATGAGGGTGTCACTGACGAACGACGGGCCGTTCACGGTGCTGCTGGAGATCTAGGGCGTCCGCGGCCGCACGGCCACGGCCACGACTACGGCTCGACCACCGTCTCCTGGGCCGCCGCCGTCTCCCCGGCCAGGAGGCGCGCGTCGACCGGGACGTTCCGCTTCACCAGGGCCAGGGCCACCGGGCCCAGCTCGTGGTGCCGTACCGACGTCGTCACGAAGCCGATCTTGCGGCCCTCGGGGCCCTCGTCGGCGAGGCGGATCTCGGTGCCCGGCACCGGCAGGTGGACCTCGCTGCCGTCCAGGTGCAGGAAGACCAGCCGGCGCGGCGGCTTGCCCAGGTTCTGCACCCTGGCCACGGTCTCCTGCCCCCGGTAGCAGCCCTTCTGGAGGTGTACGGCCGTGCCGATCCAGCCCAGCTCGTGCGGGATGGTGCGGTGGTCGGTCTCGAAGCCGAGCCGGGGCCGGTGCTGCTCGACGCGCAGCGCCTCGTAGGCGAGGAGCCCGGCGGCGGGCCCGTGCCCGGCGGCGAACTCCTCCAGCTGCTCGCGCGGCAGGAACAGGTCGCGGCCGTACGCCGTCTCGCGGACGACGACCCCTTCGGGGACGTCGGCGATGGAGCCGGCGGGCAGGTGCACCACGGCGAAGTCACCGGTGCGGTCGGCGACCTCGACCCGGTAGAAGAACTTCATCGATTCCAGGTACGCGAGCAGCGCGTCCTGGGTGCCGGGCTCCACGTGCGCCCAGACGGTCGTACCGTCGTCCACCAGGTACAGGGCGTGCTCGATGTGTCCGTGCGCGGAGAGGATCAGGGCCTCGGTGGCCTCGCCCGCGGGCAGTTCGCTGACGTGCTGGGTGAGCAGGAGATGCAGCCAGCTCAGCCGGTCGTCCCCGGTGACGGTGAGGACACCGCGGTGGGACAGGTCGACGAATCCGGTGCCGTCGGCGAGGGCGCGCTGCTCGCGGAACAGGTCGCCGTAGTGGGCGGCGACGCCTTCGTCCACGCCCTCGGCGGGGACGGCGCCGGGCAGGGACAGCAGGGGGCTCTTCATACCGCAAGCCTACGTCGTGGTAGTTGAACTCTTCAGGGAACAGTCCTGGCACCGGCCGAAGATCGCGAAATGCTTCATGTCGGTGTCGAACCCGAACTGCTGCCGCAGCTTCGCCGTGAACTCCGCGGCCACCTCGACGTCCGCCTCGATCACGTTCTCGCAGTCCCGGCACACCAGGTGCAGATGGTGGTGGCGGTCGGCGAGGTGATAGGTCGGGGCGCCGTGCCCGAGGTGGGCGTGGCTGACCAGGCCCAGCTCCTCCAGCAGTTCCAGCGTCCGGTAGACGGTGGAAATGTTGACCCCCGACGCCGTCTTCCTCACTTCCACGAGGATGTCGTCGGGGGTCGCGTGCTCAAGGGTGTCCACGGCTTCGAGGACAAGCTGCCGCTGCGGCGTCAGCCGATAGCCGCGCTGCCTGAGGTCGCTCTTCCAATCGGTGCTCACCACACCGGAAAGTCTAGAGCCACCGGGCGGCGGACCCATGTGGAGAACGGGTGAGGGGCCTACTTGAAGAAGGCGATGCCGTCGTCCGGGAGGTCGTCGGGGAGGGCCTTCGCCCAGCGCTCGACGTCCTCGGGGGTGACGACCTTCTTCAGCTGGGCCGACATGTAGGGGCGCAGCGCGACCTCGGGGGTCTGCTTCTCGCCGACCCACATCAGGTCGCTCTTCACGTAGCCGTACAGCCGCTTGCCGCCGCTGTACGGCCGCGCGCCGGGAATGCGGGCCACGGCGTCCGTCACCAGGTCGATCTGCGGCTTCTTGTCGGCCATCTCGCCGTACCAGATCTCGATGACGCCGTCGTCGCGGGTCAGCGTCACCTCGACCTTGCGGTCGGCGTGGATCCGCCAGAAGCCGGACTCCGACTCCAGCGGGCGGACCTTGTTGCCGTCCTTGTCGAGCACCCAGGTGCGGGAGTGGTACTCCAGGAAGTCCCGGCCGTCGTGGGTGAAACTGACCTCCTGCCCGAAGTTGCACTTCTCCGAGCCAGGGAAGTCGTGCACGCCCGCGCCGGCCCAGTTGCCGAGCAGAAAGGCGAGCGGGACGAGGTCCTTGTGGAGGTCGGACGGGATCTCGATCATGAGCGACAGCTTTCCTGAGGGGTGGGTCAGCGCTGGCCCTGGTACAGCTTCTTCACGGTCAGGTACGCGAAGGCGAGCACGCCGACGCAGACCAGGACCAGCAGGGTTTCGAAGAAGATCTCCACGGGTGCTCCTTGAGCGAGGGTGAGCGAACGACAGAGCCGCAGCCCAGCTTACGCGGCCGGGACCGGGCGCTCCGTGCCAGGGCGGGGGCTCTCCTCGCGAGGGGCGGCGGCGCCGGGGACTACGCTTCCCGCATGGCGAAGAAGCTCGTGATCAAGGTGACGGCCGGGGCGGATGCCCCTGAGCGGTGTTCGCAGGCGTTCACGGTGGCCGCGGTGGCCGTGGCCAGCGGGGTCGAGGTCTCGCTGTGGCTGACCGGGGAGTCGTCCTGGTTTGCGCTGCCGGGACGGGCCGCCGAGTTCGAGCTGCCGCACGCCGCACCGCTGCCCGACCTCCTCGAGTCCGTCCTCGCCGGCGGGCGCATCACGCTGTGCACCCAGTGCGCCGCCCGCCGGGAGATCACGGAGAAGGACGTCATCGAGGGCGTCCGGATCGCGGGCGCGCAGGTGTTCGTACAGGAGTCCCTGGCGGACGACACCCAGGCCCTTGTCTACTGAGTACCGGCCCTCGTCGGGGTCTCGGGCGGCACGGTCGTCTCGTCGGCCCTACGGCCGGGGGCGTTTCCTGCCGTCCAGTTCGTCCCACCACTCGTCGGACTCAGGGTCGCCGGAGGGGTCGTCCCACCAGCGGTCGTCCGGGCCCCGGCGGTTGGCGATCATCGCGGCGACCGGCGGGATGACCATGGCCACGACGCACATGCCGACGGCCGCCGGCACGGACCACAGGCGCACGACTGCCCACGCCAGGACGAAGAGTCCGATGCAGGTCCCCATCATGGCGAAGTAGATGTGCCGGCGCCGGGCGTACACAAGTCCAGGGTAGGACCGGCGAGCCCTGTCACAACTGATCCACAAATCCGCACCGGCCGGCTCCGGCAGGGTTACCGTGGCGTATCCGTACCGGATTCCGAACACCGTCGCCGACCGGGGGAACCAACCACATGCGCGCCCTGCGAATACTCCTGATCATCGTCGTGATCCTGGGCGGCCTCTTCGTGATCGTGGACCGGGTCGCCGTGCACTTCGCCGAGGGCGAGGCCGCGGACAAGCTGAAGGCCAACGAGAACCTGGCCTCGACCCCGGACGTGGACATCAAGGGCTTCCCGTTCCTCACCCAGGTCGCGGGCGGCTCCCTGGACGACGTCGAGGTGAGCATCAAGGACTACCAGGCGGCCACCGGCAAGGCCGGCCAGACGATCCGGATCGACGATCTGGAGGCCGACATGAAGGGCGTCGAGTTCTCCGGCGACTACAGCTCCGCCACCGCGTCCACCGCGACCGGCACCGCGACGGTCTCCTACGCCGAGCTGCTGAAGACCGCCAAGGCCGAGCCGACCGAGGTGGCGCCGGGTGTCACCGCCCGGATCGTCGGCCTCTCAGACGGCGGCAACGGGAAGATCAAGGTCGCGGTGGAGGGGACCGTCTCGTCGCTCGGGCTCAAGCAGACCGTGTCCGTGCTCAGCTCGGTGAGCGTGGTGAACAACAAGGTCGAGGTGCACGCGGACTCGCTGCCCAAGCTGGGCGCCGCCGCGATCGCCGAGGACCGCATCCGCGAGATCACCGACTTCCAGCAGGCCATCGACCAGCTGCCCGGCGGCATCAAGCTGGACAAGGTGCAGGCCGCGAAGGACGGCGTGGACATCAGCGTGAAGGGTTCGGACGTCAGGCTGGCGGGGTAGAAGCACGGCTGGCGGACGACGATCGTCCGACTGGCGAGACGATCACGTCCGTACCGTAGATGCGATGACCCGAGCGAGCGCCCGGAGGCCGTCACCGGCCCCCTGGGCGCTCTTCTTGTTCCGCCATTCGGACGATCGCATCTCGCCATGTGACACACCGGTGACATGCCCGCCCGGACGTCCCTACGATCGACCGCATGAAGCGACAGGCGGATCTCACGAAGCGGCGGGCAGTGGACCTGTGCCGCGTTGCCGCCATGCTCTGTCGCCCCTTCTGAGCGGAAGCCCCGGCTCCCGCGTCTCACCCCGCCCTGCTGCCAGGGCATCCGTGCGCCGCTCGAGCCCCGAGTGCGCGCCCCTCTCTACTCGCACGCCCCGCCGCGACTGCCCCGGAGGAGAAAGAGCATGAGCCGCAGCGACGTCCTGGTCGACGCCGACTGGCTCCAGGAGCACCTGGACGACCCGACCATCGCCATCGTCGAGGTGGACGAGGACACGTCCGCCTACGAGAAGAACCACATCAAGAACGCGATCCGCATCGACTGGACCAAGGACCTCCAGGACCCGGTCCGCCGTGACTTCATCGACCAGGAGGGCTTCGAGAAGCTCCTGTCGGAGAAGGGCATCGCCAACGACCACACGGTGATCCTCTACGGCGGCAACAACAACTGGTTCGCGTCGTACGCCTACTGGTACTTCAAGCTGTACGGCCACGAGAACGTCAAGCTGCTCGACGGCGGCCGCAAGAAGTGGGAGCTGGACGCCCGCGAGCTGGTCGCCGGCGACGAGGTGCCGGAGCGCCCGAAGACCGACTACCAGGCCAAGCCGCAGGACACGTCGATCCGCGCCTTCCGCGACGACGTCGTCAAGGCGATCGGCTCGCAGAACCTGGTCGACGTCCGCTCGCCCGACGAGTTCTCCGGCAAGCTGCTCGCCCCGGCCCACCTCCCGCAGGAGCAGTCGCAGCGCCCGGGCCACGTCCCGACCGCCCGCAACATCCCGTGGTCGAAGAACGCCAACGACGACGGCACCTTCAAGTCGGACGAGGAGCTGAAGGAGCTCTACGCCGAGGAGAACGTCGACCTCGCCAAGGACACGATCGCCTACTGCCGCATCGGTGAGCGCTCGGCCCTGACCTGGTTCGTGCTGCACGAGCTGCTCGGCGTGGAGAACGTCAAGAACTACGACGGCTCCTGGACCGAGTACGGCTCCCTCGTCGGCGTGCCGATCGAGCTCGGCGCCAACAAGTAAGTCCCGACCGACCTTTTCCCTAGGAGTTGCACATGTGCGGAGCGAAGGCCGGTGGCCCCGACGCATCGACGATCAAGCCCGGTGAGACCACGATCCAGGGCCAGGTGACCCGCGACGGCGAGCCGGTGGTCGGCTACGTCCGACTGCTCGACTCGACCGGCGAGTTCACCGCGGAGGTCCCCACCTCCGCGACCGGTCAGTTCCGCTTCTACGCGGCCGAGGGCACGTGGACGGTGCGCGCGCTGGTGCCCGGCGCGACCGCCGACCGCACGGTCGTCGCCCAGAAGGGCGGCCTGGCGGAGGTCGCCATCGCGGTCTGAGTGAGGCCTTGACGCGGGCTCTGTGACGGCTGAGGGCCGCATCCCCTGGGTTGGACGCCAGTGGGGGTGCGGCCCTTCGGCTCTCCTCGGCTGCCCTCGTCTTCGACGCGGGCGCGCCTAGCCCAGCGCCCGCCCCAGTACCCACACCACCGGTGCCGCCGCCGACAGCGGCAGGGCCACGCCCGCGGTGAAGTGGACGAAGCGGGACGGGTAGTCGTAGGCGGCGACCCGGTGGCCGATCAGGGCGCACGCCCCGGCGGCGGCGCCCAGCAGCGCGCCCTTCGTGCCGAAGTCGGTCATGCTGCCCGCCGCGATGCCCGCGCCCGCCGCCGCCAGCAGGGCGACGACGACCGAGGCCGGGGTGGGCAGGGGCAGGGCGCGGGCCAGGACGGCGACCGCCACCGCCGCCGCGCCCACCGAGACCGCGTGCGGGTCGGCGGCCAGGTAGCCCGTGGCCAGGACCGCGAGCGCCGCCGAGGTGACCGTGGCCATCAGGCCGTACATCCGCTCGTCCGGCGAGGCGTGGGAGCGCAGCTGGAGGACGAGGGAGAGCAGGACCCAGAGGCCGAGCGGTCCGAGGATGGCGACGAGGGTGTGGTCCCGGCCGGCCGCGAGGACGGCCACGTCGGCCGTGAGCGCGCCCGCGAAGGCCAGCGCGATGCCCTGCCGGGCGGGCCACATGCCGTTCAGCCGGAACCAGCCCGCGGCCGTCACCGCCTGGAGCAGCACGAGCGGTACGACGAGGGCGTACGAGGCGATGGGGGCCGTCGCGGCCAGCAGCAGGCCCAGGACGGCGGTGAGCAGCGCCGGCTGCATGCCGGGCTCGATGATCGGGGAGCGGCCCTCCAGGCGGGCCCGCTGGGCGTCGGTGATGCGGGTGTTGCCGGCGACGGTGGCGGGGCCGTAGGAGGGCTCGCCCTCCGCCGGTTCAGCCGCCGGAGCAGGAGCCGGTGCGTACGCTCCCGCGTACGGGTCCGCGTGCTGCTGAGGCTGCTGGTACGGCTGTTCGTACTGCTGCTGGTACTGCTGCTGGTAGTGCTGGTGCCCCTGCTGCTGTTGCTGCCCCGGCAGGTAGGCCGTCTCCGCCTGCACCGGCGCGTGGGTCTGGGTCTCCCAGGTCTGGCCCTGCCACTGCTGGGTCGGTTCCGGGTCGTGGCCGGGCCCGCCGTGGTGCGGATCCTGTGTGGGCCACTGCTGCTGGTAGGGGTCGTAGCCCTCGTAGGGGCCGCCCTGGTACGGCTGGTCGGTCATCGCTCACCCTCCTGCGAACGGCGGGAGCACCTCGACCGTGCCGCCCTCGGCCAGCCGTACCGTCTCATGCGCGCGGGTCCCGACGGGGTCACCGTCGACGAGGAAGGAGCATCGCTGGAGCACGCGCGTCAGCTCACCGGGGTGGAGCGCGCGCACGGCGGCCAGCGCGTCGGCCAGTGTGTCCGCCTCGTGCGGCTCCTCGGCGACCCCGGCCGCGGCCTTGGCGGCGGCCCAGTAGCGCACCGTGACCTTGGGCATCTGAATCCTCAATCGACGGCAAACAAGAAATCGTTAAAGACAGTGTGAGGCAGGCTAGCCCGCCGCCGACACCGCCCAGTCCCCGATCCTGGCCATCAGGGCGTCGTCGGCGGCGTTCTCGGCGTGGCCCATGCCCGGTTCGACCCAGAGTTCGGCGTGGTCGCCGGCCGCCTCGGCGAGCATCCGGGGATGGTCGAGCGGGAAGTAGCCGTCGCGGTCGCCGTGCACGATGAGCAGGGGCGTCGGGGCGATCCGGGGGACGGCCTGCACCGGGGACAGCGGGACGGGGTTCCAGTCCCGGTGGTGGATGCGGGTGCGCAGACCGTAGCGGCCGACCAGGCGGCCCTCGGGGCGGGTGACCAGCCAGTGCAGGCGGCGCATGGGGGCCGTGCCCCGGTAGTACCAGCGGGCGGGTGCGCTGACGGAGACGACGGCGTCCGTGCCGCCGTACAGGGCCGCGTGCCGCAGGACCACCGAGCCGCCCATGGAGAAGCCGACGGTCACCACGCGCGCGTGCCCGAGGCGGCGGGCCCAGTCCACGGCGGCGGCGAGGTCCAGCACCTCCTTGTCGCCGACCGTCGAGCGGCCGCCGGAGCGTCCGTGGCCGCGGAAGGAGAAGGTGACGACCGCGCCCCGGCCGCGCAGCACGGCCGCCACCCGGCGCACGTGCGGGCGGTCCACGTCCCCGGTGAAGCCGTGGGCGACCACGAACACCAGGTCACGGGAGGGTGGCCGGGAGGCGCCGGAAGGTGCTTCGTATACGGCGGGTCCGGGATCGTATACGGAATCGATCGCGATTCCGTCGGTCGTGCGCAGAAACGTCCGGATAAGGCCCTGTCTGCCTGTCTCGCCATACGGACGAACGGTGGAACGCGCCCCATGACCTGCCGAACGGTTGCTCATGTGGGCTATTCTGCTGGGCAGAGGACTCGGGCAGCGTAGCCCCCGGGTCCTTTTGTGCTTTCGGACGCGTTGTATACGAAGCGGGAAACCACAGGTGACCGCCGGTGTACGGGGCCTTCGGGATCGCAGGGCAGTACCCGTCCGCACAGTCCTCGCAGGGACCGAGGAGGAACCAGACGTATGAGTTCTCTGCTGCTCCTGACCAACGCCCTCCAGCCGTCGACGGAGGTGCTCCCGGCCCTCGGCCTGCTCCTGCACAACGTGCGGGTCGCCCCCGCGGAGGGGCCCGCCCTGGTCGACACCCCCGGCGCCGACGTCATCCTCGTCGACGGCCGCCGCGACCTTCCGCAGGTCCGCAGCCTGTGCCAGCTGCTGCGCTCCACCGGCCCCGGCTGTCCGCTGCTCCTCGTCGTCACCGAGGGCGGCCTCGCCGCCGTCACCGCCGACTGGGGCATCGACGACGTGCTGCTGGACACCGCCGGACCCGCCGAGGTCGAGGCGCGGCTGCGGCTCGCCATGGGCCGCCAGCAGATCGTCAACGACGACTCGCCCATGGAGATCCGCAACGGTGACCTGTCGGTGGACGAGGCGACGTACAGCGCGAAGCTCAAGGGACGGGTCCTGGACCTGACCTTCAAGGAGTTCGAGCTGCTCAAATACCTCGCCCAGCACCCGGGCCGGGTCTTCACCCGCGCCCAGCTGCTGCAGGAGGTGTGGGGCTACGACTACTTCGGCGGCACCCGTACGGTCGACGTGCACGTACGACGGCTGCGCGCCAAGCTCGGTCCCGAGCACGAGTCGCTGATCGGAACCGTCCGGAACGTCGGTTATCGATTCGTTACGCCCGAGAAGACCGACCGCTCCGCCGAGGAGGCCAAGGCCAAGGCCGGCCGGGCAAAGCCGGAGGATGCGGACGCAACCGCCGTCCTGGACGGCACCGAGGTGCACGCCGAGGCGTAACCGGGACACAGCCGACGCATGGGCGGCGCTCGGACGGGGCATTGTCCGCGCACAGCCGCCATGTGATACGCCCTGCCCAGGGCTGGTCAATCCGCGTAGACTCCGCGCGTGGCCAAGGTGACTCGGGATGACGTGGCACGGCTGGCTGGTACCTCCACCGCCGTCGTCAGTTATGTCATCAACAACGGACCCCGGCCGGTCGCCCCGGCCACGCGCGAGCGTGTCCTCGCGGCGATCAAGGAACTGGGGTACCGGCCCGACCGGGTCGCCCAGGCGATGGCCTCCCGGCGCACCGACCTCATAGGCCTCATCATCCCCGACGCCCGCCAGCCCTTCTTCGGCGAGATGGCGCACGCGGTCGAGCAGGCCGCCTCCGAGCGCGGGAAAATGGTCCTGGTCGGCAACACCGACTACATCGGCGAGCGCGAGGTCCACTATCTGCGCGCCTTCCTCGGCATGCGCGTCTCGGGCCTGATCCTCGTCTCCCACGCCCTGAACGACCTCGCCGCCGCCGAGATCGACGCCTGGGACGCCCGGGTGGTGCTGCTGCACGAGCGCCCCGAGGCCATCGACGACGTCGCCGTGGTGACCGACGACCTCGGCGGCGCCCAGCTCGCCGTGCGCCACCTGCTGGAGCACGGCTACGACTACGTCGCCTGTATGGGCGGTACGGCGCAGACGCCGGCCGTCGGCGACCCGGTCTCCGACCACGTCGAGGGCTGGAAGCGGGCCATGGCCGAGGCGGGCCTGTCCACCGAGGACCGGCTGTTCGAGGCGCCGTACAACCGGTACGACGCCTACCGCGTGGCCCTGGAGGTCCTGTCCGGCCCCCGCCGGCCGCCCGCGATCTTCTGCTCCACCGACGACCAGGCCATCGGCCTGCTGCGGGCCGCGCGCGAGCTGCGCATCGACGTGCCCGGGCAGCTCGCGGTGGCCGGGTTCGACGACATCAAGGAGGCCGCGCTCGCCGACCCGCCGCTGACCACGGTCGCCTCCGACCGCTCGGCGATGGCCCGGGCGGCGGTCGACCTGGTGCTGGACGACGGACTGCGGGTCGCCGGGTCCCGGCGCGAGCGGCTGAAGACGTTCCCGTCCCGGCTGGTGGTGCGCACCAGCTGCGGCTGTAACTGACCCCGGACGCGCCCCGGCGGGGCGCGTCTTTATATCGGGCAAACGAGGTTCTGCCGGGCTTCTCAGGGAGCCCTCAGGAAGCTCTCATGGTCCCGGGGGACTCTCTACTCATGACCGAGAGCCAGGGCACCTACGAGCAGCCGTACTCCTCCTCCGCCGCCCCCGTGAACCCCGAGTGGCCGCCCCCGCCGCCGTACCAGCCGGTCACGGAACCCGCTCCGCACAGGAAGAAGCGGACCCGGGGCCCGCTGGGCCTGCTCGCGACGGTCGCGATCGTCGCAGCGGCGGTCGGCGGCGGCACCGCCTACGCCTTCCAGGAGCTGACCGGCACGGACACGGTCGCCACCGCCGGCAGCAGCACCACCGTGGTGCCCGCCGGCAAGCGGGGCGACGTCGCCGCCATCGCCGCCGCGGTCAGCCCCAGCGTGGTCGAGATCAACGCGACCCTCGCGGGCGGCTCCTCCACCGGCTCCGGTGTGATCATCACGTCGGGCGGTGAGATCGTCACCAACAACCACGTCGTCTCCGGCGCCTCCTCGATCAAGGTGCGCACCAGCGACGGCAAGAGCTACTCCGCCCAGGTGGTCGGCACCGACAGCTCCAAGGACCTGGCGCTGATCAGGCTGCGGGGCGCCTCCGGCCTGAAGCCGGCCGCGCTCGGCGACTCCAGCGGCGTCCAGGTCGGCGACACGGTCGTCGCGATCGGCTCCCCCGAGGGCCTGACCGGCACGGTCACGAGCGGCATCGTCTCCGCCCTGAACCGGGACGTCACCGTCTCCACCGACGAGAACCAGGGCCAGGGCCAGGGCGGCGACGGGCAGTGGCCGTTCCAGTTCGGCGGCCGTGAGTTCAACGGCGACACCGGCTCGTCGACCACCACCTACAAGGCCATCCAGACCGACGCGTCCCTCAACCCCGGCAACTCCGGCGGTGCCCTGATCGACGCGAGCGGTCACGTCATCGGCATCAACTCCGCCATGTACTCCAGCTCGCAGGCCTCCTCGTCCTCGGACGCGGGCAGCATCGGCCTCGGCTTCGCGATCCCCATCGACACCGTCAAGGCCGACCTCGCCAAGTTGCGGGCGGGTTCGGACAGTTAGCAACACGAGTGCAAGGAGCAGGTCATGATCAAGCACGTTCCCCACCAGTTCGCCGAGCGCGGTCCGGCCGGCCTCACCCTGGCCCTGTCCATCGTGTCCGAACTGCACGTGCCCGTTCCGGCCCCCCGCGCCCCCGAGGTGGCGGCCGTGACGCCGGTGCCCCAGCTGATGGGCCTGCGCACCTCCGCCGCCCGCACGCACCGCCGCAAGGTCCCGCTGCACCGTCTGAACACGGTCGCCGCCTGACCGGCGGGCGTGTCCCCGGCCCCCGGACATGGGAGGCTGAGGGACACCGACCATCCCGTCCACCGCACCCCGAGGAACCGCGAGCGATGAGTCCCGCCGATGGCGACCGCGACCCCCAGCGCATCCTGATCGTCGACGACGAGCCGGCCGTGCGCGAGGCCCTCCAGCGCAGCCTCGCCTTCGAGGGGTACGACACCGCGGTCGCCGTCGACGGCGCGGACGCCCTGGAGAAGGCCACGGCCTACCAGCCGGACCTGGTCGTGCTGGACATCCAGATGCCGCGCATGGACGGCCTGACGGCGGCCCGCCGGATCCGGGGTGCGGGCGACACCATCCCGATCCTGATGCTCACCGCCCGCGACACGGTCGGCGACCGGGTCACCGGCCTGGACGCGGGTGCCGACGACTACCTGGTCAAGCCCTTCGAACTGGACGAGCTGTTCGCCCGCATCCGGGCCCTGCTGCGCCGCAGTTCGTACGCGGCGGCGGTGTCCGTCCAGGCCCAGGAGGACGAGGCACTCACCTTCGCCGACCTGCGCATGGACCTCGCGACCCGGGAGGTCACGCGCGGCGGCCGGCCGGTCGAGCTGACCCGCACCGAGTTCACCCTGCTGGAGATGTTCATGGCACACCCGCGCCAGGTGCTCACCCGTGAGCAGATCCTGAAGGCGGTGTGGGGCTTCGACTTCGAGCCCTCCTCCAACTCGCTCGACGTCTACGTGATGTACCTGCGCCGCAAGACCGAGGCCGGCGGCGAGCCCCGCCTGGTGCACACCGTCCGCGGGGTGGGCTACGTCCTGCGGCAGGGCGGCGCCGAGTGAGCAGGCTGGCCCGCCGGTACCGGGCCCTGCCGCTGCGGGCACGGCTGGCCATGCTGGTCGCGGCGGCGGTGGCGTTCGCGGTGGCGGCGGTCTCGGTGACCTGCTGGTTCATCGTGGAGCGGAAGCTGTACAACCAGCTCGACCTGGATCTGCAGAAGTCCCTGCGCAACAGCACGCAGATGGACCAGTTGCAGTTCAACCTCGCCCACTGCACGGACACACCGCAGGCCAACGGCTTCTTCCGGGACCGGTACTCGCAGTTGGTCATGGAGGACGGCAGGGTCTGCCTCTTCGGGGGCGCCTCCGGCAAGATCAAGGTCGTCCAGGCCGACAAGACGGAGATCAAGGACCTCGACCCCAGCAACAACATCCTGTACTTCCGCAACGGAACGGACGACGAGGGCAACGAGCTGCGGGTGCTCACCAAGCCCATCGGCCCCACCGCGACCGTGACGGGCGCGCGCGGACCCAACGTCGGCGTGCTCGTCGCCGCACCGCTGAAGACCACCCAGAAGACCCTCAACGACCTCGCCCTGATCCTGCTCCTGGTGTCCGCCGTCGGTGTCGTCGGCGCCGGGGCCGCGGGCCTCGCGGTCGCCCGGGCCGGGCTGCGGCCCGTCGACAAGCTGACCGAGGCCGTGGAGCACGTGGCCCGGACCGAGGACCTGACCATCCGCATCCCCGTCGAGGACGTCAGCGAGGACGAGGTGGCCCGGCTGTCCCGGTCGTTCAACTCGATGACCGCCTCGCTGGCCAGCTCCCGTGACCTCCAGCAGCAGCTGATCGCGGACGCCGGCCATGAACTCCGTACGCCCCTGACCTCGCTCAGGACGAACATCGAACTCCTCACCCGCAGCGAGGAGACCGGCCGGCCGATCCCGCCGGAGGACCGCAAGGCGCTGCTCGCCTCGGTGAAGGCGCAGATGACCGAGCTGGCCGCGCTGATCGGCGACCTGCAGGAGCTGTCCCGCTCCGAGGGGCAGCGCGGTGAGCGGGTCCAGGTGGTCTCCCTGCAGGACACCGTCGAGGCGGCCCTGCGCCGGGCGCGGCTGCGCGGCCCGGAGCTGTCGGTCACCGCGGACCTGGAGCCCTGGTTCGTCCGGGCGGAGCCCTCCGCGCTGGAACGGGCGGTGGTCAACATCCTGGACAACGCGGTGAAGTTCAGCCCCGAGGGCGGCACGGTCGAGGTGCGGCTGAGCGGCGGTGTGCTGACGGTCCGCGACCACGGTCCCGGCATCGCCGAGGACGAACTCCCGCACGTCTTCGACCGCTTCTGGCGCTCCCCCAGCGCCCGCGCCCTGCCGGGTTCCGGCCTCGGCCTGTCCATCGTGGCCCGTACGGTCCGGCAGGCGGGCGGGGCGGTGGCGCTGGCCCGCGCGGAGGGCGGCGGCACGGTGGCGACGGTACGGCTGCCGGGCGCACCGACCCCGCCGCCCGAGACGCCGGAGCCGGTGCAGACGCCGGAGCCGGTCGAGACGCCGGAGCCGGTCGAGACGCCGGAGACGCCGGCCGGCTGAGGCGGGGCTAGTCCGGCTTGGGCAGGGTGCGCAGGCGCTCGATCTGCGTGTGGCTGAGGTCGTGCGCCCGGCGCATGTGCCGGGTGATCGCCCTCAGCTCGTCCTCGCTGTGGTCGTCCAGCAGGGCCTGCCAGGTCCGGCCGAGGTCGTCCCACAGCGCGGTGACCCGGGCGAGGCGCTCGGGGACCGGGGTGACCAGCACACGGCGGCGGTCGTGCCGGTCGGGGGTGCGGACGACGTAGCCGCCGCGTTCGAGGCGGTCCACGAGGCGGGTGGCCGAGCCGGTGGTGAGGCCGGTCCGGTCGGCGATCTGCCGGACGGTGAGCGGTTCCGGCTCGGCGGTCAGCAGGCTCAGGCACTGCACGTCGGTCGGGTGCAGCCCGAGGTGGTCGGCGACGGCCTGGTTGAACAGGACGTACCCGGCCAGGTAGCGCCGGGACTCCAGGGCCAGCTCCTCGTAGAGGCGGGTCCGGTCGGGGTCGGTCACGGCGGGGCTCCTCCGAAAAACGCTGCGCGGCGCAGCTAACTACGGCTAATCTGCTGCGTGGCGCAGCAAATGCGTCACACAGCAATGCTATCGACCCGGGGGAGAACCATGCTCACCATCGCCGTCACCGGCGCCACCGGCGCCCAGGGCGGGGCCACCGTCCGCGCCGCCCTGGCCGCCGGCCACCGCGTCCGCGCCCTGACCCGCCGCCCCGGCGCACCCGCCGCCACGGCCCTGCGCGCCCTCGGCGCCGAGGTCCGCCCCGCCGACTTCGACGACCCCGCCTCCCTGGACGCCGCGCTGGCCGGCGCCGACGCGCTCTTCGCGGTGACCACCCCGTTCGGCACCGACACCGACACGGAGATCCGGCAGGGCACGGCCCTCGTGGACGCAGCCGCCGGCGCCCGGCTCGGCCATGTCGTCCTCACCTCCGCCGCCCACGCCGACCGCGGCACCGGCATCCCGCACTACGAGAGCAAGTGGGCGGTCGAACAGCACCTGCGCGCCTCCGGCCTGCCCTGGACGGTGATCGCCCCGGCCGCGTTCATGGACAACTACGCGAGCGGCTGGACCCTCGACGGGCTGCGCACCGGCGTCTTCGCCTGGCCCATGCCGGCCGACCGGCCGCTCACGCTCATCCCCGCCGCCGACATCGGCGGGTTCGCCGCGCTGGTCCTCGGACGCCGGGACGACTTCGCGGGCCACCGCATCGACATCGCCTCCGACGCGCTGACCCCCGCGCAGATCGCGGCCGCCCTCACCACCGCCCTGGGCCGCCCGGTCACCCACCAGGAGGTGCCCCTCGCCCAGGTCCGCACCCACTCGGCCGACCTCGCGGCGATGTTCGCCTACTTCACCGACGCCGGTCTCGACGTCGACGTGGCCGGCCTGCGCCGCGCCCACCCCGAGGTCGGCTGGCACACCTTCGCGGACTGGGCGCACGGCCAGGACTGGCGGACCCTGCTGGGTCGGTAGACGCCGGCAATTGCGGCAACCTTTCCGCGCCCCGCGGCGACTCCCGTCCAGCACCCCACCCGGACACCGACTGGAGTCGCCATGACCCCCCACGTCCCCCGCAGTTCCCGCGCCCGGCACCGCAGGAGCCGTACCGCGCTCGCGGTCGGGCTGCCGCTCGCGCTCGCCGCCGGCGGTGCCCTCGGCTACGGCCTCCTCGGCCCCGGTGCCCAGTCGCGGGCCTCCGCCGCCACCGCCGCCGTACCGGCCTGGGCCACGGCCACCGCCGACGGGTTCGCCTCGGTGAACGCGCTCGGGCAGAACGGCACGTACGGCGGCCGGGGCGGCGAGATCGTCACCGTGAAGACGCTCGCCGACCTGGAGAAGTACGCGACCGCCGAGAAGCCGTACATCATCGTCGTCGCGGCGGCGATCAAGATGGACCCCGTCGGCAAGGAGATCAAGGTCCGGTCGGACAAGACCATCATCGGCTCCGGCACCTCGGGGCAGATCGTCGGCGGTGGCTTCTTCCTCGGCCAGGGCGTCCACAACGTGATCATCCGGAACCTCACCATCCGGGACGCGTACCAGGGCGTCTGGAACGACAAGGAGCACGACTACGACGGCATCCAGATGGACGGCGCCCACCACGTCTGGATCGACCACAACGACATCCGGCACATGGCCGACGGGCTCATCGACAGCCGCAAGGACACGACCTACCTGACCGTCTCCTGGAACCGGCTCGGCCAGGAGAACAAGGCGTTCGGCATCGGCTGGACCGAGAACACCACCGCCGACCTCACGATCCACCACAACTGGATCCGCGAGACCGAGCAGCGCAACCCGTCCACGGACAACGTCGCCCACGCGCACCTGTACAACAACTACCTGGAGGACGAGCCGGGTACGGCGATCACGTCCTCCTACGGCAACTACGCGCGCGGCAAGACCAGCATGCTGCTGGAGAACTCCTGGTTCCAGGGCCTGAACAACCCGGCGATCAGGGACAGCACCGCCACCCTCGTGCAGCGCGGCAACGTCTTCTCCGGCACCGCCGGCCGCAACGAGAGCGGCGGCCCCGGCGCCGCCTGGGACCCGAAGAGCTACTACGGCTACACCCTCGACAAGACCGCCGACGTGCCGTCGGTCGTCAAGTCCGGTGCCGGTCCGCGCGGTTCGCTGGGCACGACCGCGACCGTCAAGGCCGCCGCCACCACCCTCACCGTCGCCAAGGACGGCTCGGGGCAGTACACGACCGTGCAGGCCGCCGTGAACGCCGTCCCCGCGAACAACCCCTCCCGGGTCGTCATCGCCGTGAAGCCGGGCACGTACCGGGAGACCGTGAAGGTCCCGGCGAACAAGCCGCACGTCACCATCCAGGGCACGGGGGCCGGCCGCAAGGACACGGTGATCGTCTACAACAACGCGGCCGGCACGAAGAAGCCCGACGGCTCGGGGACCTACGGCACCGGAGGCAGCGCCACCGTCGCCGTGGAGGCCGACGACTTCCAGGCCCGCAACCTCAGCATCTCCAACGACTTCGACGAGGGCGCCCACCAGGACATCGCCCAGCAGGCGGTGGCCCTGCGCACGGCCGCCGACAAGGTGTTCCTGGACGGGGTCATCGTCAGCGGCGACCAGGACACACTGCTCCTCGACACCGCAGCCAAGGACAAGCTCGGCCGGGTCTACATGACCAACTCCTACGTCACCGGGAACGTCGACTTCGTCTTCGGGCGGGCCACCGCCGTCCTCGACAAGTCGGTCATCACCCTGAAGAAGCGCTGGAACGGCAGCTCCGCCGGCTACGTTACGGCCCCCAGCACCGCGGCCGGCCGCAAGGGCATCCTGATCGCCAACTCGTCCGTGACCGGCAGCGTCTCCGACCGCAGCTTCTACCTGGGCCGGCCCTGGCACGCCGGCGGCGACGCCACCCTCGACCCGCAGACCACGGTCCGCAACACCGCCCTGAGCGCCGCGATCAAGTCGGCCCCCTGGACCGACATGAGCGGCTTCTCCTGGAAGGACGACCGCTTCGCCGAGTACAAGAACACCGGCGCGGGCGCCGGCGCGGCGAGCACCGACCGCCCCCAACTGACCGACGCCCAGGCCGCGAACCAGGAGATCGCCGACTGGCTGGGCGACTGGAAGCCCACCGCGTCCTGAGGAGAGCCGGTTCCGCAGGACGGGGGTGCGGCTACGAGCACCTCGTACCCGCACCCCCGTCTTTGCTACTGCCTTTGCTACTGCACGACCGTGATCCGGTCGGTCTTCGGCGGTGCGATCGGCGACGCGGCCGACGAGTTCGCCGTCAGGTACTTCTCCAGGGCGCTCAGGTCGTCCGCGCCGACCAGGTCACCCGTGCCCTGACCGAGGGTCGGGAAGCCGTCGCCGCCGCCCGCGAGGAAGCTGTTGGTGGCGACGCGGTAGGTGGCCGCGGGGTCGATCGGGGCGCCGTTCAGGCGGATGGAGTCGGTGACCACGCGGTCCGCGCCGGACTTGGTGAGGTCCAGGGTGTAGGTGAGCCCGGCGGACGGCTGGAGGATCTTCGGGGCCGCCGCGTTGGCGCCGCTCACCTGCTCCTTGAGCACCTGGACCAGCTGGGCGCCGGTGAAGTCCTGGAGGTTCACGGTGTTGGCGAACGGCTGCACCGTGAAGCCCTCGGCGTAGGTGACCACGCCGTCGCCCTCGGCGCCCTTGGCCGCGTAGGTGAGGCCCGCGCGGACCCCGCCGGGGTTCATCAGGGCCAGGCTCGTCCTCGGGTCCAGTTCGCGGCCGTGGGCGAGCTGCGCGTCGGCGATGAGGTCACCCATCGGGGACTCGGTGCCGGTGTTGCCGATGTCGGCGGAGATGTAGCCGATGGCGCGGTTGCCGATCGGGGCGGCCAGGGTGTTCCAGCGCGAGATCAGGTCGGTCATGTCCGGCGCCTTGGGGACGTCCCGGGTGACCACGTGGTTCGCGGACTGCACCGCCGTACGCGCGATGTCGCCGGTGCGGCGGTCGTACGTCAGCGTGGTGTCGGTGTAGAGGCGGCCGAAGGAGGACGCCGAGGTGACCATGCGGGGGCGGCCCGAGGGGTCGGGGATCGTGCAGACGTACGCCTGGTGGGTGTGGCCGGTGACCAGGGCGTCCACCGCCGGGGTCACGTTCTTGGCGATGTCCACGATCGGCCCGGAGATGCCGCTGCCGGCGCCCGGGGAGTCGCAGTCGTAGTTGTAGGAGCCGGAGGCCGGGTAGCCGCCCTCGTGGATCAGGGCCACGATGGACTGCACGCCCTGGCGCTGGAGCACCTTGGCGTACTTGTTGATGGTCTCGGCCTCGTCCTTGAAGCTCAGGCCCTTGACGCCGTCGGCGGAGACGATGCCCGGGGTGCCCTCCAGCGTGACCCCGATGAAGCCGATTTTGACGTCCTTCTTCTTCCAGACCCAGTACGGCTTCAGGATCGGCTTGCCGGTCTTGTCGTCCAGGACGTTCGCGGCCAGGTACGGGAAGTCGGCGCCCTCGAACTCCTGGTCCGTGTAGCAGCCGTCCTTCGGGTGGCAGCCGCCGTTCTGCAGGCGGGCCAGCTCCTTCGCGCCCTCGTCGAACTCGTGGTTGCCGACCGAGGTGACGTCCAGGTCCAGCTTGTTCAGCGCCTCGACGGTGGGCTCGTCGTGGAACAGGCCCGACAGCAGCGGGGAGGCGCCGACCAGGTCGCCGCCGGCCGCGGTGATCGAGTACCGGTGGCCCTGGCGGGCCTGGCGCAGGTGGGTCGCGAGGTACTCGACACCGCCCGCGTCGATCGTCTTCGTCGTGCCGTCCGGCTGGAGTTCGGTGACCCGGCCGGAGGAGCCGGACGGGGGCTCCAGGTTGCCGTGCAGGTCGTTGAAGGAGAGCAGCTGGACGTCCTGGTAGCGGCCCGGCCGGTGCCGGGCCTCGTGCGCGTCCGCCGGGAGGGCGGCGGTCAGCGCGGCCGCCGTGGCGAGACCGGCTGCGCTCGCGAGGAGGGCGTGGGTGCGACGTCTGGTGCGCCGGGGCGCGGCTGGCATGGGACCCCCCTGTGGGTCGGCTGTGGTGGCTCGCGCAGCCTAGAGTCAACGCGCGTAGCACGACAGGGGGTTCATGGTTACATCCTGGTTTCCCTTTGCCGGTTCCTTGCGGCCCGTGTGCCGGGACTTCGCCCCGGCCGCCCCGTACTCTCGTACGCATGAGCAGCGACGACACCGTACGGGGCTTCCCCGCCCGCTCCATCGAGACCACTTCGGCGCTCACCCCGGACCGGGCCGAGGCCGTCCTGAGCCTGATCGGCGAGGCCGCCCGGGTCGACGGGCAGCAGCCGGTGTCCGAGCAGGGCCGGCTGCAGCTGCGCGGCGGAGCCCGCGAGGGCGTCTCGCATCTGCTGCTGTTTGTCGACGGCGAACTCGTCGGCTACGCCCAGCTGGAGGACACCGACCCGGTGGAGGCGCCGGCCGCCGAGCTGGTCGTGCACCCCGGGCACCGCGGGCACGGGCACGGGCGGGCGCTCGGCGCGGCCCTGCTCGCCGCCTCCGGGAAGCGGCTGCGGGTGTGGGCGCACGGCGGGCACCCGGCCGCCCGGCACCTCGCCCAGGTGCTCGGTCTGACCCTGTTCCGCGAACTGCGCCAGATGCGGCGGCCGTTGGCAGACCTGGAGCTGCCCGAGCCGACGCTGCCGGAGGGCGTGACGGTACGCGCCTTCGTGCCCGGCAAGGACGACGCGGCCTGGCTCGCGGTGAACGCCGCCGCCTTCGCCCACCACCCCGAGCAGGGCTCGCTGACCCAGCGCGACCTGGACGACCGCAAGGCCCAGCCGTGGTTCGACCCGGCCGGGTTCTTCCTCGCCGAGCGGCGCGGGGAGCTGATCGGCTTCCACTGGACCAAGGTGCACGCCGAGGAGGGGCTCGGCGAGGTGTACGTCCTCGGGGTGCGCCCCGGCGAGCAGGGCGGCGGTCTCGGCAAGGCGCTCACC
This sequence comes from Streptomyces sp. NPDC088810, assembly GCF_044750305.1. Lineage (NCBI taxonomy): Bacteria > Bacillati > Actinomycetota > Actinomycetes > Kitasatosporales > Streptomycetaceae > Streptomyces > Streptomyces sp. NPDC088810. The sequence continues at coordinate 526,875 of NZ_JBIVJQ010000005.1, forward strand.
ACCGTCGGCCTGCGCCACCTGGCCGCCCAGCAGCTGCCGACCGCGATGCTCTACGTCGACGCCGACAACAAGGCGGCGGTGTCCGTCTACGAGCGCCTGGGCTTCACGGTCCACGAGACGGACCTGATGTACCGCACCGAAACCTGACATCTCCCCCAGGCGAGTGGGCGCGAGGGGCGGCCGCCTTGACGGCCGCCCCTCTTTTGCACCACCCTTTCACTACTCAATTAGTGAAAGGGTGGACCCGATGGTCGAGTACCGCATCGACCGGCACAGCGGCGTGGCCACCTACGTGCAGATCGTCCAGCAGACGAAACAGGCCCTGCGCATGGGCCTGCTGCGGCCGGGCGACCGGCTGCCCACCGCGCGCGAGGTCGTGGAGGCCACCGCCATCAACCCCAACACCGTCCTGAAGGCGTACCGCGAACTGGAACGCGAGGGCCTGGTGGAGGCCCGCCGCGGCCTCGGCACCTTCGTCCGGCGGTCCCTGGGCACCGCCCCCGCCGACTCCCCGCTGCGCACGGAGCTGGAGGCCTGGGCGGACCGCGCCCGCGCCGCCGGCCTGGAGCGCGAGGACGTGGCCGCACTCTTCACTGCCGTACTCGACAAGCACTTCCAGGGAGACCCGACATGAGCAGCGACACGGCGTTGAGGGCCGAGGCTCTGGGGAAACGGTTCGGCTTCCGTGGCGGCTGGGCCCTGCGGGACTGCTCGTTCCGGCTGCCCACCGGGCGCGTGTGCGCGGTCGTCGGCCCCAACGGCGCCGGCAAGTCCACCCTGCTGGCCCTGGCCGCCGGGCTCACCGCCCCCACCGAGGGCAGCGTGACCGTCCTCGGCACCACCCCGGCCGCCGCCCGCCCCCGGGTCGGCTACATCGCCCAGGACAAGCCGCTGTACCCGCAGCTCACCATCGCCGAGACGCTGCGCATGGGCGCCGACCTCAACCCCGGGCACTGGGACGCGGCCGGTGCCGAGCGGGTCGTCGCGGGCGGCGACCTCGATCCCAAGGCCCGCGTCCGCTCCCTCTCCGGCGGCCAGCGCACCCGGGTCGCGCTCGCCCTCGCCCTCGGCAAGCGGCCCGACCTGCTGCTCCTGGACGAGCCGATGGCCGACCTCGACCCGCTGGCCCGGCACGAGCTGATGGGCACGCTGATGGCGCAGGCCGCCCGGTACGGCACCACCATCGTGATGTCCTCGCACGTCGTCGCCGAGCTGGAGGACTCCTGCGACCACCTGCTGCTCGTCGGCGACGGCCGGATCCGGCTGGCCGGCGAGATCGACGACCTGCTCGCCGCCCACCTGCGGGTCACCGGCGCCGGCGAACCGGCCCGGCTGGACGCGCACACCGTGGTCGAGGCCCGGGTCACCGGCCGCCAGCTCACCGCGCTGATCCGCCCGGCCGGACCGCTCACCGACGACTGGCGCACCGCCGCGCCCTCCCTGGAGGAACTGGTCCTCGCCCACCTGCGCAACCCCGGGGCGCCCGCGCTGACCCCGGGCGAGAACGCCGAGACCGCCGCGAACGCCGAGACCGCCGAGAACGAGGAGCACGTCGCGTGACCGCCGCCCTGAGCGCCCCCGCCCCGGTGACGCCCGCCCCGCGCCAGGTCCGGTGGGTGCTGCGCCTGCACCGCCCCGCCCTGTACGCCTGGGCCGTCCTCGTCGCCGGCCTGGCCGGCGCGCTGCTGTGGCTGTGGGGCCCGCTCACCGACGCCGCCGCGGCGGCCTGGCAGGACTACAACGCCACCTGCGCGCGCGGCCGCCCGTGCCAGTACGACCAGGACGCGATCCTGCGCTACAAGGACGTGTACCGGTACACGACCAACGCCCTCCTCGCGATCCCGTTCCTGGCCGCCGCCTGGGCGGGCGCCGCCCTGACCGGCCGCGAGGTGGAGACGGGCACGGCACGGCTCGCCTGGACCCAGGGCGTCACCCCGCTCCGCTGGCTCGCCGCCCGGCTCACCGTCCCGGCCGTCCTGGTCACCGCCGGCACCGGCCTGCTGGGGATGCTGCACCAGAGGGCCTGGTCGGCGGGGCACGGCCGGATCGACACCGCCAAGCCCTGGGAGGACGTGCTCACCTTCTACGCGGGCGGCCCGCTGATCGCCGGTCTCGCGCTGGCCGGCCTGCTCATCGGCGCCCTCGTCGGGCTGCTCACCGGCCGCTCGCTGGTCGCGCTGTGCGTCTCCGCGCTCTCCACGGCCGTGCTGTGGATCGCCGTCCACATGACCCTGCCGCACCTGTGGCCGGTCGCCACCAGCGTCAGCGGGCGCCGGGGCTTCCCCTCGTACTCGGGCATCAAGGTCGAGGAGGGCATCGTCACCTCGTCCGGCGCCCACCAGCCCGTCTCCTCCTGCACCGCCGACCTCAGCCCGGGCTGCCGGGCCCTCAACGACCAGCGGGGCACCGTCGGCTTCTACATCGACTACCACCCCTACTCCCACCGCTGGCCCCTCCAGCTGGTCACGACCGGCGTCCTCGTCGCCCTCGCCGCCGTGTTGGCCGTGCTGGCCTGCCTGCTGGTACGGCGGCGCACCACCGGCGCCCCGGCCCGCCGCAAGACCGCGGGAGCCGCCGGATGACCGCGCTCGCCCCCGCCCGCCCGGCCACCCTCCGCACCCTGCTGCGGCTGCACCGCCCCGCCCTGCTCCTGTGGACCGCGTTCGTCCTCCTCGCGGCCGGCGCACTGCTCTGGGTCCACCGTTCCGCCGCTCCCCGGGACCGCGTCTGCCGGCGACCGGGCGGCTGGTGCACCTACACCGCGTTCACCGACACCGACAACGTCATGAACTTCCTCGGCGAGGCCCTGTCCTACGCCCCCTGCGCGGTGGCCGCCTGGGCCGGTGCCGCGCTGATCGGCCGCGAACTGGAGTCCGGCACCGCGCACCTCGCCTGGACCCAGGCCGTCACCCCGGTCCGCTGGCTGACCGCCAAGCTGACCACGGCCGCGCTGCCCCTGCTCGCCGGCACCACCGTGCTCGCCCTGGCCTACGGCACCGTCTGGTCCGCCGACCGGGACGTCCTGGTCACCGACTGGACCTGGGACCGCGTCTTCGTCCCGCGCGGCCCGCTGCTGCCCGCGCTCGCGCTGTGCGCGCTGGCCCTCGGCGCCCTTGCCGGCCTGGCCCTGCGCCGTACGCTCCCCGCGCTGGCCACCGCCTGCGCCACGACCCTGGCCCTGCGGCTGTACCTGCGCGAGCTGTGGCGGCCGCTGCGCGGCCCGCTGACCGGCTTCTGGCCGCTGCACCTGGCCGCCACCGGCATCGTCCTCGCCGTCACCGCGGCCGCCACCGCCGCGACGTACGCCGTACTCCACCGCCGGGCCGCCTGACCGCCCGGACCCAGCTCCGGTCCGGTACGTCCCTCCACGGGGGGAGGGACGTACCGCACCGGCGTCTCCCGCAGCGGTAAACCCCTTCACGCCGCCACCCCGGCGCCACGGCGCACCCCACCGACCGGCCCCCGGCCACCACCGGCCTGGCCCCCGCCACCGCGGCATACGCCGTACCCCGCCGCCGGGCCGCCCGGACCCAGCTCCGGTCCGGTAAACCCCCTCACGCCCCCACCCCGGCGCCAACGCTCCACCTGCGCGCCCCACCGACCGGCCCCCGGCCACCACCGGCCTGGCCCCCGCCACCGCGGCATACGCCGTACCCCGCCGCCGGGCCGCCGGGCCGCCCGGACCGGCGTTTTCGCAGCCGGGGACCCCTTCGGGCCGCCCCCCGCTATCCCGCACGTCATGTCGCCGTAACCATTGATTCAGCCTGGCTTGCGACGCTCGGCGAATGAAGCCCGCCGTGCCAGAGCCTTCGCCGCCCCCCGAGGGGCCCGCGGGGAACGGGGCCGTGACGCTCCCGCCCGCACGATCCGACGCGCCTGTGTCGCCCGTCGCGCGGAAGAATGGGTTCATGAGGCAGCAAGACACCCAGGAAGACGTCCAGGCAGACGTCCAGGCAGACGTCCAGCACCCCCAGCCTTCCGTCGGCTCCATCGCCGCGCACCGCCAGCGCGCCGTGGCCGCCGCCGTGTCCGACCTGGAACCCGACATCGACGCGGATCTCGACGCGTACGAGGAGGCCCAGGCCGAAGGCGCCCCCCTGCCCCAGGGCCGCTTCCTCGACCGGGAGCGCAGCTGGCTCGCCTTCAACGAGCGCGTCCTGGAGCTGGCCGAGGACCCGAACACCCCGCTGCTGGAACGCGCGAACTTCCTCGCGATCTTCGCCAGCAACCTGGACGAGTTCTTCATGGTCCGGGTGGCCGGCCTGAAGCGCCGCATCGCCACCGGCGTCGCCACCCGCTCCGCCTCCGGCCTCCAGCCGCGCGAGGTGCTGGAGATGATCTGGGCCCGCTCCCGCGAGCTGATGGCCCGGCACGCGGCCTGCTACCACGAGGACGTCGCCCCCGCACTCGCCGACGAGGGCATCCACCTGGTCCGCTGGTCGGAGCTGACCGAGAAGGAGCAGGCCCGCCTCTTCACGCTGTTCCGGCACCAGATCTTCCCGGTCCTCACCCCGCTGGCCGTCGACCCCGCGCACCCCTTCCCGTACATCTCCGGCCTGTCCCTGAACCTGGCCGTGGTGGTACGGAACCCGGTCAGCGGCCACAAGCACTTCGCGCGGGTGAAGGTGCCGCCGCTGCTGACCCGCTTCCTGGAGGCCTCCCCGGGCCGCTACGTCCCCATCGAGGACGTCATCGCCGCCCCCAACCACCTGGAAGAGCTGTTCCCGGGCATGGAGATCCTGGAGCACCACGCCTTCCGGATCACCCGCAACGAGGACCTGGAGGTCGAGGAGGACGACGCCGAGAACCTCCTGCAGGCCCTGGAGAAGGAACTCATGCGGCGCCGCTTCGGACCGCCCGTGCGCCTGGAGGTCGAGGAGTCCATCGACCGCGAGGTGCTGGACCTGCTGGTCCGCGAGCTGAAGATCTCCGAGGCGGAGGTCTACCCGCTGCCCGGCCCGCTCGACCTCACCGGCCTCTTCCGCATCCACAGCCTCGACCGGCCGGAGCTGAAGTACCCGAAGTTCGTCGCCGGCACCCACCGCGACCTCGCCGAGGTCGAGTCGGCCTCCCCGCCCGACATCTTTGCGGCCCTGCGCGCCCGGGACGTGCTCCTGCACCACCCGTACGACAGCTTCTCCACCTCCGTGCAGGCCTTCCTGGAGCAGGCGGCGGCCGACCCCGACGTCCTCGCCATCAAGCAGACCCTGTACCGCACCTCCGGCGACTCCCCCATAGTCGACGCACTCATCGACGCCGCCGAGTCCGGCAAGCAGGTCCTCGTCCTGGTCGAGATCAAGGCCCGCTTCGACGAGCACGCCAACATCAAGTGGGCGCGCAAACTGGAGGAGGCCGGCTGTCACGTCGTCTACGGCCTGGTCGGCCTGAAGACGCACTGCAAGCTGTCCCTGGTGGTCCGCCAGGAGGGCGAGACCCTGCGCCGCTACAGCCACGTCGGCACCGGCAACTACCACCCGAAGACGGCCCGCCTCTACGAGGACCTCGGCCTGCTCACCGCCGACCCGCAGGTCGGCGCGGACCTGTCCGACCTGTTCAACCGGCTGTCCGGCTACTCGCGCCGCGAGACCTACCGCCGCCTGCTGGTGGCCCCCAAGTCCCTGCGCGACGGCCTGGTCGCGCGGATCGACAAGGAGGTCCAGCACCACCGTGCGGGCCGTCCGGCCTTCGTCCGCATCAAGGTCAACTCGATGGTGGACGAGGCGGTCGTCGACGCGCTCTACCGGGCCTCCCAGGCGGGCGTGCCGGTCGACATCTGGGTGCGGGGCATCTGCGCCGTCCGCCCGGGCGTCACGGGCCTGTCGGAGAACATCCGGGTCCGCTCCATCCTCGGCCGCTTCCTGGAGCACTCCCGGGTCTTCGCCTTCGGCAACGGCGGCGAACCCGAGGTGTGGATCGGCAGCGCCGACATGATGCACCGCAACCTCGACCGCCGGATAGAGGCCCTGGTCCGGGTCGTCGACCCCGGCCACCGCGCAGCCCTCAACCGGCTGCTGGACACCGGCATGTCCGACAGCACCGCCTCCTGGCACCTCGGCCCGGACGGCGAGTGGACACGGCACGCGACCGACACGGACGGCCAGCCCCTGCGCAACGTCCAGGAGATGCTCATAGACGCCCGGAGGCGCCGGCGTGGCACAGCAACACCTTGACCCGAAGGGCCCCACGGCCGAGGCGGTGACCGGCGACGCCCTCGCGGGCTACCTGCGCACCCGGGCCACGGAGTTCCTCCGCGCCCTGCGCCTGCACCGGGAGGGCGGCGCGGAGGGATCCACTGACGCCGCCCGCGCGCTGCGCCGCTCGGCCCGCCGCATCAGCGGCAGCCTGCACACCTTCCGCCCCCTCCTCGACCCCGACTGGTCCGAGGAGATCCGCCCGGAACTGGCCTGGCTGTCCGGCACGTTGGGCTTGGAGCACGCGTACGAGGCGCGTCTGGAACGGCTGTTGCTGGCGCTGCACCGGCTGTCGGGTGCGGCCGCCTTCCCGGAGCAGGCCGTCGTGGCCGCGGGCGGTCGTGCCGCCGGGGCGGCACCCGTCCCGAGGAAGGCGGCAGCGGGCTCCACCAGTGGCCCGGCCGGCGCGACGGCGACGACAGAGCGCGGCAACCTCACCGTGGGCGCGGCGAAGGCAGGCGCCCTGCTGGAGCGCCAGCTCACCCTGGCCCGGACAAGGGCCCACTCCACGGCGCTCCAGGCCCTCGGCTCCTCCCGCTTCCACGCCGTGGCCGACAAGGTCGCCGTACTGGCCAGCGAGGTCCCGCTCACCCCCACCGCCCCCGCCACCGACCTGCACCCCCTGGCCGCCGCGGCCGAGGAGCGCCTCACGGACGCCGTCGCCGCGCTCCCGCTGGTCACCGCCGGCCACCCCTACAACGCCGAGGCCCTGGTCCACGGCCTGTCCCCGGACCCGTCCCCGCACCCCCAGGACGGCCCGTGGCACCAGGTACGGCTGCTGCTGCGCCTGCACCGGTACGCCCGCGAGGTGCTGCTCGGCGCCCACTCCGCCACGGACGTACGGCTGCTGACGGCGGGCCAGGCGCTGAACCGGCACCGGGACGCCTCGGAGGCGGCCGCGGCGGCGGCACAGGCGGCCCGCACCCCCCGGATCACCCCGGCGACGGCCTACGCGCTCGGCGTGCTCCACGCCGACCAGCGGCACGAGGTGGAGGCGGCCCGGTTCGCGTTCCAGCAGGCGTGGCAGAAGCGGACCGTCAACGCGCCCTGAACCCACGAGGAGGCGGTGTGGACGACACCGTGGTCCAAGCGGCCGGCTGCGTGCTGTGGCGCCGCTCGCCGGTCTCCGGTGGCCTGGAGATCTGCCTGATCCACCGGCCGAAGTACGACGACTGGTCCCACCCCAAGGGCAAGCTCGGGCGGGGTGAGGACCCGCTCGCCGGTGCCCTGCGCGAGGTCGCGGAGGAGACCGGGTACACCGCCGAGCCCGGCGGCGAGCTGCCGGCCGTGCACTACTCGACGGGCGGCCGTCCCAAGCGGGTGCGGTACTGGGCGGCGGAGGCGGTTTCCGGCCACTTCACGCCGAACTCCGAAGTCGACCGCATCCTGTGGCTCTCCCCGGCCGCGGCCCGGTCCCGGCTCACCCAGCCCCGCGACGGCGACCTGGTGGACGCGCTCCTGCGGACCCTTGAGCACCTGCAGCGGCCGCCGGGGGCACGGGACGGCGACAGGCCCTAGGGGCCCTCCCGGTGCCCCTCCGCGTCCGTGCGGGCCTGGCTGCGGGCCCGGCGGGCGGGGCCGCGCCAGCCGCAACTGCACCGGGCCACACAGAAACGGCCCTGTTCACTCGTCGTCGTGAGGTGTTCCTGCCCCGACCGGGCACGTTCCGGCCCGTCCTCCGGTACTGCGGTGACTGCCACGCCGACCACGGTACCCAGCCTGCGAGGAATGGATTCGCCCGGATCCGCGGGCCCCGGCGGCGCGTGACGGCACCCCCTACCCGTCGTTAACCGGACAACAGGGGGGCCGTGACGGAGCACACCGGCTGGGGGTAGGCAGGCGATGGATCGGCGGCAGCACAGGCGCACGGGCAGGACGGCCGTCGCGATGGGCATCCTCCTCGGCCTCGGGGCGACCGCCACGGGCTGTTCCGGCAGCGGGGCCGCAGCCGAGGACGTCAAGGGCGCGGGCGACCCCGTCGGCGCCCTGCACCGGGCCGCCGACGCGCTGCGCGACGCGGGCAGTTCCAAGGCCGCCACCTCGATGGAGATGGCCACCGGGGGCACCCGGGTCACCATCCGCGGCAAGGGCGTCTACGACTACCGGCGCCGCCTCGGCCGGCTGACCGTGATGCTCCCCGAGGACCCCACGGGCGCCGCCGAACACCGGCCCATCACCGAACTGCTCGCCCCGGGCGCCCTGTTCATGAAGAACCGGGGCGCGGGCGTGCCCGCCGACAAGTGGGTGCGGGTGGAGACCGCGACGCTGTCCGACGGCAATCTGGTCACCGGCGGCGCGACCGACCCGTACGCGGCGGCCGAGGTGCTGCGCGGGACGCGGGAGGCCACCTTCGTGGGCCGCACCGAGGTCGCCGGCACGGCGGTACGGCACTACCGGGGCACGGCCGATCTGCGCCGCGCGTCCCGGTACGCAGCCGCCGGTGACGGTGCGGCCCTGGCCGCGGCGGCGAAAGGGTTCGCCACGGCCGAGGTGCCGTTCGACGCCTACCTGGACGACCAGGGCCGCATCCGCAAGCTGCGGCAGCGCTTCAGCTTCGTCAACGGCCGCGAGAAGACCTCCGTGGCGGTCGCCTCGACGCTGCTGCTGTACGACTTCGGCGCCCCCGCCGACGTACGGCTGCCGCCCTCCTCGGAGATCTACGCGGGGCGGATCGCCGAGGAGGGCACCGGCGGCGGGGCCTGAAACCGGCCAGTCACTAGTCCGGGACGCCACCCCGTAAGTAGCCCGTCCGTGCCATGCGCGGTGTGTAGACCGCTGCCTACTCTAGGGAGCGGTGACGGCAGAGAAGAGGTGAGGCGGGTGGCTCCGGTCGGCGGCACGGCGGTTCAGGACCACGTGGCCCTCGCCGAGATCGAGCTGTGCGGAGAGCTGATCATCGCGGCCTCGGCCGCCGAGGACCGGCTCAGCCTGGAGAGCATCGACGCGGTGCTGCGCGTGGCCGAGGAGCGAAATCCGGACTGATCGGGATCGGACGGCTCAGCTGCGCAGCAGGCGGCCGATCGCCTTCGTGGCCTCCTCCACCTTCGCGTCGATCTCGTCACCGCCCTTGAGGGCCGCCTCCGCGACGCAGTGCCGCAGGTGCTCCTCCAGCAGTTGCAGCGCGAAGGACTGCAGGGCCTTGGTGGACGCGGAGACCTGCGTGAGTATGTCGATGCAGTACGTGTCCTCCTCCACCATCCGCTGCAGCCCGCGGATCTGCCCCTCGATCCGGCGCAGCCGCTTGAGGTGCTCGTCCTTCTGCTTGTGGTAGCCGTGCGTGGCGCCGGCCTCGGTCGTCGTCGTCATCGCGGGCCTCCGTCTCGGGACGAGCTCCGGACACAGAATGGGATACATACCCCTACTGGGTATATCGTAACGAACTTTCCGGGGTAGAGGGCCCTTCGGCCGCCCCCGTGCCGACCACTCTGCCCGATGGGCGACACTGGGATGCGGCCCGATAGCCGTGGCCGGATGATGCGCCTAGCATCAGCCTGACCGAAACCGAAGCACCCCGAGGACCCCACGTGCGCTTTCGTCTGACCCCCAGGGAGACGAGCTTCTACGACATGTTCGCCGCGTCCGCGGACAACATCGTCACCGGCTCGAAACTCCTGATGGAACTGCTCGGGGCGGACTCCTCCGCCCGAGCCGAGATCGCAGAGCGTATGCGGGCCGCGGAACACGCAGGTGACGACGCCACGCACGCGATCTTCCACCAGCTGAACTCCTCGTTCATCACGCCGTTCGACCGCGAGGACATCTACACCCTCGCCGGTTCCCTGGACGACATCATGGACTTCATGGAGGAGGCCGTCGACCTCGTCGTCCTCTACAACGTCGAGGAGCTGCCGAAGGGCGTCGAGCAGCAGATCGAGGTCCTGGCCCGGGCGGCCGAGCTGACGGCGGAGGCCATGCCGAACCTCCGCACCATGTCCAACCTGACCGAGTACTGGATCGAGGTCAACCGGCTGGAGAACCAGGCCGACCAGATCCACCGCAAGCTGCTCGCCCACCTCTTCAACGGCAAGTACGACGCGATCGAGGTGCTGAAGCTCAAGCAGATCGTGGACGTCCTGGAAGAGGCGGCGGACGCTTTCGAGCACGTGGCGAACACGGTGGAGACCATCGCCGTCAAGGAGTCCTGAGGCGTCGATGGACACCTTCGCCCTGATCGCGACCGTCGCGGTCGCGCTCTTCTTCACGTACACGAACGGTTTCCACGACTCGGCGAACGCGATCGCGACGTCGGTGTCGACGCGGGCGCTGACCCCGCGGGCGGCTCTCGCCATGGCCGCCGTGATGAACCTGGCCGGTGCCTTCCTGGGCTCCGGGGTCGCCAAGACGGTCAGCGAGGGCCTCATCGAGACGCCCCGCGGCTCGACCGGCATGGGGATCCTCTTCGCGGCCCTGGTGGGCGCGATCGTCTGGAACCTGGTCACCTGGTACTTCGGCCTGCCGTCGTCCTCCTCGCACGCCCTGTTCGGCGGCATGGTGGGCGCGGCGCTGGCGGGCGGTACGACCGTGATCTGGCACGGGGTCGTCGAGAAGGTCGTCATCCCGATGTTCGTGTCGCCGGTGGTGGGCCTGATCGTCGGCTACCTGGTCATGACGGCGATCCTGTGGCTCTTCCGGCGGGCCAACCCGCACAAGGCCAAGCGCGGTTTCCGCATCGCCCAGACCGTCTCGGCGGCCGGCATGGCGCTGGGCCACGGTCTCCAGGACGCCCAGAAGACGATGGGTGTCGTCGTCATGGCCCTGGTGATTTCCGGCCATGAGACGTACGGCGACCCGATCCCGGTCTGGGTGAAGATCGTCTGCGCGGTGATGCTGTCCCTCGGCACCTACGCCGGCGGCTGGCGCATCATGCGCACCCTGGGCCGCAAGATCATCGAGCTGGATCCGCCGCAGGGTTTCGCCGCCGAGACCACCGGCGCGTCGATCATGTTCACCACGGCGTTCCTCTTCAAGGCCCCCATCTCCACGACCCACGTCATCACCTCGGCCATCATGGGCGTCGGCGCCACCAAGCGCGTCAACGCCGTCCGCTGGGGCGTGGCCAAGAACATCGTCCTGGGCTGGTTCATCACCATGCCGGCAGCGGCCCTGGTAGCCGCCCTGGCCTTCGGCCTGGTCAAACTGGTGGCCCTGTAGCCACCACCTCGCGGCCGTCCTCGGGCGAACGCAGTGGGCCCGCCCCCGGGAGCCGGGGGCGGGCCCTTTGCGTCCTCGCGGTGGCACCGCCATGCAGCACCGCGAGGGGATCGTGGGATCAGCCGAAGCGGCCGGAGATGTAGTCCTCCGTGGCCTGGACGGACGGGTTGGAGAAGATCCGCTCGGTGTCGTCGATCTCGATCAGCCGGCCGGGCTGTCCCACCGCCGCCAGGTTGAAGAACGCCGTACGGTCCGAGACACGCGCCGCCTGCTGCATGTTGTGCGTCACGATGACGATCGTGAAGCGCTCCTTCAGCTCACCGATCAGGTCCTCGATGGCGAGGGTCGAGATCGGGTCGAGGGCGGAGCAGGGCTCGTCCATCAGCAGCACGTTCGGCTCGACGGCGATCGCCCGGGCGATGCACAGCCGCTGCTGCTGGCCGCCGGACAGGCCGGAGCCCGGCTTGTTCAGGCGGTCCTTCACCTCGTTCCAGAGGTTCGCGCCCTTGAGCGACTTCTCGACGATGTCCTCGAGCTCGCTCTTGCGGTAGCTGCCGTTCAGGCGCAGCCCCGCCGCCACGTTCTCGAAGATCGACATCGTGGGGAACGGGTTCGGCCGCTGGAAGACCATGCCCACCTCGCGGCGGACGGACACCGGGTCGACCCCGGTGCCGTACAGGTCCTCGTCGTCCAGCAGCACCTTGCCCTCGACGCGGCCACCGGGCGTGACCTCGTGCATACGGTTCAGGGTGCGCAGGAACGTCGACTTGCCGCAGCCGGAGGGGCCGATGAACGCCGTCACCGACCGCGGTTCGACGGTCATCGAGATGTCCTCGATCGCCTTGTGGGAGCCGTAGTAGGCGGTGAGCCCGCTTACGTCGATGCGCTTGGCCATGTCTGCTTCACTTCCAGGGTTTCAAGCTCGGTCGCTGGATGGCCGCGCTCAGCGACCGGTCTGCGGGGCCTTCCAGCGGGCGATCCCGCGGGCCACCAGGTTGAGGATCATCACGAAGGCGATCAGCGTCAGGGACGCCGCCCACGCGCGGTCGTACGCCGCACCGGAGCCCGCGCTGTTGGCGAACTGCTGGTAGATGTACAGCGGCAGCGAGGCCTGCGCGCCCTCGAAGGGGTTGTTGTTGATGAACGGGTTGCCGAACACCAGCAGCAGCACCGGCGCGGTCTCGCCGGCGATCCGGGCGACCGCCAGCATGACGCCGGTGGTGATGCCGCCGATGGAGGTCGGCAGGACCACCTTGAGGATGGTCCGCCACTTCGGCACGCCCAGCGCCAGGGACGCCTCGCGCAGCTCGTTCGGGACGAGCTTGAGCATCTCCTCGGTGGAGCGGACGACGACCGGCATCATCAGGATGGCCAGGGCCAGCGAACCGGCGAAGCCGAACGGCTGCATCTCGAAGATGAGCATCAGGCTGAGGATGAACAGGCCCGCGACGATCGACGGGATGCCCGTCATGACGTCGACGAAGAACGTGACGGCCTTGGCTAGCCGGCCACGGCCGTACTCGACCAGGTAGATCGCGGTGAGCACACCGATCGGGGCGCCGATGAGGGTGGCGAGGCCGACCTGCTCCAGGCTCCCGATGATGGCGTGGTAGATGCCGCCGCCGGGCTCGGTGTCGGCGACGACGCCCATCGAGTGGGTCAGGAAGTAGACGTCGAGCACCTTGGCACCGCGCGCGACGGTCACCCAGATCAGGGAGACCAGCGGCACCACGGCGATCAGGAAGGCGACCCAGACGAGGCTGGTGGCGACGCGGTCCTTGGCCTGGCGGCGGCCCTCGACGCGCGCGGCGACGCCGTAGGTGCCGAGGACGAAGAGGACGGCGGCGATCAGACCCCACTGGATCCGGCTGTCCAGGCCGGCGGCCAGGCTGATGCCGATGCCCAGGGCGAGGGAGCCCGCGGCGATGGCCCAGGGCGTCCACCTGGGCAGGCTGGCGGCGCGCAGCGTGCTGGGCCGCTTGTCGGTGACGGCTGCGGTGCTCATGCGTTGGCCCCCGAGTACTCCGCGCGGCGGGCGATGATCAGCCGGGCCGCGCCGTTGACCAGCAGGGTGATGACGAACAGGACGAGGCCGGAGGCGATGAGCGCGTCCCGGCCGAACTCGTCCGCCTCGCTGAACTTGCTGGCGATGTTCTGGGCGAAGGTGCCGCCGCCCGGGTCGAGCAGGCTGGCCTGGATGTCGAAGGACGGGGAGAGCACGGTGGCCACGGCCATCGTCTCGCCGAGCGCGCGGCCGAGGCCGAGCATGGAGGCGGAGATCACACCGGAGCGGCCGAAGGGCAGTACGGCCATGCGGACGACCTCCCAGCGGGTGGCGCCGAGGGCCAGGGCGGCCTCCTCGTGCGTCCGCGGGACCTGGCGGAAGACCTCGCGGCTCACGTTGGTGATGATGGGCAGGATCATGATCGCGAGCAGGATGCCGACGGTGAGCATCGAACGCGGCGCGCCCTGCTCCCAGGAGAAGATCCCGGTCCAGCCGAAGAAGTCGTCGAGCCAGCCGTACAGGCCGTTCATGTGCGGGACGAGCACGAGGGCGCCCCACAGGCCGTACACGATGGACGGTACGGCGGCGAGCAGGTCGATCACGTAGGCGACCGGGCCGGACATGCGGCGCGGGGCGTAGTGCGTGATGAACAGCGCGATGGCGACCGCGACCGGGACCGCGATCGCCATGGCGATGACCGAGGAGACGATCGTGCCGAAGGCCAGCACCGCGATGCCGAAGGTCGCCGGCTGGAGGTTGGTGTTCCACTCGAAGGTGGTCAGGAAGTTGCCGTGGTCCTTGCTGATCGCGAGGGAGGCACGGTAGGTGAGGAAGACCGCGATCGCGGCCATGATCACCAGCAGCAGGATGCCGGAGCCGCGGGACAGGCCGAGGAAGATGCGGTCACCGGGGCGGGTGGCGCCACGGGCCGCGCGCTTCTGCTCGGCGACCGGGCGCTGGGCTGCGGGCGGAGGTACGTCGGTTGTCGTCGATATGTCCATCGGGTTCTCCGGTCTGCGGAGCCGTGCCTCCGAAGGGGCGCCGGCTCGTGGCGGCGGTGCACCGGACGGTGCGGCCCGGCCCTGGTCGGGCACCGGGCCGCACTCTCGGATCAGGTCAGCTCAGGCCCTCGACGGTGGTGCGGACCTTGGCGATGATCTCGTCGGGCACCGGCGCGTAGCCGATGCTCGGGAGGATCTTCTGGCCGTCCTCGCCGGCGATGTAGCGCAGGAAGGCCTTGGTGGCGGGCAGGGTGTCGGCCTTGTTGCCCTTGTCGCAGACGATCTCGTAGGTGACCAGGGTGATCGGGTAGGCGCCCTCGGCCTTGGTCTTGTAGTCGAGCTTCAGCGAGAGGTCCTTGCCGGTACCGACGACCTGCGCGGCGGCGATGTCGGCGGTGGCGCTCTCGGAGCTGGGGGCGACCGGCTTGCTGGCACCCGTGTTGATGGACACGGACTTGATGCCGTCCTTGACGTAGGACAGCTCGAAGTAGCCGATGGCGCCGGAGGTCTGCTTCACCTGCTGGGCCACACCCGCGGACTGCGGGGCGGACTGGCCGCCCTTGGCCTGCCAGGCCTTGCCGCCGGAGTACTTCCAGTTGTCCGGGGTGGTGGCGATCAGGTACTTGGTGAAGTTGTCCGTGGTGCCGGACTCGTCCGAGCGGTGGAACGCCTGGATCTTCAGGTCGGGCAGCTTCACGCCCTTGTTCAGGGCGGCGATCGCCGGGTCGTTCCACTTGGTGATCTTGCTGTCGAAGATCCTGGCGATGGTCGGGGCGTCCAGGACCAGGTTGTCGACGCCCGGGACGTTGTAGCCGAGGGCGATCGGGCCGCCGACCATCGGCAGGTCGATGCCCTGACCGCCCTTGCAGACGCTCTTGGAGGCGGTGACCTCTTCGGGCTTCAGCGCGGAGTCGGAACCGGCGAAGGCGACCTGGCCCTGCGTGAACGCGGTGACACCGGCACCGGAGCCGCCGCCCTTGTAGTTGATCTGCACACCGCAGGCCTGGGAGAAGTTCTTCACCCAGGCGTCGATCGCGTTCTTCTGCGCGGAGGAGCCGTCTGCGAGCAGCTGACCCTTGGCGTCGTCGCACTTGATCGAGCCGGCCTTGGCGGCGGTCGACGGGTTGCCCGAGCCGCTGCCGTCGTCGTCGGAGCCGCACGCCGTCAGGGCCAGGGCGCCGGAGACGGCGACAGCACCGAGAGAGAGGGCGCGCAGCCGGTTCTTGCGCTGAAGCTTCACTTTCGGGAGTTCCTTCCAGGAGCCGCCGCTGTCGGCGGCGCGCGAGGTCGTAGAGGTGCCCTGAGCGCCTTCAAGGCCGCACTCAGCACCCGGTACGGCCGAAATTAGGCAGAACAGGTGAAGCCGCCGATGGCCGGAAGTGAACGGGGGGTGAACCCCTGCCGTCAGCCCGGTGAGGTCACGGAATGCTCACGGGGAGAGCACGTGGAGGTTCCGACGACCCGGTTGCACGCACGTGTATTCGACGTTCATCACCCGGCCGGGGGAACCCCGCGCCGCGGTGCGTCGTCTCGTTCCACGACAGCCGAGGAAAGGCGACGGACATGGAACGGCGTACGTTCATCTCGGGCGGCGCGGCCGCCCTGGCGACGACCGCACTGACCGCGTGCGGTGCGGGCGGCTCGTCCGCCCCCGCGGCAGCGCACCCCGGTACGCCGCGCGCCTCCTCGCTCACGGCCCTGCGGACCACCGGCGCGAGCGCCGCCGCGAACTGGGCGGCCCTCGCCCGTGACCTCGACGGCACCCTGGTGCGGCCCGGCGACGCGTCCTGGAAGACCGCCCACCAGCTGTACAACACGCGCTTCGACGGACTGAAACCGGCCGCGGTGGCCTATGTGGCGCACGCCGCCGACATCCGTACGACCCTGGCGTACGCCCACGCCCACCACCTCAAGGTGTCGATCCGCAACGGCGGCCACTCCTACGCCGGCTACTCCTCCGGCGACAACCGGCTGATCGTCGACGTGTCCAAGCTCAACCGGGTCCGGGCCGGCGGCGGCCAGGCCGTCGTCGGCGCCGGCGCCAAGCTGATCGACGTCTACCGCGCGCTGGCCGCGAAGGGCGTGACCATACCGGCGGGCTCCTGCCCCACCGTCGGCGTCTCCGGCCTGGTGCTCGGCGGCGGCCACGGCGTCGCCTCCCGCGCCTACGGCCTGACCTGCGACAGCCTCACCCAGGCCACCCTGATCACCGCGAACGGCACCCAGGTCACCGCCGACGCCACCCACCACTCCGACCTGTTCTGGGCGCTGCGCGGCGCCGGGAACGGCAACTTCGGTGTCGTCACCGAGCTGCACTTCAAGACCCACGCCGCACCGCAGGCCGTCACCGCCTACATGACCTGGCCCTGGTCCAAGGCCGCCAAGGTGCTCAAGGCCTGGCAGGAGTGGGGCCCGAGCCAGCCCGACGAGATCTGGTCCTCCCTGCACCTGGCGTGCTCCCCGGGCCGCACCCCGACCATCTCCGTGGCCTGCTTCTCCCTGGGCACCTACGGCGAACTGCAGAACGCCGTGGACCGCCTGGCCCACCGGGCCGGTGCCGACGCCGCCTCCGTCACCCTGCGCCGCCGGGGCTACGAGCAGGCCATGGAGATCTACGCCGGCTGCTCCTCCTTCTCCACCGACGCCCAGTGCCACCTGCCCGGCTCCACCCCGGGCCGCTCCCCGCAGGGCAAGCTCGGCCGCGAGACGTACGCGGCGCGCTCCGACTTCTTCGACCGCTCGCTGTCCGCGGCCGGCATCCAGACCGTGCTGAAGCAGATCGGCTCGGTGCGCGGCGGCGGGGGCAGCATCGCGTTCACCGCGCTCGGCGGCGCGGTCAACCGGGTCTCGCCGACCGCCACGGCCTTCGTCCACCGCCGCTCGCGGATGCTGGCCCAGTACATCGCCTCCTGGGGCGCGGGGTCCTCCGGCAGCACGGCCCAGGCCTGGCTGACCTCCGCCCACAACGCGATGAAGCCGTACGCCTCGGGCGCCGCCTACCAGAACTACACCGATCCGACGCTGAAGGACTGGAAGAAGGCGTACTACGGGGACGCGGCGGCCCGGCTGGGCAAGGTGAAGCAGCAGTACGACCCGCAGCGGTTCTTCTCCTACGCGCAGGGGCTGTAGCAGGAAGGCGCCGCCGCCGGCTGCTCGTCGGCCCCACTCCGGGCAGCCCTCGCTGCCGGCGTCCCGCCAGCGCGCCGTCGAGCGTGAGCAGGGCGTACTTCGCGAGGGCGGTGCGGGCTGCGAAAGACGGGCCCTAGGCCGCCAGGTCGCGCTCCTCGGTCTCCAGGGACGTCCGGGCGCCGGGCAGCAGGGCGTCCCGGCCGGCGTCCGCCGCCGGCCGGCGCCGCACCAGCCACCCGGCGCGCGGCGAGCGCTCCACGGCCCGCATCAGCGGGGTGAGCAGGGCCGTGGCCAACGGGGACAGCAGCAGGACGACCGCCGTGCCCAGCGCGAAGCCGCCGATGACGTCCGTCGGGTAGTGCACGCCCATGTAGACCCGGCAGAAGCCCTCCAGCAGGGCCAGGCCGATGCCGGCCAGGCCGAAGCGGCGGTGGGCGACGAAGAGCCCCACGCCGAGCGCCATCGTGATCGTCGCGTGGTCGCTGACGAAGGAGAAGTCGGTCTTGCCGCTGACGAGGACGTCCAGGCCCTGGTGGTCCACGAAGGGGCGGGGGCGCTCCACGAAACCGCGTATCGGCACGTTCACGAGGACGGCGAGGCCGGCCGCGAGCGGCGCCCACACCAGCGCGGCCACCGAGGGCGCCGCGTCCTCCCCGCCCCGGCGCCGCACCGACCACCAGCACCACAGGATCAGCAGGACCATGGCGAGCAGCAGTCCGTACTCACCGACGAACTCCATGACCCGGTCGAACCAGTGCGGTGCGTCCTTGGCCAGGCCATTGATGTCGTAGAGCAGGTCGACGTCGGGGTTCGATCCGGATTCGGCGAGTACAGCCATGGTGCTGCGGCCCCTTCGTCGTCTTCCCGGACGCACCTCGTGTGCGTCGCGCCTGCCCCCCGTGGTTCGTAGATCCGCTTCCGCTGCACTGCCGCACTGACGTCCGCTCGGCTACGTCAACAGGAACGCACAACCACCTTCCATACGTTCCACTCTCCACTGAATGATCACGCAGACGTTATCGAAGAGAGACTCATTACCGCAGCTCAGGGGGTGGATTAACACACTGTCACACATTTGTGGGGAGCGCTTTTGCGCCATCCTCGGTTACCCGGGTTGCGCCGAAGTAGTCGGGGGTGTCGATCGGGTCGAACCGGATCACGGCGCCCGTGCGCGGGGCGTCGATCATGTACCCGCCGCCGACGTAGATCCCGACGTGCCGGATGGCCCGGGAGTCGGTCAGATCGTCGGAGAAGAACACCAGGTCACCGGGGAGCAGCTGGTCCCGCGAGGGGTGCGGCCCCGCGTTGTACTGGTCGTTGGCCACCCGCGGCAGGCCGATCCCGACCTTCTCGTACGCCGCCTTGGTCAGGCCCGAGCAGTCGAACCGCCCGCCCTGCTCGGCGGTGCCCTCGCCGCCCCACAGGTAGGGCGTGCCGAGCCGGCTCTGCGCGAAGGCGATGGCACCGGCGGCCTGCCGGGTGGGGTCGATCCGGGTGACCGGCGCGGCGAAGCTCTTCTCCAGGCTGCGGATCCGCTGGACGTAGTTCTGCGTCTCGCTGATCGCCGGCACCCCGCCGGCCCGGATCACGCGGTAGGCGCCCGCGTTGTAGGCGGCGAGCATGTTGTCCGAGACGTTGCCCGGCACGTCCTTCACGTACTTCGCGAGTTCGCAGTCGTACGAAGCCGCCGACGGGATCGCGTCGTTCGGATCCCAGATGTCACGCTTGCCGTCGCCGTTGCCGTCGATGCCGTGCGTCGCCCACGTGCTCGGGATGAACTGGGCGATGCCCCGCGCGTCGGCCGGGCTGACGACGGTCGGGTTCCACCCGCTCTCCTGGTAGAGCTGGGCGGCGAGCAGTGCGGGACTGAGCGCCGGGCACAGGTTCCCCCACTTCTGCACCAGCGACGTGTAGGCGGCCGGCACTGCCCCCTTGGCCAGCCCGCGGCTCCCCGACGTCACCCCGTTGAGCAGGTTCCCGGCCACGAGGTAGACACCGACCACGAGCAGCATGACGAAGCCCATGCCGAGCGCGACGGCCGCGCCACCGATCACCCATACCTTCCGCACGGTTCAACTTTCCCCCACGCGGGCGCCGTTCATGGCCATTTGGACGCGAAGTGGCGCCATTTCACAGTTGAACAGACCGGAGTGACGCTCCCTCAGCCCGCTCAGCGGCCGGCTATCGCGTCCTGGTACAGCTCCGCCGCCTCGCGCCCCAGCACCACGCTGTACGAGGTGTCGGCCGTGGCACCGCCCTGCTCGTGGCCGCCGAGGACGCCGACGATCTGCGCGTCGCCGTTGACCCAGGGGCTGCCGCTGGTGCCGCCGGTGAAGTCGGGGCAGTCGATGCGCTGTTGGGTACGGCTGTGCGCCGTCGGCTTGTTGGTGCAGCTGATGGGGGTCTCCCGGGAGCCGGGATAGCCGGTGACGGTGACCGCGGTGGCGCCGGTGGCCACCCCGGTCGCGAACCGGTTGGCCCCGACCACGTCCTCCAGCCGCCTGCCGCCGAGGTCGGCGACGGTGGCGAAGGCGACATCGCTGTCCTCGTCCTGTCCCTTGGCCCACCCGTCCGGCAGGAACCGCCGCGTCACCTTCCACACCCCGTACGGCGCCTGCCCGTCCCGGTAGCCCGGCACGAACACCAGGTCGCCGTCGGCGCCGTCCACACAGTGCGCCGCGGTGACGATCAGATCGCCGCGCGGGCTGTGCGCCACCGACGCGGTGCAGAAGTGGCCGCCGGACAGCCGGCCGGCCCGGTCCGCGCCGAACAGCGCGCCCACCCGCGCGTTCTGCCGGCTCGCGACGGTGTCCGCGGTGACCCCGAGCGGGCCCGGCCCGTCGTCCGCGGCAGCCACGGAGGCCGAGGTCAGCGCGAGCACCACCACAGAGGTGACCGAGATGCGTGTGATGCGCTTCATCAGGTCACACTCTTGCCCAGGAAGGTGAGAAACCTGCCCCGACTTCGCTGAGAATTTCCTGTGAACCTCCGGCGCACCGCCACCGGAGTGTCGAAAACACGTGCGGGAGCCGGTCCGGCCGCGCCCGGTCCGCGGCCCTCAAAACGTCGTCGTCATCCCGCCGTCCACCGCGATCGTCTGCCCGGTGACGAAGGAGGCCGCGTCGCTCGCCGGGAAGACGACGATGCCGGCGATCTCCTCGGGCCGGCCCAGCGGCCCCGGGCCGTACGGGTGCGCAGCCAGCGCGTCCACTCCGGGTCGGCGGAGCGTTCCGCGGCCACCTCGGTGGCGAAGGTGCCCGGCGCGACCGAGTGACGGTCGTACCGCTCGGGCCGAGGTCCGCGGCCGGCGCCCGGGTCAGCCCGTCGAGGCCCGCCTTGGCGGTGGCGTAGCCGACGTCCCCGGTACGGCCCAGCCGGCCGAACAGCGAGGAGACGTTGACGATCCGGCCCGCGACCCCGCGCGCGGCCGGCCCCCGCGCCACCAGCTGACTCAGGGCGTACGCCGAGGTCAGACGGGTGTCGAGCAGCGCGGCCGGCTCCTCCGGCGTCAGCGCGGCCAGGCCCCGCCGGTCGCGGTGGGCGACGCTGTCGACGAGGATGTCGACGCCGTCCAGCCCCGCCAGCGCCTGCTCGGCCGCGTCCCGGCCGGTGACGTCGAAGGCGGCGGCCGTGAGTCGTAGCCGCCCTCGCCCCGCAGCCGCGCCGCGGTCTGCCCGAGCGTGACCGGATCACGGCCGTTCAGTACGACGCGCGCCCCGGCCGCGCCCGGCCCGCGCGCCATCTCCAGACCGTGCCCCCGCACCGAGCCGGTCACCAGAGCGGTACGGCCGGCCGGCCGGAAGCCCACGGGAACGGTGCCGGTCGTCCCTTCGCCTTCCGCGGGTCGGTGCGGTCGGTGGATCGGTGGGCCGTCCGAGCCCGCCGTCTCCTCCGCGGGGCCGCCGCAAGCGGCCCTTCCGTCACCGTACCGTCGCCGTCAGCGGCCACCGCACGCCCGTCAGCTCCTCCGACAGCGTCCACAGCCGCCGGGCCGCCGCCGGATCGCTCGCCGCGGTGCTGCGGCCGACCAGGGTCGGGGCGCCGCGCATCTCGGCGGGGCCGTCGGGGCCGACGTAGGCCGCGCCGGGCAGGTCCTGGGTGGCGGCGTAGAGGGTGGGCAGGGCGCCGGCCGCCTCGTCCTGGGCGAGGAGCCTGTTGCCGACCGCCATGAATGTCCTGACCAGGGGGTTCGCGGTGTGGCTCTGGAGGTTGGTGGCCGTCCAGCCGGGGTGGGCCGCCAGGGCCCGCACGGCGGAGCCGGCCTCGGTCAGGCGCCGCTGGAGTTCCAGCGTGAACAGCAGGTTCGCCAGCTTGGACTGGGCGTAGGCGCGGGTGGGGCGGTAGTTCCCGCGCAGGTTCACGTCCTCGAAGTGGATCACGTTGTCGGCCCAGCGGTGCGCGCCGGAGGACACGGTCACCACCCGGCCGGTCACCTGGGGCAGCAGCAGGTTGGTCAGCGCGAAGTGCCCCAGGTGGTTGGTGCCGAACTGCATCTCGAAGCCCTGCTTGGTGCGCTGCTCCGGCAGCATCATGACGCCCGCGTTGTTGATCAGCAGGTCCAGCGGGCGGTCCCAGCCGGCGGCGAACTCGCGCACCGAGTCGAGGTCCGCCAGGTCCAGCCGGCGCACCTGGGTGCTGCCGTTCACCCGCGCCGCGGCGGCGCCGCCCCGGGCGAGGTCCCGTACCGCGAACACCACGTGCGCCCCGGCCCCGGCCAGCGCCCGGGCGGCGGCGAGGCCGATGCCGCTGTTGGCGCCGGTGATCACGGCCGTACGGCCGGCCAGGTCGGGGAGGCGGGCCGCGTTCCACTTGCCGCGCTTGCCGCGCGTGTCGGTCGTATCCGTCATGACCTCAATGTAGGCAGCGCCAACAATGCTGTCAATGACAACATCGCGATACGATGATGCGCATGTCCACGAGCCGCCCCTACCACCACGGAGACCTGCGCGCCGCCCTGCTCAGGAGCGCCGAGCGCACTCTGCGCGAGAAGGGGACCGGCGCGCTCTCGCTGCGCGAACTCGCCCGGGACCTCGGCGTCAGCCACGCCGCCCCGGGCCGGCACTTCAAGGACAAGCAGGCCCTGCTCGACGCCCTGGCCCTGGACGGGTACGAGCGCCTCAACCAGGCCCTGGCCACCGCCACCGACGGCGCGGAACCCTCCCTGGAACGGCGGATGACGGCCCTCGCCCGCGCCTACCTGGGCTTCGCGGTCGAGAACCCCGAACTGCTCGAGCTGATGTTCGCGCGCAAGCACGACCCCGACCGGACCGCCCAGCTCGCGGCGGCCGTCGACCGCTCCCTCGGCACCTTCACCCGGCTGGTCGCGGAGGCCCAGGAGCGGGGCGAGATCGTCCAGGGCGACCCCGAGCGCATCACCACCGTCGCCGCCGCGAGCCTGCACGGCCTGGCCGCCCTGATCGCCGGCTGCGCGCTCGACGCGGCCGAGGCCCTGGCCGGCCTGGAGGAACACGTCCACCTGCTGCTGCACGGCCTGCGCCCGCGCTGACCCGTACGCCCCCACTGGCCCCGCGCGCTGCTGTGCGCACCCTGTGCGCCGGGTCAGGCAACGCCCAGCACAGAGCCATCCCCCTGCCATCGCCCGGTATGGCCACAACCGGCTCCGGTAACGCGGAAGTCAGAATCCCGAAAGCACCTTGTTGTCGCGTACTCAACAAGTCATCGTCGTCGCGGGCCGCCGCCCCCGCCGGTGGAGCCCCACACCCGCAGGCCTCTGCCCCACCACTTCCAGGAGGCTCCACCTTGCGTACGACGGACTCACCGTCCTCCCCCCTGTCCGGCAGATGGCGCCGGATCGGCTCGGCAGCCGCGGCCACCGCCGCACTCCTGTTCCCCGGCCTGGGCACCGCGGCCCACGCGGACGCCGCCACATCCACCCCCACCAAGGTGACCTGGGCCGCCACCCCCTGCGCCGTCCCCCAGCACAAGGGTGAACCGGCCTGCCACTCCTTCCGCGTCACCGGCGGCGTCACCGCCTTCGAGAAGGCCCAGGCGCAGCGCACCGGCAAGGCCGCCCGGGTCACCCCCAAGGCCGCCGCCGCCAGTCCCACCGGCTACGGCCCCGCCGACCTCCAGGACGCCTACGGCCTAGCCTCCGCCGCCGACGCGAACGGCTCCGGCGAAACCATCGCCATCGTCGACGCCTACGACGACCCCAACGCCGCGGCCGACCTGGCCAAGTACCGCTCGTACTACGGCCTGCCCTCCTGCACCACCGCGAACGGCTGCTTCAAGAAGGTCGGCCAGACCGGCTCCGCCACCTCCCTCCCCACCGCCGACAGCGGCTGGGCCGAGGAGGAGTCCCTCGACCTGGACATGGCCTTCCGCCGTCTGCCCCCACTGCAACATCCTGCTGGTCGAGGCCAAGTCCGCGAGCATGACCAACCTGGGCACCGCGGTGAACGAGGCCGTCAAGCTCGGCGCCCGCTTCGTCTCCAACAGCTACGGCGGCTCCGAGTCCGCCTCCGACACCACGTACGACTCCTCGTACTTCAACCACCCCGGCGTCGCCGTCACCGTCTCCGCCGGCGACGAGGGCTACGGCGCCGAGTACCCGGCCGCCTCCAAGTACGTCACCGCGGTCGGCGGCACGGCCCTGAAGACCTCCTCCACCAGCCGCGGCTGGACCGAGACCGTCTGGAACACCTCCAGCACCGAGGGCACCGGCTCCGGCTGCTCCGCCTACGACGCCAAGCCGGCCTGGCAGACCGACACCGGCTGCGCCAAGCGCACCATCTCGGACGTCTCCGCCGTGGCCGACCCGGCGACCGGCGTCTCCGTCTACGACTCCTACGGCGTCACCGCCGGCTGGTACACCTTCGGCGGCACCAGCGCCTCCGCCCCGATCATCGCCGGCGTCTACGCCCTGGCCGGCACCCCGTCCAGCGGCAGCCACCCGGCCGCGTTCCCCTACGCGGCCGCCGGCACCTCCGCCCTGAACGACGTCACCAGCGGCAGCAACGGCAGCTGCTCCACCGGCTACCTCTGCACGGCCAGGTCCGGCTACGACGGCCCGACCGGCTGGGGCACCCCCGAAGGCACGGACGCCTTCACCGGCTGAGCACGCACGCTCCCGGGAAGACGGACCACGGCACCCGGCCGCGGCCCGTCTTCCCGTCGTTGCGTGAGAACATCGACGCGACGTCTCACCCGACCAGCCGTCAGAAACCGCGCGGGGTCGTAAAGAAGGTCAACGACCGAACCACACCACAGGTTCCGGTCGCACCTCGTTGCCCGGCGTGACCTGCCGTGATACACAGAGTGACCGTACGGGCTATTCGTACGAAACCCGCCAGTCAATGACGTCAAGTCGACATACGTTGGCGGCGTTGTCGGCGACAATGAGGCCTGACCTCTGCACACCGCAGGGGCACTCGCGGAACTACCCACCAGGGGCGGTGACTTACATGCTCTTTGCGGCCGACAAGGGAGACATCAACACCATCATCGGCGGGATCGCTCCGGACTGGGGCCCCTTCGGCAGCCTGGGCAACGAGGCCAAGGTGATGATCGAGGTGGTCATGGCCGTGGCCATCCTCCTCTGCCTCGGCATCGCGGTGTGGGGCGCGGCGAAGCAGCGCATCGGCGCCACGGCCCTCCGGGACACCTTCAGCGCGGAACAGGGCAAGGGCCTCATCATCGCCGGCCTCACCGGGGTGTTCATCATCGGATCCCTCGGCACGCTGTTCACCATCGTGTACGGCATGGCGGTATAGCCCCGTCCCCTCCACCCCACCCACCCGTCGTGCCCACCGGCTGAGGTTGCGTCTCCCTGATGTCGAGTCACCACACCGCGCCCCCGCGGGAACCAGCACGGCTACCGTCGTATGTCCACGAGGGTGAGGGAGCGCAGACGGCATGAGTCCCGGAGACGAACAGGCCTACACCGACTACCCCGAGACGGGCCACACCCGAACCCGCCTCCCCGACCCCGACCCCTACGGCGGCGCCCCCCGCCGCCCCCACCGCACCTCCTCCCGCAGCCTGGTCACGGTGGTAGGCGTAGTAGTCCTCCTCATCGCCGCCATCGCGTTCGCTAACAGGGGGGACGACGCGCCTGCGGACAACCCCACCACCAAGGACTCCCGACCTCAGGCCTCCAGCACAGCTCCCTCAGGCACCCGCCCGGTACAAACCACCACCGGCACCATCCCCTCGGGCTTCGCCCACACAGCCCAAGGAGCCCAGAGCGCAGCGGCGAACTACGCGGTGGTCCTCTGGTCGGACGGCATGGTCGACACAGCCAACAGGCACAGCCTCATCGAGGCAGTGGCCGACCCGAGCGCCGTAAGCCGGCTGCAGTCGGTGTTTGACGCCAACTACTCGGCGGACTTCCTCAAGAACATCGGTCTCAACCCCGATGGCAGTGTTCCCAAGGACGCCACCTTCGTCGACCGCACACTTCCGGCCGGCACGAAGACGACGTCCTACAGCGATGACACCGCGACCGTGGAAGTGTGGTGCAACACGCTCTTCGGCCTGGCAGGTGAAAGCTCGAACAACCCTGTGACCAGCGGCTGGTCCACCGTGACCTTCACACTGAAGTGGAACGGCAGGGACTGGAAGGTGCTGGAGACGAGCCAGAGGACAGGCCCCACCCCGATCACCGGAGACAACCCCGTCTCCGGCGCCGATGAGATCGGCAAGGCGGTCAAGGAGTTCGGAGGGTTCACGTATGCCCGGTAGCCCGCAGCGCGTGCTCAAGCTTGCCGGCCTGGTGGGCGCCGTACAGGCCGCCACCATGCTCCTGGCCACGCGAGCCATCGCGGCACCCTCACCCACGCCGTCGCCCAGCAAGAGCGCCGACTGCTCCCTGCTCGCGCCTCCAGCCCGGAAGTTCTGCGAGTCGGGCGGCTCCTCCCGTGGATCCTCCGGCGGAACCCCCGCCAACCCCCTCACCGAGACCCTCGACCCCCTCTCCTCCCTCGCCAAGGGATGTGCGGACGCCGCGTCGTGGACCATCGGGAAGCTCAGTGACGCCGTGAAGGAGACCGCCAGCGTCGACTTCACCAATCAGGCGTTTCTCAAGCAGTACGCCGTCGTCTTCGCCGCCTCCACGATCCTCACGCTGCTGCTGTGGCTGCTGGCCGTGGCCAAGCGAGCCGTACGCGGCGTCCCCCTCACCACCGCCATCTCGGAAGCCGTCGGCTTCCTCTGGCTCACCGTGCTGGCCTCCGCCTTCACCCCCCTGATCCTGTACACCGTCGTCTCGGCGACGGACGGCGTCACGGACGTCCTCGCGAAGGCCACCGGCGACCAGGCCGACACCTTCTTCGGCACCTTCTCCGGCGCCCTGAAGAAGGGCAACGACATCGGCGGCGGCCCGATCATGCTGATCGTCGTGTCCCTGGTCAGCATCCTCGCCGCCGGCGTCCTCTGGCTGGAGCTGGTCATCCGCGCCGCCCTGCTCTACGTAGGCGCCCTCCTCGGCACCGTCGTCTACGCCGGCCTGGTCGACAAGAACCTGTGGGGCCACGTCCGCCGCTGGGCCGGCATCATGATCGCCGTCATCCTCGTGAAGCCGGTCATCGTGATCGTGCTCGGCCTCGCCGGCGCCCTCTCCGGCGACAACGGCCCCGACGCCTTCTCCGCCGTCGTCTCCGGCCTCGCCATCATCCTGCTCGCCATCTTCGCCAGTGCGATGATCTACCGCTTCGTCCCCGGCTTCGGCGACGAGATCGCCGGCTCCCGCAACAACCGCATCATGCAGGGCGCCGAGAGCAAGGCCGCCGCCGTCATCAGCTCCCCCGCCACCCTCGTCGCCCAGGGCATCAAGACCCACAGCACCCGCGCCGACAACAACGGCGGAGCGAGCAGCAGCGCCCCCCGCCCGGCCCACCCGGCCACCGGCGGCGTCGCCGCCCACAGCAGCCGTACCCCGACCGGGGGCACCGGCGGAGCCGTCCCCTCCGCCACGCCCGCGCCCCGCGCGTCCAGCCCGGTCAACACCCCGCACGCCAGCAACACCCGCAACAACCGCTCAGGAGGTGAAGGGCGTTGACGACCGAGTCCCACCTGTCCCATCCGGTCACGCCCCGCCGTACGTATCTCATCGGCCGCGCCCGGCCGAACGCGATCATCGGCCGGAACCGCGAGTCCGGCGAGATCGCCCTGATCGTCGTCGGCGCGTTCCTCGGCATGATGTGCGGCCTCCTCGTCCCGGTCCTGGCCCTGCGCATCGTGCTGCTGACCGGCTTCCCGCTGCTCGCGCTCGCCGCCGTCTACGTGCCGTACAAGCGCCGCACCTTCTACAAGTGGTTCGAGATCAACCGCTCCTTCAAGCGCACCGTCAAGCGCGGCGCCGCCTACCGCTCCACCGCCATGGAGGCCGGGACCCGGCTCGACGGCCGGGAGATCGAGGTCGGCCCGCCGCCCGGCATCGGCCGCATCACCTGGCTCGCCGCACCCTTCGGGCCCGACGAGATCGCCGTACTCCTGCACGCCGACCGCAAGACCGTCACCGCCGCCATCGAGATCGAGGGCCCCGGCGTCGGCCTGCGCGACTCCGAGGACCAGGAAGCCCTGGTCGACCGCTTCGGCACCCTACTCAAGCACGTCGCCAACGGAGACGGCTTCGTCACCCGGCTGCAGATGCTCGCCCGGACCCTGCCCGCCGACCCGGACGCGCACGCCAAGGACGTCGCCCAGCGCGGCGACACCCGCGCCCCCGGCTGGCTCCAGCAGTCCTACGACCAGCTGCAGTCCATGGTGTCCACCAGCAGCGAGCAGCACCGCGCCTACCTCGTCGCCTGCATGCACTACACCCGCGAACTGGCCGCCGAGGCGCACGCCATGGCCCGCGCAGCCCGCGCCCACGGCGGCAAGGTCGACCGCGACGCCGGCCTCGCCGTCGTCATGGCCCGCGAGCTGACCGACATCTGCTCGCGGCTCCAGGAGGCCGACATCCGGGTGCGGCAGCCGCTCGGCCAGGGACGGCTGGCCTCCCTCATCCACTCCATGTACGACCCCGACCACCCCATCGACCACATCCAGGCGATGACCCAGCGCAACGCCTGGCCGGCCGAGCTGGACGCCATGGAGCCCACCTACCTCCAGGCCAAGACCCGGGAGTCCTCCACCCGCGCGCCCTGGTGCCACGCCACCGCATGGGTGAAGGAGTGGCCGATGACACCCGTCGGCGTCAACTTCCTCGCCCCGCTCCTCGTCCACACCCCGGACGTCATCCGCACGGTCGCCGTGACCATGGACCTCGAGCCCACCGAGATCGCCATCGAACGCATGCTGACCGAGAAGACCAACGACGAGGCCGAGGCGTCCCGCGCCGCCAAGATGAACCGGACCGTCGACCCCCGGGACATCGCCGCCCACAACCGCCTCGACCAGCGCGGCGAGGACCTCGCCAGCGGCGCCGCCGGCGTCAACCTGGTCGGCTACATCACCGTCTCCTCCCGTTCCCCGGAGGCCCTCGCCCGCGACAAGCGGACGATAAGGGCCTCGGCCGGCAAGTCGTACCTCAAGCTGGAGTGGTGCGACCGAGAGCACCACCGCGCCTTCGTGAACACACTTCCCTTCGCCACCGGCATCCGAAGGTAGGGGCTGTCGCCGATGCGGGATCCGCTGTCCGTCCTCACCGAGGCCTTCACCTCCTTCCTCTTCGGGAAGGTGGAGACGACCCGGCTGCCGGTGCGCACCTCCACGGGCCAGGCCCAGGCCGTCTACCTGCCCACGGCCGCGCCCGGCCTCGGCGACTCCGGCGTCATCATCGGCCGCGAGGTGTACTCCGGGAAGGGCTACATCTACGACCCGTTCCAGCTGTACGGCCAGCAGCTGCCGGCCCCGCACTGGCTCGTCCTCGGCGAGTCCGGCAACGGCAAGTCGGCGCTGGAGAAGACGTACGTCCTGCGCCAGCTCCGCTTCAGGGACCGCCAGGTCGTCGTCCTGGACGCCCAGGGCGAGGACGGGGTCGGCGAATGGAACCTCATCGCGCAGGAGCTGGGGATAACCCCCATCCGGCTCGACCCGACGGCCGCCCTGAACCACGGGATCCGGCTCAACCCCCTGGACCCGGCGATCACCACCACGGGCCAGCTGGCGCTCCTGCGCACGATCATCGAGGTGGCGATGGGCCACGGCCTGGACGAGCGCTCCGGCTTCGCCCTGAAGGTCGCGCACTCCTACGTCAACGAGACGATCGTCGACCGCCAGCCGGTCCTCACCGACATCGTCGAGCAGCTACGGCACCCCGAGCCGGAGTCGGCCGAGGCGATGAACGTCGCCATAGACGACGTACGCGCCTGGGGCCTCGATGTGGCACTGGTCCTGGACCGCCTGGTCGACGGTGACCTCAGGGGCATGTTCGACGGCCCGACGACCGTCGGCATCGACCTGGACGCGCCGCTCATCGTGTTCGACCTGTCCCACATCGACCGCAACTCCATCGCCATGCCGATCCTCATGGCGATCGTCGGCGTGTGGCTGGAGCACACCTGGATCCGCCCCGACCGGAAGAAGCGCATCTTCCTGGTCGAGGAGGCCTGGCACATCATCAACAGCCCGTTCGTGGCCCAGCTGTTCCAGCGGCTGCTGAAGTTCGGGCGCCGGCTCGGCCTGTCCTTCGTCGCGGTCGTCCACCACCTGTCCGACGTGGTCGACGGCGCCGCCGCGAAGGAGGCGGCGGCCATCCTGAAGATGGCGTCGACCAGGACGATCTACGCCCAGAAGGCCGACGAGGCCAGGGCGACCGGCCGGGTCCTGGGCCTCCCGCGCTGGGCGGTCGAGATCATCCCGACCCTCACCCCCGGCATCGCGGTCTGGGACGTCAACGGCAACGTCCAGGTGGTCAAACACCTGGTCACGGAGACGGAACGGCCACTGGTCTTCACCGACCGCGCGATGACCGAGTCGTCCAGCGAC
Organism: Streptomyces sp. NPDC088810; assembly: GCF_044750305.1. NCBI lineage: Bacteria > Bacillati > Actinomycetota > Actinomycetes > Kitasatosporales > Streptomycetaceae > Streptomyces > Streptomyces sp. NPDC088810. The sequence goes on from NZ_JBIVJQ010000005.1 coordinate 557,243, forward strand.
GTCACGGCCGACGACGCCCTGCGCGCCGCCGAACTGGAGGCGGAACAGCGGGCCGCGGCCTTCGTGGAACAGCACGTGGGCGACTCCGAGTCGACGGTGGCGTAAGGGAAGCAGGGGCAGTCGGGGCAGTAGGGGACGTAGGGGAGTACAGGGTGAGACCGGACGACCGCCGTGACAGTCGCCGGGAGGGCCAGGGCGGCATCCCCGACGGCCTGCTGATCGGCATACTCGCGTTCCTCCTCGGCATGACCGTGCTGGTGTGGACGGCCACGGGGCTGGCCGCCTGGTTCGCCCAGGGCGCCTGGCCCACCGGCGTCACCTTCACCCGCACCCCCCTGGCCATGCGCCACCTCATCGGCCGGCCGCACGACATGACCGGCGCCTGGCCGGACACCCCACCGGCCCAGCTGTCCGGCTGGGGCCTGTTCTGGGGCCTCTTCATCGGCCAGCTGATGATCCTGTTCGTCCTCGTCATGTTCGTGCTGGGAACGGTGGCCCGATGGCGCGCGGGCAAGGCACGGCGGAGTGCCTCCGCGGCCAAGGAGGCGGGGACGGCGGGTGCCGTGCCCCCGGAGGCGGTGAGTGCCGCGCCCGCGCAGGCGGCGGGTTCCGCGCACACGGTCCCGAGTCCTCCGCCCACGCCCGTGGCTCCCGCGCCTCAGCACGAGGTCCCGGCGCCGCGCAGCGAGCCCGAGCCGCCGCCACCGGCCCCCCGGCCGGCCGACGAGGAACGGCCGGGCGGTTGGGAGAAGCTCCTCATCGCCCCGAGGGAAAGCCGCCAGGCGACGGCCACCCAGGCGGTACGCGACGCGGAAGGCCCCGTCCTCCTCGTCACCTCCAACCCCACCGTGTGGACGGAGACGAAGGACACCCGCGCCAAACTCGGCCCCGTCCTGCTCTACGACCCCGCACACCTCTGCGACACCCCGGCCCGCCTGCACTGGTCGCCCACCGCCGGCTGCGAGGACAAACAGACGGCCCTGCACCGGGCGACAGCTCTGCTCGCCCCCGTACAGCCCACCGCCAAGATCGACCAGGCGGTGGCGGACACGGCGACCACCCTGCTCCGCAGCTACCTGCACGCCGCGGCCCTGGAGAACCGCACCATCCGCCACGTGCACCGCTGGTCCCAGGGCACCCAGGTGCAGGACGCCGTCCGCACCCTCCGCACCCACCCGAAGGCGGCCCCCGGCGCGGCGGGCGAACTGGAGGCGGCGCTCACCGCGCACCCCGAACGCCGTGACATCGCCCAGGAGCTGACCAGCAGGGCCCTGGCGGCCCTGTCCACGGTCAACATCCGCGAGGCCTGTACCCCGAACCGAACTGATGCGCTGGCCCTGGATTCCTTTCTGCACGAAGGGGGCACGCTCTATGTGGTCGGTGAATCCATCGAGGACCCGAGGAGCAAGCCGGGCGCCATGCCGCTCCTGACGGCCCTCGTCTCCAGCGTGGTCGAGCGCGGCCGGCGCATGGCCGAACGGTCATCCTCCGGTCGGCTCGACCCACCACTCACCCTGGTCCTGGACGACATCGCGGCCGTGGCCCCGTTCCCCGAGCTGCCGGCCCTGCTCGCCACCGGAGCGGACCGGGGCCTGCCGACGCTCGCCCTGCTCCGCTCCCGCGAACAGGCCCGCTCGCGCTGGCCGCACCAGGAACTCCCCGTCTAGGCAGGCGGCTCCAGGACGAACTCCAGCTCGTTCTCGGCCTCGTCCTTCGTGAACGACACGATCCGCCCGCTCGGCCCGAAGCCGAGCTTCCGGTACGCCGCCTGCGCCCGCGCGTTCTCCTCGTGGACGAACAGCCGTACCCGCTCGGCCTGCTGCTCCCAGGCCCAGGCCACGCCGGCCTCGAACAGCGCCTCGACGAGCCCGTTCCCGCGGTGCTCGGGCCGGACGAACACCCCGACCATGTGCCCCTGCCGCCGGTCGACCGGGTATCCGGCCCAGTCCTTCGTCCCGGCCTCCTCCACGAGTACGGTGACCGAGCCGGCCCAGGTCCCGTCGGGCGCCTCGGCGATGAACTGCAGGGACGTGGTGGACCCCTCGCCGGAGCCGACGGCCCGGTCCTGCCAGAAGGAGTCCGGCCGGGCCGCCGCGTCCTCGTAGGTCTCCAGGAAGGCGAGGTGCGCGATCGGGTCCCGCAGCGCGTCGAGCCGCAGCTGCTTCACCTTTTCCCAGTCGTCGGGACGTATGGCGCGAACGACGTAGTCGTTCCTGGTCGGTACGGTCATGCGGCCACCGTAGACCAGCCGTTGTACCGGTGAAAACAGAAAAACCCCCGCACCGAAGTGCGGGGGTTTTCTCAAAAATTGTTCGGCGGCGTCCTACTCTCCCACAGGGTCCCCCCTGCAGTACCATCGGCGCTGTGAGGCTTAGCTTCCGGGTTCGGAATGTAACCGGGC
>NZ_JBIVJQ010000006.1:0-444686 GCF_044750305.1 Streptomyces sp. NPDC088810
CGGGACTCCAGCTCCAGATAGACATGCGTCGAGACGTCACCCAGCTCGAACAGCCCCGACCGGCCCAGCCAGTAAGCATGCTGGACGTCCGTCAGACCGAACGGCTCACCCCACGACCCCGGGTCCGGACGCAGGGTCAGTTCCCGTTCCGTCTCGGCGAGCGGTGCCTCCGCCGAGGAGACCAGTGACTGGCCGACGGCCTCGGCCAGGACGCGCAGACTGGGCATGGCGACGAGGTCGGTGAGCGGGATGGACACCTCCAGCTCGGCCTCGACCGTGATCTGCAGCTCGGTGGCCTGGAGGGACTCCAGGTAGAGGGAATCGTCGAGGTCGGCGGGCGCCTCCTGGCCGGTCGTCCGGTGGTAGCACTCGCGCAGGTAGGCGCAGATGTCCCGCATCCGGTCGGCCGGGGGGAGGGCGAGCAGGGCCGCGCGGTCGAGGGAGCGCGTGCCGACGTTGCCATTGCCGATCGGGTGCACGGGATCCTCCTGGAGGCGATGCGGGAACGGACACCCGGGGCCACTCGGTGGTCCGGGCGCGGCTTGCTGCGGCCCTGCGGGCAAGCCCGGTCAGACTCACGCGCGGACGAGGCCGTCCAACAGCCCTGAATGACTGGCGGGAAGGCCGGACGGCCGGGGACGCCCACCGTGTCCTTTCGAGGGGGACCAAGGGCAGGGCTCTTCGGACGCGTCGTGCTGGGGTGGGCCCCTCACCGGCCCGCGGGGCAGGGTGCTCGGGATGTCCGACCCGTCGAAGGAGCGATTGTGGAAGGCCCGTCCCGCTCTACCAAACGGCAGGTCAGGCGCACCCTGTTGCGCCTGGTGCCGATCCTGGCCGTACTCGTCGCGGCCGGAGCGTTCATCGTCGCGAACCGCACCCAGGCCATCACCCCCGAGGGAACGCCGGTGACGTTCGCCAAGGCCCTGAAGACGTACCGCGACCATCCTTCGGCGCTCCGCGACGACCTGGGGCAGATCAGCCGTCCGGTGGCGCCGAGCAAGCAGATCAAGGGGTTCACCAAGCCGAAGGCCGGCGTCTACACCTACCGTACCGACGGCGCGGACTCGATCATCTACGACGGTGACACCTACAAGCGTCCCTTCCCCAAGGTGACCTACGCCCGGGTGCAGCACGGGCCCGGCTGCGTGTGGGAGCTGTACTTCACCCCGATCAAGGAGCACACCGACGCCCACCGCCAGTGCAGCGGCCGGGGCGAGTACTTGTGTCTGGCCCATATGCAGAAGGTGAGCTTCGCGGGGATCGAGGGGGACGAGGCGCACAAGTGCAATCCGGCCATGGTGCAGGTGGGCGGGAACGCGGTGAAGCCCGGCGGACGGGAGGAGACGATCTGCATCTCGCACGGCAACCGCGCCGCCATCAAGATCAAGTACATCGGTGACGAGACCGTCCAAGTCGGCGGTGAGGCCCGGCCGGCCCACCACGTGAAGATCGACAGCTATGTGAAGGGCGAGGGCCTGGACGGTGACGCCGTGGCGGACGTCTGGTTCGACAAGGCGGACGGCCTGTATCTGAAGGTCGTCAGGTCGGCCGACGTCAACGTGGACCGTGGCGGCGGCAACAAGGGCACCTACCGCGTCGAGGCGTCGTACACGCTGGAGTCCCGCACCCCCAGGACCTGACCGGAGGCACGACAGCCGGCGGGGCCGCCCCTGAGAACAGGGGCGGCCCCGCCGCGACGTCGGCCGCGCCGGTCACCGCACCGGTGACACGGTCTCCTGCCGGATGCGCTCCAGCACCGGATCGGGATTGTCGGCGACGAAGAAGTGCCCGCCGGGCACGCTGTGCAGCTCGAAGCTGCCCGTGGTGTGCAGCCGCCACGGAGCGCACTGGTCCACGGGTGCCCGGTCGTCGTCGGTGCCGGCCAGGGCCACGATCCGGCAGCCCAGCGGCAGCCCGGGGACGTAGCGGTAGGTCTCGGCGGCCCGGAACTCCGCTCGCAGGCCCGGTTCGGCCGCCTCGCGCAGTGCGGCCTGGCCGAGGAGTTCCGGCGGGGTCCCGCCGAGCGCGCGCACCTCCGACCAGAACTCGGCGGTGGGCAGCGCGGCCAGCTTCGGGCCCGGCGACGGCAGATGCGGGGCGACGTGGCCGGTGGCGAACAGCACCTCCGGGCCCCGGCAGCCCCGGGCGGCGAGCACCCGTGTGGTCTCGAAGGCGATCAGCGCCCCGAGGCTGTGGCCGAGGAACAGATACGGGTCGCGCTCGCCGGCCAGGTGGTCGGCGCATGCCTCGGCCAGCGCGGTCACCGAATCCGGCGCGGTCGGCGTCCGGCCCGGGAACCGGGCACCGCGGCCGAGGACACGCACCTCCACGGAGGTGAGCCGGTCTCCCCAGGAGCGGTAGGGGGAGTCGGTGCCCCCGGCGTGCGGGAAGCAGTACAGCAGCATGGCAGGGTGCTCCTCGGTGGGCGGAGTGCGGCGGCCCGGCTCAGTCGCCGACCAGGCGGGTGAAGGCCGGGAGGACGAAGATCTGGGTGACGATCGTGAGTCCGACGAGGACCGCCAGGGCCTTCAGCAGCGCCTCCGTGGCCGTACCGCTCTCCGGTCCCGTCATCAGGGCGCGGATGCCCTCGATGACGTAGGTGAACGGATTCCACGTGGTGAGCTTGGCCAGCCAGTCCTGCAGGAGGTACGGCGGAGCGGCGGCCGGGCTGGCGAACAGCAGCAGCACCGACAGGGGGGCCATGGCGAGCGGCGCCTGCGGATTGCGGGTGCGCAGCGCCACGACGTAGAAGATGCCGCCGTAGGCGACCGACCAGAACGAGGAGAGCACCAGCAGCAGCAGGACCCCGGCCGGGCCGGAGTCGACGCGGGCGCCGAGCAGCACGCTGACCCCGAGGACCACGAGGCCGGCCGGCACCACCCGCAGGGCGTCGAACAGGAGCCGGGACAGCAACAGGGCCGCGGGGCGTACGGGTTGCAGCCGCAGCCGGTCGAGGAAGCCGCTCTGCGCGTCGAGCACCAGGGCGGTGGCCGAGTAGCCGGAGCCCATCATCCCCGTGAACAGCAGCAGGCCGGGCGCCATGTAGGCGGCGTAGGGGGTGACGGGGAAGCCCGGGATGAACGCCATGCGCTCGTAACTGGACGCCACGAGGGTGATCAGGAACAGCGGGAACAGCACGGGGAAGACGAAGGCGATCACGGGGCTGCGCCGGCCCTCGCGCAGGTTGCGCCTGAGCAGGGTCATGGTTCCGGACAGTGCGGACATCAGATGCCTCCCCGGCCCGTGCCGACGGTCCTGGCGAGCGCGGCCGCGGCGACGCTGCCGTCGTTCGCCGTCCTGCGCTCCAGCCCCTCACCGGTGAGGCGGATGAAGACTTCCTCGATGGTCGGATCCGTCACGGTGACCCCGTTCAGGGGAACGCCCCGTTCGTGCAGCTTCCGGAACAGCGACGGCAGGACGTCCTCGTCCGCCGGCAGGTCGATCCGGAGCAGGTCGCCGGTCTGCCGGCAGGCCGCCGGGCCGGCGACCGAGACGGCCAGTTCCTGTGCCTCGGGGGTGGCGGGCAGGGTGAGGACCTTGCCGCCGATGCCCTTCTTGAGCTCCTGCGGGGTGTCGATCACGGAGAGCGTGCCCTTGTCGAGAATGGCGATCCGGTCGCACAACTCGTCGGCCTCGTCGAGGTACTGGGTGGTGAGGAACACGGTTCCGCCGCCTCGCCGGTAGGTGCGGACGAAGTCCCACAGGGCCCGTCGGCTCTGCGGGTCAAGGCCCGTGGTCGGTTCGTCCAGGAAGAGCAGCTCCGGGCCGTGGATCAGGGCGAGAGCCGCGTCGAGGCGGCGCCGCATGCCCACCGTGTAGGTGGCGACGAGCCGATCGGCCACCTCGGTGAGCCCGAACCCGGTGAGCAGTTCCTCGATGCGCTCGGTGCGCCGCGCGGGGCGCATCCTGCGCAGGGTCGCGACGAGGTGCAGATGCTCCCGGCCCGACATGAGCGGGTCGAGCGCGGCCTGCTGCAGCGACAGGCCGATGCGGTCGCGCACCTGGGCACGATGCTTGACGACATCGAGTCCCAGCACCCGGGCGCTGCCCGAGGTCGCGCGGGTGAGGGTGGCCAGGATGCGGACCGTGGTCGTCTTGCCCGCTCCGTTGCGGCCGAGGAAACCGAACACTTCCCCCTCGGCCACCTCGAAGTCGACCCGGTCCACCGCCACCGTGCCGTCGTCGAACGCCTTATGGAGGCCCTGGGCCTCGATGATGGACATGCCGTTCAGCGTCATGCCTCGGATCGCCGCTGAACAGCGCTGTTTCGGAGCGTCGTTCGTGCCCCGTGCGGCGCCCGTTCTAGGTGGCCGTTCGGGCCCGTCGAGGGTGCTGTAACTCGGGCGTCCCGTTGGCCCTGGGAGCCGCCCCGGCGCTTCGGTACAACGGTGGCACCGCACAAGATTCGAGGGGATGCCGTGAGCCTCTTTCCCAGCGCAGAGTGGTTGAATTCATACGTGGAGCTGATCAATTCCTCGGAAGAGTTCGAGGAGGCGGCACGCACGTTTCAGGCGGAGATCGCATTCGTCTTCGAAGCGGAGGAGGACCGCGGCGTGCCGGCCGACATCTGGTGCCACACGGAGTTCGGGGACGGTAAATGCAAATGCGCCACGTACGACGTGGGGCCGGAGGGGGCGCGTGACGCCACCTTCGTGATCAGGGCGCCGTACTCGGTGTGGAAAAGCGTGATCGAGGGCGAGACGGACCCCATCGAGGGCATGCTCGACGGCGACCTCATGGTGACCGGTCACCTGCCGACGCTCCTGAAGTACGTGCGGGCGACGGACGAACTCGTGTCCCTCGCCGCCCAGGTCTCCAGCAGCTTCGCCGACGAGGTGCGCGGAGCCGTCGGCGAGGTGCGCTGAGCGACGGTGTGGGTGAAGCCGCCCGGCCGGGTGTGTTCGCCGGCGGGGCGGCTTCGGCGTGGGGTCGGCGGGCGGTGGCGACGATGTCGAGTTCGCCTGCCAGGTAGCGTTCCCGGCAGGTGCCGCGGCGCTTCTTGCCCGAGGAGGTCTTGGGCGGGGTGGCGGTACGTACGGGGACGTCTTCGGCCGGTGTGGGTGAAGCCGCCCGGCCGGGTGTGTTCGCCGGCGGGGCGGCTTCGGCGTGGGGTCAGCGGGCGGTGGCGACGATGTCGAGTTCGCCTGCCAGGTAGCGTTCCCGGCAGGTGCCGCGGCGCTTCTTGCCCGAGGAGGTCTTCGGCAGGGTGGCGGGACGCACGAGGACGACCTCGGCCGGCGCGTGCTTGGCCGCCTCGCGCAGCCGCTCGAACAGCTCGCGGGCGAGCCGGTCCTGGCTCACGGCGCCGCCCCTGCCCTCGGCGACCACCACCATGCGCTCCTGGTCCGTCAGGGAGAACGCGATCACGTTGCCGCCCCGCACACCGGGCACCGTCTCGGCCACGATCTCGTAGTCCTCCGGGTAGAGGTTGCGCCCGCCCACGATGATCATGTCCTTGGCCCGGCCGCAGATGTACAGCTCGCCCTCGTGCAGGAAACCGAGATCGCCGGTGTCCATGTGGCCGTCGGTGAGCCGGCCCAGGCCGTCGAGCGGGGCGCCGGGCGCGGTCCAGTACCCGTCGGTCACGCCGGGCCCGGTCACCCGCACCTCGCCGACCTGGCCGTCGGGGAGCACCTCACCGCCGGGCCCGTGCACGGTGACGCGGGTGCCGGGCAGCGGCGTGCCGCAGGAGACCAGCGGACGGGCCGGCAGTTCGTGACCGCCGTACTGGCGGGGCGCCTCCTTCGGGTCGAGCACGCGCACCGACGCCCGCGCTGACGCCGCGGTGACGACGAGCGTCGTCTCGGCCATGCCGTAGGTGGGGCACAGCGCCCCGGCGGGCATGCCGCTCCTGCCGAGCACCCGGACGGCTTCCTCCACCGTGTCGGCCGTCACCGGCTCCGCACCGTTGATGGCCACCCGCAGCCGGGACAGGTCGAGTGCCGCGGGCCGCAGCTGCTGGGCCTTGACGGCCAGCTGGTAGGCCGAGTTCGGGGCGGCCGTGATCTCGGCGCGGTGAGCGGTCACCGTCTCCAGCCAGCTCGCCGGGCGGCCGAGGAAGTTCTCCGTGGGCATCACGACGACGTGCACGCCCTGGACGAGCAGTCCGACCACCGAGACGATGCCCATGTCGTGGTAGAAGGGCAGCCAGCTGACGTAGGTGTGCCCGGGGCGCATGCCGAGCGCCGCCATGCAGGCCAGCACGTTTCCGACCAGCTGTCCCTGCCGTACCGGAACGGCCTTGGACGATCCGGTGGTTCCCGAGGTGAACTGGAGGAGGCCGAGGGCGGAGCCGTCGGGCACCGGGGGCTCGGGCGCTGCCGGGCCCGACAGGCCGGCGTCGAGCGGGAGCACGCGGCACCCGGGGGGCACCGCCGCGCTCAGCCGGGGCGGTCGGTCGGTCAGGACGACCTCGGCGCCCGCCGTGGCGAGCCGTTGCGCGAGCAGATCCTGTCCGGCGGACGCCTCCAGCCGCTCGTGCGGCAGCACCACGGGCACGGCGCCCAGCCGCCACAGGCCGAACAGGTTCAGCAGCAGCTCCACGGAGGTCGGCGCGAGCACGCACACCCGGTCCCCCGGCCGGACACCGGCACGGCGCAACCGGGCGGCCACACCCGTCGATATGTCGCCAACTTCGCTCAGACTCAGGCGTGTCGGCCGCATCGCCCGGTCGAGCACGGTGAGCGAGCCGCCGCGCCGCGACGAGTCGTGCAGCGCGGCGGGTATCGACTGCTGGTCGCTTCGCAGGGGGTCGGCGGTCATCGGACACAGCCCTCTCGGATAGCGGGGGAGCACCGGGTGCGCCCCACGCTAGGCGGACCTCGCCCGACTCCGCGTCCGTCCTTGGAGACGCCGTCCGAGGGTGCCCGAACGGCTACGCCGCCCCCGCGACCGAATGCCCCGGTGTGACGCCCCGCGCGATGCGCCGGTGAGACAGGTGGCGTGATTCACCCGGACGGGCACCCGGGTGCTTGCCGGTGGTATTGCCCGCGGGCTGAGTCGTCAACTACTGTCGCCACGCTCTACTAGCCCGGCATAGTAGAGAAATGACGCGACCGGGGTTGACGCGCTGTCGGCAACACGCGGAGCGATACTGGAAAGTACGCCGCTGGAACGTATCGACAGCAGCGAACGGACCGCTGCCCGCGGGGCCCCGGAATCCCGCGCCGCCGATAATTCCCGCTTGTTCAGTGCACGACTCCTTCCAGAGGAAAAAAAGGGTTCCCGCCGAGCAACTCAGGAGTAAAAGTCGTGACCGAGACCGACCGCACCACCGCCCTCGAATACCGCCCCGCCACCCATGACGGGCTGGACATCGCGCTTTTCGTCCCCAACGAAGTGGCGAGGTTCGGTCTGCGCACCATGCTGGCCTCGATCAGGGTGCGACATCTGATCGAGGCCGACTCGTTCGAAGAACTCGCCGAGCACCTGCACCATGCGCCGGTCGACGTCGTGATCATGTCCTGTCCGGGGCAAGAGGTCACCCAACAGGAAGAAACGCTCCGCGAGATCTCCGCGATGAACGTCAAGGTGCTGTTCCTGCTGGAGAACGCGTCACAGCACATGGTGGTACGCGCGGCCTCGCTGCCCGTCGACGGCTTCCTCGTCCAGCCGGAGCTCACCCGGAACGCCCTGGCCGACGCGCTGCGCCGGATCAGCGACGGCGAACTGTCCATGCCCTCCACGCTCGCCCGCGAGTTGCTGTCCCAGGTACGCGAGCGCAACGGCGCCAAGGCGCCACGCCCGGTGTCGCTCACGCCCCGGGAACAGCAGGTCCTCTCGCTGGTCGGGGACGGCCTGAGCAACAAGCAGATCGCCCGCCGCCTCAGCATCTCCGAGCACGGCGCCAAGCGCCATGTGGCCAACGTGCTGGCGAAGTTGAACAGCCCCAACCGGACGCTGGCCGTGGTGACCGCGCTCAAGGAGGGGCTGCTTCCGCCTCAGGCCTGAGCAGGTCGCCATGAGCGCAGCCGCAGGCTGTTACCGACGACCAGCAGGGAGCTCCCCGACATGGCGACCGCGGCGATCATCGGGTTGAGCATGCCGGCGGCGGCGATCGGGATGAGCAGGATGTTGTACGTGAACGCCCAGGTGAGGTTCGACCCGATGGTCCCCATGGCCCGCTTGGCCAGCTCCAGGGCATCCGCGACCGCCAGCGCGTCCTCGCGCATCAGCGTCACCGACCCCGCTCCGATGGCCACGTCCGTGCCGGTGCCCATGGCCATGCCGAGTTCGCAACCGGCCAGCGCCGCAGCGTCGTTCACTCCGTCGCCGACGACCGCCGGCACGCGACCGGCGGCCTGGAGGTGCGCCACCGCCTCGGCCTTGTCCTCCGGCGACGCGGAGTGCCGCACCTCGTCGATGCCCAGCTCGGCGGCGACCGCACGGGCGGCCCCGGGACCGTCCCCGGTCAGCAGCATGACCTCGATGCCGAGCGCCCGCAGCCGCGCCACCAGTTCGGTGCTGCCCTGCCGCAGGGTGTCCCCGAGCGTCAGTACGGCCACACACGCGCCGTCGACCTGAACCACGACGGCCGTGCGCCCCGCGGCGTCCGCCCGGTCCGCGGCCTCCCGCAGGGCCGCGGGCAGCGCGGTGTCCGGGGCGATACGCCGGATGCACAAGGCGTGCCCGTCCACGCTGCCGCGGACCCCGGTCCCGGCCATGGCGGTGAAACCGGAGACGCCACCGGGAACGCGGTCCGCGGCGGGCACGGCGGCGGCGATGGCGCGGCCGACGGGATGCTCGGACAGCTGCTCCACGGCCGCCGCCAGGCGCAGCACGGCGGCGGCCGACCAGCCGTCGACGGTCACCGTGTCCAGCAGGCGCATGGTGCCCGAGGTGAGCGTGCCGGTCTTGTCCAGCACCACGGTGTCCACGGCCCGCAGCCGCTCCAGCACCTCCGGGCCCTTGAACAGCACCCCGAACTGCGCGCCGCGCCCGGTGGCCGCGAGCAGCGCGGTGGGCGTCGCCAGCCCGAGTGCGCAGGGACAGGCCACCACCAGCACCGCGACGGCCGTGGTGACGGCCCCCTGGGCACTGGCGCCGGCGCCGAGCCAGAAACCGAGGACGCACGCCGCGATCACCAGCACCGCCGGCACGAACACCCCCGCGAGCCGGTCCGCGAGCCGCTGCACCCGGGCCTTGCCCGCCTGGGCCTCCCACACCAACTGGGTCACCCGGGCCAGCCGGGTGTCGGCGCCCACCTCGGTCGCCCGGACGACGACACTGCCGCCGGCGTCCAGCGTTCCGCCGGTGACCCGGTCGCCCGGTCCGACCTCGCGGGGCGCGCTCTCCCCGGTCAGCAGGGACAGGTCGAGCGCGGCACTGCCCCGCACCACCACGCCGTCGGTCGCCACGCGCTCCCCGGTCCGGACGAGGAACAGCTGACCCGGCACCAGCCGACCGACGGGAATGCGCCGTTCGACGGGCGGCTCGCCGGGCGGTCCCTCGTCCAGGACGGTGACATCCTTCACGACGAGTTCGGCGAGAGCGTGCAGCGCGGAGCCCGTCCGGCGCCGCACCCGGTCCTCCATCAGCCTGCCGCACAGAACGAACAGCGGGATGCCGACGGTGGCCTCCAGATAGACGTGGTCGTGCCCGCCGACGGCGCCCAGCGAGAAGGGCATGACCAGGCCCGGGGTGCCGGCGGTGCCCAGGAACAGCGCGTAGCACGACCACGCGTACGAGGCGGTCACGCCCAGACTGACCAGGGTGTCCATGGTCGCCGTCGAGTGCCGCAGGGCGCGCAGGGCGCGGCGGTGGAAGACATCGGCGCCCCACAGGGCCACCGGGGTGGCCAGCAGGAAGCACACCCACTGCCAGTTGCGGAACTGCAACGCCGGGATCATCGACACGAGGAGCACCGGCAGGGCCAGCACCGCGGTGAGCACCACCTTGAGGCAGTCCTCGTCACGGCATCCGGTCGGCGGGGCCTCGGGCGCCTGAGCGCTGTCGTCGATCCGGTCGGCCGTGTAGCCGGCCCCCCGTACCGCGTCGAGCAGATCCGTCACGGGCACGTCGGCCGGATGGACGACCCGGGCCCGCCCGGTGGCCAGGTTGACGCCCGCCGTGACGCCCGCGATGCGACGGAGCCGCTTCTCCACGCGGGCCACGCAAGCGGCACAGGTCATTCCGCCGACGGCGAGGTCGGTGGTGAGCAGGCTGCCGCGGTCTGCGGGCTCCGCCTCGCCCTCCCCGCTGTCCGCCGGCGCCGGGCGGACCGTCCCGGACTCGGCGCTCATCGGCCGTGCTCCGCGGAGTGTGAACTGTCGTCCTGCGGATAATGCCACCCGGGACGCCACTCGGGCGCCACCGGGCCCACCGCGCGCCCGACCCCGTAGAACACGGCGCAGAGCACCCCCAGGACCAGGACGAATCCGATCGGTTTGCCAAAGGCGAAGGAAGATCGCCGCCGCTGTTGTGCATCCATGGCCAGGTAGTCGCGCCGACGGGTTACGGGGTTCCCGGCCGCCGGCGTACCGGTCAGCGCGCCCTTCCCCGTGGTTTCGGCGCTGCCCCCGGCAACTCCGTGCTCGGAGGACTGCGAGCATCCGCTCGTGGTGGTCGTGCGGCAGCCCGCGCAGGTCGAAACCGCGAGCCGGGACAGGATCGGCCACCTGGCGTCGAAGCAGCTCTTCAAGGAGCTTGACTTCGAGTGCACTCGAATTCGTAGCGTTCCGGGTATGAGCACTGCACAGCACAAGATCGGATCCGGTTTCGGTGCCACCAGCACCGCCGACGACGTCCTGCAGGGCATCGACCTGACCGGAAAGCTTGCCCTCGTCACCGGCGGTTACTCGGGGATCGGCCTGGAGACCACCCGGGCGCTCGCCAAGGCCGGGGCCCACGTGGTCGTGCCCGCCCGCCGCCCGGCCACGGCCGAACAGGCGCTGACCGACATCGCGGGAGTCGAACTGGACGAGCTGGACCTCGGCGACCTGGAGAGTGTGCGCGGCTTCTCCGAGCGGTTCCTCGCCTCCGGACGGAACATCGACATGGTGATCGACAGCGCCGGGATCATGGCCTGCCCGGAGACACGGGTGGGGCCCGGCTGGGAGGCCCAGTTCGCCACCAACCACCTCGGTCACTTCGCCCTCGTCAACCGTCTGTGGCCAGCGATCGCACCGGGCGGTGCACGGGTCGTCTCCGTCTCCTCTCGCGGGCACCACTTCTCCGGCATCCGCTGGGACGACATCCACTGGCGGCAGGGTTATGACAAGTGGGAGGCCTACGGTCAGGCCAAGACCGCCAACGTCCTGTTCGCCGTCCAGCTCGACAAGCTCGGCCGCGATGCCGGTGTCCGGGCCTTCGCCCTGCACCCCGGCGGCATCATCACCCCGCTCCAACGCCATCTGCCCAAGGAGGAGATGATCGAGCGGGGGTGGATCGACGAGGACGGCAACGTGCTCAACCCCGAGGGCTTCAAGACCCCGCAGCAGGGTGCGGCCACCCAGGTGTGGGCGGCGACCTCGCCGCAGCTGGACGGGATCGGCGGCGTCTACCTGGAGGACTGCGACATCGCCGAGCCGGCGCCGGAGGACGACGCCGAGCGCCTTGGCGTGAAGGACTGGGCGATCGACCCGGAGCAGGCGGCTCGGCTGTGGGAGCTGTCGGCGGAGCTGACGGGCGTCAACGCGTTCGCCGCCTAGAACTCCCCGGACGTGGCAGGTCCGGGGAGCGCCGAGTTCCCGGGTGCCCACGGCGCGACAGGTGTGCCGACAGCGAAGTCGGCAGCTGGGGTCACCTCGCTGCGGAGGGCCGCTGCCACCAGGGCAGGCGACGGCCGAGCGAGACCGGCTGATTCCTGCGGCCCGGGTGAATCCACACCGTGCTCTCGCAGGCCGACGCCGGCGGTCAGCGGCCCCTTCCTCGAGGCTTGAGCGGCACTGCCGGCAGTTCGGGCGCACGCAGTGGAGCTCCGTCGTACCCCTTCACCTCGCCGAACCGGGTGCCCTTCATCCAGTCCTCGCGAGCCTCGACGATCTCCTCCTGGGAGCGGGCCACGAAGTTCCACCACATGACCAGTTCCTCGGCGAACGGCTCGCCGCCCAGGAGCATGATCCCGGCGTCCGACTCGGCGCGCAGCGGGAGTCCGGAGCGGCCGCAGCCGAGGTAGAGCAGGGAGCCGGGCAGCACCGGGACCCCGTCCACGTGCACCTCGCCGGACATGGCCAGCACGCCGTACTCGAAGTCCGGCTCCAGGGGGAGGCGGGCCTGGGCGCCCCGGCGCAGGGCGAGGTCGGCGCCGACGATCGGGGTGTACGCCGTACCGGGGGAGCGGGCGCCGTCCAGGTCGCCCAGGATCACCGTGGCGGTCAGGCCGGGCGCGGTCACCGTGGGCAGCTCGGGGTGGTACTCGAACGACGGTTCCGTGTGCCGGTGCTCGTCGGGCAGCGCCACCCAGAGCTGGGCGCCGTGCAGGAAGCGGGCGTGCGGGCGGGGGCTCTCCTCGGAGTGGCTGATCGCGCGGCCCGAGGTCATCAGGCCCAGCTGCCGGGGCCCGATCGTCTGCAGGCTGCCGGTCGAGTCCCGGTGCAGCACCTCGCCCTCGTGCAGCCAGCTGACCGTCTGCAACCCGATGTGCGGATGCGGCGGGACCTGCATGCCGGGCTCGTCGGCGATGTCGTCCGGGCCGTAGTGGTCGACGAAGGCCCACGCGCCGATCATGCGCCGGCCGAGGTTCGGCAGCAGCCGGCGCACCTCGGTCGACTCGCCCAGCTTCACGTGACGGGGACTCAGCAACTCGCGGACGGGTTCGGCGACGACGAATCCGCGGCCACCGCAGACACTGGGCACGGGCGCGCGGTCAAGGTTGCTCATGCCGCCCAACCTAGCGCTCCGCGCGCTGCGGGAGAGGGGTGCTGCGGGCGGTTCACCGGTGTGGTGCGCTCGGGGACGGCTGGGCCGTGGACGGGCGTACCGGGCTCGGTGCCGGGGACGGTGTGCCGGTCGAGGGACGGGGGGAGCGGCCGGCCCGGCCGGACGGGGCGGGCCGCCGCGCGTCGTGGAGAACACCAGCGCGGCCACGGCGGCCAGGGCCAGCACGCCCGCCACCGCCCGGCGCACCAGCACCCTCCGGCGCCGTACCGCAGCGGCCGCATGGGTTCCTTCGGTCGCTCGGGCAGGACATCTGGCCGAAGCGGAGGCCTCCACCCCGGCAGACGCCCGTCCCCGGGCGAGGTTGCAGGTGACGGCCGACGAATTTCCCGCGCTCCGCGATCCGCCGACCGCTGCCGTCACCCGCCGCCTTTCAGCCCAGCTGCTTCAGCAGCTCCTCGGCCACCGGAGCCGAGGACGCCGGGTTCTGGCCGGTGATCAGGTTGCGGTCGACGACGACGTGCGGCGCCCACGGCTCGGCCGCCTGTACGTCGACGCCCGCCTCGGTCAGCCGGTCCTGGAGCAGCCACTTGGCCTGGCCGGCGAGGCCGCCCTGGGTCTCCTCCTCGTTGGTGAAGGCCGCCGCACGGTACCCGGCGAAGGCATTGGTGCCGTCGGGCCGGACCGCGGCGAGCAGCGCGGCCGGACCGTGGCAGACCACGGCCAGCGGCTTGCCCGAGTCCAGGGCCGCCACCAGCAGCCCGCCCGACTCGGCGTCGACGGCCAGGTCCTCCATCGGGCCGTGCCCGCCCGGATAGAAGACGGCGGCGAACTCGCCGAGGTCCACCTCCGCGAGCTTCACCGGCGTGCGCAGCTCGGTCATCTCCTCCAGCGCGCGGGCGACCTGGGCGGCGCCCTCCTCGCCGCCGTTGAACTCGGGCGCCAGGCTCGCCCGGTCGACCGGCGGCACCACACCGCCCGGCGTGGCGACGACGACCTCGTGCCCGGCGGCCTTGACGGCGCGGTACGGGACCACGGCCTCCTCGGCCCAGAAGCCGGTGGGGTGCGCGGTGCCGTCGGCGAGCGTCCACTGATCGGCGCCGGTCATCACGAACAGGATCTTCGACATGGGGTCCCTCTTCGAAAGCGTGCGTCTTCGGAAAGCGTGCGTCCGCGGCAACGTGCGTCCGCGACGTGCGTCCGTCGGAAAAGAACGTAGGCGGCAGGACCCATAGACATCCAATGAAGGATCGAATGGCTGACATTGGATCCCCTATGGGTCCGTGGGAATACCGGCCGGTGATACTCGGACCGTGGAGACCGCTTCCCTCGACCTGAACCTGCTGCGCACCTTCCTCGCGGTGTACCGCTCCGGCTCCTTCACCGGTGCCGCCCGCCTGCTGGGGCTGTCCCAGCCGACGGTGACGACGCAGATGCGCGCGCTGGAACGGCAGACCGGCCGGGAGCTGTTCGAACGGCTGCCGCGCGGGGTCACACCGACCCCGGTGGCCGACGAGCTGGCGGCCCGCGTCGCCGCACCGCTGGACGAGCTCGCGGCCGTCGCCGGCCCCACCCCGCCGGCCGGCACCGGGACCGAACCGGTCCACCTGGCCGGCCCGGCGGAACTGCTGTGCACCATGGTCCTGCCGGCCCTCGCGCCGCTGGTCGCCGAGGGCGTACGGCTGCGGGTGGCGACCGGGCTGACCGATCCGCTGCTGGACGAACTGCGCGCCGGCCGCCACGACCTGGTGATCGCCACCACCCGCCCGCGCGGCCGCACCCTGCACGCCGTTCCGCTCACCGACGAGGAGTTCGTGCTGGTCGCGGCACCGGTCTGGGCCGAGCGGCTGACGGACCACCGGCGCGCGCAGGACCCCGAGGGCCGGGCACCCGGCGCGCAGGGCGCCTTCGACCCCGCCGTCCTGCAGGGCGTCCCGCTCCTCACCTACGCCGAGGACCTGCCGATCGCCCGCCGCTACTGGCGGCACGTCTTCGGCCGGCGCCTGTCCCGTACGGCCGCGGTGACCGTGCCCGACCTGCGCGGGGTCCTCACGGCCGTGGCCGCGGGCGCCGGGTTCAGCGTGCTGCCCCGCTATCTGTGCCAGGACCTGCTGGAGTCCGGCGCGCTCGTCGCGCTGCTGGAACCGGAGGACCCGCCGATCAACACCGGCTTCCTCGTCCAGCGGCCCGGCGTCTCCGACAACCCCGACGTGGCCCGCGTCCGCGCCCTGCTGCTGCGGGCGGCGCGCGGCTGGTAGCCCGGCCGGCGGCCCGTTCAGGCCGCGGAGGCTCCCGGGTCGGTCCGCCACTCCGGGGCCAGCACCGCCCAGATCTCCTCGTCGTGCCGCTCGCCCCGGTACAGGTAACTCTCCCGCAGCACGGCCTCCTTGCGCATGCCGAGCCGGCGGGCGACCGCGATGCTGGGCGCGTTGCCGGCCGACACCCACCACTCGACGCGGTGGATGCCCCGCTCCCGGACCGCCCAGTCGATGAGCCGGCGTGCCGCCCGGGTCACCAGACCCCGGCCCACCCCGGCCGGCTCCAGCCAGCACCCCGCCTCCGCGGTACCCTGCGCCACGTCCATCCGGCGCAGGATCACCGCCCCGACGAGGGTGCCGTCGAGGCGGATCCCCCGGATCAGGCCCGCGTCGGCCGCCTCCTTCCGCGCGTACGCCTCCAGGAACGCCCGGCCGGCGGCCACGTCCGTGACCACGTCCGGCAGTCCGTTGAAGCGCCCGATGAACTCCCGTCCCCGGTTCACATGGGCGAGGAACTCCTCGGCCTGCCAGGGCTGGAGGGGGCACAGCTCGGCGCCGTCGTCACCGAGTGAGGTCGCGAACACGGTCACCTTCGGGGGAGCGGGTGGGACGTCTGGTACGCCAGCCTACGGTCCGCGCCCTCGCCGATGGCGGTGAGGACCTCGTCCAGTTCCATGAACCACTGCCAGGCCGGCCGGCCGTCGGCCCCCGCCAGCCGCGCCACCACCAGGTCCTCCAGCTCCGGGACCCGCTTGTTCTTCCAGACCTTGTCGGCCAGGCTCACCAGCAGGTCCGCCACCCCGGTGCCGGGAGCCGTCCAGGAGGCGTGGGTGCCGGCGAACCGGGCGAGTTCGGCCGGCACCCCGTACCGCAGCAGCAACTCCCGCCCCGCTTCCTCGTGCTGGGTGCCGGGACCGGACAGCTCGGCGGGGTGCAGCGCCTTGCCGATGTCGTGCGTGGCGGCACCGAACAGGACCGCCTCGGCGTCGAACTCCAGGTGCGGACAGTGCCGTTGCACCCATGCCACGAGCTGGGCGGCGACGTCGTGCACCGCCCGGAGGTGGGCCACCAGCCGTGGCGGCGCACCGGCCCGCTCCAGCAGCAGGGCGGCCTGTTCGGGCAGGGGGCGCAGGGGCGGGTCACCGGTGTCGTCCGTCGCTATCGACGCGGTGTCGGTGGCGGTCATCGGGCCAGCGTAGACGCCCTCCGGGAACTGACATCGTTGTCCCGCGTTCCCTGGATGGCGGGGCCGGGGTGCCAGGCCGACGATGGTGGTGGGGTACGGGCCGCCGCCGCAGCACCGGTGCCGTCCGAGGCCGCCGGGGACGGAGGCCGGCCCCGGCCGCGGTCGGCGGCCGGAAGGGAGGACACCGTCATGCTGGAAGTGAAGACGGTCGAGAAGCCGGACGAACGGCGCGACTTCCCCCGCGGCCACCTCGAAGCTCTCCACCTGACCGGGCTCGACTTCGCGGTGGGCACGTTCGAACCCGGGTGGCGCTGGTCGGAGTCCGTGGCGTCGATCGCGGGCACCGAGAGCTGCATGGTCCACCACAACGGGTATGTGGTGCAGGGACGGTTGCACATCCGCATGGACGACGGCGGTGAGGGCGAGGTCGGCCCGGGCGACGTGTTCGTCTGCCCGCCCGGCCACGACGCCTGGGTGGTCGGTGACGAGCAGGTCGTCGTCCTGGACTTCGCCGGGACGATGGCGAACGAGTACGCGAAGGGCTAGCCGGACGTCGGCGTCCGTCCGCGCGTTGTCTGCCGCCGGGCCGCACCGGGTGCGGCCCGGCGGCCTGTCCGCAAGCCCCGTCAGGCTGTGGCGTCGAAGGTCCCCGCTTCCTCCTCCGCGAACCCCACGGCGTCCGGGTGGCCGAACAGGCCCGGGAGGCCGCCGGTGTGGAGGAGGACCGTCTTCTCGCCGGGGCGGACGGTGCCGTCGGTGATCGCGGCGTGCAGGCCGGCCAGGGCTCGGCCCGTGTAGACGGGGTCCAGTGGCAGGCCCTCGGTGCGGGCGGCCAGCCGCAGGGCATCGCGCACCGGGCCGGTCAGTGTCGCGTACCCGGCGCCCACCTGGTCCCGGCGGATCCGCAGCACCTCGGGTGATACCTCCTCCGTGGTGAGCGGTGCGGCGAACTCGGTCACCGCCGCTGCCGGGTCGGCCAGCGCGCCCACGTCGACGCCCAGTACCGCCCCGCTGCCCAGGGCCGCGACCAGCCCGGCCATCGTGCCGCCCGAGCCGAGCGCCACCACCGCCGTGCGCAGCTCCGGCAGTTGCTCGCGCAGTTCCGCGCCGCAGCGCAGGTAGCCGCGGGCACCCAGGACGCCGGAACCGCCGAACGGGATCAGTGCCGGACGGGCACCGCCGGCCCGCAGGCGCGCGCAGACCTCGGCCGCCGCCGCGTCCAGCCCGGCCTGGTCCACCGGGCCGGCCCAGGCGAGCCGGGCCCCGAAGAGGCCGTCGAGGGCCAGGTTCCCGGAG
Source organism: Streptomyces sp. NPDC088810 (assembly GCF_044750305.1). Taxonomy (NCBI): domain Bacteria; kingdom Bacillati; phylum Actinomycetota; class Actinomycetes; order Kitasatosporales; family Streptomycetaceae; genus Streptomyces; species Streptomyces sp. NPDC088810. Next base: position 17,557 of record NZ_JBIVJQ010000006.1, read on the forward strand.
CGGGAGGCGCCCGGGGAGCCGCGCAGCACGAGGACGACCGCCAGGCCGAGCCGGGCGCCCGCGGCGGCGGTCAGCCGGGCGTGGTTGCTCTGCGGGGCACCGGTGGTCACCAGCGTGTCCGTGCCCTCGGCGAGGGCCGCGCCCACCGTCCACTCCAGCTTGCGGATCTTGTTCCCGCCGCCGCCGAGACCGGTCAGGTCGTCCCGTTTCACCCACAGGTCGTCCGGCCCGAGTCCCAGCGCGGCGGCCAGCCGGGGCGCCGGTTCCAGCGGGGTGGGGAAGGTGCCCAGCGGCACGGGCGGGTGAGTCATGGCGACGCGTCCTCGGGTCGGGTCGGGCGATGGGGCCAGTGGATCACGGACCGGCGCCCGGCGTCACACCGGCAGCAGCCCCGCGACGAGCCCGCTCAGCTGCCGGGCCGTGCGGCACTCGTGCATCTCGACCAGCTCGGCGTAGGCGGGCGCGGCCGAGTCGCCGGTGCCCCAGCGGTCGCGCGGCTCGGGGTTCAGCCAGTAGACGCGCCGGGCCCGCCGGGCCAGCTCGCGGACGGCGGGGAGGTTGGGGTCGCTCATGTTCGTCCGGGCGTCCCCGAGGACGAACACGGTCGTCCGCGGTCCGACCGCACCGCCGTACCGCTCGGTGAACTCGCCCAGCGCCACGCCGTAGTCGCTGCTGCCGTGCCAGCCGGTGAGCACGGCCTCGGCGCGGATCCGGGCGCTCAGCCCGTCGGGGTCGGCGCGGCCGTGGTCGAGCAGGCCGGTGACCTCGTCGAGCCGGTTGACGAAGGCGAACACGCGCACCTTGCCGAACTGGTCGTGCAGGGCCTGCACGAGGAGCATGGTGAAGTCCGAGAAGCCGGACACCGAGCCCGACACGTCGCAGAGCAGCACCAGTTCGGGGCGGACCGGACGGCGCCGGCGCAGCACCGGCCGCATCGGCACCCCGCCCGTGGACAGCGAGGAGCGCAGGGTGCGGCGCAGGTCGATCGTGCCGCGCGCGGCCCGGCGGCGGCGCGCGGCGAGCCGGGTGGCCAGCTTGCGCGCCAGCGGCTGGACCGCCTTGCGCAGTTCGGCGAGTTGATCCCGGTTGGCGAACAGGAAGTCGACCCGGTCGGCGGTCGGCCGGACGCCCCGGCGCGCGATCTCGTCCCGCCCGCGCCGCTCCGCGACCCGGCGCCGGGCCTCCGCCCCGACCATCCGCCGGAACTCCTCGATGCGGCGCCGGATCTCGTCGTCCAGCAGCCGGTCCGCGAACCCGGCGCCGCTCCCGTCCCGGCCCCGCACCTCGGACCGTACCCGGGCCAGCAGGGTCTGCGGGCGCAGCCGGTCCAGGGTCTGGTACGCCGACCAGCCGTCCGAGCCCGGTGAACTCCCGTACCCGCCCAGGCCGTCGACCGCCTCCGCCGCCAACCGGGCGAGCTGCGTACGGTCGTCGGCGGCCAGCGCGTCCGCGAGCCGGTCGCGCAGGGTCTCGCGGTCCGGGGGAGCACCGTCCGGGCCGCCGACCCCGCGCGGGAAGTACAGGTCGAAGACCGAGTCGAACAGGGCCCGTTGGCCCGGGCCGTGCAGCAGAGTGGCCGCCAGCCCCTCGCGCAGCAGCTCCCGGTCGGCGAGGCCCAGTGCCTCCACGGCGCGGGCCGCGTCCACGGTCTCCCCGGTGCCGATCCGCACCCCGTGCCCGCGCAGTGCCGCGGCGAGGCCCGTGATCCGGTCGGCGACGTCGCTCACAGCGCGTCCAGGTCGAGCTTGGCCGCGGCCTTCTGGATGTCGTCCTGGTGCTTGAGGATCACGCCGAGGGTGTCCCGTACGACGGTCTCGTCGAGGGTGCCGGCGCCCAGGGCCAGCAGGGTGCGCGCCCAGTCGATGGTCTCGGCGACGGACGGCACCTTGCGCAGGTCCATCGCGCGCAGCGCCCCGACGACCCGGACCACCGACGCGGTCAGCGCCTCGCCGAGGCCCGGCACCTTCAGCCGTACGATGCGCCGCTCCAGCTCCTCCTCCGGGAAGCCGATGTGCAGGAACAGGCAGCGGCGGCGCAGGGCCTCGGACAGCTCGCGGCCGGCGTTGGAGGTGAGGACGACGAACGGGCGGCGGGTCGCGGTGACCGTGCCCAGCTCCGGGACGGTGATCTGGAAGTCGCTCAGCACCTCCAGCAGCAGTCCCTCCATCTCGACGTCGGCCTTGTCGGTCTCGTCGATGAGCAGCACCGTCGGCTCGTCGCCGCGGATGGCGGTGAGCAGCGGGCGGGGGAGGAGGAACTCCTCGGTGAAGATGTCGGTGCGGGTCTCGTCCCAGCTCTCGTCGCGGCCCGCGCTGATGCGCAGCAGCTGCTTGGCGTGGTTCCACTCGTACAGGGCCCGGGACTCGTCCACGCCCTCGTAGCACTGGAGCCGGACCAGCCGGGCCGCGGCCACCTGGGCGACGGCCTTGGCCAGTTCGGTCTTGCCGACCCCGGCCGGGCCTTCGACCAGCAGCGGCTTGCCCAGCCGGGCGGCGAGGAAGACGGTCGTGGCGACGGCGGGCGAGGCGAGATAGCCGGTCTCGGCGAGGCGGGCGGAGACGTCGTCGACGGACGTGAACAACGGGGCCTCCGGCGGGTCGGGGAGCGGGCTCCTGGGGGAAACAACGGCCGAGCCCCTATCTAAGCGCTTGTTCAGCTCCGGCGCCACGGGTACGAGCACTCCCCCGGACGGGCCAGCCCAGCGCGCCGACGCCGTGGGCCGCCCGGTCCAATGGAGCCGTGACCGCGCCCCCGGACGACTGCCTCGCGCGCAACGAGTGGATCTGCGGTGCCTATCTGAGCACCCGCCGGCAGATCCTGCTCGACGCGGTCGTCCAGCACCTGCAGCTGACCTTCCTGTCGGTCCTGATCGGCCTGCTCGTCGCCCTGCCGCTCGCGGTACTGGCCCGCCGCTGGGGCTGGGCGGCCGGCCCGGTCCTCGCCGTCACCACGATCCTCTACACCATCCCGTCGCTGGCCATGTTCTCCCTGCTCCTGCCCCTCTACGGCCTCTCGGCCACCCTGGTCGTCGCCGGGCTGGTGCTGTACTCGCTCACCCTGCTCGTCCGGAACATCCTCGCCGGACTGCGCGCGGTCCCGGAGGAGACCCGGCAGGCCGCACTCGGCCTCGGCTACGGCCCCGTCCGCCTGCTCCTCACCGTCGAGCTGCCCCTCGCCCTGCCCGCCGCGATGGCCGGCCTGCGCATCGCCACCGTCTCGGCGGTCTCCCTGGTCACCGTCGGCGCGATCGTCGGCTTCGGCGGCCTCGGCAACCTCATCTACGCGGGCATGAACACCTACTTCAAGGCCCAGGTGCTCACCGCGTCCGTGCTGTGCGTGGTCATCGCCGTCGCCGCCGACCTGCTCCTGCTGGGCGTGCAGCGGCTGATCACGCCCTGGTCACGGGCGGCCCGCGGATGAACGCCCTCGCCGCCGCCTGGAGCTGGCTCACCGACCCCGCGCACTGGTCGGGCGACGACGGCATCCGGCACCGGCTGCTCCAGCACCTCGGCCTCACCGTCGTCTGCCTGCTGCTCAGCTGTCTGATCGCGCTGCCCGTAGCCCTCGTCCTCGGCCACCTCGGCAGGGGCGGCGCGCTCGCGGTGAACGTCTCCAACGTCGGCCGGGCCGTGCCCACCTTCGCCGTCCTGGTGCTGCTGCTCCTGACCCCGGTGGGCAGGTGGGGCGAGGGTCCGACGGTGGTCGCCCTGGTGCTGTTCGCCGTACCGCCGCTGCTCACCAACGCCTACGTCGGCATGCGCGAGGTCGACCGGAGCGTGGTCCAGGCCGCCCGGGGCATGGGGATGACCGGCCGGCAGGTGCTGTGTCGAGTGGAACTGCCCCTTTCGCTCCCGCTGGTGCTGAACGGGGTGCGGATCGCCGCCGTCCAGCTCGTGGCCACCGCCACCATCGCCGCGCTCGCGGGCGGCGGCGGCCTCGGCCGGATCATCACGGCCGGGTTCAACCTCGCCAGCACCCCGCAGGTGGTCGCGGGCGCGCTGCTCGTCGCCGTGTTCGCCCTCCTCGTCGAGGGGGTATTCGAGGCCGTCGAGCGGCTGGCACCGGTGTGGGCCCGGGGCGGCCGATGAGGGGTCGTACGGCACTGGCCGCGCTGGCGCTCCTCATGCTGGGCGGCTGCGCCACCGGCCCGGCCCTGGAGCACCGCGGCCAGGTCACCGCACCCCCCGGCGACAGCCGTCACCTGACCATCGGCTCGGCCGGCTTCACCGAGAGCGACCTGCTCGCCCAGCTCTACGCCCAGCTGCTGAACCAGGCCGGCTACCGGACCTCCGTCCTCACCGTCGCCAACCGGGAACTGTACGAACCGGCCCTCGAATCGGGTCAGATCGACGTCGTGCCCGAGTACGCGGCCACGTTCGCCGACTGGCTCGATGCAAAGACGCACGGCGCCGGCGCGCGCACGGCCGGTTCGCCCGACCTCGCCGCCACGATGCGGGCGTTGCGCGGCCTCGCCGCACCCCGCGGCCTCACCGTCCTCCCACCGGGCCGGGCCGTCGACCAGAACGCCTTCGCGGTGACCGCCGCCTACGCCCGCCGGCACCGCCTCAGGACCCTCAGCGACCTCGGCGCCTCCCGACTGAAGGTACGGCTCGCGGCGGGCGACGAGTGCGTGCAGCGGCCGTACTGCGCGCCGGGTCTGCGGAAGGTGTACGGCATCGACATCACCGGCATCGACCCCAAGGGCGTGGGCACCACCCAGGCCAAGCGGGCCGTGCAGACCGGCCGGGACCAGATGGTGCTGACCACCACCACCGACGCCACCCTCGGCTCGTTCGGTCTGGTCCTGCTCGCCGACGACAAGCGGCTGCAGAACGCCGACTACGTCGTCCCGGTCGTCAACCGCTCGCGCGCGGGCGGCCCCGGCGTGGCGAAGGCACTCGGCCGGCTCAACGACGTCCTCACCACCGGCGACCTGGCCGCCATGAACCAGCGGGTCGACAGCTGGCGCCGGCTTCCCGCCGACGTGGCCCGCACCTACCTGAAGGACAAGGACCTGCTGAAATAGTCCGCCTCAGGCGTCCGCCACCGAGTCGAACGGCACCTGCCCGCGCGTCACTCCGCGCGCCTCCGCGTCCACCGAACGGCGCAGCGCCTCGTGCAGCTTCGCCGGGGTCAGCACCCCGAGGAACCGCGCCCCCTCCAGCACGGCGACCCACCCGGCGTCGTACTGGAGCATCACGCCGAACGCCTGCTTCAACGGGGCGCCGACCGGCACCCAGGCGGTCATCCGGTGGGTCAGCTCCCCGACCGTGCCGCCCGCCACCAGTTCCTCGATGCCGACCCAGCCGTGCAGATCACCGCCCCGGTCCAGGACCACCGCCCACCGGGCGCCTTCGGCCCGCAGCCGCTCCAGCGCCTGCCCGGCGGGCTCGTCCCGGCGGGCCACCGGCGGCTGCTCCAGGTCCTCCGGCTCGATCGTGGTGACCGACAGCCGTTTCAGCCCGCGGTCGGCGCCCACGAAACCGGCGACGTACGGCGTGGCGGGCGACCCCAGCACCGCGCCGGGCGTGTCGAACTGCTCGATCCGGCCCTGCCCGTACACGGCGATACGGTCGCCGAGCCGGACGGCCTCCTCGATGTCGTGCGTGACCAGCAGCACCGTCTTGCGCACCGCGGCCTGCATGCGCAGGAACTCGTCCTGCAACTGCTCGCGCACCACCGGGTCGACCGCGCCGAACGGCTCGTCCATCAGCAGCACCGGCGGATCCGCGGCCAGCGCCCGCGCCACGCCGACCCGCTGCCGCTGCCCGCCGGACAGCTGTTCCGGATAGCGCGGCCCGTACGTCTTCGGGTCGAGGCCCACCAGGTCCAGCAGCTCGGCCGCCCGGGCCCGCGCCTTCGCCCGCTTCCAGCCGAGCAGCGCGGGCACGGTCGCGGTGTTGTCCAGGACGGTGCGGTGCGGGAAGAGGCCCACCTGCTGGATGACGTACCCGATCCGGCGGCGCAGCCGCACCGGGTCGACGGTCGCGATGTCCTCGCCGCCGACGAGGATCCGCCCCGAGGTCGGCTCGATGAGCCGGTTCACCATCATCATCGTGGTCGTCTTGCCGCACCCGGACGGTCCCACGAGCGTGACCAGCTCGCCCTCGGACACCTCGAAGGAGAGGTCGTCCACGGCCGTCGTACCGTCCGGATACCGCTTGCTGACCTGCTCGAACCGGATCATTCCCTCACGCTACGGCAGCGTGTCCCGGGCTTCATCCCGCCGTGCCCCGACCGGCGGACCCCGGCGTTCACCGCCCGGTCGTGAGCACGATCCTGCCGTACTGGTGCCCGCCTCCATGTACTGGTGGGCCTGGACGACGTCGGCCAGCGGGAAGGTGCGGTCGACCACCGGGCGCAGGGTGCCGGCGCGCGGCCATGGTCAGCGGGGGCATGTCCAGGTCGAACCCGGGGAACGGGGTGGGCCCGCCGCTCTGCATGCCCCACAGCAGCAGCGTTCCGTCGGCGGCCACGGCCCGGGCCGGCTCCAGCACCCCGGGTCCCGCGACGGCGTCGAGGACGTGCTCGGCGCCCCGGCCGCCGGTCAGCTCCCGCACCCGCCCGGCCACGTCCTCCTCGTCGGAGACGATCACCTCGGCGGCGCCGTCGTCCAGCAGCCGCTGCCGCTTGGCACGGGTCCGGGTGACGGCGACGGGCGTGGCGCCGAGCCGGTTCGCGGTCCGGATCGCGGCAAGGCCCAGGCTGCTGGAGGCCGCGTTCACGACGGCCACGTCCCCGGCCCGGACCCCGCCGACCTCCACCAGTGCGCCGTAGGCCGTCAGGTACGGCAGCCACACCGCCGCCCCGCTGACCGGGTCCACCTCGGGGGAGCGGGGCAGCGACGCGGAGGCGGGGACGAGGGCACGCTCGGCGTACACGCCGTAGTCGTCCACCACGCCCGCCGCCTCGGTGCCGAGCCGGGCCGGGAACCGCTTGACCGGTTCGATGTACCGGCCGCGTGGAACCGCACCGTCGCCGCCATGTCCTCGTGCCAAGGGGCGGTCAGCCGAGCAGGATCACCTCCAGGGTGCGCGGGCCGTGCACGCCCTCCACCCGGTCCAGTTCGATGTCGCTGGTGGCCGACGGCCCCGAGATCCACGTCAACGGCCGGGCGGGATCAAGGCGTTCAAGGGCCTGCGGGACGGAGGAGACGACCTGGTCCGGGACGCGGACGACACAGATGTGGTGGTCCGGGACGAGCGAGATCCGGCGCCGGCCCTGGTCCGGGGAGCCGTCGAGGACGATCGTGCCGGTCTCCGCGATCGCGACCGCGCACGCCGTGACCACACTCCCGGCCCGGTCGAGGTCGGGCGGCGTGCTCTCCGCCCGGTCGGCGACCCGGGTGACGTCCGCCGCGGCCAGCCAGGCCTCGTCCAGCCCGGGCGGCACCACCACCGGGCCCGCGTTCCGCTCGGCCAGCAACCGGCCGATCAGGGACGGGAGTTCGGAAGCGCTGCTGCGGTACACGAGCGCCCGGTAGTCCGCCAGGTTCTCCGCCAGCAGCTCCACCGTCTGCTCGACGGTCCGCTCCCCGTGCTCGCGCAGGTAGTCCCGGGGCACCGCCTCCTCGTACGGCCCCTCCTCCGGTGTCACGTCCGCGAGCGCGCGCCGCACCCGGCCCAGGACCCGTTCCCTGCTGCTCACTTGGTGCCGTCCTTTCCGCCGTGCGTGCGCTGCCACCAGTCCCGGAAGGGTTCCCGCGGCACGGCCGGCAGGTCGCGGGTGCCGCTCCAGGCACGGCCGGGGCCCGGCAGCGTACGCGGGTGCAGCCGGCGGGTACGGGAGGCCAGCCGCTGGCCGGTGCGCAGGGCGCCCGGGTGGCTGAACGCCCAGCGTGCCGCCCGCATCGCCGCCCGTTCGGCCGTGTGCCCCTTCGCCGGCTGGAGCACCACCTTGTTGCCCTGCCGTACCGCAGGACCGCCCTCCACGACCCGCTCGCGCAGGTGCACCAGCACCTCGGGGATGTCGATGGCGACCGGACACACCTCGTAGCAGGCCCCGCACAGGCTCGACGCGTACGGCAGCGAGGCGTCGATCTCGCTCGCGGTGCCCCGCAGCTGGGGGCTGAGGATGGCGCCGATGGGGCCCGGGTAGACCGAGCCGTAGGCGTGCCCGCCGGCCCGCTCGTACACCGGGCACACGTTCAGGCAGGCGGAGCAGCGGATGCAGCGCAGGGCCTGGCGGCCGACCTCGTCGGCGAGCGTGTCGGTACGGCCGTTGTCCAGCAGGACCAGGTGGAAGGTGCGCGGGCCGTCCTCGTCCGTGGTGCCCGTCCACATGCTGGTGTACGGGTTCATGCGCTCGGCGGTGGAGGAGCGGGGGAGGGTCTGCAGGAAGACCTCCAGGTCCCGCCAGGCGGGCACGACCTTCTCGATGCCGACGACCGAGATGAGGGTCTCCGGCAGGGTCAGGCACATCCGGCCGTTGCCCTCGGACTCCACCACGACGAGCGTGCCCGTCTCGGCGACCATGAAGTTGGCGCCGGAGATGCCGACCTTCGCGCGCAGGAACTTCTCCCGCAGGTGCAGCCGGGCGGCCTCGGCGAGTTCGGCGGGTGTGTCCGTCAGGCCCTCCGGGGCCGGGCGGCCCCACGCACCCATCTCGGAGCGGAAGATGTCCCGGATCTCGCCCCGGTTGCGGTGGATGGCGGGGACCAGGATGTGGGAGGGGCGGTCCTTGCCCAACTGCACGATCAGCTCGGCGAGGTCGGTCTCGTAGGCGCGGATGCCCTCGGCCTCCAGGGCTTCGTTGAGGCCGATCTCCTGCGTGGCCATCGACTTGACCTTCACGACCTCCGACTCGCCCGTCTCCTTGACCAGCCGGGCCACGATCCGGTTGGCCTCGTCGGCGTCGGCGGCCCAGTGGACCGTACCGCCCGCCGCGGTGACCGACTCCTCCAACTGCACGAGGTACCGGTCGAGATGGCGCAGCGTGTGGTCCTTGATCCGCCTGCCCGCCTCGCGCAGGGCCGACCAGTCGGACAGCTCGCCGACCGCCCTGGCCCGTTTGGCGCGGATGGTGTGGGTGGCGTGCCGCAGATTGCCGCGCAGGGTGGGGTTGTGGACGGCGTCCTGCGCGGCCTTCGGGAAGGCCGGCATGCCGAGATACGTTCCGGTCATACCGCCGGTTCCTCCTCCGTGCTCGCCAGGATCTCCGCGATGTGCACCGGCCGCATACCCGTCCGCAGCCGGCTCATCGTGCCGCCGAGGTGCATCAGGCAGGAGTTGTCGGCCGCGCACAGCACCTCCGCGCCCGTCGACTCGGCGTTGCGTACCTTGTCCGCGCCCATCGCCGCCGACACCTCGGCGTTCTTCAGCGCGAACGTGCCGCCGAACCCGCAGCACTCCTCGGCACCGGGCAGCTCGACCAGCTCCAGTCCCTTGACGGCCCGGAGCAGCCGGTCCGGCCGGTCGCCGAGCCCGAGCCCGCGCAGCCCGTGGCAGGTCGGGTGGTAGGTGACCGTGTGCGGGTAGTAGGCGCCGACGTCCGTCACACCGAGCACGTCCACCAGGAACTCGGTCAGCTCGTACGTCTTCGGCACCACCGGAGCCAGCGTCCGTGCCAGGGAGTCCCCCCGCCCCTCGGCCCGGGCCCGCTCGCCCATCCGCGGATACAGCTCCCGCACCATCGCCCCGCACGATCCGGACGGCGTCACGATCGCCTCGTAGTCGCGGAAGACATCGGAGAAATGCCGGGCCAGCGGCTCGGCCTCATGGCGGTACCCGGTGTTGTAGTGTGCCTGCCCACAGCAGCTCTGGCCCATCGGGAAGTCGACGTCGACACCCAGTCTGGTCAGCAGCTTCACCACGGCACGGCCGGTGTCCGGATACAGCGTGTCGTTGACGCAGGTCAGGAACAGGGCGACACGCATCGCGGCTCCTTGGTGTCGGTCATCGGACGAGTGCAGGGTAGTCGGCGGGTCCCGCCGACGGGAGAGCACGGCTCACCGCGTGGCGAGCCGGGCCTCGGCCGACCGCCACCGGCCGGTGTCGCCGCAGGGCGTGTACCGGGTGAGCGGCTGGGTGCGGGTGAGCAGCCGGCGCAGGTCGGCCAGGTCGCCGACGAGTCCCTGTGCGCGGGCCTGCACGAGGACGTTGCCGAGGGCGGCGGCCTCGGTCGCGCCGGCCACCACCGGCAGACCGCAGGCGTCGGCCGTCAGCTGGCACAGCAGCGCGTTGCGGGTGCCGCCGCCGACCAGGTACACCACGTCCACCGGATGATCGGCCAGCCGTTGCGCGTCGACCACGGCCCGCCGGTGGGCGAGGGCGAGGGAGTCGAGGATGCAGCGGGTGATCTCGGCCCGGCTCTCCGGCACCGGCTGCCCCGACGCCCGGCACGCCTCGGCGATCCGCTCCGGCATCCGCCCCGGTGCAAGGAACGCCTCGTCCCCGGCGTCCACCACCGAGCGCAGCGTCGGCACGGTGGCCGCCTCCCGCAGCAGCACCCCCAGATCCGGCTCCCCCCAGGCCCGTACGCACTCCTGGAGCAGCCACAGCCCCATGATGTTGCGCAGATAGCGGACGGTGCCGTCGAGCCCCAGCTCGTTGGTGAAGTTCGCGGCCCGGCTCTTCTCGGTGAGCACCGGAGCGCGCAGTTCGAGGCCGGCCAGCGACCAGGTGCCGGTGCAGATGTAGGCGAAGCGCTCACCGGCCGCCGCCGGGACGGCCGCCACCGCGGAGGCGGTGTCGTGCGAGCCGACGGTGGTCACCGGCACCGGACCGGTCAGTCCCGTCTCCGCCAGCACCTGCGGCCGCAGCGTCCCGGCCGGATCGCCCGGCTGCCGCAGCGGCGCGAACAGGCCGAGGTCGATGCCGAGCCGGTCGGCGGTCTCGTAGGACCAGTCACGGGTCCGGGGGTCGATCAGCTGGGTGGTGGAGGCGTTGGTCAGCTCGGTGCCCTGCTCGCCGGTGAGCCAGTACGTCAGCAGGTCCGGGATGAGCAACAGCCGTTTTGCAAGGGTAAGTTGGGTCGTCGAACGGGCGGCCGTGAGCTGGTAGAGGGTGTTGAACGGCGCGTACTGGAGGCCGGTGGCCGCGTACAGCCGGTCGGCCGGCACGGTCGACCACACCTTCTCCGCGACCCCCTCGGTACGGCCGTCCCGGTAGTGCACCGGGTTGCCGAGCAGGGCCCCGTCGGCGTCCAGCAGGCCGTAGTCGACGGCCCAGCTGTCCACGCCCACGGAGTCCACCTGCCCGGCCGCCCGCAACCCGTCCAGGACACCGCCGTACAGCGCGAGGATGTCCCAGCGCAGCCCCTCCGGGAGGCGCACCGGACGGTTGGGGAACCGGTGGGCCTCGCTCAGCTCCACCGAGTCCGGGCTCACCCGCCCGACCATCACCCGCCCGCTGGAGGCGCCGAGATCGACCGCCGCGTACGACTTCACTTCGGCGCTCATCGCAGGAAAGCGGCCGCCACACCCGCGTCGACCGGGATGTGCAGACCGGTGGTGTGCGTGAGGTCCCCGCCGGTGAGCGCGAACACCGCGTTCGCCACGTGCTCGGGCAGCACCTCCCGCTTGAGGATGGTCCGCTGCGCGTAGAACTCGCCCAGCTTCTCCTCCCGCACCCCGTACACCGCGGCCCGCTGCGCACCCCAGCCGCCCGCGAAGATCCCGGACCCCCGCACCACCCCGTCCGGGTTGACCCCGTTGACGCGGATCCCGTGCTCACCCAACTCGGCGGCGAGCAGCCGTACCTGGTGGGCCTGGTCGGCCTTGGTGGCGGAGTAGGCGATGTTGTTCGGCCCGGCGAAGACGGCGTTCTTCGAGGCGATGTACACGATGTCGCCGCCCAGCCCCTGCGCGGTCATCACCCGGGCCGCCTCCCGCGACACGAGGAACGACCCGCGGGCCATGATGTCGTGCTGGAGATCCCAGTCCTGCACCGACGTCTCCAGCAGCGGCTTGGAGATGGAGATCCCGGCGTTGTTGACGACGAGGTCGACCCCGCCGAAGGCGAGCACGGCCGCCTTGAACGCGGCGGCGATCTGCTCCTCGGACGTGACGTCGACGGTGACGGAGACGGCCTTGTCCGGCCCGCCCAGCTCCTCGGCGACGGCCGCGGCGTTCTCGCCGTTCAGGTCGGCGACGACGACGCACGCCCCCTCGGCCGCCAGCCGGTGCGCGATTGCCTTCCCGATTCCGCTGCCGGCCCCCGTCACGAGCGCGACGCGCGTGGCGAGCGGCTTGGGCTCGGGCATCCGCCGGAGCTTGGCCTCCTCCAGCGCCCAGTACTCGATCCGGAACTTCTCGGCTTCCTCGATCGGCGCGTACGACGAGACGGCCTCCGCGCCCCGCATCACGTTGATGGCGTTGACGTAGAACTCGCCGGCCACGCGCGCGGTCTGCTTGTCCTTGCCGAAGGAGAACATGCCGACGCCCGGCACGAGCACGACGGCGGGATCGGCGCCGCGCATGGCGGGGGAGTCGGGCAGGGCGTGCCGCCGGTAGTAGGCGGCGTACTCCTCCCGGTAGCCGGCGTGCAGCTCCCGCAGCCGGGCGACGGCCTCGTCCAGCGGCGCGGCCGGCGGCAGGTCCAGCACGAGCGGCCGTACCTTGGTGCGCAGGAAGTGGTCCGGGCAGGAGGTGCCCAGGGCGGCCAGCCGGGGGTGCTCGGCGCGCGCCAGGAAGTCGAGCACGACCTCGGCGTCGGTGAAGTGTCCGACCTGCGGCTTGTCCTGGGAGGCGAGCGCGCGGACGTACGGCGCGAGGGCGGCCGCCCGCTCCCTCCGCTCGGCCTCGGGCAGCGCCGCGTACCCCTCGACGACCGGCCCGAACGGCTCCGCCTTCCCCTTCTCGGCGAGGAACGCCTCGGCGGTGCGGATGATGTGCAGCGAGTTGCGCTCGCACTCCTCGGACGAGTCGCCCCAGGCGGTGATGCCGTGCCCGCCCAGGATGCAGCCGACGGCCTGCGGGTTGGCGGCCTTGATCGCGGCGATGTCCAGCCCCAGCTGGAACCCGGGCCGCCGCCACGGCACCCACACCACGCTGTCCCCGAAGCACTCGGCGGTCAGCTTCTCCCCGTCGGCCGCGCAGGCGAGCGCGATACCGGAGTCCGGGTGGAGGTGATCGACGTGCGGGGCGTCGACCAGCCCGTGCATGGCGGTGTCGATCGAGGGCGCGGCCCCGCCCCTGCCGTGCAGGCAGTAGTCGAAGGCGCCGACCATCTCGTCCTCGCGCTCGACCCCGGGATACACCTCGGCCAGGGCCCGCAGCCGGTCAAGCCGCAGCACGGCCAGCCCGCCTTCGGTGAGCGTGCCGAGGTCACCACCGGACCCCTTCACCCACATCAGCTCCACCTCGCCCCCGGTGACGGGATCGGTGGCGGAGCCCTTGGCGGACGCGTTCCCGCCGGCGTAGTTGGTGTTACGGGGATCGGAGCCGAGCCGGTGCGAACGGGTGAGCAGAGCGGCGACTTCGGGACGGGTGGTCATGAGTGCGGGTTCCTTTCCAGGAGAGGGGAGGGGCCAAAGGGGTGCGGGGAACTGCGCGACAAGCCACGACGCACCCGCACCCCGCTACGGCGCTCAAGAGGCAGAGGCTCACGCCCCCCAACCGGCCTGCTCCCCGCCCACCCGCTCGGCGACGATCTTCTCGCCCCACCCGGACCGGGCATACGCGCCCATCGGATCGGGATCCAGCCCCGACTCCTCCCGGACCTCGCCCAGAAGCCCCCGCACATCCGTGTTGTACGCGTCCATCAGCACGGCGTTGGCCCCCAGTACATCCCCGGCCCCCTGAGCCGCAGCCAACGCCTCACGGTCGACCAGCAGAGCTTTGGCCGTGGCCTCCTGCACATTCATCACCGACCGGATGATCGCCGGGATCTTCGCCTCGATGTTGTGGCACTGGTCGAGCATGAACGCGACGTCGGAGGTGAATCCCCCGCCCCGGATCACCTCGTACATGATCCGGAACAGCTGGAAGGGATCGGCCGCCCCCACCATCAGGTCGTCGTCGGCGTAGAACCGCGAATTGAAGTCGAACCCGCCGAGCTTCCCCTCCCGAAGAAGCGTCGCCACGATGAACTCGATGTTGGTCCCCGGCGCGTGGTGCCCGGTGTCGACGACCACCTGGGCCTTGTCGCCGAGCTTCAGACAGTGCGCGTAGGCGGTTCCCCAGTCCGGGACGTCGGTCGTGTAGAAGGCCGGCTCGAAGAACTTGTACTCCAGCAGCATCCGCTGTCCCTCGCCGAGCCGCTCGTACACCTCGGCCAGCCCCTCGGCGAGCCGGTCCTGCCGGGCGCGGATGTCGTCCTGCCCGGGATAGTTCGTCCCGTCGGCGAACCACAGCTTCAGATCCCGCGACCCGGTGGCGTCCATGATGTCCACGCACCGCAGCAGGTGGTCGACGGCCTTGCGCCGCACCGCCGCGTCCGGGTGGCAGATGCTGCCCAGCTTGTAGTCGTCGTCCTGGAAGGTGTTGGAGTTGATCGCGCCCAGCCGGACGCCCCGTTCCTCGGCGTACTTCGCGAGGGCCGCGTAGTCCTCCACGGTGTCCCAGGGGATGTGCAGGGCGACGGTCGGCGCTACCCCGGTGAAGGCGTGCACCTGTGCCGCGTCCTGCAGCTTCTCCCAGGGCGAGCGCGGCACCCCGGCCTGCGCGAAGACCTTGAAGCGGGTCCCGGAGTTCCCGTACGCCCACGACGGCGTCTCGACGGCCTGGGTCTTGAGCGCGGCCTTCACCGCGGCGAGGTCGGTCACTTCAGGGCTCCTGTGATGTCGGGCGGTACGACTGAGCATATGAAACGATTCAGAACGGCAAGCTAGGGGCCGTCCGGAGGGGTGTCAAGCAGTCCGGTCGACCCGGCTTTCCGTGATGCCGCCGTGACCTCCGGCTATCGAAATTTTTTCGATACGGACCCATTGACGTGACATGACTGCGGTGCCTACCGTCCGGCCATCCCCTTGAAACCTTTCACGACCCCGTGGCGGCCCCGCGGCCCTGCCGCCGGTGTCGTCGAGGAGCCCCCATGACCCACCCGCCTGACACGGGACCGGCCCCGGTGCTGGCGCTGAAGGGCGTTTCCAAGTCCTTCGGCGCCGTACGCGCCCTGCGGGACGTCTCCCTGGAGCTGCTGCCCGGCGAGGTCCACGCCCTCGCCGGCGAGAACGGCGCGGGCAAGTCGACGCTGATCAAGACGCTCGCCGGAGTGCACCGGCCGGACGCCGGTCAGGTACTGCTCGACGGCGAGCCCGTCGTCTTCCACGGTCCCGGCGACGCCCGTGACGCCGGTATCGCCGTGATCTACCAGGAGCCCACGCTCTTCCCGGACCTGTCGATCGCCGAGAACATCTTCATGGGCCGCCGGCCCAGGCGGGCCCTCGGCCGCATCGACCACAAGGCCACCCACGCGGCCACCGCCGCCCTGATGAAGCGGCTCGGTGTCGGCCTCGACCCCGACCGGCCCGCCCGCGGTCTGTCCATCGCGGACCAGCAGATCGTGGAGATCGCCAAGGCGCTGTCCTTCGACGCCCGGGTGCTGATCATGGACGAGCCGACCGCCGCCCTGACCGGCAGCGAGGTCGCCCGGCTCTTCGGCGTCGTACGCACCCTGCGCGAACAGGGCGCGGCCGTGCTGTTCATCTCGCACCGGCTGGAGGAGATCTTCGAGATCTGCCAGCGGGTGACCACCCTGCGGGACGGCGCCTGGATCGCCAGCGAGCCGCTCACCGGGATGACCGAGGACGACCTGGTGCGCCGGATGGTCGGCCGCGACCTGGCCGAGCTGTACCCCAAGCAGGACGTCGTCCCGGGCGAGGTGGCCCTGAGCGTCCGCCGGCTGACCCGCGAGGGCGTCTTCACGGACGTCTCCTTCGAGGTGCGGTGCGGCGAGATCGTCGGCCTCGCCGGGCTCGTGGGTGCCGGCCGTACCGAGGTGGCCCGCGCGGTGTTCGGTGTCGACCGCTGGGACGGCGGCGAGGTCGAGGTCACCGGACAAAGGCTCACCAAGGGCGCACCCTCCGTCGCGATGGCGGCGGGGCTGGCCCTGGTCCCGGAGGACCGGCGGGCGCAGGGCCTGGTGATGGACATGTCCATCGAGCGGAACATCGGCCTGACCGGGCTGCGTACGACCGCCCGGGCGGGCCTGATGAACCGGGGCGCCGAGCGCAGCCGCTCCCTGGACTGGGCGGTCAAGCTCCAGGTGAAGTACGCCCGCATCGCGGACGCCGTCGCCACCCTGTCCGGCGGCAACCAGCAGAAGGTCGTCCTCGCCAAGTGGCTCGCCACCGGCCCGAAGGTGCTGATCGTGGACGAGCCGACGCGCGGGATCGACGTCGGCACCAAGGCCGAGGTGCACCGGCTGCTGAGCGAACTGGCCGCCGACGGCGTCGCCGTCCTGATGATCTCGTCCGACCTGCCGGAGATCCTCGGCATGGCCGACCGGGTGCTCGTGATGCACGAGGGCCGGATCACCGCCGAGATCCCCCGTTCCGAAGCCACCGAGGAGACCGTGATGGCCGCTGCCACCGGGAGGGCCGCCGCATGACGGTGACCACCACGGACGAGACCCCCGTCGCCGGGGTGCCCCGGTCGAGCGGCACCCGGCTGGTCGACCGCGTCTTCAGGATGCGGGAACTCGCGATCCTGGCCGTCTTCCTGGTGATGATCGTGGTCACCCAGGCCGGCAACAGCGAATTCCTCTCCGAGCAGGGCATCAAGGACCTGCTGCTCAACGCGACGATCCTGGTGCTGGTCGCCACCGGCCAGTCGCTGGTCGTCCTCACCCGCAACGTCGACCTGTCCGTCGGCTCCACCCTAGGCATCAGCGCCTTCGCCACCGGCACCTGTCTGCACGGCGGCGGCAACCCGGTCGTCGCAATCCTCCTGGCCGTACTGCTCGGCATCGGCTTCGGGCTGCTCAACGGGCTGCTGGTCAGCCTGGGCCAGGTGCCCGCGCTGGTCGTCACCCTCGGCACCCTGTACATCATCCGGGGCCTCGACTCCATCTGGGTCGGCTCCCGGCAGATCACCGCGGCCGACCTGCCCGGCGGCTTCGTGGACTTCGGCTCCGGCGGCCTGTCCGCGATGCCCTGGCTGGCCGTGATCGCCCTGGTGGTGCTGCTGGCGACGGGCTACTACCTCAGGCACTACGGCAGCGGGCGGGAGCTGTACGCCCTCGGGTCCAACCCGGAGGCGGCCCGGCTGGCCGGCATCCCGGTGCGCAAGCGCATCCTGGCCGCGTACACCTTCTGCGGCGCGCTCGCCGGGCTCGCCGGAGCGATGTACCTGGCCCGGTTCGGCAACGTCGACTCCGGCACCGGCAACGGCTACGAACTCACCGTCGTCAGCGCCGTCGTGGTCGGCGGCATCGCCTTCACCGGCGGCTCCGGCAGCGTCTACGGCGCCGCCCTCGGCGCCCTGCTGCTCACCTCGATCAACAGCGTGCTCCCCGCGCTCGGCGTCAGCTCCGTGTGGGTGCTGGCCATCAACGGCGTCCTGCTGCTGCTCGCCATCGCCGTCGACCGGATCGTGGCGCTGCGCGTGGCCGCCGCCCTGAAGAAGAAGCCGGCCCCGAGGAGGACCGCCATGGCGAAGGAGAAGGCCGGTGCCTGAGTCGCTCACCCGCGCGGTCCGCTGGGACACGGTCGTCGGCGCGCTGCTGGTCGTCCTGCTGTTGCTCTCCTTCGGTCTCGTCGACGGCTTCGGCAACGCGCTCAACCTGTCGTTCCTGCTCGGCAACACGCTGCCGATCGCGCTGATCGCCCTGCCGATGACCCTCCTGGTCGTCGCCGGCGAGATCGACCTGTCCGTCGCGTCCACGGCCGGCCTGTCCGGCGCGGTGCTGGGCAAGCTGTGGAACGAGGGCATGGCCATCGAGCAGATCATCCCGCTGTGCCTGCTGCTGGGCGTGGTGTGCGGGCTGGTCAACGGGCTGCTGGTGACCCGGCTCGGGCTGCCGTCGCTCGCGGTGACCATCGGCACGCTGGCCGCGTACCGCGGTGTCGCACAGATCGTGCTCGGCTCCGACGCGGTGACCGACTTCCCCACCCAGTACCTCGACTTCGCGGCCGGCCGCGTCGCAGACTCCTTCCTGCCGCAGGCCTTCCTGCCCTTCCTGGTGCTGCTGGCGATCGCCGTGGTCGTCCTGCACGCCACGCCGTTCGGGCGGTCGCTGTTCGCGATCGGAGCGGGGGAGGAGGCGGCACGGTTCGCCGGGATCCGGGTGAAGCGGACGAAGCTCGTGCTGTTCGTCGCCACGGGGGCCATGTCGGCGCTGACCGGTGTGTTCTGGGCGCTGCACTACGCCAGTGCGCGCTACGACAACGCCACCGGGCTCGAACTGTCCGTCGTCGCCGCCGTGCTGCTGGGCGGGATCGACTTCGACGGCGGCAAGGGCACGATCGGCGGCGCGATCGCCGGTGTCTTCCTGCTCGGTGCGTTGCAGAACGTGATGAGTCTGCTGAACGTCTCGGCCCAGTCGCAGATCGTGGTGACCGGTGCGCTGCTCGTTGTGTCCGTGCTCGGGCCACGGGTGGCTCGGCAGATCGCCGTGGCGCGACAGTCCGTCTGACTGCTGCCGTCCTTGTGGCTGGTCGCGCCCGCGCGGCGGAGCCGCACATCGATACCGCCCCACGCCCCTGACGGGGCGCCCCGTCACTCCTCCTGGTAAGGAACTCTCCGCATGCGTAAGTCCTGCCTCACCCTCGTCACCGTGACCTCCCTCGCCCTCTCCCTCACCGCCTGTGGCGGCACCACCAAGAGTGACGTCAAGGACGACAACTCCGCCGCCGTCCCCGCAGGGAAGGCCGATCCGAACGCGGCCACCAAGAAGGGGCTGACCGTGGGCTTCCTGCCCAAGCAGGTCAACAACCCCTACTTCACCACCGCCGACAAGGGCGGTGAGAAGGCGCTCGCCGAACTCGGCTCGAAGTACAAGGAGGTGGGCCCGAGCAGCGCCACCGACACCGCAGGTCAGGTGAGTTACGTCAACACGCTCACCCAGCAGCGGGTGGACGCCATGGCCGTCTCCGCGCAGGACCCGGGTGCGCTGTGCACCGCGCTGAAGCAGGCCATGAGCAACGGAACGAAGGTCGTCACCTACGACTCCGACACCAGCCCCGGCTGCCGCAACGCCTTCGTCTCGCAGGCCGGCGCCGAGGACCTGGGCCGTACCGAGGTGCAGCTGCTCGCCGAGCAGATCGGGTACAAGGGCGAGATCGCGATCCTGTCGGCCGCGCAGACCGCGACCAACCAGAACACCTGGATCGGCTACATGAAGGACGAGCTGAAGGACCCCAGGTACAAGGACGTCAAGCTCGTCAAGATCGCGTACGGGAACGACGACGCGCAGCAGTCCTTCCAGCAGACCCAGGGCCTGCTCCAGCAGTACCCGAACCTGAAGGGGATCATCTCCCCGACCACCGTCGGCATCAAGGCCGCCGCCCAGTACCTGTCGGGCTCCAAGTACAAGGGCAAGGTCAAGCTGACCGGCCTCGGCACGCCGAACGACATGCGCAAGTACGTCGAGAACGGCACCGTCGACGCCTTCGAACTGTGGGACCCGGCCAAGCTCGGCGACCTGGCCGCGCGGACCGCGGTCGCGCTGGCCTCCGGGCAGATCACCGGCAAGGAGGGCGAGACCTTCAAGGCCGGCGGCACGACGTACACCATCGGCAGGGACGGCGTGATCAGCCTGGGCAAGCCGACCGTGTTCGACGCCAAGAACATCGACCAGTTCGACTTCTGAGACCGGGGACCGTTGATGCAGCGCGTGTGTTTCCTGCTGAAAGTCCGGGCGGACCGGCTCGACGAGTACCGCGAACGGCACGCGGCCGTCTGGCCGGAGATGCTCGACGCCCTGAAGGCGACGGGCTGGCACAACTACTCGCTGTTCCTGCGCGAGGACGGCCTGCTCGTCGGCTACCTGGAGACGGAGGACTTCGCCGCCGCGCAGGCGGGCATGGCGGCCACCGACGTCAACGCCCGCTGGCAGGCGGAGATGGCGCCGTTCTTCGAGTCACTGGACGGCGACCGCCCCGACGAGGCCATGAAACCGCTCACCGAAGTGTTCCACCTCGCCTGACCACCTGGAGCCGAACATGAGACGACGCACCGTGCTGGCCGGCGCCCTCGCCGCCTCCGTCACGGCCGCCGGAACCGCACGGGCGGCCGTCCCGGGCCCGTCGGTCACCAGCAGGGGCACCACCCGACTCGACTCCCAGGCCGTCTACTTCGTCTCCTACGACGGCCTGGTCAACAACAACTCCTTCCAGAAGAACGGCCTGCTGACCTACAAGGGCCACCAGTACGCCGCCTGGTACACGGCGAGCCGCAACGCGGTCGTGGCCCGCCGGGTCCTCGGCGACGGCACCTGGTCGACGGTCACCCTGCCGCACCGGCTGAAGGCCGACGACTCCCACAACGTCATCTCCATGGGCGTCTCCGCGACCGACGGCCGCCTGCACCTGAACATGGACTCCCACAGCGACGGCTTCTTCTACGTCAAGTCCGTCGCCGGGCTGCTGGACAGTCCCGCGTCCACGGCCTGGACCGCGTCCGTCTTCGGTGCCGTCCAGACGACCCTCGACGGGCTCGCGCTCACCTCGCAGTTCACCTACCCGCAGTTCGTCGCCACCCCCGAGGGCCGGCTCCAGCTCAGCTACCGCGCCGGCGTCTCCGGCAACGGCCGCAACGCCCTCGCCGAGTACGACGGTTCACGCTGGACCGCGCTGGGAGAGTGGACCAGTGCGACCGGCACGTACACCAGCGAGCACGGCTCCAGCACCGCCCGGAACATGTACCTGCACGGCATCGACTACGACACGCGGGGCCGGCTGCACGCCCTGTTCACCTGGCGGGAGCAGAACGCGGCCGTCATGTGCAGCGGCGGCGGCATCACCAACCACGACACCGGCTACGTCTGGTCCGACGACCGCGGCCGTACCTGGCGCAACGACGCGGGCACCGTCGTCGGCACCACCGGCGGGTCCGACAGGGTCGCCGTCGGCGACAGCGGTCTCGTCGTGGACCCGCTGAACCCGGACCACTCGCTGATGAACCAGGAGAGCCAGTCCACCGACTCGGCCGGCCGGCCGCACGCGATCATCAGCTACGTCCCGGGCCGCTTCGGCCGGTGCACCACGGACTACGTCGCCGACCGCACCGCCCACGCACGCGCCTTTTACCTGCGCAAGACCGCCTCCGGCGGCTGGCAGAAGACCGAGATCCCGGTCCCGCTCGGCTCCAGCCAGCGCACCAAGCTGATCCTGGACCGGTACGACAACGCCTACGCCGTGTTCCCGTTCGGCCGGATCGCCGCGGCCTCCCACGCCTCCGGCCACACCGACTGGACGCTCCTGTTCGACGGCGGCGGGCTGAACGCCTTCGGCGAGGTGGTGGTCGACGAGACCCGAGTCCGGGCGGACAACGTCCTGTCGTTCCTGTACCAGGAGAAGTCCACCGGCACCACGCCCTCGCCCCTGCACGTGGCCGACTTCGCCCTGCCGGCGTGACGGTAATGTGAAGGCCGCCCCGCCGCATCCCGTCCCTGGAGGTCTGAAGCCCGATGGCCCAGTCGGTGGGTATCAAGGACGTCGCCCGCGCCGCCGGAGTGTCGGTGGGCACCGTGTCCAACGTCATCAACCGCCCGGACACCGTCGCCGACGAGACCCGTGCCCGGGTGCTGTCCGCGATCGACCGGCTCGGCTACGTCCGCAGCGAGTCGGCGCGCCAGCTGCGGGCCGGCCGCAGCCGGATCATGGGGCTGCTCGTGCTCGACATGGGCAACCCGTTCTTCGTGGACGTAGCGCGCGGCGCCGAGCGGGCGGCCCGGGCGGCGGGCCTCGGCGTGATGGTGTGCAACAGCGCGCAGAACGCGGGCGAGGAGGCGGAGTACCTCTCGCTCTTCGCCGAGCAGCGGGTGCGGGGCGTGCTGCTCACCCCGGCCGACGCCACCGGCCGCAACATCGAGGCCTTCCGTCGGCACGGCATCCCGTTCGTGCTGGTCGACCGGGTCGCCGAGGGCACCACCGAATGTTCGGTGAGCGTCGACGACGTGGCGGGCGGCGCGCTCGCGGTCCGGCACCTGGTGGACGCCGGGCACCGCTCGATCGCCTACGTCAGCGGGCCGCCCTCACTCAACCAGGTCCGCGACCGCCGCACCGGCGCGCTGAACGCCCTCGCCGAGGCCGGCCTCGGCCCCGACGCCCTGCGCGAACTGCCCACCGAACGGCTCGACGTGGCCGCCGGCCGGGACGCGGGCGCCCGGCTGCTCGGCCTCGCCGACCGGCCCACCGCCGTCTTCTGCGCCAACGACCTGCTCGCCCTCGGCGTCCTCCAGGCCATGTACGCGGCGGGTGTCACCGTCCCGGACGACCTCGCGATCGTCGGCTACGACGACATCGAGTTCGCCGCAGCGGCCGCCGTACCCCTCACCTCGGTACGGCAGCCCGCCGTCACGATGGGTGCCCTCGCCGCCGAACTGCTGCTGGAGGAGACCGAGCAGCACGAGGGCGAGCGGAAGCGGACGCACGAGCACCGGCGGGTGGTCCTCCAGCCGGAGCTGGTGGTGCGCCGCTCCAGTCTCGCCGCGCGGTGAAGGACCGTACTGACCGGAAGTTCAGTGACAATCCATGATCCCGGGGCTCGGCGCGCGCCCGCTGATGTGCTCAACTGGGACACGCCCAGACCGTCCGTCCCAGGAGACCCGTTGAGCCTCAGCTACCGTCAGCCCGGCGTCGTCCTCACCGACCGCCACTTCACCGTGCCCCTCGACCACGCCGACCCGGGCGGCGAGACCATCGAGCTGTACGCCCGTGAGGCGGTGGCGAGCGACAAGGCCGGGCAGGACCTGCCCTGGCTGGTGTATCTGCAGGGCGGTCCCGGCTTCGGGGCGAATCGTTTCGTCGGACGGCAGGCCTGGCTCGACCGGGCCCTGAAGGAGTACCGCGTCCTGCTGCTCGACCAGCGCGGCACCGGCCGCTCCACGCCCGCCACCCGGCAGACCCTGCCGCTGCGCGGCGGCCCGGCCGCGCAGGCCGACTACCTCACCTGCTTCCGCGCCGACTCCATCGTCCGCGACTGCGAGGCCATCCGCCCCCAGGTCACCGGCGGCGCCCCGTGGACCGTGCTCGGCCAGAGCTTCGGCGGCTTCTGCACGGTGTCGTACCTCTCCCTCGCCCCCGAGGGCATCGACACCGCGATCGTCACCGGCGGCCTGCCCTCCCTGCACGCCCGCGCCGACGACGTCTACCGGGCCGCCTACCCGCGCATCGAACGCAAGGTCAGCGCGCACTACGCCCGCTACCCGCAGGACGTGGAACGGGCCCGCCGGATCGCCGACCACCTCCTCACCCACGACGTGGTCCTCCCGAACGGCTACCGCTTCACCGTCGAGGCCTTCCAGTCCCTCGGCCTGATGCTCGGCACGAGCGACGGCAGCCACCGGCTGCACCACCTGCTGGAGGACGCCTTCGTCCGCACACCGGCCGGCCCGGAGCTGTCCGACGCCTTCCAGGAGCAGGCCCAGGCCCTGCTGTCGTACGCCGGTCACCCCCTCTACGCCCTCGTCCACGAGGCGATCTACGGCCAGGACGCCCGCCCCACCGCGTGGGCCGCCGAACGCGTCCGCGCCGAGTTCCCGCAGTTCGACGCGGCCAAGGCGCTCACCGGAGACGGCCCGGTGCTCTTCACCGGCGAGACCGTCCACCCCTGGATGTTCGACACCGACCCGGCCCTGCGCCCCCTGCGCGAGACGGCCGAACTGCTCGCCGCCCGCACCGACTGGCGCCCGCTCTACGACCCGGCACGTCTCGCCGCCAACGAGGTCCCGGTCGCCGCGGCCGTCTACCACGACGACATGTACGTCGACACCGCCCACTCCCTGGAGACGGCCGCCGCGATCCGCGGCCTGCGCCCCTGGGTCACCAACGAGTACGAGCACGACGGCCTGCGCGCGGGCGCGCCCCGCGTCCTGGACCGGCTGCTGGCACTGGTGCGCGACGAGGTGTGACGGCGCCGGGCGACAGGGGCGCGGGGAACGGCGCGACAAGCCACGACGCAGCCGCAGCCGCCGCCGAGGGCACGTCGGCAGGTCACTAGGCTGGACCCCATGCCGGATCAGATAGCCGACCCCGCCCCCGACCTGCGCGGCGACTGCGCGCGGTGCTTCGGGCTGTGCTGCGCCGCCCTGCCCTTCGCCCGCTCCGCCGACTTCGCGCTGGATAAGCCCGCGGGCAAGCCCTGCCCCAACCTCCAGGACGACCACCGCTGCGGTATCCACGCCGACCTGCGGACGAAGGGCTTCACCGGCTGCACGGTCTACGACTGCTTCGGCGCCGGCCAGAAGGTCTCGCAGGTCACCTTCGGCGGACAGGACTGGCGTACCGCACCGAAGGAGCACGCGCGCCGGATGTTCGACGTGTTCCCGGTCGTCCGGCAGCTGCACGAGCTGCTGTGGTACCTGACCGAGGCACTCGGGCTGCCCGCCGCCCGGCCCGTCCACCCCGAGCTGCGGCAGGCGCTGGAGAAGACCGAGCGGCTCACCCGGCAGACCCCCGAGGAGCTGGCCGAGCTGGACGTGGCCGCGCACCGGCAGGAGGTCAACGTGCTCCTGCTGCGCACCAGCGAGCTGGCCCGCGCCGGCGCCGGCGGCAAGGGGAAGGGCAGGGGCAAGGGCAAGGACCGGCGGGGCGCGGACCTCATCGGGGCCCGGCTCCGGGGCGCCGACCTGCGGGGGGCGAGCCTGCGCGGCGCATATCTCATCGCCGCCGACCTCACCGGTGCCGACCTGCGCGACGCGGACCTGATCGGTGCCGACCTGCGTGACGCCGACCTCACCGACGCGGATCTCACCGGCGCGTTCTTCCTCACCCAGCCGCAGGTCAACGCGGCCCGGGGCAGCGGGGGGACTCGTCTGCCGGCGTCAGTCAGTCGCCCTGTGCACTGGACAGCGGGCGGCTGAAGGGTGCCGTGAGGTGTCGTCGGCCGTCTGCGGGGTCGTCGTGGCTGGCAGCGCAGTTTCCCGCGCCCCTTCGGGGCGCTGCCGGCGCCGCTCCAGCCGGAGCCGCAGCCCCTCCGGCATCAGCGTCAGGCGTTCGGAGACGGTGAGCCGGTAGCCGGGGTCTGCGTGCAGCTCGTAGCGGCGCAGCAGCAGGCCGAGGACCAGGGTCGCCTCGTGCAGGGCGAACTGGCGGCCGATGCAGGCCCGGGCGCCGGTGCCGAACGGCTTGAAGGTGTGCGGCGGCCGGCCCCGTACGGCCGCCGCGGTGAAGCGGTCCGGGTCGAACCGGTCGGCGTCCTCGCCCCACACCTCCGGCTCGCGGTGCAGCATCGGCGTCAGCACCAGGGCCCACGCGCCCCGGCGCATCGGGTGCTCCCCGGCGAGGACCGTGTCCTGCCGGGCCTCACGGGCGAAGGCGGGCGCCGTCGGCCACAGCCGCAGCGACTCGTCCAGCACCCGGCGGACGTAGCGCAGCTTGGCGATCCGGTCGTAGCCGGGCCGCGGGGTGTCGCCCCAGACCCGGTCGACCTCGGCGCGGGCCCGGGCGGCGATCTCGGGGTGCCGGGCGAGGTAGTGCAGGGCGAAGGAGAGGGCGCCCGAGGTGGTCTCGTGGCCCGCCACCAGGAACGTGATCACCTGCTTGCGGACGTTCTCCGCGGACAGCTTCTCCCCGGTCTCCGGGTGCGCGGTCGCCAGCATCCGGTCCAGCAGGTCCCCCTCGCCGCCACCGGACCGGCGCCGGGCTGCGACCAGGCCGTCGACGGTGCGGTCGAGGTACGCCATGTCGGCCGCGTTGCGCCGGGCGGCGGCACGGAGCAGCAGCGGGGCGAGCGGGCCGGGCACGCTGTTCAACCGCTGGGCGTAGGTGAGGGTGCCGACCATCGCCGTGACGAAGGGGTGCGGGCGGGCCCGCTCGAAGGAGCCGAAGTCGTGCCCGAAGCCGGTCCGGGCGATCGTCTCCAGGGTCAGCCGGGTCATGTCGCCCGGCACGTCCACCGTGCGCCCGGCCGCCAGCTCGCGGTCCCAGTGGTCGGTCAGCCGTCCGGCGACCGCGAGCATCATGCCGTGGTAGCCCTCCATGGCCTCCCGGCTGAACCCGGGCGCCAGGACGTCGTGCGCCAGCTGCCAGTTGGGCTCGTGGTTGTAGGCGGTGAACAGGCCGTCGCCGGCCACCGGCCGCAGATTGGCGACGCCGAGTCCGACGTGCTTGGCGAACCGGGACTCGTCGGCGAGGTCGGCGACCAGCCCGGCCCCCCACACGAACACGAACTCCTTGCCGAAGGCCCGGCGCCGGAATATCGGGCCCAGCTCGCGCGCGAAGCGCATCGAGTCCTGCAGCGGACGCCTCCGGTCGGCGCCGAGCACATCGCCGAGCAGCGGCAGCCGGTGCGGCGGATGCGGTATGCGGTGCAACCCGGGCCAGCCCTGCTCGGCGCTCCGGAAACCCTTCGGCAACCCGGTCCCCGTGGCCCCCGTCGTCTCCGCCATGACGCGATCTCCCTTGATCCAGCGGATGGTTGAAGCAGTGACGCGCGCGTGTTGTACGTGGGTTCAATAACGCGTTCCAGTGTCGTCCCGTTGGTGAACCGACGTCAAGTAAAGTGACGGCATGCCCGCGAACCAGGGGGAACGCGCCCGGCGCAGACTCAGCACCGCGGAACGCCGTGAGCAGCTGCTGTCGGTCGGCGCGAAGCTGTTCTCGGAGAGCCCCTACGACGACGTGTGGATCGAGCAGGTCGCCGAGATCGCCGGGGTCTCGCGCGGCCTGCTGTACCACTACTTCCCGACCAAGCGGGAGTTCTTCGCCGCCGTCGTGGAGCGGGAGAGCGCGCGCATGCTGCGCATGACGGCGGCGGTGCCCGGGGTGCCGGTGCGCGAGCAGCTCACCGCCGGCCTCGACACCTACCTCGGCTGCGTCGAGGCCCACGCCCACGGCTTCCGCGCCTTCCACCGCGCCGACGCGGCAGGCGACCAGGCCGTGCGCCGGGTCTACCAGCGGGCCCTGGCCGCCCAGGAGAAGCAGATCCTGGCCGCGCTCGCCGCCGACCCCGAGTTCGGGCCCGTCGTCGAGACCGCTCCCCAGGTGCGCCTCGCGGTGCGCGGCTGGCTCGCCTTCACCACCGCCGTCTGCCTCGAGTGGCTGCGCGGGGAGGGCGAGTTCAGCCGGGAACAGGTGCGCGATCTGTGCGCCCGCGCCTTGCTGGGCGTCCTCGCGCACTCCGGATGACCCCGGCCGTCGGTGCGGTCTGGTTGGCGTGCGCCTCGATCTCCGATAGGTTAGGCAAGGCTTACCTAAGGAGGGCTCGGATGGGTGACACGCAGGACTGGACGGCCGCCCCCGGCGCGGCGGAACGGGCACGCTCGGTGCTGGCCGCCGCCTGGTCGTGCGCGGTGACCGCGGACGGCGCGCGCGAGGAGTACGCCGGCGCGCACACCGTCACCGAGGACGGCGCGGTACGGCTGGCGGTGCCCGACGACAGCGCCCTGTTCGGAGCGGTCCTGTGCGCCCCGCGCCAACAGCCCTCCGCCCTGCTGGAGTTCGCCGACGTGGCGCCCGTACCGGTGCGCCACCGCATCCGTGCCCGGCTCTTCCTCTCCGGCTGGTTCGCGCCGTCCGGGGGTGCCCTCCTGTTCCACCCCACCCGCGTGGTGCTGCGCCGGTCCGCCGGGGCCGTGGTGGTCGACCCGGACGAGTTCACCGCCGCCCGCCCCGACCCGCTCGCCGGCGCCGAGGCCCGGCTGCTCACCCACCTCGCCGACGTCCACCCGGACGCCGTCGAGCGGCTCACCCGCCTGGTGCGGCCCGAGAGCCTGCACGCCGCGACCCGGGTGGCGCCGCTCGCCGTCGACCGGCACGGACTGACCCTGCGCATCGAACGCACCCGCGCCCAGGGCGACGTACGGCTGCCCTTCCACGCCCCCGCCGACGACGTCGCCCAGCTCACCGAGCGGATGCACGCCCTGCTGGCGCAGGCCGGTGCCGCCGGCTGCCCCCGCGCGCTACAGCGGCAGCGCGCAGACGGCGACGGGTGACGCGAACGGCTCGCCCGCCGGGCGGAGTTCACCGCGCTCCGGGTCGACACGGAAGACGGTGACCGTGCCGGAGCGCTGGTTCGCCGCGAACAGCAGCCGGCCGTCCGGCGAGAACGCGATCTGCCGCGGGAAGTCCCCGCCCACCGGCACCGTGCCGAGCAGCCGCAGCCGGGCCCCGTCGGCCTCGACGGCGTACCGGGCGAGGCTGTTGTGGCCCCGGTTGGCGAGGAAGGCGTAGCGGCCGTTCGCCGTCACCAGGATCTGCGCCGGATAGTTGGTGCCGCCGTCCGACCCCGTCGGCTGAGGTTCGCCCACGCGCAGCCGGCCGGAGCGCGGGTCGTACGCGCACACGGCCACGGTGTCGTCCACCTCGTTCGCCAGATAGGCGTACCGGCCGCCCGGATGGAAGGTCAGGTGGCGCGGGCCCGCGCCGGGCCGGGTCCGCGCCCGGGCCGCTTCGGTCAGCGTGCCCCCGGCCGGGTCGAGGCGGTAGGTGTAGACGGTGTCGGTACCGAGGTCCACGGCGAGGACGTGCCCACCGTCGGGACTGGTGAGGACCTGGTGGGCGTGCGGGCCCTGTTGGCCGGGACCGGGCGGGGGAGAGGTGTGCGTGACCAGGTCGGTGCGCTCGCCCAGGGCGCCCGAGGCGTCGATCGGGTGCACGGCGACACTGCCCGCACCGTAGTTGGCGCTCAGCAGCCAGCGCCCGGTCGGATGCACCGACAGATGGCAGGGCCCGGCGCCGCCGGTGCTCCGGGTGCCGAGGACCCGCCGGTCCGCGAGGCGGACCGCCGTCACCCCGCCGTCCTGCCGCTCGTCCACCGCGTACAGCGTGCGGCCGTCCGGGTGCACGGCGAGGTACGACGGCTCGGGGACCCCGGTGAGCGTGCCCGACCCGGTGATCCGGCCGGACTCCGGGTCGTACGACGCCAGGCCGATGCCGGTGCCGCCGCCGTCGACGGAGGTGTACGTGCCCACGTACAGCGGGCGCGGTCCGGACGGTTCCCGCGGCGGCGGGGCCGCGCCCGGCGCGCTCCGCGTGGCCTCGGTGTCCGCCGGCGGGGCGGCCGGGGACGGCACCGCCACGACGGCCGCCGTGCCGGCCACGGCCCCGACGAACCGGCGTCTGGTCCAGCCCCCGCTCTCGCGGTCCCGCCGGGGCGGGGAGGATCCCTCTTCCGCCGTCCGTGCCTCCGTGTCCATGCCGCACCTCAGGTCGTCGGTCGCCCCCCTGGTGACAGCCACCTTGGCCTGCACCCACCGGCAAGGGCAAGTCCGGCAACGGGCGTTGCGCCACGCGCAACGGCGGTGGTCACCACTCCCCGTCCTCGACCGGCTTGCCCGGGGCGTCCTTCAGCGGTGCCACCTGGCCGGCGGACGGCGCCTGCCACGGGTCCAGGTCGTCCCCGAGCCACTCGCCGACCGGCCTGACCCCTTCCAGGGCGTCCGTGGGGGCGAGATCCTCGGCGTCCGCGTCGTAGTAGTCGTACCAGGGCAGGCCCGCGCGGGTGTACGCCGCCCGGTCGACCGGCGACGGCGGGGGCGCCTCGCCGGTGATCCGGCGCCACTCCGGGGGCGTGACCAGGTGCACGAACACCCGCCCGGCCGGCTCCTCGGACCAGTCGCCGAGCGGCCGGTCGTCCCGGTAGACCTCCTGCCGCATCGAGCCGCCGACGCCCAGTCCCATGGCAGCGGCGCGCCGCGGGGCAGCGGCGGCCGGGGGCGGGGGAGCGCCGAAGGACGCGGCGGCCGGCGCTGGTCCCCCCGGGGCCGGCGCCGCCATGGGCAGGGCGGCGCCGAAGCCGCCGGCCGGGCCGTAGCTGCCGGTCGCACCGTGGCCGCCGGGCGGGCCGGCCGGGCCCGGGCGCAGCGCCCGTTCCCGCTCCTGCTCCTGGCGCCGCCACTCGGCGAGGGCGTCCTCCTTCAGCGGGAACGACTGGAGCTGGACCCCGCCCCACACCTCCTCGCCGGTGACCTGCCCCTCCACGGTCGCGCCCAGCCCCAGCGGTACGGCCACGAACTGGCGGACCGTGCCCTTGCCGGAGTTGATGCCGTCCAGCCAGGGCTGGCGGGGCAGCACCACGTAGTTCTGCGGACGCCGGGACAGCCGGCCCCGCCACGGCTCGCCGGACACCGCGCACACCTTGCCCACGCCGACCTGGAGCGCGGCCGGCTCCGTCGTACCCGCGAAACTCAGCCACATCGCCTCGCGCAGGTACACCGGCAGCATGACACCGCCGCGCGCCCGCATCGGCTCCGGCACCCGGTCGGCGTGGTCCGCCACCCGCCGGACCGGGAACTCGCCCAGGCCCGGCGGCAGCGGATGCGTGCCGCTCTCCGGCAGCCGCAGTGTGCGCACGAACCGCACCGCCACCCCGCCGGGCAGCCGCAGCGTGTTCCCGTCGATCCGGACCCCGCCACCCGTCATCCGCCCGCTCCCTCGCCTCCCGCGCCGGCCCGCCCCGACGACTCCTTCACCGAGAACGCTCACCGAACCCCGCGCGGTTCCGCCACAGCTCCTCCTGCACGCCGAGGCGGTCGCGCAGCCACGCCAACCGGGGCAGCTTGGTCCGCTGCCCGCGCGAGACCCGGTCCAGCTCCTCCAGCAGGCGCCGGGCGCGGTGCTCGGTGTTCAGCTCGTCGATGATGCGGGTCGTCTCGGTCAGGACGGCCCCGAGCAGCTGCCAGTGCGCCCAGTCCTTGCGGATCTCCTCCTGGAGCAGCTCGGCCAGCCGGTCCCGGGTGCCGGCCGCCGTGCGCAGTTCGGCACTCAGCCGCTCCTCCGCCGACTCGGCGTTCTCGCTCAGATGGGTGGTCACCAGCACGGCGAAGCTCACGATGGCGTCGGCGATCTCCGACAGCAGCTGCTCCACCGTCGCCCCCACCCGGGGCGGGAACAGCTCCTCGGACCCGCGGGCCTTGGCGAGGTCCGTGAACGAGCGGGCCAGCACCCGCAACACCACCGTGCAGATCTCCATGGTGTCCAAGCCGGTGCGCAGCACCACCCGGTGCAGCAGCCCCTCCTTCACCCGGGGATTGAGCCGCAGGCTGTCCTCGGCCTGCCGCAGCGCCGCGTCCACCTGCACGATGTCGTGGTCCAGCCGGCGCGCCTCGTGCAGCCGCTCGGCCGCCCGTTGCCAGGGGGTGCGGCCCGCGGCCTCCTCGCCCATCCGCAGCATCAGCTGGCGCACCCGCCGCGCCAGGTCCTCGATCGACCGGCCCGCCTCGTCCACCCACACCGGGGGTGGCAGCAGCAGGTTGCAGCCGGTGCCGACGACCGCGCCGATCAGCGTCTCCACGATCCGCGCCCACGCGGTGAAGCCGACCGTGGTGACCCCGAGCACCAGCATGGCGCTGATCGCCACCTCGGCCACGTATTCGTCGACTCTCACCAGGTGCCCCACGGCCAACGCGGCCACGATCAGCAGCGCGAGGCTCCACCAGGTCAGGCCCACCAGCACGCTGAACGCGATGGCGACCAGGACACCTGCGACCACCGAGTTCACCCGGCGGATGCCGTTGGTGAGGGTGGCGTAGAAGGTCACCTGGACGACCAGCAGCGCGGTCAGCGGCGCGGTGAGGGGGGCGGGCTCCGGACTCAGCCGGAGCGCGATCACGTAGGCAATCGTCGCGGCCGTCGCCGACCGCAGGGTCTGGACGACCACCGGCTCCCGGCGGCGTTTCGCCAGACGCAGCAGTCCCGTGGTCCACTCTCGTACGTCGCGCATCCCTTGGCCTGTTCCCGTTCCTCGCGGGCGTCGAACGTGGCTGTTTGCGGACTGTTTCCGACTGCTTCAGGCCAGCTGCTTATGCAGAGAGCTTGTCGAGGAAGGCGTCCAGGTTGCTCCTGGTGCGGGCGATCTGCTCGTCCAGGGTCAGGCTCTCCTCGAACCGGGCGCCGGACGCCGGGGTCTTCCTGCCGCGCACGTACAGCGAACACGCCAGGTCCGTGCACATGTACAGCCCGACCGAGTTGCCCTCCCGGCCGGCCGGGCCCGCCTTGCGCGCGGCCATCAGCGAGACCCCGCCGCCCCGGTGCGTGGTCAGGCACACCGAGCACATGCTGCGGTGCAGGAAGCCGTGCCGGGAGGCCGGGAAGCGCAGGGTGACACCGACGAGCCGCCCGTCCCGCTCGGTGACCAGATAGCTGCGGTCCGGGGCACCGGGATCGCGCCAGCCGAGGAAGTCCAGATCCTCCCACGGGCGTTCCCCGAGATCACGCGGGACCGCCACCCGCTTGGCCTCGCCCTTGGAGCAGTTGATGAAGGAGGTGCGGATGTCCTGCTCGGTGAGCGGTCTCATGGGGGAGTCCTTCCTGGTCCGGCCGTGCCGGTGAACCTAGACCCTCTAGGCTCATATCTAACCTAGTTAGCCAGAGGCGAGCGGACCAATGGTTTTCGGTGCGGCCCCCTGTCGACTACTCCTCCCCCGGGGGCCCCGGTTCCGGGGGCCATACGCCCGGGGCCAGCACGCCCAGGGCGTAGGCGCGGGCCACCAGTTCGGTGCGGTTCGTGGCGTTCCAGCGGGCCGACAGGCGGCGCAGGTGATAGGTGACGCCGTCCCTGGTGAGGCCGAGTTCGCGGGCGGCGCGGGCGGTGGTGGCGCCGCCGGCCAGCAGGGCCAGCACCCGCCGCTCCACCTCGGTGGTCCGCACCGGCTCGGGCTCCGGTGCCGGGCGCTCGCCCAGCACCCGCAGCATCACCAGCAGCGCCGGTGTCTCCTCCACGCTGTCGCTCACCGGATCCGCCGTCAGCTCCCCGTGCCGCTCGGCTCCGCCGGGCGCCCGCCAGCACACCGACACCTGGTAGCGGGAGCGGTGCCGCAGCCGTAGCGCCTCGGCGATCCGCTCCACCTGGGTGGCCTCCTGCGGCCGGAACAGTTCCAGCACCGGCCGGCCGCGCAGCCGGCCCGGGGTCGTACCGCACTCCGCTGCCATCGCCGGGTTCGCCAGCACCACCTGGCCGTACACGTCGCACACCGCCACCGGTACCGACACCCGGTCGAACAGCATCAGCGCACGGTTGCGCCACACCACCGCGTCGGCCCGTTCCGCTTCCATGGCACCTCCCGGTCCGCCGGCCGACCGCCATCCAAGAGGAAGTGCAGGTCAGCGGCAAGTCGGCGGAGCGGGAGCCAGTGCCGTCGGCCTGCCACCCCCGCGTGGGCGCCGGGCGGCGGTGCCGCGCGCAGCGGGGGCGGATCGGACGGGCGGAACAGGCCGGAGCCCTCGCCGGGGGGCGGAGCGGCGCAACGCGATGAGCGCGGAGGGGTGGCGGGCCGCGACCGCCGGGAGGTCGAGTCCGTCGAGGAGCGCGTCCAGAAGGCCGGCGGCATCCGGGCGTCCCGCCACGTGGTGCTGGACGGGCGGGCCCACTCCCGTGCCCGTGTCCGCCTGCTGGATGCAGGCCGTCGTCACCACACGCGCCGCCCGCAGCAGCGCGCCGCGTGTTCAGGGGAACCCCCGAGGGCAGCGCCGTCCCGGCCCGGCGCCGTTCCGCGCAGAGGGCGACGATCAGCCGGACCCTGTTCCAGTCGGGCACCCGGCGCCGATCTCCGTGCGCGACACCCCGCACGCTCGCACGAGACGGTGCGGTTCCGCGCAGAAGTCCGCGACGGACCCGCCGGCGGTAGGGCCGGTGCGGGCGGTTCGGCACCTCTGGACCGGGTGCGCGCAAGTGGCGCCGCCCACTTTCCACTGCACGATCGTGTAGTGCCGTGGCGCGGGCCCGGCCTGCCCGTCGACCACCCTGGAACGCAGTAGTCCGCTACCGCGAAAGGCAGTTGTCGCGTCATGCCCCCCACCGCACTGCACCCCGAACCGGCCGCACCCCTGGCCGGTGTCCCCGTCGTCGACATCACCGCCACCGGCCCCGGCCGCACCCCCGTCCAGCAGATCATGGAGCTGATGCGGGAGCACGGCCCGGTGCTGGTGCGCCGGCTGCACGGCCGGGACGTGACGTTCGTCGCCGACGCGGACCTGGTCGCCGACCTGGCCGACGAGGAGCGGTTCGCCAAACACGTCGGGCCCGCCCTGGAGAACGTCCGGGAGTTCGCCGCCGACGGCCTGTTCACCGCGTACAACGACGAGCCCAACTGGGCCAGGGCGCACGACATCCTCATGCCCGCCTTCGCGCTCGGCTCGATGCGCACCTACCACCCCGTGATGCTGAAGGTGGCCCGGCGGCTCATCGACTCCTGGGACCGGGCCGCTCGGGCCGGGCAGCCCGTCGACGTGCCCGACGACATGACCCGCATGACCCTCGACACCATCGGACTGGCCGGATTCGACTACGACTTCGGCTCCTTCGAACGCGCCGAGCCGCACCCCTTCGTGGAGTCCATGGTCCGCTGCCTGGAGTGGAGCATGACCCGCCTGGCCCGCACCCCCGGCCAGGACCACACGGCGGCCGACGCGGCCTTCCGGCGGGACGCGGACTACCTGGCCCGGGTCGTGGACGACGTCATCGCCGCCCGCACCGGCACCGACCAGAGCGGCGCCGAGGACCTGCTCGGGCTGATGCTCAGCGCGCCGCACCCCGCCGACGGCACCACCCTGGACCCGGCCAACATCCGCAACCAGGTCATCACCTTCCTGATCGCCGGCCACGAGACCACCTCCGGCGCGATGTCCTTCGCCCTGTACTACCTCGCCAAGCACCCCGCCGTACTGCGGCTCGTGCAGCGCGAGGCCGACGCGCTGTGGGGCGGCACGGCCGACCCCGAGCCCACGTACGAGGACATCGGCCGGCTCACCTACACCCGCCAGGTCCTCAACGAGGCGCTGCGACTGTGGCCGACGGCCGCCGCGTTCAGCCGGCACGCCCGCGAGGACACCCTGCTCGGCGGGCGGATCCCGCTGCGCGCCGGCCAGGCCGTCACCGTGCTCGCGCCGATGCTGCACCGCCAGCCCGTGTGGGGCGACAACCCCGAACTGTTCGACCCCGAACGGTTCACTCCGGAGGCCGAGGCGGCCCGCCCGGTGCACGCCTTCAAACCGTTCGGCACCGGTGAACGCGCCTGCATCGGACGGCAGTTCGCACTGCACGAGGCGACCATGCTGCTCGCCCTGCTGGTCCACCGCTACCGGCTGCACGACCACGCCGGCTACCGGCTCACCGTGAAGGAGACCCTCACCCTCAAGCCCGAGGGCTTCACCCTCACGCTCACCCCGCGCACCCCCGCCGACCGCGTGCACGCCCCGCTGCCCGGCACCGCCCCCGCGCCGGCCGCGGGCGCCCCGGCCCCGGACGCCCTCCCGACCCGGGTCCGCCCCGGCACCCGCGCCCTCTTCCTGCACGGCAGCAACTACGGCACCTGCCGGGGCTTCGCCGCCCAGCTCGCCGACGAGGCCGCCGCCGTGGGCTGCGCCACCGAGGTCGCCGCCCTGGACGCCTACGCGGACGGCCTGCCCACGGACCGGCCCGTCGTCATCACCGCCGCCTCCTACAACGGCCGGCCCACCGACGACGCCGCAGCCTTCACCGCCTGGCTCGACGGCACCCCCGACCTGGCCGGCGTCAGCTACGCCGTCCTCGGCGTCGGCGACCGCAACTGGGCCGCCACCTACCAGCAGGTCCCCACCCGCGTCGACGCCCGCCTCGCCGAACTCGGCGCCACCCGGCTCACCGACCGCGCCGCCGCCGACGCCTCCGGCGATCTCACGGGCACGGTACGGGAGTTCGCGGCCCGGCTGCGCACCGCACTGCTGACGGAGTACGGCGACCCGGACGCCGTGGACGGCACACCGGCCGAGCCCGGCCACGCCTACACGGTGCGCACCCTGACCGGCGGCCCGCTGGACGCCCTCGCCGAACGGCACGGCCTGGTCCCGATGACGGTCACCGAGGCCTACGACCTCACCGCGGCCAACCACCCGCGCACCAAGCGGTTCCTGCGCATCGCCCTGCCCGAGGGCGTCACCTACCGCACCGCCGACCACCTGACCGTGCTGCCCGCCAACGCCCCGGACCTGGTGGACCGGGCCGTCGCCGCGTTCGGCCTGGACGCCGACGCCGTTCTCGACATCCGGGCCACCCGCCCGCGCCGTGGGGGAGGACTCGCCGTCGACCGCCCGCTGACGGTGCGTGAACTTTTGCGCCACCACGTGGAGCTGCAGCAGCGGCCGACCGACCGGCAGCGGGCCCTGCTCGCCGAGGCCAACCCCTGCCCGCCCGAGCGTGCCGCCCTCGCCGCCCTGACCGACGACGACCCGCGCACCCTCGTGGAGCTGGCCGAGGACCACCCGGCCCTGCGCGGCGCGCTCGGCTGGCCGCTCCTGCTCGACCTGCTGACCCCGCTGCGCCCCCGCCACTACTCCATCTCCTCGGCACCGGCGGCCGACGCGCGCCACGCCGACCTCATGGTGTCCGTGCTCGACGCACCGGCCCGGTCGGGCAAGGGCCGCTACCGGGGCACCGGTTCCGGCCATCTCGCCTCCCTGCGGCCCGGCGACACCGTCCACGCCCGCGTCCAGCCGTGCCGCGAGGCGTTCCGGATCGACCACTCGGCCCCCGTCGTGCTGGTCGCCGCGGGCACCGGGCTCGCCCCGTTCCGGGGCGCCGTCGCCGACCGCCTGGCCGCCCGCCGTGCGGGCACCCCGCTCCCGCCCGCGCTCCTCTACTTCGGGTGCGACGCTCCCGAGGCCGACTATCTGCACGCCGAGGAGCTGCGCGCCGCCGAGCGGGCCGGAGCGGTGTCGCTGCGCCCTGCCTTCAGCGCCGCGCCCGAGAACGGGGCCGCCTTCGTCCAGCACCGGATCGCCGCCGAGGCCGACGAGGTGTGGCGGCTGCTGACGGCCGGGGCACGGGTGTACGTCTGCGGCGACGGCGCCCGCATGGCCCCCGGCGTCCGCGAGGCCTTCCGTACCCTGTACCGGGAACGCACGCCGGGCACCGACGGGGCAGCCGCCGAGCGGTGGCTGAACGAGCTCGTCGCGGACGGGCGTTACGTGGAGGACGTGTACGCGGCGGGCTGAGCCGCGGGGGAGGGGGCACGGTGGGGGACTCCGAAGAGCGGGCCCGGCGGGTCCTGGCCGCGGCGGGCATACCGCCCGCCCGGCTGGCCACCGTTCGGCCCCTCGTCGGCGGCACGTACAACACCGTCGAGGAACTGCGGCTCACCGGCGGCGCCCGGTACGTGCTGAAGACCGCGCCGGCCGGGCCGGGCCTGCGCTACGAGTCCCGGCTGCTGCGCGCCGAGGAGGAGTTCTGCCGAGCCGCCGCCGAGGCCGGCGTCCCCGCGCCCCGCACGGTGCACACGGACCCCGGCCCCGAGGTGCGGCACACGCTGCAGACCGTCTGCCCCGGAGTGCCCTGGGACGACTCCGTGACGCGGGCGGAACAGGCGGCCCTGCGCCGGGAGCTGGGCGCGCTGGTGGCCCGGCTGCACCGGCTCACCGGACCCGGCTTCGGCTACCCGTCGGGTGCCCTCGGCCCGCTCGCCCCCGACTGGCGGACGGCGTTCACCGGCATGCTCGACGCGGTCCTGGCCGACGCCCGCGACCACGCGGCCGAACTGCCGGTCCCGGCCGACGAGGCGGCCCGGATCCTCCGGCCCGGCTACGGCGCGCTGGACGAGGTCACCGTGCCGCGCCCCGTCCACTTCGACCTGTGGCCGGGCAACGTCCTGGTCCACCGCACGCCCGACGGGCCCCGCGTCGGCGGGCTCATCGACGGCGAGCGCATGTTCTGGGGCGACCCGGTCGCCGACTTCGTCTCCCTCGCCCTGCTGGACGACATCGAGAAGGACCAGGACTTCCTCGCCGGCTACCGCGCCGGCGGCGGCAGGGCCGCGTTCGGCCCCTCGGAGCGGGTGCGGCTCGCGCTCTACCGTGCCTACCTGTACCTGATCATGCTGGTCGAGACGGTGCCCCGGGCGGTCGACGCGGACCGGCGCCGGTGGACGCAGGAGACCGTCGCGCCCCAGCTGGTCGCCGCGCTGGACGACCTCCGTCGTGCCCGGCTTAGCTCATAGCGTGAACTAAGGGTTGTGAGAAAGTCGCGCCCCGGCTGCCCGAAGGGGTATGTTGCAGGTCGGGCAGGGTTCGTGAAGGGAGCCACATGGCTGGGCGCAACGGACGCACGGTACGCGACCTGAGGCGGGGCAACCGGACGGCGGTGCTCCAGCGGCTGTACTTCGACGGCCCGCTCAGCCGGTTCGAGCTGGGGCCGGCCACCGGACTCAGCTCCGGGTCGGTCAGCAACGTGGTCACGGACCTGATCGCCGACGGACTGGTCGAGGAGGCCGGCAGCGTCGACTCCGACGGCGGCCGGCCCCGCACCCTGCTGCGGGTCGCCCCGCACAGCGGACAGATGATCGGCGTCGACGTCGGCGAGACCCGCGTCCGGGTCGAGCTGTTCGACCTGGCCCTCACCGAACTGGCCCGCGCGGAACGCCCGTTGACCTCGCAGGGCTACGACGTCGACGTCATCGCCGGCCACATCCGCGACGGCGTCGCCGAGGTCCTCACCGCCGAACAGGCCGCCCCCGACCGGCTGCTCGGCGTCGGCGTCGGCGTCCCCGGCATCGTGGACCACACCCCGGACCGGGGCGCCGTCGTCCACGGGCAGACCATCGGCTGGGACGCGGTCCCGCTGGAGCAGCTGCTCCGCTCGGCCTCCGGGCTGCCCGACGGGGTGCCGTACTTCATCGACAACGGCGCCAAGACCCTCGGCCAGGCCGAGATGTGGTTCGGCGCCGGGCGCGGCGCCCGCAACGCCGTGGTCGTGCTCTTCGGCTCCGGTGTGGGCGCCTGCCTGGTGACGCCCGAGGTGGAGCACGGGCGGGCCGTGGAGTGGGGGCATCTGACGGTGCGGGTGCGCGGGCGCCGCTGCCGCTGCGGTGCGCCGGGCTGCCTGGAGGCCTACGCGGGCGCCGAGTCGCTGCTCGCCCGCTGGCGAGAGGAGGGCGGGCGGCCGCCCGAGGACACCGACGAGGAGACCGCGCTCACGGCGATGCTCGCCGCCGCCTATCCGGCCGAGGGCACCGCACCCGACCCGGTCGCGCTGGCCGTCCTGGAGGAGACCGCGGAGTACCTCGGCGCCGGCCTGTCCGACCTGATCAACCTCTTCCAGCCCGAGCGGATCCTGATCGGCGGCTGGGCCGGCCTCCAGCTCGGCACGCGGTTCCTGCCCGCCGTGCGCCGGCACGCGGCGACGTACGCCCTGCGGCACCCGGCCGACCGGGTGACCATCGAACTCGGCCGGCTCGGCCCCGACGCGGTCACCGTCGGCGCGGCGATCCTCCCGCTGGCCGAGTTCTTCGCCGACGGCGGCCGCCGCCCCGAACGCACCCCCGAGGAACGCCTGCCGGCCTGGCGCACCGCCCTCCAGGACCGCACCCCGCACTGACCCTCCCGGGACACAGACCGGCAACCGACCGGTCGCCCGGTTGGCGCGCCCGGCCCCGGGGCCGCGCCCCGAACTGAAGCGGGCATCACTCGCAGGACACAGTCCGCCAGTCACCCGGTCGCCCGCGGGGCGGGTCAGCCCGAGGGCCACCCGGTCGCCCGCTTGGCGTGCCCGGCCCCCCGGGGCTGTTCCCTCAATGCAGCGCGAAGCGCGCATGCCCCACCACATCCGGCACCCGGTCGCCCGCTCGGCGCCCAGCTCGGGAGCTGGGCGCCGAACCGGAACGGCACACCGGCTGCCCGCCTCCCCGGCACTCGGCAAGCCGTCGGGGACTCAGCCCGAAGGTTCCTGCGGAGCCGGGTGTTCCACCGTGCCCGTGCGGGGGGCGCCGCGTGGGCCGGTGCCGGCCTCGTCCGTGTCCGGGACGGTGTTCTCGTCCGGCTCGTCGTCCTGCGTGCCGCCCGGGGCGACGTCCCAGGGGTCCTCGTCCGACCGTACCTGCTGGTCGGGCATGTCCCGGGGGACCGGCCGCTGCTCGGCGCCGGGCCGGGGCTGCTGCTCAGCCATATTGTTCTCCGCTCCTCCGTCAGCTCGGGTGGGCAAGGTCAGCCGACCTTCCGCCCCCGCATCGGCTCGGTCTCCATCCCGCCGCCCTTCTGCAAGCCGTCCAGGAACTCCTGGAGCACCTCGGTCGCGGTGTGCCAGGGCTCCCATTCCAGCTCGGCGCGCGCCCGGGCGCAGTCCATCAGCGGCAGCCGCAGCACGGCGTCGAACAGGTGCGGGGACGCCGGCAGCAGACGCAGCCCCCAGGCCGCGGCGATCGCCGACCGGGCCGCCGTGCGCGGCAGCCGTACCGGCCGGGACCCGAGCAGCTCGGCGAGCACACCGGCGTCCAGCGGCGGATCGGCGGCCAGGTTGAAGGCGCCCCGGGCGCTGTCCGACCGCACCGCGAGCCGGTAGGCCTCGGCGGCGTCGTCCGTGTGCAGCGCCTGCACCCGCAGCCCCGGGATGTCCGGCAGGAACGGCAGCAGTTCCGGCCGGGCCAGCGGACCGGGCAGGAACCGCCCGCCGAAGATCCGCCGCTGCTCGCTCGCCGACTCCCACTTGAACAGGAACGCCGGGCGCATCCGGACCACCCGCACCTCGGGATGGTCGCGCTCGAACACGTCCAGCGTGCGCTCCAGATAGGCCTTCTCCCGGCAGTACGCGGCGTCCGGCCAGCCGTGCGTGGGCCAGGACTCGTCCACCGGGCGGTCCTTCGGCCCCGGTGAGTAGGCCCCGACGGAGGAGGCGTGCACCAGCACCGGCACCCGGGCCGCGGCGACCGCCTCGAACACCCGGATGGAACCGAGCACATTGGTCCGCCAGGTGGCGACCGGATCGTGCGTCGGCTGGAACGCCCAGGCCAGATGGATCACGGCGTCGGCGCCCTCGAACCGCTCGGCGAGGTTCGCCTCGTCCGAGCCCAGGTCGACGGCGGACCACTCGGTCTTCGGCGGCGACCAGTCGGGCGTCCGCCGGGCCAGCCCCCGCACCGACTTGATACCCGGATCCTCCGAGAGCAGACGCACCACACTCGTCCCGACATTGCCGGTGGCGCCTGTCACGACGACTCTGCTGCCCACTGAGCTGCTCACCTTCGGCTCCTCTCGTCGGCACGGCGGAGGCTGCGACGAGCGGCCGGGTACCCGGGCGCCGGGCCCGCACACGCGGCGCCGCGGCGGCGGTGGCAAGGGAAAGCCCCGGCCGTGACGGGGGAATCACGACCGGGGCGGTCGGGTGTGGGCGCGGATGGCGGTCGCCTCTCGGCGAAAGGCTCCACAGGGCTTCAGCCGAACGATCGTCCCTGTGGGCGAAAGGTGAGGCCCGGGGACACTGTCCCATCCACACCCACGGCTTGTTCAACGGGCAACCACTCTCGGGTGTTCCATCCCTGTCCGTGACCTGCGTCACCGCCGGCACCGCTCAGCCCAGCGGGCTCCCGGCCAGGCGCGCCAGCAGATCGGCGGGGTCGGCGTACACCGCCTGCGCGCCCGCCTCCTCCAGGTCGGCCCGCGCAATCCCGCCGCACAGCAGCCCCACGCAGCGCACCCCGGCCTTGCTGCCCGCCTGCATGTCCCACACGGTGTCCCCGACGAACACCGCCCGCGAGGCCGGCACCCCGGCCAGCTCCAGCGCGTGTTCCACGGGTTCCGGGGCCGG
Source organism: Streptomyces sp. NPDC088810 (assembly GCF_044750305.1). Taxonomy (NCBI): domain Bacteria; kingdom Bacillati; phylum Actinomycetota; class Actinomycetes; order Kitasatosporales; family Streptomycetaceae; genus Streptomyces; species Streptomyces sp. NPDC088810. The sequence goes on from NZ_JBIVJQ010000006.1 coordinate 59,084, forward strand.
CTTGCCCTGCTGGACGTCCTCCGCGCTCGCCATGCCGGTGATGGCGTCGTCCGCGTCGATCGCCCGGCGCAGCGCGCCCAGCTCGGCACCGCTCGCCGAGGTGGCGAGGACCACCGTCCAGCCGTCCCCGTGCAGTCGGCGCAGCAGCTCCCCGGCCCCCGGCAGGGCGGGGAGCCGGTCGAAGTACTGGCCGTACAGTGCCGTGTGCGCCGCGCTCAGCCCGGCGTCCTGGTCGGGGTCCCGGTCGTCGCCGAGCAGATGGGCGATCAGATCCGTGGAGCCGAGGCCCACCGCCCGGTGCACGGCGTGCATGGGCACGTCGTGACCGGCCTGCCGGAACGCCTCCCACCAGGTGACGACATGCAGGTGATTGGTGTCGACGAGCGTCCCGTCGACGTCGAACACGGCGGCACGGTCCATCCGGGGGTCCTTTCTCTCAGCTCCCGGACCGGGTACCACGCCCGGACCCGGCCACGCGTGCCGGCAGCCGGCCCTCACGGGTCCAGCCCAGCAGCTCCTCGGCCGACCAGGTGGTCACCACCCGTTCGGGCGGCACCCCGCACTCCTCGGCCCGGGCGCAGCCGAGGATCTGCCAGTCCAGCTGGCCGGGCGCGTGCGCATCGGTGTCGACCGAGAACAGCACCCCCGCCTCGACCGCCCGGCGCAGCAGCCGCCGGGGCGGGTCCAGCCGTTCCGGGCGGCTGTTGATCTCCACGGCGGTGCCCGACTCGGCGCACGCGGCGAACACCTCGTCCGCGTCGAACTGCGACTCCGGCCGCCCCCGGCCCGTGACCAGGCGCCCGGTGCAGTGCCCGAGGACGTCGGCGTGCGGGCTGCGCACGGCGGCCACCATCCGGCGGGTCATGGACCGCGCGTCCATCCGCAGCTTGGAGTGCACCGACACCACGACCACGTCCAGCTGTTCCAGCAGCTCTTCCTCCTGGTCCAGCGAGCCGTCCTCGAGGATGTCGCACTCGATGCCGGTGAGCAGCCGGAACGGCCCCCAGCGGGCGTTCAGCTCCGCCACCACCGCCAGCTGCTCGCGCAGCCGCTCGGGCGACAGCCCGCGGGCCACGGTCAGCCGCGGGGAGTGGTCGGTGAGCACGGTCCACTCGTGCCCCAGCTCGGCCGCCGCCCGCCCCATCTCCTCGATCGGGCTGCCCCCGTCGGACCAGTCCGAGTGCGTGTGGCAGTCCCCGCGGATCAGCGCCCGCAGTCCCGCACCGGCCCCCTCGGCGCCGACCGGCGTCCCGGCCTCCTCCTCCAGCCTGCGCAGATAGCCGGGCACCTCACCGCCCAGCGCCTCCCGCACCACCTGCGCGGTCTTCGGCCCGACCCCCTTCAGCGACTCCAGCGTGCCGTCAGCGGCGCGCGCGGCCACCTCGCCCTCGGGCAGTGCGGCCAGCGTCCGCGAGGCGGTACGAAAGGCCCGTACCCGATAGGTGGGCGCGAGCGCCCGCTCCAGCAGAAAGGCGATCCGGTCGAGGGCGGCGACGGGGTCCATGAGAACCAAGGGTGCACCAGCCGCCCGAAAGGGGCGCGGGGAGCTGCGGGGGCAGCCGACCACGAGCCGCGGCCCGCGACGGCCGGTGACCCCTCTCGGCGAATCCCGTTTGCCCCCACCGCCCCCGGGTACTGCGGTGACTCGTCCGGACACCCACCGTGAGGAGGCGAGCCATGCCCGCACCAGCCGCGCAGCGAACGGCACTGATCACGGGCGCGGATTCCGGCATCGGCCGGGCCACCGCCGTACGCCTGGCCGAGGCCGGCCTGGACGTCGGCATCACCTGGCACACGGACGAGAAGGGCGCCGAGGAGACGGCGCGGGAGGTCCGCGCGCACGGCCGCCGGGCGGCCGTCGCCCGGTTGGACCTCACCCGGCTGCCCGAGGCCGCCGACGCCGTGGACGAGCTGTGCGAGGAGCTGGGCCGCGTCGACGTACTCGTCAACAACGCCGGTACGGGCACCATGACCCCCTTCCTCGACCTGACCCTGACCGATGTGCGCCGGGTCCTGGACGTCGACCTCGTCGGCCCGTTCCTGCTCGGTCAGCGGGCCGCGCGGCGCATGATCCGGCAGGGCGACGGCGGCCGGATCGTCAACGTCACCTCGGTGCACGAGCACCAGCCCCGGGTCGGCGCGGCCCCGTACTGCGCGGCCAAGGGCGGCCTCGGCCTGCTCACCCAGGTGATGGCCCTGGAGCTGGCCGAACACGGCATCACCGTGAACGCGGTCGCGCCGGGCGAGATCGCCACCCCGATGACCGGCCAGGAGGACACCGACGTGCACACCGAGCGCCGCCCCGGAGTGCCGCTCGGCCGGCCCGGCGACGCTCGCGAGGTCGCCGCGGTGATCGCGTTCCTCGCGAGCCCGGACGCCTCCTACGTCACCGGCGCCTCCTGGAGCGTCGACGGCGGCATGCTGCGCATGGGCCCGCAGGCCGGCTCCCATCTGACGAGCGACGACTGGCGCCGTCCGTGAGCCGCCGCTGACAGGCCAGGGAGGTCGAGGGTGCGGCTGCGCACCAGCTCGTGCGACGGCCCCGGCTACCGACCGCCAGTACCTGTACCACGGGCAGACCGCGCCGAGCAGGACAAGGCGCCCGCACCAGCGAGACGTACGGCGCGCCCTCGTCGACGAGCAGGTCCACGCGGTCGCCCAGGCCCTGCTGCGCCACCCGCGCGGCGGCGACCGCTTCCTCGCCTACCGGGACGGCGGCGCCTGGCACGGCCTGCACGGCGACGACCTCAACGAGGCCCTGCGCCGGCTGTCCGGCACCGATGTCACCGCCAAGGACTTCCGCACGGCACGCCACCGTGCCGGCCGCCGTGGCGGTCTCCGTGGCCGCAGGCGACGCCCGGGCGACCGAGGCCGCCCGGCGCCGGCAGATCGCCCGGGCCGTCCGCGAGGTCGGCCACTACCTGGGCAACACGCCCGAAGGTCTTCGAGCTGTTCGAGCAGGGCGTGACCTACTCGATCTTCTGGACGGCTCCGCCGGATGACCCGTCGGCGCGGGTTGCGTTCTACCCTCGATTGCATGACCGAACAAGCAGCTCCCCACATCTCCCGTCCGCGGATCCTGGTCCTCGGTGTGTGCCCGGGCAGGCACGGCGAGCCGCCCTTCCGGATCATGGAGATCGACGGTCAGGTGGTCGGTGAGGCCAGGACCATCACGGACGTGCTGGAGACGGCCGCCTCCTACGGCATCCCCATCCACGACCTGGACGACCCGGACGCGGTCCGCTGGGTCGGCGGTGACAAGTACACCTGGAGGCTGCACTGACCGGTCGGCGCGGTGGGCTCAGCCGACCGTCCACTTCTGGTTGGCGCCGCCCGTGCAGGTCCAGATCTGCAGCCGGGTCCCGTTGGCCGCGTTGTTGCCGGTGACGTCCAGGCACTTGTTCGCCTGCGGGTTGACGATGTCGTGCGCCCCGGTGACGGTCCACTTCTGGTTGGGGCCGCCGGTGCAGTCCCACAGCTGGACGGTCGAGCCGTCCGCGGTGCCGTTGCCCGTGACGTCCAGGCACTTGCCGAGCGCCCGGAGCGTGCCGTCCGAGCCGACGGTCCACGCCTGCGCGCCCGTGCCGTTGCAGTCGTAGAGCTGGACCGGGGTGCCGTTCGCGGGGTTCGCGCCGGCCACGTCCACGCACTTGCCCGCCAGGCCCCGGATCGGCACGCCTGCGGCGCTGTCGCTCGTCGTCACCGACACCGAGTCCACCACCAGCGCTTGCGGGAACTGCGTCGAGCCGTCCGGGTCGCCGGGCCAGTAGCCGCCGACCGCGAGGTTCAGGATCAGGAAGAACGGCTTGTTGAACACCCAGGTCTTCCCGCCCAGGTCGGCCGGTGTGCGGCGCTGGTAGACGTTCCCGTCCACCGACCAGGTGATCGAGTCGGGCGCCCAGTCGACGGCGAAGGTGTGGAAGGCGTCCGCGAAGGCCTGCCCGTTCGGCAGGGTGTAGCCCGCGCCGATGCCGCCCGAGCCGGAGTAGCCGGGGCCGTGGATGGTGCCGTGCACGGTGGAGGGTTCGAAGCCGACGTTCTCCATCACGTCGATCTCACCCGAGTCCGGCCAGTTGACCGGCGTGCCGAGCATCCAGAACGCGGGCCACATGCCCTGCCCGCGCGGGATCTTCATCCGGGCCTCGACATGGCCGTACTGGGCGTTGAACTTCCCGGCCGTGTTCAGCCGGGCCGAGGTGTACTGGCAGCTGCCGTACCAGCACTGGTAGCCGGCCGGGTTCTCCTTGCGGGCCGTGATCACCAGATGGCCCTGGCCGTCCAGGGCCGCGTTCTTCGTGCCCGAGGTGTAGTACTGCCGCTCGTGGTTGTTGACGTTGTCACCGGTCTCCAGGGTCCACTTCGAGGAGTCGGCCGCGGCGCCCGCGGGCCCGTCGAAGGTGTCGGAGAAGGTGGTGACGGCCGCGGCCGCCGGGGCGGCGGTCCGGGCGTGCGCCGGGCCGACGGCGACGGAGCCGACCAGCGCGGCGGACAGGGCGGCGAGGAGACATCTGCGGAGCAGGCGTGGGGAGGCCATGGCTCTCCGTTCGGTGGGGGGCGGGAGCGGTGCGCCTCTTGATTTAAGGAGTGAGATAAGGGGCCGTCAATAGTCTGGTACAGACCTCCTTCTGACGATCACTCGGCCGCCGGCCCGGGCACCCGCCGGTGCACACCCCGTCCGAGCCGCCGCCCCAGCAGCAGCCAACCCAGCAGCGCCCCGGCCGTGTTGAGGATCACGTCGTCGATGTCGAAGGCCCGCCCGGTGACCAGCGCCCCCTGGACCAGTTCCACCATCAGCATCACCAGGGCCGTCAGCGCCGTCACCCGCGCCGCTCCCCGGGCCCGTGGCGCGAGGACCGGCACCAGCACCCCGAACGGCACGCCGAGCAGCACGTTTCCGCCGACCTGCTTCAGCGCGTCCCGCAGCGGCGCCTGCTCCAGATAGGCCCTCAGCGAGCGGCCCGGGTGCAGGTTGCTGTGCGTCAGCGGCACCGAGGCGGGCGACGGCTGGAGCGTGATCCGGGCCAGGACGACGGCGAACGCCACCATCAACGCGAACGCCACCAGGACGGCGAGGAGCCGCAGGGGCAGCGGCAGCGCGTGCCGCGGGGGGCCCGGGGGCGGCGACGGCTGGTCCTTATCGGCGGGGCGTCGGTTCCTGGCGGCGCGCAGCACCTCCGGCAGCCGCGGGACGGTTCGGGCCATGCGGTCCTCCAGTCGTCAACGTCCTTGTTCGGAACGTCGGTTACCCGTACCGCGGCCCGGGATGCCACCGCTCGGCTCGGACCCGTGGTTTTCGTTCACGCCTCCGGGGCACTCCGGGTGCGGACCCGCGCGCCGCCGCTCCCGCCCGGGTCCGGCGGTGCTTGGATGCCCCCAGCGGCAGTCCGGACACATCGCCGCGTACCCGAGCACAGCGGACCGAGGAGGCGCTGCATGACCCGCGGTACGGCCCCCCGTGCGCTCCTGGTCGCCGCCGGCGAACTCCTCGCCTGGTGGGCGGCGCTGGCGCTGCTGTGGCTGGTGCTCATCACGACCGTCGACACGCTCGAACGGATCGTCGGCGCGAGCTGCGCCGCCGTGGGCGCGCTGCTGGCCCGGGCCGGCCGGCGGGCGGTGACCTGGCGGTGAACGGCTGGATCCTCGCGGCGACCGTCGACCTGGGCGGGGGAGGCGCGGCCGCCCTGTGGGGGGTGGCCACCGGGCCGCCGGCCCGCCGGATGATCGCCCAGAACCTGACCACCGCCGTCGTCTGCCCGGCCCTGCTGCTCCTCGCCCAGGGCTACGGCCGCCCGGCCTACGTCGACCTTGCCCTGCTGCTCGCCCTGCTCGGCCCGGTCGGCACCCTCGTCTTCGCCCGCCTGCTCTCCGACGAACTGGCCCGCCGCCCGAGCGCCTGGGGCCTGACTTGGGCCGCCGCCGGACTGGGTGCGGCCGTCGTCGTCGCGCTGTGCGTGGCCGGCGGACCGGGCCGGTCCATGGTGAAGCTGCTGCTGACCGGCACCCTGCTGATCGGCGGTAACCTCATCGCCTCACGAGCCCTGGCGGGCGGCTTCCGGGGAGTTCGGGGTGGCTGACGGCATGCCGGACCGTGGTGCGGCGGGCGGGCCGCGGGGAGAGGCCGAGGCGGCGGGGGCAGGTGGCGCGTGTCCGATGCGGTGATCGTCGTCGTCCTGCTGCTCGTGGCCGCCTCCGCCACCGCGGCCGTGGCCCAGCGTGACCCCGCCCGCCAGGCGCTGGTGCTGTCCGTCCTCGGGATGGTGCTGGCCGCGCTGTTCACCGTGCTCCAGGCCCCGGACGTCGGCCTTTCCCAGCTGGCCGTCGGCTCCGCCCTCACCCCGCTGCTGATCATGCTGTCGGTACGCAAGGTCAGACGCCGGGGCCGGACGAAGGAGGAGCCGAAGTGAAGCGGCTGCGGCTGTACCTGCTGGCCTTCGGCGGCGCCGGTCTCGCCGCCCTGCTCCTCGTCGCCTGCTTCCGCCTGCCGGACTTCGGCGGCCGCCGGCACCCGTACGGCGACCGCGCCGTTCACGCCTCCCTCGCCCGGCACACCGCGAACACCATCGCCTCCGTCAACTTCGACCAGCGCGCCTACGACACCCTCGGCGAGATGAGCATCCTGTTCGCCGCCGTGCTCGGCTGCGTGGTGCTGCTGCGCGAGACCCGCGACGAGCGCCGGGCGCGGCCGGAACCCGCCGAGGTGGTCCGCCCGGTCCGCCGCTACGCCCTGCTCGTGCTGCCCGTCGTCCTGGTCACCGGCCTGTACGTGATCGCCCACGGCCAGCTCAGCCCCGGCGGCGGCTTCCAGGGCGGGGTCGTCGCCGCGACCGCCCTGCACCTGCTCTACCTCGGCGCCGACTACGGCGCGCTGGAACGCGTCCGCCCGCTCGGCGTCTTCGAGACCACCGACTCCCTCGCGGTCTCCGCCTACCTCGTGCTGGGCACCGCCGGAGTCCTGGCCGGCACCGCGTTCCTGGCCAACACCCTGTTTCCGTACGGCACTTTCAACACGCTGTCCTCCGGCGGCACGGTCCCGCTGCTGAACGCGGCCATCGGCATGGAGGTGGCCAGTGCGGTCGTCGTCCTGCTCGCCCACTTCCTCGACCAGGCCGTCGAGATCGAGGAAGAGACCGGGAGGTGAACACCCCGATGCACGTCCTGCCGTACCTGGTCGCCGGCTACATCTTCCTGACGGGCTGCTACGGCCTCGCCACCAGCCGGAACCTGATCCATGCCGTCGGCTGTCTCGCGGTCTGCCAGTCCGCCACCTACGTCCTGCTGCTGGCGGTCGGCTACCGCGACGGCGCCACCGCGCCCGTCTTCTCCGACCTGAAGCCCGGCTCCCGGCCGGTCGTCGATCCGGTCGTGCAGGCCCTCACGCTCACCGACATCGTGGTCGGCGCCACCGTCACCGCGCTGCTGCTCGCCCTCGTGCTGCAGATCGCCAAACGGCACGGCACGATCGACCCCGACGAACTGCGGGAGCTGCGCGGCTGATGCACCACCTGATCCCGCTCCTGGTCGCGATCCCGCTGTTCGGCGCCGCCCTGCTGGTGGCCACGGGCCGTCATCTGCCCCGCATCGCGGCCGAGATCGTCGGGTTCGTCGTCTCCGGCGCCACGGCCGCCCTCGCGCTCGTGCTGCTGCTGAACTCGGCGCCGCCCATGGTCGAGTGGGTCGGCGGCTGGCTGCCCGTCGACGGCGAGAGCGTCGGCATCCTCGTCGTGGGGGACGGGCCGGCGCTCGGGATGGCCGCGCTGGCCTCGCTGCTGACCCTGGCCGCCCTCGCCTACTCCTGGCGCTACTTCGACGAACCGCCACGGGACCGCACCGGCTCCTTCACCGCGCTGATGCTGGTCTTCCAGGGCGCCATGTGCGGATTCGCCGTGGCCGGCGACCTGTTCAACGCGTTCGTGTTCTTCGAGCTGATGAGCGTGGTGGCGTACGCCCTGACCGGCTACCGCATCGACGAGGCGAAGGCCGTCCAGGGCGCCCTGACCTTCGGGGTCGTCAACTCCCTCGGCGCATACGCCATGCTGATGGGCATCGCCCTGCTGTACGCCCGTACCGGCGAGCTGGCCATGGCGAAGATCGGCCGCGGGCTCGACGCCGCCGCCGGGCGGGGCGGGCCCGACGCGCTGGTCCTCGCCTCCTTCGTGCTGGTGCTGACCGGACTGCTGGTGAAGGCGGCGGCCGTGCCCTTCCACTTCTGGCTCCCGGACGCGCACGCAGTCGCCCCCACCCCGGTCTGCATGCTCCTGTCCGGCGTCATGGTCGAACTCGGCGCCTACGGCGTGTGGCGGGTGTACGGCACCGTCTTCGCCGGACCCGGCGGCATCCCCGCCGCCGACCTGACCCGGGCCTTGGTGAGCCTCGGCGCCCTCACGGCCGCGACCGGCGCCGTCATGTGTTGGTACCAGCGGCACATCAAACGCCTCCTCGCCTACTCCACCGTCGCCCACACCGGCCTGTTCCTCGTCGGGCTCGGCGTCCTCACCCCCGAGGGCGACGACGGCGTCGCCCTGTACCTCCTGGGCCACGCCGGGGTGAAGGCCGCGCTGTTCGCCTGCGCGGGCGTCCTGCTGGACCGGTTCGGCAGCGTCGACGAGCACGCGCTGCACGGCCGGGCCCGGGGACAACTGCGCGCCACCGCGGTGATGTTCGCCGTCGGCGCCCTGGGCCTGGCCGGCCTGCCGCCGTTCGGTACGGCGCTGGGCAAGGCGGTCGCCGAGGAGGCGGCCGGCGGCCCGCTCACCGTGCTGTACGTGGCCGCCTCCGCGATCACCGCGGGCGCGGTCCTGCGGGTCACCGGCCGCGTCTTCCTGGGCCTCGGGCCGCGCCCGGAGGACGCGGAGTACGAGACCAGCGGCTCCGACGAGGCACCGGAGACGTCCGGCCTGCTGCGCCGGATCCCGGACACCATGACGACCGTGCCCGCCGCGCTGCTCGCCGCCGTCCTCGCCGTCGGGGTGGTTCCCGGCTTCGGCGCCCTGGTGGCCCGCTCCGTCAACGAGGCCGGCTCGGGCGGCGCCCACGCCTCGGTGCGCTGGACCGCGCACGGCGTGCTGCTGGGCATGGCCTCCACCGTGCTGGCCGTGGCGCTGGCCGGCCTCGCCGTCACCCGCCCCCGCTGGGTGGCCGCCCCCGACTGGGCCGTGCCCCTCAGGCGCCTGCAGTCCGGGCACGTCGGCGACTACGTGGCCTGGCTGCTGGTGGGCGCGACCGTACTGGGGGCGCTGGCCCTGCCGGGGGTGCTGGGCGGCTGATCAGGTCCCGTACGTGATGTGCACCTCCTTGAACCCGAGCGAGCGCAGCAGGCCCTGGAGCATGCCGGTGGTGTTGCTCTCCGCCCGGGCGGTCAGCCCGCTGCGCTTCGCCGCGTCGCCGATGTGCCGGACGGCGAGCTTCTGCACGGCCTGCTCGCTGTTGGGGTTGTCCGAGAACAGGTCGCCGAGCCGGTCCAGCAGGCCGCGCTGCTTGGATACGGCGTAGGAATGGTCGGGGTCCAGGGCCGGCCTGCCGAGCCGCGCGTGCGGCAGCCGGATCGTGGCCGACGTACGGTCCTTGTCGACCCGCACGTCCCGCTCGCCGACCCCGCCGAGGTCGACGTAGGCGTCCACGGTGCCCGCGCCGACGTACAGGGTGCGGGTGCCGTGCAGGGCGTCGGGCAGGAACTTGGCGTCCTTCTCGAGGTCCACGACGACCTGGAAGTTGCCCGAGGCCGCGTTGTAACGGCTCATGTCCTGGATGGACTTGAGCAGTGCGGGCCCGGAGCGGTCGTTGGTGTCGGTGCCGAACAGGTCCTTGATGCCCGGCAGTACGGCCAGCCGGATTCCGGCGAACAGTACGGCGAGTACCAGCACGAGTGCCGCCACGGCCTTGGCCCAGCCCGGCAGGCGTCTCACGGAAGTCGTCATCGCGACGGTCCTCCTTCCTGCCGACCGGATGCCCCCGAACTGCCCGCGCAGACAGGCGCGCGGAGCGAATCGCACCCTTGCTGCGTCTGAGCGACCGTCTGAAGAGAACGGCCCGTCGGTGCGACACCGACGGGCCGTCCGTCATCGTCCGGCCGGAGCCGGCCCGCTCACAGGGAGCCGGACGCGGCCTCCGAGCGGGCCAGGGCCTCCTCCAGGCTCGGGTGCGGGGGCAGCAGCCGGGCCAGGCCGGTGACCCGGAACACCCGCAGGGTCAGCGGGTGCGTGCACACCAGGTGCAGTTGCCCGCCGCGCTCCAGCACCCGGACCCGCGCCCGGTACAGCAGGCGCAGCCCCGAGCAGTCGAAGAACTCCACCGGCCGCAGGTCGATGACCAGCCGCACCCCGGGCCGGTCGGTGACCCGGTCGAGGAACGGGCCGATCTCCGCCGCCGAAAGGATGTCGATCTCGCCCCGCAGTTCCAGCACCGTGTGCCCGCGGTCCTCGTACACGCCCAGTTGCCGGGTGAGAGGTACGGGTTCGTGTCGCACCTCGGCACCACCTCCCACCCGCGCCCCGACGTCGCTTCCCGATCGCCAAGTTACCCTCGATGGAAGGAATTTGAGCATGTTCGATTGACATATGTCTTCGAGTTTGTCGCGTGTCGCGGGCGGGAGGCGAGCGCGGGTCGCTCAGTCGGCCAGCAGCACCAGCTTGCCGGTCGTCCGGCCGGTGTCGCCCAGCGCGTGCGCCTTCGCCGCCTCGGCCAGCGGGAACGTCCCGGCGATCGTCGCCTTCAGCCGCCCGGACTCCGCCAGTTCCGCGACCGCCCGCATCCCCGCCCGGTCGGCGTCGACCAGCATGCGCACCGCCCGCACGCCCAGCCGCTCGGCCTCCTCGTAGAAGTCCTCGGAGCCCACCGGCAGGATCGACACCACCACACCGCCCGGCCGGAGCATCCGCAGGGACCGCACGGAGGTCTCGCCGCCGAGCGTGTCCAGGACCACGTCGACGTCCCGCACCGCCTCCGTGACGTCCGTGGCCCGGTAGTCGACCGGCTCGTCCACGCCGATCTCCCGCAGGAAGTCGTGCTTGCCCGCGCTCGCCGTACCGATGACGTACGCCCCGCGCGCCTTGGCGATCTGCACCGCCACATGGCCCACCCCGCCGGCCGCCGCGTGGACCAGCACCCGCTGCCCCGGCTGGACGTCGGCGTGCTCGGTCAGCGCCTGCCAGGCGGTCAGGGACACCAGCGGCAGCGCACCCGCCTGCGCATGGTCGAGGGAGGCCGGCTTGTGTACCAGGGCCCGGGCCGGGACGGTGACGTACTCGGCGTGCGAGCCGTGGCCGAACGGGTACGGAAGCATCCCGAAGACCTCGTCGCCGGGCTGGAACGCGGCCACCCCGATCCCGGTCTCCGCGACCTCGCCGGAGACGTCCCAGCCGAGGACGAACGGGGGCTCGCCCAGGAATCCGCCGGTGGCCCGGTGCTTCCAGTCGGTGGGGTTCACTCCGGCGGCCCGCACCCGGACCAGCACCTCGTTCGGTCGCGGCTGCGGCCGCTCGACCTGTACTTCCTTCAATACCTCGGGACCGCCGAGGACGTCCTGGCTGATGGCTCGCATCGTGTTCACATCGCTCATGGTGCCCCAGCCTGCCCGAGCCCGCCCGGCCCGGGAAATGGCACGATTGCCAACCTTCGATAGAATCGTGCCATGTCTGATCTGGAGCTGCGCCCCCGGCGCCCGGAACGGGTGGTCGTCCTGGCCCTCGACGGCGTCTACCCCTTCGAGCTGGGCATCCCCAGCCGCATCTTCGGCGCGGCCGACGGCCACTACGAGGTGCTCACCTGCTCGGTCGACGGCCGGCCGGTTCGCACCAACGCCGACTTCACCATCGGTGTCGCCCACGGCCCGGAGATCCTTCAGACGGCCGACACGGTCGTCGTCACCTCCATGGCGCCCGCCCACATCCCCGCGGAACTGTCCGCCGACGTCACCGCTGCCCTCGCCCGGATCCGCCCGGACGCCCGGATCGTCTCGATCTGCACGGCCGCCTTCGTGCTCGCCGAGGCCGGCCTCCTCGACGGTCGCCGGGCCACCACCCACTGGCAGGTGGCCGACCTGTTCCGCCGGCGCTACCCACAGGTGGATCTCGACCCGGACGTCCTCTTCGTGGCCGACGGCCGCATCCTCACCTCGGCCGGCGCGGCCTCCGGCGTCGACATCTGCCTGCACATCGTCCGCACCGACCACGGCAGCGAACTGGCGAACGCCGTCGCCCGCCGCTGTGTCGTGCCCCCGTTCCGGGACGGCGGCCAGGCCCAGTACATCGAGCAGCCGGTCCCCGAGAGCGGGGCCGCCGGCACGGCCGCCACCCGCGCCTGGGCGCTGGAGCGCCTGCACGAGCCGCTCACCCTGGCGGACCTCGCCGGGCACGCCCGGATGAGCCTGCGCACCTTCGCCCGCCGCTTCGGCGACGAGGTCGGCCTCAGCCCCGGCCGCTGGCTCATCCAGCAGCGGGTGGCCCGCGCCCGGCATCTGCTGGAGGCCAGCGACCTGCCGGTGGACCGGATCGCCGCCGAGGTCGGCTTCGCCACCGGCGCGTCGCTGCGCCAGCACCTGCACGCGGCCATCGGGGTGTCCCCGCAGGCCTACCGGAGGACCTTCCAGCAGGCCCGCTGAACGTTCCGGCCCGCTCCGGCGTCGGAGGACCGCACGGACCGGACAGGCGCGCAGGAGAAAAGGGGCGGGGATGCGAAGAGGTCTCGCGGCGGTGGCGGTACTGACAGCGGTGGCGGTGGCGGGGTGCGACGACGGCCCCCGGCCGGACCTGGTGCTGAAGGGCACCCCGCCGGCGACCCCCTACAGCGGTCCGCTGTACGTCCCCACCAAGGAACTCGACGAGCAGAGCCCCCGGGCGATGCGCCTGGCCTCCGGGGCGGCCGGCCGGGCGCTGGAGTGCGACGGGGAGATCTTCGACGGCTCCGGACCCGACGGGTGGAGCAGGTCCGACGGCGGCGCCACGCCGGAGGAGGGCCTGGCCTTGTACTTCGACATGGTCCAGCCGGAGCTGCCCGACCACGGCTACCGGGTGGAGCGCGAGGAGCCGGACCGGGTGCTGTACTCCTACGACGTGGGCGGCCGTACGAAGGTGGCGGTCGTGGTGGCCAAGGACCAGAAGGACCGGCCCGGCTGGGGCCCGGAGACCGACGCCTCCTGCGATCCGGCCGAACTCCCCGAGAGCTTCACGGCCACCACGGGCTGGCAGATCTGGACCGATCGCGCGGGCCGGAGGGTGCCGGTGACCCGGCTGCACAGCGCACCGGGCCCGGAACACTGCGGCTGGCAGTCCGCCGGCTTCCTCACCCTGGACGACCGGACCTACGCCCGTGACCCCGACGGCGTGCTGGGCCGGGACGGGCTGCTCCGGGCGCCCTACCGCAAGGACGTCCGCATGCCCGCCGACGCCCGGGACACCGGATACCACCACCGCGGCCGCCGGCTGTGGCTGACGGCCGACAAGGCGACGGCGTACGTCCGCACGGACCACGGGGTGGAGGCGTGGCCGCAGGTCAAGGACGGCGTCGGCTGCGCTTGACCGGTGCCCGGGACCTACTCCGCGGCGTACACGCACTCGCCCCCGACGTAGGTGAGCGCCACGGCCGTCTCCGCGATCGCCTCCGGCGGCCCGGCGAACGGGTCGCGGTCCAGCACCACCAGGTCGGCGAGCGCACCTGCGGCCACCCGTCCGGTCTCGTCCAGGTGGTTCACGTACGCCGAGCCGGCCGTGTACGCCGACAAGGCGTCGGCGAGGCCCAGCCGTTCGTCCGGCAGGAACACCGGCCCGGTGCCGCCCGGCTCGACCCGGTTGACCGCGACATGGATGCCCTGGAGCGGATCGGGGCTGCTCACCGGCCAGTCGCTGCCCGCCGCGAGCCGCGCCCCGGAGCGCAGCAGCGCCCCGAACGGGTACTGCCGGGCGGCCCGTTCGGGCCCGAGGAACGGGATCGTCAGCTCGTCCATCTGCGGCTCGTGCGCGGCCCACAGCGGCTGGATGTTCGCGGTGGCGCCGAGCCGGGCGAACCGCGGCACGTCGTCCGGGTGGACGACCTGGAGATGCGCGAGATGCGGCCGGGTGTCGTTCGGCCCGTTCGCGGTGCGGGCCGCCTCCACCGCGTCCAGCGCGTCGCGCACGGCCCGGTCGCCCAGCGCGTGGAAGTGGCACTGGAAGCCGAGCGCATCCAGCTCCGTGACGTACCGGGGCAGTTCACCGGGATCGATGAAGCTCTTGCCGCGGTTGGCGGTCCGGCATCCGCACCGGTCCAGATAGGGGTCGAGCAGCGCCGCCGTGCCGTTCTCGGCGACGCCGTCCAGCATCAGCTTCACCGCGCCCGCCCGGAACCGCCCCCGGCTCGACGCGGCGCGCTTCTCGACGAGTTCGGGGATCTGCTCGGCCCCGCGCTCCCGGTCCCACCACAGCGCACCCACGACCCGGGCGGTCAGGGAACCGTCCTGCGCGGCGGTGAGATACGCCTGGGCCGGGTCGTCCATGCCGAGGAAGTCACCGACCAGCGCGTCCTGCCAGGCGGTGATGCCGAGCGCGTGCAGGTGCCGCTGGGCGCGCAGCAGCGCGGCCAGCCGGTCGGCGGGGGTGGCGGGCGGGGCCAGCCGGCCGACCAGCTGCATCGCGCCCTCCTGGAGGGTGCCGCTGGGCTCTCCGGAGGCGTCCCGCTCGATCCGCCCGTCGGCCGGGTCGGGCGTGTCCCGGCCGACACCGGCCAGCTCCAGCGCCCGGCTGTTCACCCAGGCGCCGTGGTGGTCGCGGTTGGGCAGGTACACCGGCCGGTCCGGGACGACCGCGTCCAGCAGCTCCTTCGTCGGCGTACCGCCCGCGAACGCCTCCATCGACCAGCCGCCGCCCAGGATCCACTCCCGCTCCGGGTGGGCGTCGGCGTAGGCGCGTACGGCGGCCACGGTCTCCTCGGCCGTCGTCGCCCTCGTCAGATCGCACTGGGACAGTTCGAGCCCGGCCGGCACCGGGTGGACGTGCGCGTCCTGGAAACCGGGCAGCAGCAGCCGCCCGGCCAGGTCCACCACCTCCGTGCGCGGTCCGGCGAGCGCACGCACCTCCGCGTGCCCGACGGCGGTGATGCGGTCGCCGGTGACGGCCACGGCGGTGGCGGTACGGCCCTCGGGGGTGAGGACGGGGCCGCCGGTGAAGAGCAGGTCAGCGTGCATGGTGCCTTTCCAGGTGGATCGGTCGGAGCGGGCGGGCGGTGTCGGTGAACCGGCATCGTCCCAGTCCAGGCCGTGGAGAGCATCCTCGGCGCGGAAGGGGGCTGGGGGAGACCGCCGCCCGGACACGCCCTGGGCGACTCCGTGCGCGGACCGGGGATCCACGGTCACACTGATCGTCACGATCACCCAGAGGAGGCCGTACGCCATGACCCCGCCCCCCGCCCGCAGTGCCGAGCAGCGCAAGAAGGACACCCTCCACCGGCTGGAGAACGATGTCGACGCGTGGGTCGCCACCGCCGGTCCCGACGGCGCCGCCCCGTATCTCGTGCCGCTGTCGTTCGTGTGGGACGGCACCTCACTGCTGTTCGCCACGCCGGCCGAGAGCCCCACCGGCCGCAACCTCGTGGCCACCGGCCGGGCCCGTCTCGGCATCGGTCCCACGCGGGACGTCGTCCTGATCGACGGCACCGTGCGGGCGGTGACGCCCGAGGACCTGCCCGAGGAGGACGCCGAGGTCTTCGCCGGCAAGACCGGCTTCGACCCGCGTCAACTGGTCGCGCGGTACCTGTACTTCAGGGTCCTCCCGCAGCGGATCCAGGCCTGGCGCGAGGAGAACGAGCTGAGCGGGCGGGAGCTGATGCGCGACGGGGAGTGGCTGCCCGCCGACTGAATCCGGGGGCCCGGGATATCCGCAGGGGAGAGGACACATCCCGGGAGGATCCATGGCACTGGTCAAAGCGGGCGTGGTCGTGCTGGACTGCGCGGAACCGGAGAAACTCGCGGAGTTCTACCGCGAGTTGCTGGACGGTGAGCGGACGGCCGCGTCCGCCAACCTGGTGGAGATCCGGGGCGCCGACGGCGTCCGGCTGGCCTTCCGGCGCGACGTCAACGCGACCCCGCCCAGCTGGCCGCGCCCCGAGAACTCGCTCCAGGCCCATCTCGACTTCCTCGTCGAGGACTTGGACGAGGCCGAACGCCGGGTCGTCGGCCTCGGCGGCCGTCCCGTCGAAACCAGGGGCGCGGCGGGCCCCTACGAGGAACGCGGCTACGCCGACCCCGCCGGCCACTCCTTCACCCTCCGCCTGGTACCGCCGACGGCCCCGAAACAGGGCTGACGCCGGAGACGGTTTCACGGCGCGAAACGCTGGTCGGTGCCGCCGGGGGTGACGGCGCTGGTAGCGACCCGAGGCGGACCGGCCGCCGGTGCTGAAGGCGGCTCGGCGGGTGCCGTCCAGGTGACCCACCCGGTGGCGTCGTAGCAGTTGGCGGCCCTGGTGGCGGCGGGGCTGCCCACCGGAGGGACCCGACACCGCGGAAGGGCCGCGAGGTCCCTTCGCACGAGGCGGCCGGGCTGCGCGGGTCCGCTGCAGGGAGGGCTGTCTGCCCGGTGGCGGAAGGCGGGCTGCCGGCGGCAGCGGACGGGGCTGGCCGGAACCGGCCGACGGTGCCGCGACGGGCTTGGCCCGGGACACCGGAGTCACGCTGACCGGGGCGTCGCACCGAACCCCCGGCGGCGCAGCAGCGGGCCGGCCGGAAGCACTGGGGCGGGATCGCGCCTGGCGCCGGTGCGATGGTGGCTGACGGTGCCGGAGTCGGGCTGGCCGGGGTGTCGTAGCGGAGCCTCCGGTGGCGTCGCAGCGGCCGGCCGGGTGTGCTTGGGCGCGGTCGTGCCTGGCGGCGCCGGGGTTATGTGGGCCGACGGAACCGCGACCGGGCTGCCCGGTGGCGCGGGGAGGGGCTTGCCCGGTGGTGCCCGGACCGGGGTGACCGGTGGTGCCGAGACGGGCCGGTCCGGGGTACCCGGGCCGGCCCGTTCGGTCGGGGGGAGGTGAGGCTGGGCGGGGTCAGTCGCGGCCGCCCTTGTCGGTTGCCGGCCATACGCCTGTCGAGCGGGCGATGGCCTTGGCGCCGGTGCGGTCCACGGCGCTGCGTACGACCGCGAAGATCGCGCCCTGGACCGCCGCGGCAAGCAGGATCTCGCCCCAGCTGCGGTCCGGGTCCAGGGCGTCGGGCGCGTCCTCCTCGTGCCGGATCGCCATCCATGCCTTGCGGAAGGCCATGCCGGCCAGCGCGCCACCCGCCCAGCTGAGCACGAACCCGACCGGCTGGTAGGCGAGAGGGAGCTTCTTCTTCTTGTTCTTGGCCATGTGTGACTACTTCCTCGTCAGCCGCCCCTCATGCGGGCCGTCCTTGCGGGGCCACCCGTTCGCCCGGGAGCACCGGCCCCGGCGGCGTCCCGTCCCCGAACGGCCGGCCGCCCAGCTCCGCTCGGCCGTGCGGGCTCAGCCAGCCGGCGAGATCCGGGCCGAGCGGCACGATGCCGGTGGGGTTGATGCCGGAGTGCACCTGGTAGTAGTGCCGCTTGACGTGGTCGAAGTCGACCGTGTCGCCGAACCCCGGTGTCTGGAACAGATCCCGGGCGTACGCCCACAGCACCGGATGCTCCGCCAGCTTCCAGCGGTTGCACTTGAAGTGGCCGTGGTAGACCGCGTCGAACCGGACCAGCGTGGTGAACAGCCGGATGTCCGCTTCCGTGAGGGTGCCGCCGACCAGATACCGCTGCCCCGACAGCCGCTCACCGAGCAGTTCCAGCCGCCGGAAGACGCCCGCGCACGCCTCCTCGTACTCCTTCTGGTGCGTGGCGAACCCGGCCCGGTACACCCCGTTGTTCACGTCCTCGTAGACCTCGGCCATCACCTGGTCGATCTCCTCGCGCCGCCCGTCCGGGTACAGGTCCGGCGCGCCGGCGCGGTGCAGGGCCGTCCACTCGGTGGCCAGGTCCAGGGTGAGCCGCTGGTAGTCGTTGGTGACCAGCCGCCCGCTGGGCACGTCCACTATCGCGGGCACGCTCACCCCGCCCGGATAACCGGTCTCCCGCTTGTCGTAGGCCTCGCTCAGGAACCGGATGCCGAGCACCGGGTCCCGGCCGCCGGGATCCAGGGTGAACCGCCAGCTGCGGTCGTCCTGGATCGGGTCGGCCACCGCCATCGGCAGCGCCTCCTCCAGCCCCAGCAGCCGGCGCGAGATCACCGCCCGGCTCGCCCACGGGCAGGCGCGGGAGACCACCAGCCGGTACCGGCCCGCCTCCACCGGCCAGCCGTCCCGGCCGTCGGCGGTGATCCGGTCCGTGAAGTGGCTCCTGGACCGGGTGAAGCTGCGGTGTCCGTAGCCGCGGTTGCCGTCGCCGCCCATGTCTCCTCCTCGCCGCCCGGATCCGCCCGGGCTCGCCCGGGCCGTCCGGGTGCTCCTCGCCCCGCGTTCCCCGTTTGGCGCGGACCGCACGGTGTGAGCCGTCCGGTCCCGGGCAGTCGGCGAAGGGTGAGTGGGACATCCTCGGAACGGGAGACGGCCGCACGGACGGCCGAGGACGGCACAACAGGACCGGCGCACGCCGCGGGCCCGGGAACGGCACCGGCGCACGACCCGGACGGCGGAGCCCGACCGGCCCGCGCCCCCGCCGGCGGCGACGCCGACGGCGAGCCCCGGGGCGAGCCCGGCGGCGGGGCGGAAGCCGGGGCCGACCGGCACACCAAGGTCACCGTCCTCGTGGCGCTCGCCGCCAACCTGGTGATCGCCGTCGCCAAGGCGGCCGGCGGTGTCCTCGCGGGCTCGCCCGCCCTGCTGTCGGAAGCCGCGCACTCGGTCGCGGACAGCCTCAACGAGGTCTTCCTGCTGGCCGCGCTGCGCCGCAGCCGCCGCCCCGCCGACACCCGGCACCCCTTCGGCTACGGCAAGGAACGCTTCTTCTGGTCGCTCCTCGCCGCCGTCGGCATCTTCGTCATGGGCGGCTGCTTCTCCTTCTTCCAGGGCGTCGAGGCCCTCCACAGCGGCGCCGAGGAGAAGTTCAGCGGCTATGTCGCGGGTCTGATCGTGCTGGGCGTGGCGCTGCTCGCCGAAGGCCTCTCGCTGCTGCGGGCCCTGCACCAGGTGCGCCGGCAGGGCGGCGGCCTCAGCGCGCTGCGCGATCCCGCGCTGCGCACGGTGGTCGCCGAGGACGGCACCGCGGTGCTCGGTGTGAGCCTCGCGCTGGCCGGTATGGCCCTGCACATGGTGACCGGGCAGGTCGTGTGGGAGGCGTCCGCCTCGCTGGCGATCGGCGCGCTGCTGGTCTACGTCGCCTTCCGGCTCGGCCGCGACGCCCGCGCCCAGCTGATCGGGGAGGCCGCGGATCCGGAGCTGAGCGGCAGGATCCGGGCCCAGCTGCGGGCCCAGCCGGAGATCGACAGTGTGGAGGCGCTGTTCACCATGAAGATGGGCCTCGACTCCATGCTGGTGGCCGCCCGCGTCGACCTGGTGCCGGGTCTGGACAGCGAACGCGTCGAGGAGGTCGCCGTACGCATCAAGCGGTCCCTCGCCCGGACGTTCCCGGACGCCGACCAGATCTTCCTGGATGTCACCGACCGCCCGGCGGGCGAGGCACGAGAGAGCCCCGCCGCGACGGGGGAACGCGGCGGGGCCTGACGCACCAGTGCCCGCCCTCAGGCCGGTTCACACGTCCCCGGAACAGATTTTTCTGAAACGGAGCCGTCTCCGGCCTGAATCAGCTCTCGTCGAGCGGCTCCAGCACGAAGACCGGGATCTCCCGGGAGGTCTTCTCCTGGTAGTCGGCGTACGGCGGGTACGCGGCCACCGCCCGCTCCCACCACGCGGCCTTCTCCGCCCCGGTGACCTCCCGGGCCCGCATGTCCCGCTTCACCGGGCCGTCCTGGAGCTCGACATGCGGGTCGGACTTCACGTTGAAGTACCAGACGGGGTGTTTGGGCGCACCGCCGAGGGAGGCGACCGCCGCGTACCGGCCCTCGTGCTCGACCCGCATCAGCGGCGTCTTGCGGATCTTCCCGCTCTTCGCACCCCGGGTGGTCAGCACGATCACCGGCATCCCGGTGTCGCGCAGCGTCGTCCCCTTCGTCCCGCCGGAACTCTCGTACAGCTCGACCTGCTCGCGCACCCACTGCGTCGGGCTGGGCTCGTACTCGCCCTCAAGAGGCATGGGCTCCGCTTCCTTTCGTCGGTCCACGGTCTGTCCGCCACCGGTGTCGCCACCGATGGCCGCCGAACACATCCGTACCGCGCACGGCACAGTGGTCCGCGTCCCGATCACTGCCCACCCGTGGAGGGAACGACCCATGTCCGCGGACCGCACCGCCGCCCGGTACGCGGACGACGGCGACTGGCGCCTGGACCGGCCGGAGCGGGAGCAGCCGGCGCCGAGCCCGGCAGCCCTGACCGGCCGCCGGCTGCGGGGCGCGGCACGGTGGCCGGTTCCCGCCCCCGGACCCCGCCTACTTCGGACAGATCACGCACGTCACCGAAGTGGCCGAACTTGACGTCGACCCATAGGTGCCTGGGGCATCTAATGAAGATCGGCACGACGCACTTCTTCGTCTGCGAGGTCTTTCCATGACGGAACTGACGGACATCACCGGCCCGGCTGCCCCGGCCGAACCCGTCGCCTTCCCCCAGGACCGCACCTGCCCCTACCACCCGCCCACCGGCTACGACCCGCTGCGCGACGGGCGACCCCTGTCCCGCGTCACCCTCTACGACGGCCGCGAGGTCTGGGTGGTCACCGCGCACGCCACCGCCCGCACCCTGCTCGCCGACCCCCGCCTGTCCACCGAGCGCCGCCGCCCCGGCTTCCCCGTGCCCACCGCCCGGTTCGAGGCCGGCCGCAACCGCAAGGTGGCCCTGCTCGGCCTGGACGACCCCGAGCACCACCAGCAGCGGCGGATGCTGATCCCGTCGTTCACCGTCAAACGCGCGGCGGCCCTGCGCCCGTGGATCCAGCGGATCGTGGACGACCTCCTGGACACGATGATCGCGCAGGGGCCGCCCGCCGAACTCGTCTCCGCCTTCGCGCTGCCCGTGCCGTCGATGGTGATCTGCGGGCTGCTCGGGGTGCCGTACGCCGACCACGAGTTCTTCGAGGAACAGTCCCGCCGGCTGCTGCGCGGCCCGACCGGCGCCGACACCGTGGACGCCCGCGAACGGCTGGAGGAGTACCTCGGCGGGCTCATCGACGCCAAGGCCGAGGAGACCGAGCCCGGCGACGGCATCCTCGACGAGCTGGTCCACCAGCGGCTGCGCACCGGCGAGCTGGACCGCGCCGACGCCGTGTCGCTCGCCATCATCCTGCTGGTCGCCGGGCACGAGACCACCGCCAACATGATCTCCCTCGGCACCTACACCCTGCTCCAGCACCCCGACCGGCTGGCCGAGCTGCGCGCCGACCCCGCGCTGCTCCCCGCCGTCGTGGAGGAGCTGATGCGGATGCTGTCCATCGCGGACGGGCTGCAGCGGGTGGCGCTGGAGGACATCGAGATCGAGGGCAGCACGATCCGGGCCGGGGACGGCGTGCTCTTCGCCACCTCGGTGATCAACCGCGACACGACCCTGTACGACGACCCCGACGCCCTGGACTTCCACCGTCCCGACCGCCACCACGTGGCATTCGGCTTCGGCATCCACCAGTGCCTCGGCCAGAACCTGGCCCGGGCGGAGCTGGAGATCGCCCTGGGCAGCCTGTTCACGCGGCTGCCCGGGCTGCGGCTGGCCGCCCCGGCGGAGGAGATTCCGTTCAAACCCGGCGACACGGTCCAGGGGATGCTGGAACTCCCCGTGAGCTGGTAAGAGGCTTTGCTCATGCACATCGACATCGACAAGGACGTCTGTATCGGCGCCGGGCAGTGCGCGCTGGCCGCACCGGGCGTCTTCACCCAGGACGACGACGGCTACAGCTCCCTCCTGCCCGGCAGCGAGGACGGCGCGGGCGACCCGATGGTCCGGGCGGCGGCCCGCGCCTGCCCGGTGAGCGCGATCACCGTACGGGACAGCACCGGCTGACCGTGGTCCGGCGGTACGGCGACCCTGTGCCGCCGTACCGCCGGACGGGCACCAGGGGCAGCGACCGCCCTAGCGCACCCGGCGCACGTACCCGGCGCTGCCCGGGACGGACACGTCCCGGTCGCGGCGGACGATGCCCAGGCGGTCCCCCCAGCGGGCGCGGGCCGCGCGCAGGCCGCCGTCGGTGTACTCGATGTCCACCACCCGGTCGTCGAACGCCTTCGCGTACACCTCGCACTCGTCGTACTGCCCGCACTCCTCCGTCACCGCGAAGTCCAGGCCCGCACGCCTGCGCTGCCCGGCCAGCTCGGCGGTGTTCTTCTGCCCGATCGCCAGGTGCCGGGCGTGCGCGTGCCGGGACAGCAGGCGCATGAACGCGGTGGCGTCGGCCGCCGTGAGCAGCCGGTGGGAGCGGGTGTAGCTGTCGTAGTTGTCCGGCTCGACGGCGTCGTACCCCTTGTCCGCGCAGCCGTCGATCCACCGGTTCACCCGCCGCGCCACCCGTTCCCGCTTGGCCGGGGTCCCGATGTCGAGCAGCGGCTCGTTCCAGTCCTCGTCGATGACGACCCTGCCCCGCGCGTCGCGCAGCAGCAGCCCGGCCGGCCAGGAGGAGCGCTCGGCGGGCTGCGCCTGGAACGCGTTGACGTAGCAGATGTTGTACAGCCCCGGCGCAGGGGAGTCGGACCGGTCGCGGCTGACGATCCGCACGCCCGCGGGCGGGCGGTAGGCGCCGCCGATCTGGTAGTCGAACCCGGCGTGCCGCGGCGGCAGCCGCAGCGGGGCGGCCCTCGGCCCGCCGCCCTCCTCCCGCTCGCCGGAGGTGCAGCCGGCCGACACCACGACGACCAGCGCTGCCGCCAGCGCGCGCAGGGCCGTGCGCGACCCCGCGGCGCGGCGCACACCCGTGGGGGCCACGTCCGCTCCATCCTGCCCGCGCCGGGCGGCGCGGCACGTCCCAGGATCACATCTCCCGCACCGCGGAGGCGTCAAGTCGGTCCCCGGTCCCCGTCGTAGGCTCTGTCCAGACCATCGTCCCGAAGGCAGGAGCGGCAACGATGCAGTACGTGAAGCTCGGTTCGACGGGCCTGGACGTCTCGCGGATCTGTCTGGGCTGCATGACCTACGGCCTGCCCGACCGCGGCGTCCACGAGTGGACCCTCGACGAGGAGGCGTCCCGCCCGCTGATCCGGCAGGCGCTGGAGGCGGGCATCACCTTCTTCGACACCGCGAACGTCTACTCCGACGGCACCAGCGAGGAGATCGTCGGCAAGGCCCTGCGGGACTTCGCGAACCGCGACGAGATCGTGCTGGCCACCAAGGTGAACGGCCGGATGCGGCCGGGGCCCAACGGGGCCGGGCTGTCCCGCAAGGCCATCATGAGCGAGATCGACCACAGCCTGCGCCGCCTCGGCACCGACTACGTCGACCTCTACCAGATCCACCGCTACGACCACGCGACGCCGGTCGAGGAGACGATGGAGGCGCTGCACGACCTGGTCAAGGCGGGCAAGGTCCGCTACATCGGGGCGAGTTCGATGTACGCGTGGGAGTTCTCCAAGGCGCAGTACACCGCCGAGCGGCACGGCTGGACGAAGTTCGTGTCCATGCAGAACCACTACAACCTGCTCTACCGCGAAGAGGAGCGGGAGATGCTGCCGCTGTGCGCGGACCAGGGGGTCGGCGTGCTGCCCTGGAGCCCGCTGGCCCGCGGCCGGCTGACCCGGGACTGGGGCACGGTCACCGAGCGCAGCGCGAACGACGACTTCGGCAGCCGGCTGTACCTGGAGAGCGACCGCGCGATCGTCGAGGCCGTCGGCAGGATCGCGGGCGAGCGCGGCGTGCCCCGCGCGCAGGTGGCCCTCGCCTGGCTCCTGCACCAGGACACCGTGGCGGCCCCGATCGTCGGCGCCGCCAAGCCGCAGCACATCGAGGACGCGGCGGCGGCGGTCGAACTGGAGCTGACCGACAAGGAGATCGAGGAGCTGGAGCAGCCCTACACGCCCCACGACATCAGCGGCCACTGACCGGTCAGTGCGGACCGTGGGCGCACTGCCAGGCCCGGCCGGCCTGGGCGTCCCGGCTCGCCGGATCGAGGCCGCGTTCGGCCGGATGCTCGCCGACTCCCGCGGCGCGGCCGGCGGCGCACCGCACGGACCGGAACCGGTGGCCGTGGCGCACGACAGCCTGGCGCGCGAACTGGCGCTGTGCGCCCTGGAGGAGGTCGTGCTGCGGGTCGCGGCCGCCTCCGGATTCCCCAGCCACTTCAGCCGGGTCTTCCGCGCGCGCTACGGGGTGCCGCCCGGCGCCTACCGGGCGGGCGAACGGCAGTAAAGGGAGGAAAAGGCTGCCGTTGACGAGATGTCAATGAAGAAACCACGGCGGTGAATCCGGGAAATCGGGAGATCTCTTGTTCGGACGTGTTCGGCTGTGTAAAAGTGTGCGCTGTCGGCGCGCAGGCAAATACATTCCCTCTGTATGCGCCAGGCCGCTCCCGTACACCCCCCACGCTTCACAAGAGCCGCCTCAGGTGGACGTCCGAGCTGCCCCCATGCCCTCGCCATACCAATTGGTATGGACTAATTCCGGTAGTGCGTCGGGAGGAATTCGGCCGTGACCGAGGCAGGTCTGTCGGACGAGCAGCTGAGCGCCGAACTGAAGAAGTGGACGGGCGCGTCACCCGCCCTCCATCCCGTCGGCGAACTCCTCGACCGGCACTGGGCGGCGGCCTTCGCCTACGCCCGGCTGTGCACCGACGGGCCGCGCGCCGCGGGCATGCTCACCACGGCCGCGTTCACCCGGCTCTTCGGTGCGTCCCTCCGGCAGACCGGCCCCACCGCCGCCTGGCGGCCCCACGTCCTGGTCGCCGTCCGGCGCATCGCGGGCGAGTGGGACACCGACGGCCGCCAGGAACTCCTCCACCCCGGTCTGCGCTCCGGCGACGGACCCGGCGAGCGCGCCGCGGCCCGGCTGCTGCCCTCGCCCGAGCGGCGGCTGCTGGCACGCGCGTTCCAGCGGATCCCCGAGACCTCCCGCGCCGTGCTGTGGCACAGCGAGGTCGAGGCCGAACCCCTGGCCGTGCCCGCCGCGCTGCTGGGCCTGGACGAGGAGGACACCCGCGTCGAACTGGGCCGCGCCCGCGAGCGGCTGCGCGAGGAATGCCTCCAGGTGCACCGCGAGCTGGCCCCCGAGGCCGAGTGCCGGCGCTATCTGCGCATGCTGGACGTCACGTTCCGGCGCGGCGGCACCGACATCGACCCGGACCTGCGGCAGCACCTGGCCGGCTGCGCCCACTGCGAGCGGACCGCCGGCCAGCTCGCCGAGTTCAACGACGACGGCCTGGGCCTCGGCCTCGCCGAGGCGGTCCTCGGCTGGGGCGCCCACGGCTATGTGGAGTCCCGGGCGGTCCGCGCCGAGGAGCCCGCGGCGCCGGCCCCGGCCGCCGCCACCGTCGTACCCCAGGGCGGCGAAGCCTTCATCCCCGACGCACCCACCGAACCGGGCCCCGGCACCGCCCGCGACCGGGCGGCCGGCTCCCCCGCCCCCGCCCGGGGATCCCAAGGCGCCGAAGGCACGGAAGTCACCGAGGGCACCGAACCCGCCCCCGCCTCCCCCCGCTCCGCGCACCGCGCCGCCCGGCGCGCCCGGCGCCGCACCCTGGCGCTGGCCGTCGTCACCGTCAGCGGTCTCGTCGTCCTGCCCCTGGCGCTGTGGTCGGTGCTCGGCTCCGGCGACGGCCCGGCGCCCGGCGCCACCCGGACGCCCTCGCGCACCCCGGGCAAGGACGCGGCCTCCCCGGGGGCCTCCTGGGCCGGCCGGAACGCCCCGGGCCAGGGCGCCCTGCACGGCAGACTGCGCAACCTCGCCTCCGGCCTGTGCGTCGGCGTCGCCGGCGGGAAGGCGGTCGAGGGCGCCGAGACGGAACTCGCCGACTGCTCCGCCGCCCCGAGCCAGCAGTGGACGTACGAGACCGACGGACTGCTGCGCAACGCCGCCGCCCCCGACCTGTGCCTGGACTCCCACCTCGGCTACTCCGTGCGCCTCGCCCCGTGCACGGCCACCGGCGGGGCCGCCCGCGACATCCGCTACGACTTCACGCTCCAGGGTGCCCTGGTGCCGCACGCCGACCAGGAGCTGGCCCTCACCCCGGCCGCCACCGACGGCTCCGGCGCCCTCGTGCTCAAGATCCGCGCCGCGGGCACCGTCCAGCGCTGGTCCGTCGACACCGCCCACCCGGACCTGCGGATGGAGAACGTCAACTGGGACCGGGACAGCGCCCTGGCGTCCACCCCACCCGCACCGCCCACGACTCCCGAGCCGGTCACCCCCACGCCCTCCCGGACGGCCGAGCCGACGCCCACGCCGTCCGCGACGACCTCCGCCCCGGCACCGGCGCCGACCGCCACCGCCGACCCGTGCGCGAGGTACCCGCAGTACTGCGGCTGGGGTGGCGGCTGGGACGGGGGCGGCTGGGACGGGGGCGGCGGCCGCCACCGCCGCTGACGTCAGGGGTGGTGCGGCGGCGGGGGCGGGATCGTCCCGAGGCCCGGGGCCGGTTCCGGCCACACCAGCAGCACCGGGCACGGCGCGTGGTCGACGGCGAACCGCACGGCCGGGCCGAGGCTCTTCGGGCCGAGCCGCGACCGGTCCCCGTCCCGGGCCAGCACCAGCAGCCCGGCCCCCTCGGCGGCGGCCACCACCTCCCGCTCGGCCCGGCCCGACCGCTCCTCGCGCACACAGGGCCGGCCCAGCCGCTCGGCCGCCGCGGCGAGCAGCGCGGCCGCCGACGGGCCGCCGAGCGCCTCCAGCCGGTCACCCGGGTCCGCCTCCCGGTGCCCGCGCCCGAGCAGGCCGGCGAACGCCCCGTGCGCCACCGCCGGCACATCGGGTCCGCTGACATGGAGCAGTACCACCTCGGCGTCGTCCGGAGCATGGGCGCGCACCGCGTCCACGCAGGCGGGCCAGGTGCCCTCCACGAGCCAGGCGATCACCCGCATCCCTCGGCCTCCCTCGGCTCACGCGAACCCGTCACAGGATCTGCAGCGACCCCCACAGTGCCACCACCGCGACCGCGAGGGAGGACGGCACGGCGAGCAGACCGAGCCGGGTGAACTCCCCGAGGTCCACGTCGTGCTCGTGCTGGTGCACGATCCGCCGCCACAGCAGTGTGGCCAGCGACCCGGCGTAGGTGAGGTTCGGGCCGATGTTCACGCCCAGCAGCACGGCGAGCACCGCACCCGGCCCGGCGGGCGCCGCCAGAGGCAGCAGGACCAGCACCGCGGGCAGGTTGTTGATCAGGTTGGCCAGCAGCGCGGCCAGCGCGGCGATCCCGAGCAGCGCGGGCAGCCCGGTACCGCCCGGCAGCACGTGTCCGAGCACGTCCGCGAGCCCGTTGTCGACCACGGCCCGCACCACGATGCCCAGCGCCAGGACGAACGCGAGGAAGGCCGGGGCCGCCGACCGCACCACGGTCAGCGGGCTCGCCTGCCGCCGCACCAGTGCCCGCCCCGCCAGCACCAGCGCGCCGGCCGCCGCCACCCATGCGGGCTCCACGCCGAACGCCGACGCCACCACGAACCCGGCCAGTGTGCAGCCCACGGTCACCAGGGCGAACAGCGGCAGCGCGGGCGCCTCGCCGGTGTCCCGGCCCGCCGGGGCCGCCGCCGTGAGATCCCGGGCGAAGAACCGCCGGAACACCAGGTACTCGACGCCGATCGCGGCCAGCCACGGTAGCGCCATCAGCGCCGCGAACCGGGTGAAGCTCAGCCCGCTCGCCGCGAACGCCAGCAGGTTCGTCAGGTTGGACACCGGCAGCAGCAGCGACGCCGTGTTCGACAGGTGCGTGCAGGCGTACACATGCGGTTTGGGCCGTACGCCCGTCCGCGTGGCCGTGGCGAAGACCACCGGGGTGAGCAGCACGATCGTCGCGTCCAGGCTGAGCACGGCGGTGATGGCCGAGGCCAGCGCGAACACCGCCGTCAGCAGCCGCACCGGCCGGCCCGCCGCCCACCGGGCCATCCACGCCCCGCACGCCTGGAACAGCCCCTCCACATCGCAGAAATGGGCGAGCACCAGCACCGCGGCCAGGAACCCGACCACCGGGCCGAGCCGTTCGGCCTCGGCCCGGGCGTGGTCGAGGGAGATCGCGCCGGTCGCGACCGCGAGGGCGGCGGCGGGGACGGCCATGACCGCCTCCGGCCGACCGAAGGGCCGTACGACGGCCCAGGCCAGCACGGCGACCAGCAGGACGGCGGACAGTGCCTCGGCGAGCGGGGTGTTCAGGGCGAGTCCTTCCGGAGTCGGGCACGGGTTGCCCGCCCATGAAAACAGACCATGTTGAACGCGCTACGACGACCGGCTGCCCGCCACGCCCAGGAACTCCGCCCAGCCGCCGGCCGGGGCCTGCCCGGGCGGCAGGGCGCGCAGCCGGCGCAGCACCGCCTGGTCCTGCGCCTCCAGCCAGGCGACGAGCTGCTTGAAGGACACGAAGCGCACGTCGTCGTAGGAGGCCATCTTCCCGATGGCCTCCTCCACGGCGTCCATGTAGACGCCGCCGTTCCAGCGTTCGAAGTGGTTGCCGATGAAGAAGGGGGCGCGGTTGGTCTCGTAGGCCCGCCGGAAACCGGCCAGGTAGGTGTCACGGGCCTGGGCCCGCCAGGTGTCGTACTTGCTGCGGTCGCCGAGCGGATTGCCGCCGGACTGGTTGAACATCAGGTTGTAGTCCATCGAGAGCACCTGGAAGGAGTGCCCGGCGAAGGGTATGGACTGCAGCGGGAAGTCCCACAGCTTGCCGCCCTGCACCTTGCCCGGCCAGACCTGCAGTCCGCCGGGGGAGCTGGCGTCGTACTTCCAGCCGAGCGCGGCGGCGGTCGGCAGCAGGCCGGCCTGGCCCTCCAGGCAGGGGGTGCGGCCGCCGGCCAGCTCCTTGCGGTAGTCGAAGGGGAGCGGGTCGAGGTCGGTGAAGCCGGTGTTGGTCTTCCACTTCGTCACGAAGTCCATGGCCTGGTCGATCTCGCTGCGCCACTCGGCCGGGGACCAGTTGCGCACGCCGGTCGCGCCGCAGAAGTGCCCGTTGAAGTGGGTCCCGATCTCGTGGCCCTCCAGCCAGGCCCCGCGCACCTGCTGGAGCGTGGCGTGGATGTGCCGGTCGGCGAGGTAGCCGATGTCGGAGGCGCCGACCGGGTGCTGCGGCGGCCGGTAGAGGTGCTTCTTGGACTCGGGCAACGTGTAGATGCCGCTCAGGAAGAACGTCATCTTGGCACCGTGGTCGGCGGCCACCTTGCGGAACCGGGAGAACAGCTTGTTGCTCAGCTCGCCGGCCCCGTCCCAGGAGAACACCACGAACTGCGGCGGCTGCTGGCCCTCCTTCAGCCGGTCCGGCTTCGGCTGGTGCGGCTGGGCGCCGGTGTCGGCGGTGGAGCCGTCGCCGATCGGCTTCACCGGCCGGGCCTGTGCCGTGCCCCGGCCGCCCGCCGGGCCCGGTCCGCCGGTGCCGGAGGAGCAGGCGGCCAGTGTTCCGAGGGCGCCCGCCGCCGCCCCGGCCGTCAGCACCCGCCTGCGTGAGATCCCGCTCATCGTCTCCCCGATTCCCTGGTCATGGCCCCCGCGGGGCCTGTTCGCCGTGCGGTCGACCGGGTTCGATGACCACAGGCCGGGGAAAGATCGCGGCCGACGGCGCCTGTTGCCGTCCTGTGACAGTTGTGGCGCCGCCATGACGAACGGGGCCCCCGCGGGGCCGGCATGACGAACCCCGCTGCCTCGGGGGCCGGCAGCGGGGTTCGCGCGGAGGGGGCGGAGGAGAGGCGGGGTCAGGGACCGGTGCCCGGGGCGAGCACCGTCAGGCGGACGGACGAGGAGTGTCCGGAGACCGGCACCGGCCCGCCCGACCAGGCCGCCTTCAACGGGGCCCGCTCGTCCGGCGGAGTGACCAGCAGGGCGGCCGGCTTGGCCGTCTTCGCTCCGCTGATCTCCGGGTTGGAGAAGGTCAGCCCGGACCAGGCGCTCCGCCCGGGCTTGAGCGTGACGGTCACCGGGGTGCCCGGCTCACGCTGGGGGTCCGGGCCGAGCCGGCGGCCGGAGGCGTCGACGAAGGCCGCGCCCGGATAGCCGTGCAGGGTGCAGGTCCGGGCGGAGGTGTTGGTGAGCACCACCGGGAAGTTCTCCTGGCCGGCGCCCGGGTCGTTGCGGCCCACGGAGGCGCGCAGTTCGGAGGTGTGGCAGCGGGTGCTCACCGCGGCCGGGGTGGTCGTGGCCGTGGCGCCGCCCGCGGTGCCGGTCGTCTTCGGCGCGGACGCCGAGCCGGTGCGCGCGGGGGAGGAGGCCGTGGCCGTGGGGGACGCCGGGGGTGGTTCCGTGGTGTCGCGCGCGGGGGCGGCCGTACCGGAGACGGTGGCCGGGCCGGCGCTGTGCGCGCCGGAGCCGTCGCCGCACGCGGTCAGGAGGCCCAGCACGGCGACCGTGCCCACGAGCAGGGCACCGTGCCGCGCGGACCGGAGGGTGTACACCATGTCGTTCAACACTCCTGGAGGTCACGGCACGCGACCGGGACGCGTGCCTACGGCGCCGGGTGCGCCGTCCTCTCCGTCCGATGCACGGACCGCCGGAAAAGTTCGGGACGCGCCGGGTTCTGTCCGGTTCTCTTCCCCGCCGGGCCGCTCGGCAGGCGTCGGTCAGGCGACCCGCAGCGAACGGAGCACGCCGTCGGCCGCGTCGTCGCCGTCCCGCTGACGCACCTGCACATACACCTGAGGCCGCGTGGCGCCGCCCGCCGGGACCAGCGCGGACTCGGTGACCGAGCCGCCGTCGGGGCAGCTGTCCCAGGACCGGACCAGCCCGTGCCAGTCGGCGTCCGTGAAGGTGCGGGCGCCCGCGTACCGGCAGCCGGAGTGCGCGAGGGCCTTGACCTTGGCGGTGACGTCCCCGTGCGCGCCGACCCCGACGAACACCCCGTCCACGGGGGCGTTCGGGTCGGACCAGCGGGACAGGTCGCCGGCCACCACGAGACCCGGCTCGTGCCCGGCGGCCAGCCCGAGCGCCCGCGGGTCCCAGCCGGAGTCGCGCAGCTCGCGGCCGAACCCGTCCGGCACCCGCAGGCTCACCCGCCCGGTGGCGTCCGTGACCCGCACCCCGTCGTCCGCGGTGCCGTCCCGGTGGAGCGCCACGGTCACCGTGACCGCGGCGGCGCCGGCGGCGAGGACCGCGGCGAGGACCAGGGTCAGCGGAGTGAGCCGGCCGCGCACCCGGTCCAGGCGCCGCGCGGACCGCACCGGCGGCGCCGCGGCCAGCCGGTCCAGCTCTGCCGCGAACACCAGGGCGCCCGGCCAGCGCCGCGCCCGGTCCGGCTCCAGCGCGCGCAGCAGCGCCCGCTCCACGTCCGCGTCCAGCTCCGGCCGCAGCCGCCGGGGCGGTATCACCTGCCCCGGCGGCCCGGGCACGGTCCCGGTGAGCAGTTCGTAGCCGACCGCGCCGAGGCTGTAGACGTCCGCCCGCTCGTCGATGCCCGCGCCGGGCTCGGCCTGCTCCGGCGGCCGGTAGCCCGCCGAACCCGCCGCCAGGGTCAGCACCGAGGCCTGCGCGAGGCTCTTGGCCAGCCCCAGGTCGGCGAGCAGCACCCGCCGGGTGCCGTCCGGGGCGGTGTGCAGCAGCACGTTGGTCGGCTTGATGTCGCGGTGCACGATGCCCGCCTCGTGCAGCGCGGCGGCACCGCGCGCGGCCTCGGCGGTCAGCGCGAGCGCCTCCCGCACCGGCAGCGGACCGTCGGCCAGCAGATCGGCGAGGGTCCCGCCGCCGGCGTACTCCATCACGAAGTACGGCCTGCCGTCCGGAAGTTCACCGATGTCGTAGACCTGCACCACCCGGCCGGAACCGGCCCGGCGCAGCAGCCGCGCCTCGGACAGGAAGCGCTCCCTGATGTCGAGCCGGTGCGCCCAGTTCTCGGCGAGCACCTTCACCGCCACCGGAGCCTGGAGCTCGGGGTCGTGGGCGAGCCACACCGTGGCGAAGGCGCCGCTGCCCAGCGGCCGTTCGAGGCGGTGGCGGCCGATCCGCTCCAGGGGGTGCATACGACTATCATGCCTGGCCTGAGATCGACTCGGAGGAGGGCCGTCCGTGCAGGACCAGGCGCTGATGGAGGAGTTCGCCCGGCGCGCCGCCGCCGGCGACGGCACGGCCCTGGACCGGCTGCTGACGGAGATGCGGCCCGAGGTCGTGCGCCGCTGCGCGCGCTTCCTGCCCTGCCGGGAGGACGCCGAGGAGGCCGCCCAGGACGTGCTGCTCCAGGTGGCCCGGCACATCTCCGGCTTCGAGGGCCGCAGCCGCTTCGGGACCTGGCTGTACACCGTCGTCGCCAACTGCTGCCGGCAGAAGTACCGCGAGCTGAAGCGGCGGGCGGCCGAACAGCCCGCGGCCATCGAGCCGGGGCACGCCGTCGACCCGCGCACCACCAGCGTCATCGCCGGCTCCCGGGTGGATCTGCTGGAGGCCCTGGAGCGCCTGGAGCGGGAGCATCCGCACCTGGTCGCGCCGCTGGTCTACCGGGACATCTGCCAGCTCGACTACGCCGAGGCCGCCGAGCGCGCCGGCATCCCGCTCGGCACCTTCAAGTCCCGGCTGCACGAGGCCCGCAAGCAGGTACGGCCGTGGCTGACGGCCTCCTGAGAGCCGTGCCGGGGCCTACTCGTCCTCCTCGAACAGCGGCAGCTCCGCCCAGATCGTCTTGCCCTCCGGGTGGTGCCGGCTGCCCCAGCGCTGGGTGAGCTGGGCGACCAGCAGCAGACCCCGGCCACCCTCGTCGAAGGTCTTGGCCCGGCGCAGGTGCGGGGCGGTGGGGCTGGTGTCGGAGACCTCGCAGATCAGCGTGGCCGTGTCGTGGATCAGCCGGAGCCGGATCGGGTGCGCGCCGTACCGGATGGCGTTGGTGACCAGCTCGCTGACCACCAGCTCCGTCGTGAACGACGCCTCGCTGAGCGACCAGGTGTCCAGCTGCTCCGCGACCTGCTTGCGGACCGGTGCGACCAGCGCCGGGTCGGCGGGGATGTCCCAGGTCGCCACCTGCGCGGCGGGCAGGCCCCGGGTGCGGGCCAGGAGCAGCGCCACGTCGTCGGGGGCGCCGCCGGACGGGAGCAGGGTGTGCAGGACGCGGTCGCAGGTCTCGTCCAGGGAGTCCGCGTACGCGCCGAGCGCCTCGTGGAGCAGCTCCCGGCTCGTCTCCGGGTCGCGGTCCCGGGACCACACCAGCCCGTCGGTGTACAGCGCGAGGACGGTGCCCTCGGGCAGTTCCACCTCGGTCGACTCGAAGGGCAGCCCGCCCAGGCCGAGCGGGGGACCGGCGGGCACGTCCAGGGCGTGGGGCGTGCCGCCCGGCCGCAGGACCACGGGCGGCGGATGCCCGGCGCGGGCCAGGGTGCAGCGCCGGGACACCGGGTCGTAGACGGCGTACAGGCAGGTCGCGCCGACCTCGCCGGGGCTGCCGTCCTCGCCGGGGCTGACGTCGCCGCCGGACTCCTCCGACAACCGGACGACCAGGTCGTCGAGGTGGGTGAGCAGCTCGTCCGGG
Organism: Streptomyces sp. NPDC088810; assembly: GCF_044750305.1. Taxonomy (NCBI): domain Bacteria; kingdom Bacillati; phylum Actinomycetota; class Actinomycetes; order Kitasatosporales; family Streptomycetaceae; genus Streptomyces; species Streptomyces sp. NPDC088810. The sequence goes on from NZ_JBIVJQ010000006.1 coordinate 92,629, forward strand.
GCCAGGTCGATGTCGGCGAGGGTGCGGACGGCGGTGCGCAGCCGGCCCATGGTGGCCGAGGCCTGGATGCCGTGCCCGACGACGTCCCCGACGACCATCGCGACCCGCATCCCGGACAGCTGGATCACGTCGAACCAGTCCCCGCCCACGCCGGCGCGGGCGGCCGGCAGATAGCGGGAGGAGGCGTCCAGCGCGGCCGTGCGCGGCAGCGACCGGGGCAGCAGGCTGCGCTGGAGCGCGAGCGCGGTCTCCCGCTCGCGCGAGTAGCGGCGGGCGTTGTCGATGCAGACGGCGGCGCGGGCGGTGATCTCCTCGGCGAGCAGCACGTCGTCCGGGGTGAAGCCGTCCGGGCGGCGGTGCCGGGTGAGCACCGCCACGCCGAGGGTCAGCCCGCGCGCCTGGATCGGCACCGACATCGAGGAGTGGATGCCGAACTGCCGCACCCGCCGGCCGCGCTCCGCGTGCCAGGTCAGCCACTGGTCCATGTCGCCGACGGCCACCGAGGTGGTGATCGTGCGGCCCGCGGTCAGCGAGTCGGCCTGCGGGGAGAAGTCCGGGTACTCCTCCGCCGTGCCGGGATCGATCACGGCCTCGGGCACGCCGGGCAGCACCGACCGGTGGGCGGTGCGGCGCAGCCGCACCGGGGCGGTGATGCGGGCGGGCGGCTCGCCGCCGTACTCCTCCGGGTCCAGCAGGTCGATGGTGACGAAGTCGGCGAGCGCGGGCACGCACACGTCCGCCAGCTCCTGCGCGGTCCGGGTGACGTCGAGCGTGGACCCGATGCGCACACTGGCCTCGTTGACCAGCTGCAGCCGCTGCCGGGCCCGCTGGTTGTCGGTGACGTCGTGCGCGGCCAGGCACACGCCCCGCACCCGGCCCGCCGCGTCCCGGACCGGCGCCATGCGGGCGAGCCAGGCGTGGGCCCGGTCCTCGCCGCCGGTGTGCATGAAGGTCTGCACGTCCAGCGGGCGGCCCGTGGTCAGGACCCGGAGCATGCCCTGCTCCAGCTCCTCGCTCTGCGGTCTGCCGCCGATCTCCGCCAGCCGCAGCCCGCGCAGCCGCCGCTCCGGCAGCCCGACCACGTCGGCCATCGGGCCGTTCATCCGGCGCAGCCGCAGCCGGTCGTCGTACACCGCGATCGCGCACGGCGACTGGACCAGGCCCGCCTCGGTGAGCGGGTCGTCACCGGGCGGCGGGTCGTCGCCGGTGAGCGGGGTGACCACGAGCCAGTCGCCCGGGTGCCCGTCGTCCGGCGGGCGGCGGTGGGCGAGCAGCCACACCGAGACGGTACGGCCGTCCTGGTGGCGCAATCCGACCGTGCCCGCCCAACGGGTACCGGCGGGCGGGGCCGGGGGACCGGCGTCGGCGAGCAGCTCGGCGGCGGGGCGGCCCAGGACGGCGGCGGCCGGGTGGCCGAGCAGGCGGCAGGCGCCCTCGTTCCACTCCGTCAGCGTTCCGTCGGCGCCGATGACGGCCCGGGCCGTGGCCGCATCGTCGAACGGATAGACCCGGCTCATCGTCGCCGCTCCCAAGCGCACACTCACAGTGAACGGGTGGCTCCACCCGCTGGTCCAGCGTAGTGCTTCGCGCCGTCCCGTGAACCACGCTTGCGGGGCCACCTGGCCGACCGGTCGAACACGGCCGGACGCACGGTCAAGGGGGAAATCCGGCCGGTCTCGGGCCGCGGGCAGCGGCAGGCGTCCGGGGCCTTGACGATCGAGTGCGTCAGGACGTCAGAATCTGTTTGACGACGATCAGATGTGAGCACTTCTGGGGCCTGATGAGGGAGAGCCGCCCATGACGGTCACGCGCAGATCGGTTCTGGCCGCAGCCACGGCAGCGCCCGCGGGCGGAACGCTCCTGAGCATCCCCGCGGCCCCGGCCGCCCTCGCCGCCGAGGCGTCCGCCGCCGGGGGACGCCACACCGTGCCGCTGCGGGACGGCTGGCGCTTCGCCCTCGTCGACCCCGGCGGCATCGCCGACCCGACCGGCGCCTACGCCCGGGCGGCCGACCCGGACCACGACGACGGGGACTGGCGCCGGGTCGCCGTACCGCACGACTGGAGCATCGAGCAGACCCCCACGACCGAGCACGGCACCACCAGCGGAACCGGCTTTTTCCCGGGCGGTCTCGGGTGGTACCGGCTCGCCTTCACCCTCCCGCGGGCGTACGCCGGCAAGCGGATCTCGGTGGAGTTCGACGGCGTCTACATGGACTCCTCCGTCTACTGCAACGGCACGCAGGCCGGCCGTCACCCGTACGGGTACACCGGCTTCGCCCTCGACCTCACCGACCTCGTCCACACCGACGGCGAAACCCCCAACGTCCTCGCGGTCAAGGTGCAGAACCAGCTGCCGAGCAGCCGCTGGTACTCCGGCAGCGGCATCTACCGCGAGGCCCGCCTGGTGATCACCGAGCCGGTGCACGTCGCCCGCTGGGGCACGTACGTCACCACGCCGGAGGTCTCGGCCGACCGGGCGGTGGTCCGGGTGAGCACCACCGTGCGCAACGAGTCCGGCACGGGCACGGACGTGGAGATCCGCTCCCGGATCACCGACCCCGCCGGCCGGACCGTCGCCCGTGCGGCCGGCACGGTGTCCGTCCCGGACGAGGCCGCCGCGACCCAGGAACTGACCGTCCCGAAGCCCCTGCTGTGGGACTTCGCGACCCCGGAGCACCGCTACACCCTGCACACGGAGCTGCGCGTCGGGGGCCGTACCACCGACACCCGGCGCACGCCCTTCGGTATCCGCACCTTCCGCTTCGACCCCGACGAGGGCTTCTTCCTCAACGGCTCCTACGCCAAGGTCAAGGGCGTCGACCTCCACCACGACCAGGGCGCCCTCGGCGCGGCGATCAGCATCGACGCCGTGCGCCGGCAGATGCAGATCATGAAGTCGATGGGCGTCAACGCCTTCCGCACCTCCCACAACCCGCCCTCGCCGGAGATGATCCAGGTCTGCGAGGAGCTGGGCATCGTGATGATGGTGGAGGCCTTCGACTGCTGGCGCACCGGCAAGACCAGGTACGACTACGGGCGGTTCTTCGACGAGTGGTGCGAGAAGGACGCCACCGAGATGGTGCTGGCCGCCCGCAATTCGCCCGCGGTGGTGCTGTGGTCGATCGGCAACGAGATCCCCGACTCCACCACCACCGCCGGGCTCGCCATGGCGGACCGGATCATCGGCGCCATCAAGGCCGCCGACGACACCCGGCCGGTCGTCATCGGCTCGAACAAGTACCACGGCGTGCCCGCCACCGGCTCCGCCGCCGACCGCATGCTCGCCAAGCTGGACGGCCTCGGCCTGAACTACAACACCGCCAGGTCGGTGGACGCCCTGCACGCCAAGTACCCGCACCTCTTCCTCTTTGAGTCCGAGTCCTCCTCCGAGACCTCGACCCGGGGCACCTACCAGGAGCCGGAGCACCTCAACACCGGCGAGAACCACACCCCCGGCAAGCGGGAGACCTCCTCCTACGACAACAACCTCGCCTCCTGGACGATGAGCGGCGAGTACGGCCACAAGAAGGACCGGGACCGTAAGTGGTTCGCGGGGCAGTTCCTGTGGTCGGGCATCGACTACATCGGCGAGCCGACGCCGTACGACGTCTTCCCGGTCAAGGCGTCCTTCTTCGGCGCGGTCGACACGGCCGGCTTCCCGAAGGACATGTACCACCTCTTCCGGAGCCAGTGGACGACCGAGCCGATGGTCCATCTGCTGCCGATGACCTGGAACCACCAGGAGGGCGACACCGTCGAGGTCTGGGCGTACGCCAACGTGCCCTCCGTCGAGCTGTTCCTCAACGGAAGGTCCCTCGGGGTACGCGAGTTCGACGTCAAGAAGACCACCGACGGCCGCACCTACCTGGAGACCACCGAACCCACCGGCGACGACAGGACCTTCACCGACGGCCCCTACCCGGGCAGCTACACCAGCCCCAACGGCAGCGCGGGCAAACTGCACCTGACCTGGAAAGTGCCTCACCAGCGGGGCGAGTTGAAGGCGGTGGCGCGCAGGGGTGGCAAGGTCGTCGCCACCGACGTGCTGCGCACCGCCGGCGCCCCGCACGCCGTTCGCCTCACCGCCGACCGCACGTCCCTCGCCGCCGACGGCCGTTCGCTCGCCTTCGTCACCGCCGAGATCGTCGACGCGCACGGCGTGGTCGTGCCCGACGCCGGCCACCTCATCGCGTTCGACGTCACCGGCGGCTCCCTGGCCGGCGTCGACAACGGACGCGAGGAGAGCGCCGAGCGCTACCAGGCCAGCACCCGCACCGCCTTCCACGGCAAAGCCCTCGCCATCGTCCGGTCCGGCACGGGACCCGGCGTCCTGAAGGTCACCGCCCGGGTGGAGGGGCTGCGCGCGGACACCGTCCGCCTGACCGCCGCCCCGGCCCGTTCGGTCGCCACCACCCAACCCGCCGAGTTCGGCCCCGACTATCCGCCGCCGCCCGACCACCCCTGCGCGGACGCCAGTTACTCCGGCCGCCCGGACACCCTGCCCGCCGCGATGCTGGACGGCGACCCGGCCACCGGCTGGTCCAACGCCTTCGTCAAGTCGGCGACCGCGCTGCTGCCCGCGTTCAGCGGGGCCCGGGCCGAGGACTGGGTGTCGGTCGACTTCGGGCGCACCCGGACCTTCGACCGAGTGGCGGCCTCCTTCACGGTCGACGCCGGCCACACCCTGCCCGCCCGGGCCGAGGTGGCGGTGTGGGACGGGCACGCCTACGCCCCGGTGACCGGGGCGAAGGTGGAGTGGGCCACCGCCTCCGACAGCCCCACCCTCATCACCTTCGACGCGGTGCGCGGCTCCCGGCTGCGGCTGACGCTCACCAGCGCCTACCCGGGCGAGCCGAAGGGGGCGGTGCGCATCAGCCGGCTGGACGTGTGACGGTGCGGGCGCGGCCCGGGGGCGGTCAGGCGGCGTCGTGGAAGACCAGGCCCAGCGTCCGCCGCCGCCCGGACCGCACGGTGCTCACCCCGTGCCGCATCGCCCCGGCCGACCAGCCGCGGCGCGTGCGCACGGGCCGGTCCCGGGTGGTGAACACCAGGCCGTGCCCCTGCCGCAGGACGCTCGCCGTCCCCCGGGACTGGGCGCGCGGGCGCTGTTCCACCATGAGGAACTCCCCGCCGGTGTAGTCGGTGCCGTACGCGTCCAGCGCCACCACCACCTGGAGCGGGAAGACCAGCTCGCCGAAGACGTCCCGGTGCAGGGCGTTCCAGTCGCCCGGCCCGTACCGCAGCAGGATCTGCGCCGACCGGTCCTGGCCGGCCGCGTGGCAGCGCGCCAGCCACGCGTCGAGCGAGTCGGGCCAGGGGGCCGGGCGGCCCAGCCGGGCCGCCCAGTCCCGGGCGACGGGCAGCAGCCGGGGATAGAGCGCGGCCCGCAGCGCGGCGACCGGGGCGGGCAGGTCGTGGGTGAAGTAGCGGTACTCGCCGGAGCCGAACCGGTGCCGGCCCAGGTCGACCGTGGTGCGGAACAGCTCCGGCTCGTCGTACAGGGAGGCCACGTCCGCGCACTCGGCCGGCGTCAGCAGCTGGCCGGTGGGCGCGCTGCCCTGCTCGTCCAGCTCGGCGGCGAGCGCGGCCCAGTCGGTGCGGGCTGTCCGGCGGCGGGCCTCGGCCCGGGTCAGCGTCATGGGTCCTCCTGTTCCGTCCCCCTCCGGCTCGTTGCGTCGCTGTCGAGTCTGCCGCGCGGCGCGGTGCGCGACCGGCGGAAACCGGACACCGCCCTCGGAACCTGCCGGTACCGCACTGATCCCGTACTGACCTGGGGATATTTACGCTTGAGTACCCGCGCGGTACCGTGTGGGGCATGCCTGCTCTCAACGTGGAGTTCAGCGAACGGGAACTCGAGGACCTGCGGCAGATCGCCAAGGAGCGCGGTACGTCGATGAAGGCCCTCGTCCGTGAGGCCGCCGCCGCCGACATAGCCCGGCACCGGGCCCTGCAGGAAGGCGCCGAGGCCTTCCGCCGCTTCTTCGCCGGCCACGCCGAGGAGTTCGCGGCGGCCTTCCCCGACGACGAGCGTCCCGCCAAGGGCGAGGCCGCCTGAGCGATGCCCTCCGTCATCCATATCGACGTCCCGTGGCTCCTCCAGCGGCATGAGGAGGTCCTGCCCGACCAGCCCGCCGTGGACGACTTCTCCGCGCTGGTCGCCGCCGTCGCCCGGCACCGGGTGGACCCGCCCCGGCTCGGCGTGGACTCCGACGCGGCCTGGCGCGCCGCCGCGCTGCTGCACACCCTCGCCGTGCTCAAGCCGCTGCCCGCGGCCAACGCCCGCTTCGCCTGCTCCACCGCAGTGGCCTACATGTTCGTCAGCGGCGTCGGCATCGACCCGCCCTACGGCGCCCTCGTCGACCTGGCCCGCGACCTGATCTCCGGCAAGGCCGACGTGTACGGCGCCGCCGACAGGCTCCGCTCCTGGCAGATCTGACCCCGCGCGCCGGCCGGGCCCGCCCCGGCCGGCGGGGGGAAGCCACCGGGACCGCCGGCCGGGGAACGGGCCGTCCGAGGAGGACCGGCTCCCAGTCCACCACCGGCCCGCCGGCTCCGGGAGCGTGCGCGCCCGACCGGTGCGTGCGCACGCTTCACACGGGGCGCATGGGAAATCCGGCCGCTTTTCCGCCAAGCCCTGGCCGGCGGTCCGTTTCTGACTTTCTTTCAAACCGGCTCATGTCGTACGTGCGCCTTGTTGCCCGTGTGGAAGTTGTGCAAGGGTTCAAACGCGGTGAATTTCCGCTCGCACCACGCGCCAGAAGGAATCCGCTCCGTGCTCACCCCCCACCCCCCTCGTCCTTCCTGGCCCCCGGCCGGCGCCGAACCCGGGGAGTCCGACGAGTTCCTCGCCGGCCCGCTGCGGGCCGGCTCCGACGCGGAGGCCTCCCGGTCGGCCGCCCTCCTGATGGCCCGGCACTGGCAGCCGGCCCACGAGTACGCCGTCATCTGCCTGGCCACCCCCGGCCCCCTCGCCCATATGGTCACCGCCACCGCCTTCCACCAGGTCCTCGGCCGGCTGGCGCTCGGCGAACCCGCCGACGCGCTGCGGCCCCGCCTGCTGGTGGCGGTCCGGGACACGGTCCTGAACTGGTCCGCCACGGACCGGATCACCGCCGTACTGCCCGGGCTCGGAAAACCCGCCGGGGGCCGCGGGATGCGCACCGCGCCGACCCTGATACCGGAGAACCGCGTCCTTTCCGACCGCTCGTTCCACGCCCTTTCCCGGCTGGAACAGGCATTGCTGTGGCACACCGAGGTCGAGGCGGAACCGCCCGCCGTGCCCGCCGGACTGCTCGGCGTGGACATCCAGAGCGCGACGGCCGCGCTCGAACAGGCCCGGGAGAAATTCCGCGAGGGCCTGGTGCGCGCCCACCGGGACCTCGCGCCCGGCAAGGAGTGCCGTTACTACAACCGGCTGCTCGACGTGCCGATCCGCCGGGGCGGCACGCTGCTGCCCGACGTCCAGGAGCACCTGACCGGCTGCGCGTACTGCCGGCACGCGGCCGAGCAACTGGGTCACGTCGACGCCGCCTTGGGCGTGCTGCTCGCCGAGGCCGTCCTCGGCTGGGGCGCCCGCCGCTACCTCGACTCCCGCCCCGGCCGCCGCCAGGGCTCAGCCCGCGGCGGCTCCCGGCGGTCCGGCGGACGCCGGCGCGGCGGCGGGCGGCGCCGCGCCGGCGACGGCGGACCCGGGTTGCCGGCCCGGCTTCGCACCGCCCTGGCCGCTCGCCGCTCGCCGGGCGCCTGGTCGTCCCGGACGCTGCTGACGGGCGTCGGCGTGGCCTCGGCCGGGCTGCTCGCGACGGTCCTCGCGGTCAGTGTGTGGCCGGACGGCGGCGACGGCACCGAGCCGGTCGCCACCAGCGCCGTTCCCGGCGCGTCGGCTTCGCCGGGCACCACGGGCCTGCCCGCCGCCGGCCGGCCGGGTCCGCTGCGCAACGCCGCCGGACGGTGCCTGGACGTCAAGGGCACGCCGCAGGCCGGGGCGAGCGCCGTGCTCGCCGCGTGCTCCGGCTCGGCCACGCAGCGGTGGACGTACGAGACGGACGGGCTGCTGCGCAGCGCCGCCGGCACCGGTCTGTGCCTGGACTCGCACGCCGACGCCGGTGTGGTGCTCCTCGGCCGCTGCGCCGACCCCGGCTCGCAACGGGCCGACGACGTGCGCTACGACCTCACTGCCGAGGGCGAGTTGCTGCCGCGGTGGGACCGGACGCTCGCACTCGCCGCCGGCGGTGACCGGGCGGGGGCCGAGCTCGTCGTCAAGGTCCGGGACGGGTCCGCCGGTCAGCGGTGGGCGGCGGCGTGATGCCTGCGGCGCCGTGCCTTCAGGGAGTTGCGCCGCCGGCCTCCACGTCCGACCGCGTCACCGTGCCCGGCCGGGCATGGCCCGACAGGGCCAGCGTGAGGTCGAACTCCGCCAGCAGGCAGCGGATGACGTGCTCGACGCCGGCCCGGCCGTCCAGGCCGAGGCCGTAGACGTACGGGCGGCCCAGCAGGACCGCCCGGGCGCCCAGGGCGAGGGCCTTGAAGACGTCGGCGCCGGAGCGCACGCCGCTGTCGAACAGGACCGTCAGCCGGTCGCCGACCGCGTCCGCGACGCGGGGCAGCGCGTCGGCCGCCGCGACCGATCCGGCCACCTGGCGGCCGCCGTGGTTGGAGACCACCACGCCGTCCATGCCGGCGTCCGCGGCCAGCCGGGCGTCGTCCGGGTGCAGCACGCCCTTGAGGACGATCGGCCCGTCCCAGTGCGCGCGCAGGAAGGCCAGGTCGGGCCAGGTGTGACCGGCGTCCCCGAACAGGCCGAGGAAGTGCAGCACCGCCGCGTTCGGGTCCTCGTGCACCGGCTTGGCGAGGCCGGCCTGGAACGCGGGGTCGGTGAAGTAGTTGGCGGTCCCCACGCCGTGCAGGAACGGCAGGTACGCCTGGTCCAGATCGCGGGGCCGCCAGGCCAGCAGCGGGGTGTCCAGCGTGACGAGCAGCACCGAGAAGCCGGCCGCCCGGGCCCGGGCGAGGAAACTGCGGGTCACCTCCCGGTCCTTGCCCCAGTACAGCTGGAACCACCGCTCGGCGTCCCCCATCGCCTCCGCCACCTGCTCCAGCGGGGTGCTCGACGCCGACGACAGGACGAACGGCACGCCCTGTGCGGCGGCGGCCCGGGCGGCGGCGGTCTCGGCGTCCGGATGCATGATGGACAGCACGCCGACGGGCGCCAGCGCGAGCGGCGCCGGCAGCCTCCGCCCCAGCACCTCGGTCGTGAGGTCCCGCTCGTGCACGTCCCGCAGCATGCGCGGCACGATGCGGCGCCGGTCGAGGGCCTCCCGGTTGGCGCGGGCCGTGCCGCCGTCGCCCGCGCTGCCGGCCACATAGCCCACCGGGCCCGGGCCGAGCCGGTGCTCGGCCAGCTCCTCCAGCCGGGTCAGGTCGGTGGGGAGCCGGGGCACCGCCCCGGTCATCCCGTTCAGATAGATCTCGTACTGGAAGTCCGCCCAGTGCCGTGCCATCCGTCAACTCCCGCCCGTCGTCGGCCGCGCGCACCCGACGATACGTGATCACTTCATGAACACAAGGAGTCATGAAGGGACTTGTGGCGGGCGCAGCCGGAATGTTTCAGGACGATTAACGAACAGCTGATTTTCGGCCATCTGGCCGCTTCGGCGACGGGGGAACGGCTCTGTTCCGGGGTCACGGCGTTCGAATTCCGTGACTTCACGCCACTGATTCAACACGAAAGGTTACTGAAACCAATGGGTTCGATGTGAGTTTCGCCGGTGGAGTCGGCAGAGTGGCGCTCGCCGCTCCGGCACCCGACCGGACCGGAGCCGGCATCTCGTCTGTTCGAGCGGAAGGATGCACACAATGCGGAACACCGCGCGCTGGGCAGCGGCCCTCGGCCTCACGGCCGCCGCCGTTTGCGGACCCCTGATCGGGGCCGCCGTCGCTGCACCGGGCGCCGCCCCGTCGTCGCTCTACGCGCCCTCGGCGCTGGTGCTCACCACCGGCCACGGCAACGACGCGGCCACGGCCACACCTGAGCGCGCCGTCACCCTGAACTGCGCGCCCGCGGCCTCGGGCACCCACCCGGCCGCCGCCCAGGCCTGCGCCGAACTGCGCGGAGTCGGCGGCGACCTCGACGCCCTGAAGCCGGCCGACGGCGTGATGTGCACCAAGGTGTACGACCCCGTCGTCGTCACCGTCCAGGGCGTCTGGCAGGGCAAGCGCGTCGCCTACGAGCGCACCTTCGGCAACGCGTGCATGAGGGATGCCGTCGGCGGCAGCCTCTTCGCGTTCTAGGACCGGGATCGCAGGGGTGCCCCGTGGACACCGGATCAGGCTCGCAACTGGGGAGTGCGGCCCCTGGAGCGGGGAACCTGCGATCTCGCACCGGGGCCGGCGGGCGGAGTGGGGCCGCCCGCCGGGCCCGGGCACACAGCCGCTCCCCGGGCAGTCCGTGGGGGACCGTCCGGGGAGCGGCGAAAAACAAACTGTTTCAACGGAGTGCTCAGGCCTTGCGCCGGTGACTCGTGTCGCACCAGGGGTAGCGGCGACTGCGCCGGCAGGTACACAGAGCGACACGGAACCGGTCCGAGAAGACCGTGCTCCCATCCTCGAGTTCGATCTCCACGGGCCCTTCCACCAGGAGGGGCCCGCGCCGTTGCACGGTGATCCGGCGGGCCCGGCCGGCGGCGGCGTCGGGCGCCGGGCCGGCGGAGTCGTGCGCCGCGCTGTCAGAGGGGTCGTTCGGCACGGATGACCACCAGTTCCTCCCTGTCGTCGGCCGGTGCGAGCAGCCCGCGCCGGCGCAGCCAGTCCTCCCGGGAGCGCAGCACCGGCCCGAAGGCCACCCAGCGGCGCCGCACCACCGCGGCCTTCAGGCCGGCATCCCGCAGCAGCTCCAGGGTGCGGTCCGGACCGCTCAGCGCCGACTGCACGATGAGCAGCATGCCCCCGGGGCTCAGCAGCGCCGGCGCGTCCCGGCAGATCCGGTCCAGCAGCAGCCGCCCGTCGCGCCCCGCGTCCCAGGCGACGGCCCGGCCGCGCGGTCCGCGCCCGGTGTCGGGCGCCGGCACGTAGGGCGGGTTCGCCAGGATGAGGTCGTACGTGCGGCCGCGCACCGGCGCGAACAGGTTGCCGCGCCGGATGCGCACCGGCAGCCGGGACAGCCACGCGTTCAGCCGGGCCGTCCACACCGCCCGGCGGGACACGTCCACCGCGGTCACCTCGGCGCCCCGCCGGGCCGCCGCCAGGGCCAGCGCACCGCTTCCGGTGCCCACGTCCAGCACCCGGGTGCCGGGCGGCGGGGCCACCTCGTCGAGGGCCTCGGCCAGCAGCTCGGTGTCGTCCTGCGGGGCGTACACGCCCGGAAGCATCACAGCGATCACACCGTCCGAATACCCGGGGACTCAGGATGTATGGGACATCTGCTGTTCCAGGGGTGTCTGCGGGGATGATGCCCGGGGCGCCAGGGGTGTCCGCAGGCAGGTCCGTCCCGCGCGCCAGCAGGCGAGCAGCCGCCGGCCCAGCCGGTCCTCCAGGTACTCGGTCGCGTCGATGCCGAAGGCGATGTCCGGCGCCAGCTCCGGCTCCTCGTCGAGCAGTCCGCCGATCACGTCGTGCCGGACGACCTGCTCGTGCACCGCGTCCGCCGTCACGTGCTCGTCGTAGAAGAACTCCGCCGCCGGGCCCGCGCCGGTGCGGCGCATCGCCTCGGCCAGCCGGCGGGAACCGGGCGAGGAGGTGATCTCCACCTCCGCGAAGTGGCCCACCAGCGCGCCGCGCAGCTGGCGGTGCAGGCCGAACAGGGACATCAGGTTCACCACGGCGAGCATCTCGGCCGGGGCCGCGTCCAGGTACCGGCCGTACGCCGTGTCCAGGTCCAGGTCCCGCATCAGGTCGGCGAACAGGCGTGCGTGCACCCGTTCGGCCCGGCCGCCGCCGAACTCGTCGTACTCCACCGCGGCCATCGCCGCCTTGGCCCGGCCCCACAGCCGCGGCAGCACCCAGGCGTGCGGGTCGGCCTCCTTCAGGTGGTACAGCGAGCGCACCGCGGCGTACTCCCGCAGCTGCCACAGCTCGCCCTCGGCGGACAGGAAGTGGGAGACGCCCGTGCCCTCGGCCGGCTCCACCAGGAGGGCGGCGAGCGCCTCGTCCAGGCTGTCGTGGACCGGGGTGTCGGCGCGCAGCGCGGACCGGAAGCGCTCCTCCAGCGCGGCCCGCACGCGCAGCAGCTCCGGGTCCCACTCGGCCTGGGGCGGGACCCCGGCGAAGCCGCGGTAGTGCAGCTCGTAGCACAGGTAGAGGGCGAGCTGGAGGTCGTCGCCGTACGGGTCGGCGGCCGCGGCGTCCCCGGGGCGGGGGAGCGGGCCCGTGCCGCGCAGGTAGGCCGTGACCGCGGCGGAGAGCGGGCCGCGGGACGGGGGCAGCAGGGGGTCTCGCAGATGGTCGTTCATGCGGCTCGGGTACCCGGCTCCGAGGGAAGCACGGGTGCGACCGGGGCGCCGGCGACGAGGGCGGCGCCCACCAGCGGGCTCCATGGCGCCCTCCGGCACCCGGCCCGCCCCGATGGGCGCGCGCCGCCCGGCTCAGTCGCCGTTCGCCTGCTGCTGCGCCCCGGTGTTCGGGGTGATGGCGTCCCCGGCCTCGCCCGAGGCGGCCTGGTCCTCGTCGCGCTTCTCGGCCTCCTCGACCTCCCGGAGCACCTCCTCCAGGGCCGTCTCCGGCCGGTCCTCGTGGTCGTTACGGTCGTTGCCGCCAGGCATGACGTCTCCTTCCGTCGGCGAGGTGATCTCCCCTGCGAGTTACCCGACGGGGCCTTCCCAAGCGTCCCCCGGACAGGACGGGGGCCGCCGTCTCCCTGCGGACGGCGGCCCCCCGGGCCCGGACGGGCGGCTGTCACATGTGGACGACGGGTGCGGCGCCCGCGTCCTGCTGCGGCACCCCGCGCCGGTAAAGGAGGAACGCGATCACCGCGCCCGCGCCGAAGAGGACCGCCGACCACCCGAAGGCGGTGGTGTAGCTCTCGATCGTGGCCTGCGCCCGCACCAGCTTGCTGGTGGCGTCCCGGCCGGACAGGTAGTCGGTCGCGGCGCCGGCCGCGAGGGTGTTCAGCAGGGCCGTGCCGATCGAGCCGCCCACCTGCTGCATGGCGTTGACGGTCGCGGAGGCCACGCCCGCGTCCTCGGCCGCGACCCCGCCGGTGGCCAGCTGCATGGCCGGCGGCATGACCAGGCCGAGGCCGACACCGATCACGATCAGCTGCGGCAGCACCGCGCCGAGGTAGTGGGAGCCGAGGCCGATGCCGGTCAGCCAGGCCATGCCGGCCGTGGCGATGGCGAAGCCCAGCGGGATGACGGCCTTCGGGCCGAGCCGCGGGAGCAGCATCGTGGTGCCGGCCTGTGCGGTCACCATCAGCGCGCCGACCATCGGCAGGAACGCCACACCGGTCTTCGTGGGGCTGAAGCCGAGGTTCAGCTGGAGGTAATAGGTCAGGAAGAGGAACACGCCGAACATGCCCGCGCCGGTGATCAGCACCGCGAGGAAGGAGGCCGCGCGGTCCCGGTCGAGCAGGATCCGCAGCGGCAGCAGCGGGTGCGCGGCCTTGGTCTGCCACCAGGCGAAGGCTGCCAGCAGCAGGCCGCCCGCGGTCAGGAAGCCCCAGGTCAGCGGCGAGTCCCAGTCGTGCGTCTCGGCGTTGGAGAAGCCGTAGACCAGGCCGAACAGACCGGCGGCGACCAGGATCGTGCCCGGCACGTCGAGCCTGGCGTTCGCCGCGTCCCGGTGGTTGCCCAGCAGCAGCCAGCCGCCCGCGAAGGCGACGACCGCGATGGCCACGTTCACGTACAGCGTCCAGCGCCAGTCCAGGGCGTCGGTCAGCACACCGCCGAGCAGGAGGCCGACCGCGCCACCGGCGCCGGCGATCGCGCCGTACACGCTGAACGCGCGCGCCCGCTCCCGGGCGTCGGTGAACGTGGTGTTCAGCAGCGACAGCGCGGCGGGCGCGAGGAGCGCGCCGAAGGCGCCCTGCAGGGCGCGGGCGACGACCAGCATGGTGAAGCCGTTCGCGGCGCCGCCGAGCGCCGAGGCCGCGGCGAAGCCGACGACGCCGACGAGGAAGGCGGGCTTGCGGCCGAACAGGTCGGCGATCCGGCCGCCGAGCAGCAGCAGGGAGGCGAAGGCCAGTGCGTAGGCGGTGACGATCCACTGCCGGTTGCCGTCGGAGAAGCCCAGGTCGGTCTGGGCGGACGGCAGGGCGATGTTCACGATCGTGGCGTCGAGGACCACCATCAGCTGGGCTATGGCGACGACCGCGAGGATCCACCACCGCTTGGGCGAGGCCTCGGCGTGCTCTGTGGCCGCCGCTCCCGCGCGGGAGCTGTCGGCCAGGGTCTTCTCGGGCATGCGGAACCACTCCAGGGAAGTCGTTCGGGTACGGGTCGGACGGCACGGCGGGTACCGGAAGGCACGGCAGGTACCGCGAGGCGAACAGCTCGTAAACGAAACTGTTTCGTACGCTTAGACCTTATGTCACTTCGAGCGAAACGGCAACGTTTCTTTTGGGACGGGCGGGAGCCCGGCCGGCGCTTCGCCGTGCGGGGTGTTTCAGGGTGTGGCGCCCTGGATACACCGCGAAGGTTCGGCCCCGGAGCTCGCGAACTCGTGCACGCCGTCGCAGTGAGGTCGTCACCATGTCCCACGCCCCGTCCCCCGCAGGACCGTCGAACGACACCCGGCCGGTCCCGGCCCCGGCCGGGCAGGCGGCCACCGCCCCGGATCCCGCCCGGGGCGGTACCGCCCTGGTGACGGGTGCCTCCTCGGGCATCGGTGCCGCCGTGGCCCGCCGGCTGGCCGCCGAGGGCGGCTGGCGGCTGGTGCTGAACGGACGCGACGTCACCCGACTGGAGCAGGTGGCCGCGCAGTCCGGAGCGCTCGCGCTGCCCGCGGACCTGACCCGGCCCGGCGCCGAACGCCGGCTCACCGGCCTCGCCCTGGACCACCTCGGTGGCAGGTTGGACCTGCTGGTGGCGGGCGCCGGCGTCGGCTGGGCCGGGGAGTTCACCGGCATGCCCGCCGCACGCATCGACGAGATCGTCGGGCTCGACCTGCTGGCCACCGTGCACCTGGTACGGAGCGTGCTGCCGCACATGATGGCGGCCGGATCCGGACGGATCGTGCTCATCGGGTCCCTCGCCGGCAGCGTCGGCGTGCGCGGCGAGGCCGTCTACTCCGCGGCGAAGGCAGCCCTGGCCACGTTCGCCGACTGCCTGCGCTACGAGCTGCGCGGCACCGGAGTGGGCGTCAGCCATGTCATCCCCGGCGTGGTCGACACCCCCTTCTTCGACCGGCGGGGCACCCCGTACGCACGCTCCTGGCCGCGGCCGGTCCCCGTCGAGCGCGTGGCGGACGCGGTCTGCGCCGCCGTGCTGCACGGCCGGGACGAGGTGTACGTGCCCGGGTGGCTGCGCCTGCCCGCCCGGGTGCGCGGTGCCGCGCCCGGACTCTACCGACGGCTCGCCGCCCGCTTCGGGTGACCGCCATGACCGCCGTCACGGTGCTGCTCGCCCTCCTCGCGGCCCTGTCCAACGCGTCCGCCTCGGTGCTCCAGCGCCGCGCCGCCGTGCAGGAGCCGGACCACGGGGACGGGGCCGGGTCCGTCGTGCGCCGGTTCACCCACCTGCTGCGGCGCCCCTACTGGCTGGCGGGCGCGGGGCTGCTGGCGCTGTCCAGCCTGCTGCAGGCCGGGGCGCTGGCCGTGGGCAGCCTGTCGCTGGTCCAGCCGCTGCTCGCCGCCGAGCTGCTGTTCACCCTCGCCGTGGGCAGCGTCGTCTTCCGGCGCCGCCCGGACGGCCGGACCTGGCTGGCGTTCGTCGCCCTCGCCGGCGGGCTGGCCCTGTTCCTCCTCGCGGCCGCGCCCTCCGCCGGCCGGTCCACCGCGCGGCCGGCGGACTGGCTGCTGGGCGGCGGCGGGGTGCTCGGCGTGGTCGTGCTGCTCGTTGCGGCCGCGCGCCCGGTGCGGGGTGCCTCCCGGGCCGCACTGCTCGGGCTCGCCTCCGCCGTGACCTTCGCCGCCACCGCGGCGCTGCTCAAGGAGGCCGTGGGGCGCCTCGAACAGGGGCCCGCGGCGATGTTCGGGCACTGGTCGCTGTACGCCACGGGGGTCGCCGGGCTCGTCGCCTTCCTGCTGCTGCAGGGCGCGCTCGGCGCCGGTTCGCTGACCGCCTCCCAGCCGGCCCTCACCCTCGGCGACGCGCTGACCAGCGTCGTGCTCGGCTGGGTGCTGTTCGCCGAGTCGATCCACCTGGGCCTGAGCCTGCTGCCGGAGGCCATCGGTGTCGCGCTGATCGGCGCCGGCAGCATCGGCCTGGCCCACGCCGCGTCCGTCGGCGGGGAGTGGGACGCCACGGACCCCGAGGCGTCCCCCGGATCCACCGCCGCTCTGCCGCGCACCCCGAGGAGGTAGGTCACCGATGTCGCCCGTGTCCGGCCGCGCCTGGCGGACGGCCGCCGTCCTGCTGCCGGCCGGTGCCGCCGCGGCCCACGTCGGCCCGGCGGCCACCTGGCTGCCGGGCGTACGGCTGCTGCTCTTCCCCGGGCTCGCCGGCACCGGCCACCGCCGGCACATCGCGCTCACCTTCGACGACGGACCGGACCCGGTGTCCACCCCGCGCTTCCTCGACACCCTGGACGGGCTGGGGGTGCGGGCCACCTTCTTCGTGGTCGGCGAGCACGCGGTCCGCCATCCCGAGCTGCTCCGGGAGACGGTACGGCGCGGACACGAGCTGGGCGTGCACGGCTGGACCCACGACCGGCCCTGGCGGCCCGCCTTCGCCCGCGACGCCGCGGAGGTCGCCCGGACCGTCCGCGCGGTGCACGACCTCTCCGGCCGGCGGCCGCGGTGGTACCGCCCGCCGTACGGCGTCCTCACCACGAGCCGCTGGCGGGCCGCCCGGCGGGCCGGGCTGCGCACGGTGCTGTGGTCGGCGTGGGGCAGGGACTGGACGGCCGACGCCACGCCGGCGTCCGTACGGGCCCGGATCGCCGCGGACCTGCGCGGCGGCGGCACCGTCCTGCTCCACGACTCCGACCACCACTCGGCCCCCGGCTGCTGGCAGGCCACCCTGGCCGCCCTCCCGGCCATCGTCCAGGACTGCCGGGAGGCAGGCCTCACGGTCGGCCCCCTCCACGACCACGTACCGGACGGCTCCCGGGACCGGGTGCCTGCCGTGCAGGGCGGCCGGTCCGGGCGAGTCGGTGGGTGACGGCTGCCGGGCGCGGTGTGGTGCCCTGGCCTGCGGTCGCGGAGGCGTCCAGGTGGGTTCGCGGGTTGGTGGCTGCTGTTCGGGGCGGGCGTGGCGCGGTGCCCCGGCTCGCGGTTGGCCCACCCGCCCCGACCGGCCCGCCTCCGCCAGCAGGGGCCGCGGCACGGCCCCGGGTCGTTCACAGGTCCGTCACGCTGTCCAGGGCGTCCCCCCGGAACAGTGCGTGGCCGCGGGTCACCCGGGTCGTGCGGGTGGGGGAGTCTTCGCGGAGGCGGGTCAGGGCCGTCAGCAGCGCGGGGCCGTCGGGGGCCGGTTCGGACAGGCCCAGGTCGGCCATGCGGCGTACGCCCTCCGCACCGTGGCCGGGCAGCGGGCGGTGGCCGATGACGGGCAGGCCCGCGGCGAGGGCCTGGACGGCGGTCTGGCCGGCGGCGTTGTCCACCAGGGCGTGGCAGGCGGCCAGCAGGCCGGGCATGTCGTCGACCCAGCCCAGGGCGAGCACCGCCGGTTCCCGGGAGAGGCGGGCGAGGAGCCGCTCGTCCCGGCCGCACAGCACCACCGGCAGGTACCCGCCCGCCGCCAGCAGCCGGGCGGTGGCGGCCGGGCGGGAGGCCGCGCCCCAGGCACCTGCGGACAGCAGGACCGGGGGCCGGCCGGGCGCCCGCCGGGCGAACCGCTCCCGCCACCGGGCCGCTCCGGGGGCCGACGCCCGGAAGGGGGGCGCGACCACCGGGCCGGTCGTGACCACGGGCACGGCGAGGTGGCGGCGCACCTCCTCCGCCGCGGCGTCGGTGAGGCACAGGTACCGGTCGTTGCCCGGATGCAGCCACTGCCGGTGCACGGCGAAGTCGAGCAGGAAGACGGCGCTCGGCACCCGCAGCCCGCCCCGGGCCCGCAGATGCCCGGTCAGCTGGGCGGCGAGATGGAACACGGACACCACCACGTCGGCGTCCAGCCGGTCCACCAGTTGCGTCAGCCGGTCCCCGGCGAGCCGGGCGAGCGGGACCCCGCTGGGCCGCCGCCCGGGCCCGCCGCGCAGGAACGCGCCGTAGACGCCGGCGTACAGCCAGGGCAGGTGCCGTACGGACGCCTGGTAGCCGCGGCGGAGCCCGGTGCCCAGGCCGTTCGGCAGCAGCCGCAGCACGTCGGCCACATGGGCCTCGTGGCCCCGGGCCGTGGCCCGGCGGGCGAGTTCGGCGGCCACGGTGTCGTGGCCGGCTCCCATGCTCGCGCTCAGGATCAGCAGGCGCCGCCGGCCGTCCGGCGCCGAGTGGTCTGTGGTGGGCACGGAGTCCGATTCTCCGCCGGTGAGGGGCTCGAACGGCGGACCCGGCGGGCCGTGTCGCCGGACCGGGCGGTCACTCGTGCGCACCAGCGCCCCGCGCCGCCGCCCGCCCTCCGGCTGCGAGTTGCCCGGTGCGTGCCACGCTGGATGAATCGGCACGGGAGAGGGTGTGGGTGGCGAGTACGGGAGGAGCCGTGAGGCGGTTGCGGCGCGGCCTGCACGGCGCGTGGGAGTGGCTGCGCCTGCGGGCCCTGTTCGAGCACGGCAGTGAGCTGGAGCTGATGCACCGGGCCATGGGGTTCGCCACCCTGGCCCTGGTGACGCTGGCGCCGCTGCTCATCGTGGTCGCAGCGGCCGACCCCCTGGTGAGCGGGGGCTTCGCCTCCTGGCTCACCGACGGCATGGGGCTGTCCGGCCGGTCCGCCCACGTGATCACGGACGTCATCAGCCCCCCGCGCAAGGTCATCGGCACCACCAGTGTCTGGAGCGGCATCCTGCTCGCCGTGTTCGGCGTGTCGTTCGGCGGCAGCGTGCAGAACGCCTACGAGCGGATCTGGGGCCTGGCCGCGGGCCCCTGGCACCGGGTGTGGCGGCAGGCGACCTGGCTGATCGTGCTGACGGCGTACCTGTACCAGGAGGTGGCGACCAAGTCGACGCTGTACGGGACGCAGCGGATCGTGCTGTCCACGGTGAGCGGGGTCCTGTTCTTCTGGTGGGGGCAGCGCTTCCTGCTCGGCGGGCAGGTGCACTGGCGCTCGCTGCTGCCCGGCGCGCTGGCCACCGTCATCGGCCTGGCCGGCCTGCGCGCCTTCTCCTACCTGGTGTTCACCCCGCTCATCGTCACCAACGCCCTGAGCTACGGCCCCGTCGGCACCGTACTCGTCGTCGAGTCCTGGCTCATCGGCGTGGGGTTCGTCATCTACGGCGGCGCCATCTTCGGCCGCTGGTTCACCGAGCACCACTGGATGCCGTCCCACCACCAGGACGAGCCGGCCGGCCCGGCCGACGAGGAGCAGCCCGCCTAGGCCAGCTGGCGGCGCACCAGTTCGTGCAGCCGGCCGCCGGTGTCCGCGAGGAGTTCCGCCGGGGCGCCCTGCTGGACGACCTTGCCGTCCTCCATCACGATCACCCGGTCGGCGTCCAGCACGGTCGACAGGCGGTGGGCGATGACGATCCGGGTGGCGTTCAGCTTGCGGGTGCTGTCGATGACGATGCGCTGGGTGTCGTTGTCCAGGGCGCTGGTCGCCTCGTCGAAGAAGAGGATGCGCGGCCGCCGGATGAGGGCCTGCGCGATCATCAGGCGCTGCCGCTGACCGCCGGAGATCGCGCCGTTGCCCGCGACGATCGTGTGCAGCCCCATCGGCATCCGCTTGATGTCCTCCGCGAGCCCCGCCAGCTCGGCCGCCGCCATCGCCTCCTCCGGCGTGTACGGCTCGGCGCCGCAGATGACGTCCATGATCGAACCGGTGAACGGCTGCGCGTGCTGGAGCACCACCCCGCACTGGCGGCGCACCGCCGACTGGTCCAGCGCCGCGAGGTCCTGGCCGTCGTACAGGACGCTGCCGGAGACCGGCCGGTCGAAGCCGATGAGCAGCCGCAGCAGCGTGGACTTGCCGCAGCCGCTGGGGCCGACGATCGCCACGAACTCGCCCGGACGCGCGGCGAAGGACACGTCGTCCAGGACCAGGGGGCCGTCGTCGGCGTACCGGAAGGAGAGCCGGCGGGCCTCCACGGCGCCGGACAGCGGGCCGGGCCGGGTGCTCGCCGTGCGCACCTCGGGCGTGGCCTCCAGCACCGGCCTGATCTCCTCGAACAGCGGCAGCGCCGCCACCGCCGAGACGAACGCGCCGGTCAGCTGGGTGACCGAGGTCAGCACCATGGTCACCGACGTGCTGAAGGTGAGGAAGTCCGCCGCCGACATCGCCCCCTTGGCCGGGCCCGCCAGCAGCATGAACATCAGCAGGGTGCACACCGGCAGATAGACCGCGCCGAGGACCGTGGTGAGGTTCTTGATCCGGCCGACCCGCTGCTGGAGCTCCCGGCTGCGCGCGAACTCCCGCGCCCAGGCCGCGTACGCGTAGTTCTCGGCCGCCGCCACCCGCAGCTTGGGCAGCCCGCGCAGGGTCTGGAACGCCTGGTTGTTCAGCTTGTTGCCGAGCGTCACCAGCCGCCGCTGCCAGCGCACCTGCCACAGGCCGAGCCCGGTGAACACCGCCCCGATCACGACGAGCATCCCGATCGCGGCCGTCGCCATCGCCGGGCTGTACCAGAACAGCAGGGCCAGGTTCATCGCGCCCACGGTCACCGACTGGGCGACGACCGGGCCGACGCCCGCCAGCAGCCGGCGGATCGCGCTGATGCCCATGGCCGCACTGGCCAGCTCACCGGTGGAGCGCTGGGTGAAGAAGCGGGTGGGCAACCGCAGCAGCCGGTCCCAGACGGCCGGCTGGAGCGCCGCCTCGATACGGCCCTCCAGACGCAGGATGGACAGGTTCTCCAGCAGCGTGAACGCCGCCGCGACCACTCCGCTCACCATCACGGCCAGGCACACCTGGACGATCAGGCCCTCCTGGGCCCGCGGCACGTACTCGCCGAGCACCTTGCCCGTGGCGATCGGCACCAGCGCGCCGATCGCCACCGTCACCAGCCCCGCGAGGAGCAGGTTCAGCAGGTCGGCGCGGGTGCCGCGCAGGCTGAACCGCAGCAGCCCGAGCGGCCCGAGCCTCTTGTCGGGCAGCGGCCGGTAGAACATCACCGCGCGCGGCTCGAACTCCTCCGCGTTCGCCTTCTCGACGGGCGTCTCGCGCCCCGTCCCCGGGTGTACGGCCACATAGCCGCCGCGCCGCCACAGCAGCGCGACCGGCGCCCCGGACAACGCGCGGTGGCCGACCAGCGGGCCCACGTCCTCGCGCCACCAGCGCCCGTCCAGGCGGACGGCCCGGGTGCGTACCCGGGAGGCCAGCGCGACCCGTTCCACCGGGTCCAGCCGGTCGCTCTCGGTGCCGCTCTGCGCCGGCTCGGCGAGCCGGATGCCGGCCGCCTCGGCGACCAGCTTGCAGGCCGCGTAGGTGGCGTCCGCGTCGGCCGACGTGGTCCGGCGCGAGGAGCGCTTGCCGATGGAGGCCAGCAGGGTCCGGTCGGCCTGGGCGCGCACGGCCTCGCCGGCCTTGATCCCTTCGGCCGTGCGGTTCTCGTGGGTGCGCTCCACCTGCTCGATCCACCGGTCCAGCGCGGTCAGCAGCCGGTACTGCTGGTCCACCAGGCTCTGCCACAGCGCGGGGTCCATCAGCAGGTCGGCGGCGGCCTCCGCGCCGTACAGCGAGCCGTACTGCACGCTGCCCGGCGGCACCTGCATCCAGAAGACCTCGTCGTCGGCCGGGGCCGCGGCCCGCTCCTCGGCCAGCGGTGCCTGGAAGAGGACGGACAGGCCGCGGCCGACGCCGAGGGCGAGCGCGTACTCCAGCGGACTCGACGTCGGCGGCACGTACTGCGGGTTGCCGTACTCGTCGTACGACCAGGTCTGGGTCTGCGCCGGCTGGTACAGCTCGCGCAGGCTGACGCGGTGCACCACGCAGTCCCGGACCGGGCGGGCCACCAGGGTGTGCTCGGGCCCGGCGACCGGGCCGAGCAGCAGGGTGCCCGCCTCCAGCCGGCCGAGGTGGTGCCAGTGCCCCTGCTGGGCGGCGTCCACCGCGAACAGGTCCAGCGCGCCGGCCGCGACCAGCCACAGCACCTGCGGACCCTCCAGGTCCAGGCGGCCCAGGCCGGCGCAGTCCAGCCGCGTGCCCAGCGAGCCGAGCGCCCCGAGGACGAGGTCGCCTTCCGGTACGGACGTCATCTCACCGCTCCCTGACCAGCGCCGCGTACGCGCCGCCGCGCGCCACCAGCTCCTCGTGCCGCCCGCGCTCCACGACGGTGCCGTGCTGGAGGACGACGATCTCGTCGCTGTCGCGGACCGTGCTCAGCCGGTGCGCGATCACCACGCAGGCGCAGCCGCGCCGCCGCAGGTTGTCCATCACGACCTGTTCGGTCTCCGCGTCCAGCGCGCTGGTCACCTCGTCCAGCACCAGGATGCTCGGCCGGCGCACCAGCGCCCGCGCGATCTCCAGGCGCTGGCGCTGCCCGCCGGAGAAGTTGCGCCCGTCCTGCTCGACCCGGCTGTGGATGCCGCCGGGCCGGCGCATGACCACGTCGTACAGCGCCGCGTCCTTCAGCGCTTCCACCACGGCCTCGTCGGGGATCGACGGGTCCCACAGGGCCACGTTGTCGCGCACGGACCCCTCGAAGAGGAAGACGTCCTGGTCGACGAAGGAGACCGAGGCGGCGAGCGCGCCGCGCGGGATGTCCTCCAGCCGGCGGCCGTCGATGCGGATCACCCCGTCCCACGGCGTGTACAGGCCCGAGATCAGCCGGGAGACCGTGGACTTGCCGCTGCCCGAGCCGCCGACCAGCGCCACCTGCTGCCCGGGGCCGACGGTCAGGTCGAAACCGGTCAGCAGCGGCTGGTCCAGCGGGCTGTAACCGAAGGTGACGTTCTCCAGCTCGACGTGCCCGTGCAGCCGCCGGGTGGACTCGCCGCCGCCGGGGCGGGCGTACAGCGGGTCGGCCTGGAAGTTCTCCACGTCCTTCAGCCGGGCCACGTCGGCCGCGAAGTCCTGGATGCGGCCCGCCACACCGTTGAGCCGGGTCAGCGGCGCGGTGAAGCGGGTGACCAGGGCCTGGAAGGCGACCAGCAGACCGACCGAGATGTGCCCCTCGACCGCGCGGAGCCCGCCGATCCACAGGATGAGCGCACTGTTGAAGGTGGCGAGCGTCGGCGCGACCACGCCGAGCCAGGCGCTCGGCACGCCGAGCCGCTGCTGCTCCTCCAGCGTGGTGGCGTGCTGCCCGGCCCACTTGCGGAAGTAGCCGTCCTCGCCGCCGGTCGCCTTCAGCGTCTCGATCAACTGCAGGCCGGTGTACGAGGTGTTGGTCAGGCGCGCGGTGTCCGCGCGCAGCTTCGCCGTCCGGGTCGCGCGCAGCCGTACGACGAGCCGCATGGCGACCACGTTCAGCAGGGCCACGGCGATGCCGACGAAGGTCAGCTGCGGGTCGTAGGTGTAGAGCAGGACCGCGTACAGGACGACCACGATCGCGTCGACGCCGGCCGCGGCGAGGTCGCGGGCCAGGGTCTCGGCGACCTGGTCGTTGGACTGCAGGCGCTGCACCAGGTCGGCGGGGGAGCGCTGGGCGAAGAACGTCACCGGCAGCCGCAGCAGATGGCGCAGGAAGCGGGCGCTGGAGAGGGTGGAGGAGATGATCCGGCCGTGCAGCAGGTTGGCCTGCTGGAGCCAGGTCAGCACCAGCGTGAGCAGCACACAGGCGGCCATCGAGGTGAACAGCACGCCCAGCAGCGAGGTCTGCCCGCCGATGAGGAACATGTCGATGTAGGTGCGGCTGAGCGCCGGTACGGCCGCGCCGACCGCCACCAGCAGCAGGCTGGCCAGCACCGCCGCCGGGAGGGTGCCCGCGGTGCCGCGCAGCCGGGCCGGCATCGCGCCGAGCACACCGGGCCGGCGGCCGCCCGTGGTGAAGCCCTCGCCGGGCTCCAGCACCAGCACGACCCCGGTGAAGCTGCCGTCGAACTCCTCCATGGGCACGAAGCGCCGGCCCTTGGCGGGGTCGTTGACGTACACCCCGCGCCGGCCGAAGCGGCGGCCCATGCCGTCGTAGACGACGTAGTGGTTGAACTCCCAGAAGAGGATGGCCGGTGCCCGCACCTCGGCGAGGGCGGCCAGGTCCATCTGCATGCCCTTGGCCGTCAGGCCGTAACTGCGGGCCGCCTTCAGCAGGTTGGAGGCGCGCGAGCCGTCGCGGGAGACACCGCAGGCGATCCGCAGCTCCTCCAGCGGGACGTGCCGGCCGTAGTGGCCGAGGACCATCGCGAGGGAGGCGGCGCCGCACTCGACGGCCTCCATCTGGAGCACCGTGGGGGTACGGACCGTGCCGGTCCGCGACCTGGGCACCGGCCGCTTCGCGGGGGCCGCGCGTCTGCGGCCGCGGGTTTCCTGGGCGGTGGTCACGGGAGCAGCCAATCGACGGGACGCTGGTCGGCGAGCCGGACCGAGCCGGTGGCGAGGGTCATGGAGTCGAGCCGGAACGGCGGCCCGCCGGCGGTCGACCAGCGGTAACCGCTCTTGGTCGACGCGGACGTGTCGAGTTCCACCAGGACGGCCACCGGGCGGCCCTTGCGGGTGAACTGCTCGCCGAGCTGGCTGTCGCCGAGGAACGCGGAGATCGACTGGGCGGACTGCGCGGTGCGGTCCACCGACTTCACCTGGCCGCGCAGCACGCCGTACTGCTGTGTGGGCACGGAGGACACGGTCAGGTCGACGGAGGCGTGCGCCGGGATGGCGGCGGCGTTCTCGGCGGGCACGTACACGGTCGCGTACAGCGGGTCGGAGGCGTGGGCGACCTTCTCGACCGCGGCGACGTTCGTGCCGGTCTGGATGATCTGGCCGATGGTCGCCGCGAGCGTGGTGACGCGTCCCGCGGCGACGGTCCGGACCACCGTGTCGCCTTTGGCGGTACGGACCTTGAGTACCGGCGCGTCGGCGGGCAGCCGCTCGCCCTGCCGGGCGAGGACGGCCGTCACCTGTCCGGCCACCGGGCTCTGCAGCAGATAACTGCCCTGCCCGTGGGTGAGGATGGCGGGTGCGCTCACCGTGGAGGCGACCGAGCCGGTCACCGCCCACACGGAGGCGGCGGCCATGACGACGACGGTGACGCCGAGCGCGAGCCAGCCCTGCGGGCGGGCAAGCCGCACCGGAAGGTCCAGCTCCTCCGGTGACTGGAGCTTGGCGAGGGCCTGTTGGCGGAACTGCACGGGACTTCCCTCACCTGTGGGAGAGACGCATGTGTGTCAGGGCATCGCTGAGCCCCGGAGCCGTGGGACGGCTCCGGGACGGCGATGGCACCGAAGTGCGATCAGAGACCGGCGACCAGGCCGTTGACCGGGGCGGTGTTCAGGCCGGAGACGCCCTCGACGGTGCCGACGACCGTGTTGACCAGGCCGGTGACGCCCGGAGCGATCTCGTTCACGGTGCCGAGGGTGCTGTTGAGCGTGTTCACGGACAGACCGCCGGAGACGTTGTCCAGCTCGGCGTCCGAGATCTCGACGGTCTCAACCTGGGGGGTGGAGTTCATGGTGGAACTTCCCTTCATATGGATATTTCACAAGGGGGAGCGGCCCCCTCTGGGGACAGACGGACGGCCGCGACCGCGGGCGCCGGGCACCCGTCTCCGGGGGCCCGCCGGTCCCTGCGGTGCGATGGATCAAAGCACGCACGCGGGGCGCGCTTCCAATCAACCAGGGCTCTCACCTGGGCACTTGCCACGCGAAGGGTTTCATCCGTGCAGGTCTGCGCACGCCTTGTCAGCGACTCCTTCACATGCCGCACGGCATCGTCGCGGCGGCCGGCTCGTCCGCCGGACGGCGAATCCGGCACTCCTCGCCAAAGGCGTGTCAGGGGGCGCGTGATTGTGCAGATCCCCCGGTGCCCGTGAGGTGCCTGAGTGCGGGATGTGCAGATTCCCTGAAGGGAGGATTCCGCTTCGGCTTCGAAGCTGACCGTTACCGGTAAGTAGCTGAGCGTGTCGGCTCGGTCGCCGACCGAGTCTGTCAGCCGAGGATCGCGTAGACCGTGCTCGCCCGGGCGGCGAGCGCACCCGAGGCGGCATCGCTCAACGTGACGTCCGCGAACGCCATCCGGCGGCCCAGCTTCGTCAGGACCGCTTCGATCAGGACATCCGCACCGGTCACCGCCCGCTGGAACGAGGTCGACTGCTGCACCGTCGTCATCGGCACGAACCCGCCCCGCGCGGCCGACACCGCGATCACCGTCGCCGTGTCCGCGGCCGCCATCAGCGCCTGCCCCGAGAGCCCGCCGCCCTCCCGGGCCAGCCGGTCCGACCAGGGCAGCCGCAGCACGGCCCGGTCCTCGCCCACTGCCTCGACGGTCAGCCCGAGATCGAGCACCCAGGGGGCGAAGTTGACGGAGAGGATCTTGTCGGCTTCGGCGGTGGTCATCGTCATATGGGGGATTGTTCCCGGCCGCCCGCCGCGCCACGCCGAGCGTGGCCGATTCGCCACGCCGGTACGGCCGTTCGGAACCGGAATTGAACACACCACGCGGCCGGTGCGTACCTACGGCCATCCAGGCGCCGCGATACCCACCCCCGATACGAACTGCCCGCGAGCGGCAGACCCCCCCCGTCCCCAGGAGGTCGAGAAGTTTGAGTCACAAGCGAATGCCGAAGCGCAAGGCCGCGATAGCGGTGGGCGGTGTCGCGGCGCTCGGAGCGGCGGCCCTCCTGCTCCCCAACGCCAACGCGTCCCAGGACAAGGACCAGGCGTCGGGTACCACCGGCACCGCGAAGACCCTGAAGGCCTCGGACGCCTCCGGCCTCGCCGCCCAGCTGCAGAAGATCCTCGGCGACGCCTTCGCCGGCTCGTACTACGACAGCGCCAGGCAGCAGCTCGTCGTCAACGTGGTCAACGGCGACGACAACGTCGTCGTCCAGGCCAAGAAGGCGGGCGCGGTCGTCCGCCAGGTCGACAACAGCACCGCCGAACTCAAGGCCGCCGCACGGACCCTGAAGACGAAGGCGACCATCCCCGGCACCTCGTGGGCCGTCGACCCGCGCACCAACAAGGTCCTGGTCACCGCCGACGCCACCGTCACCGGCAGCAAGTGGAACAGACTGCAGTCGACCGTGCGCAGCCTCGGCTCCGGCATGGCGACCCTGAAGAAGTCCTCCGGCACCTTCAAGACGTTCGTCTCGGGCGGCGACGCCATCTTCTCCCAGGTGCAGGGCGGCAACGTCCGCTGCTCCCTCGGTTTCAACGTCACCGCCTCCGACGGCAGCCCCGCCTTCCTGACGGCCGGTCACTGCGGGGTCGCCGCCAAGGACTGGTCCGACTCCCAGACCGGGCAGCCCATCGCCACCGTCGACCAGGCGACCTTCCCCGGCGCGGGCGACTTCTCCCTCGTCAAGTACAACGACCCGGCCACCCAGGCGCCCAGCGAGGTCAACGTCGGCAACGGCCGGACCGTGCAGATCAACCAGGCCGCCGACGCCACCGTGGGCGCGACCGTGTTCCGGATGGGCTCCACCACCGGGCTGCACGACGGACAGGTCACCGGCCTCGACGCCACCGTCAACTTCCAGAGCGAGACCGACCCGAACGGCGTCGACACCGTCACCGGTCTCATCCAGACCAACGTCTGCGCCGAGCCGGGTGACAGCGGCGGCTCGCTGTTCACCCAGGACGGCAGCGCCCTCGGCCTGACCTCCGGCGGCAGCGGCGACTGCACCAACGGCGGCGAGACCTTCTTCCAGCCGGTCACCACCGCCCTCCAGGCCACCGGCGCGACGCTCGGCGCCGGCGGCGCGGGCGCGGGTGACCAGGCGGGTGCCGGCGACCAGGCAGGCGCCGGTGACCAGTCGGGTGCCGGTGCCGGTGACCAGTCCGGTGCGGGCGCGGGTGATCAGGCAGGCGCTGGTGACCAGTCGGGTGCCGGTGCCGGCGATCAGTCCGGTGCGGGTGCGGGTGACCAGTCCGGTGCGGGTGCCGGTGACCAGTCGGGCGCGGGTGCCGGTGACCAGGCCGGGGCCGGCGGTGAGCAGATCGGCGGCAGCGCCGACCCGTCCGCGCCGTCCGACGCCTCCGGCTCCGGCGCGGCGCACGACGGCTCGTCGTCCCTGACCGGCACGCGCTAGCGGCACGGCGCGTCCGCAAGGCTCCCCGGCCGGCCTCCCCCTCGGTACCGGCCGGCGGGGAGTGGTCCGGCCCTCCCGCGGGAGGGCTGGACCACAGCCGTGTGCGTCAGTCGCCGCACGCCCGCAGCAACAGCACCGCCACGTCGTCCACCCGTTCCCGCGCCGCCGCACTGTGCCGGACCACCTCGTCCGCCAGGCGCTCCAGCGGCTGGTGGCCGACGTCCGCGAGCAGCGCGCCGAGATCGACCAGCGCGTCCTCGATGTCGACACCGGGGGACTCCACCAGGCCGTCGGTGTAGAGGAGGAGCACCGAGCCGGGGGTCAGGGACACCTCGGTCGTCGGATACACGGCCGCGGCGTCGATCCCCAGCAGCGGACCCCCGGCCAGGTCCAGCACCCGCACCCGCCCGTCCGGCCGGCGCAGCAGCGGCGGCGGATGACCCGCCCGGGCCATCACGGCCCGCCCGCGCGCCGGGTCCAGCCGCAGGTACAGACAGCTCGCGAACAGGTCGGCGCCGAGATCGATCAGCAGCCGGTTGGTGCTGCTCATCACCTCGTGCGGCGCCTGCCCCACCGTGGTGTACGCCCGCACGCCCGTACGGATCTGCCCCATCAGGCCGGCCGCGGTCACGTTGTGCCCCTGGACGTCCCCGATCACCGCCGCCGCCAGCGGACGGGTGGGCACCAGGTCGTAGAAGTCGCCGCCGATCTCCATGCCGTGGGTGGCCGGCAGATAGCGGGCCGCCGCCTCGATGCCGGGCGGTGGCGCCAGCGAGTGCGGCAGCAGCGCCTGTTGCAGACCGTGCGCCAGGCGGTGTTTCGCGTCGTAGAGCACGGCCCGCTCCAGGGCCTGCGCGATCAGCCCGCCGAGCGAGGTGAGCACCGCGCGCTCGTCGGCAGGGAAGGAGTGCGGCTGGGCGTAGGCCAGCACACACGTGCCGACCGGCCGCCCGGACGCGATCAGCGGCAGGTACGCCCAGGCCGCGAAGCCGTCCGAGGTCTCCTGCCGGTCCGGATACAGCCGCTCCAGCTGCTCCCGGGAGTCGAAGAACGCGGGTACCCCGCTGTTCAGGGCGTGCGTGCCCGGGGTCCGTTCGGACAGCGGCAGCCCGTCGAACCGCTCCACGACGCGCGCGGACGGGTAGCCGCGGTGCCCCAGCACGTGCAGCCGCCCGCCCTGCGCCCGCAGCAGCACCAGCGCCTGGCTGCCGACGGCCGGGGCCACCTCGTCCCACACCAGCTGCACCACGTCCTGCACCCCGACCGCCTCGGTCAGCGCGCCCGCCAGGCTCAGCACCTGGGAGATGGTCACCAGCCGGGACGGCCCCGGACCCGCCTGCGCAGTGCCGCGCGCCATCTCCGCCACCGCCCGGGCCCGGTTGATGCGCACGCTCAGCCCGGTCGTGCTCGGGTACATGCGGAACGACAGCCATTCGCCGGGCGGGCGCAGCGCCACGAAGGACGTCACCTGCTGGCTGAGCAGCGCCGCCCGGTAACGGTCCTCGTACATCGGGTCGTTCAGCCAGGGCACCGACACCCAGGGCAGCGTGCCCAGCAGCTCCCCGGCCGGCCTGCCGAGCAGCTCGGCGGCGGCCGTGTTGGCGAAACCGATCCGGCCGTGCAGGTCCAGCGACATCAGCCCGTACGGCAGCCGGGACACCATCCGCGCCGCCTCGACCGAGCCAAGGGTGCCCGCCACGCCCGACACCGGCGCGGCGAGCACGTCCGGCTCGTGGCCAACCGGCTGGTCCTCCTGCGCGGCCCGCTCCAGCCGCAGCGCCAGCCGTTCGCAGGCCGCCGTCAGGTGTTCGCGCTCCCAGCCCGACAGCTCCGGAGGGTGCGCGCCCGGCCAGGTCACGAACAACGCGCCGTACACCGCGTGCTCCGTCGCCACGGGCGCCGCGGCCAGCGCGAAGGGGTACGGCAGCACCACCGAGATCCGCGGGTAGCGGCGGGCCATCTCCTCCTCGCCGCTCACCCAGACGAGCCGTCTCTCGCGCGCCGCGTCCGCCACCGGGATCGGCGCGCTCAGCCCGACCCGCTCCCACGGCGCCGCGAACGCCCGGGGCATGCCCGCCATCACCGCCATCTCCAGGACCGGCTCGCCGGGCCTGAGCAGGTACACCGCTCCGGAGTGCGCGTGCACGTCCTCCAGCAGGGAGGCCAGCGCGAGCGACAGCACCGGCTGCCAGGCCGGCGCCCGCCTCGTCCCCGGCCCGTCGGACACGCCGACCACCTCCTCGTACGGCCGCGCGTCGCATCCCGGGCACAAGACTCCCTCGCGGCGGCGCCCCGCGCACGGCGAGCGTTGGTACGGCCCCACAGACGCCCGCGCACGTCGGATGGCTCCGAATACCCCGCCGCGCCGTCTCCATGCGCCGGCGCCGACGGCGCGGCCGGCAGCCTCGGCGGGCCCCGCGAGCAGGCTCGGCCGGCGTCGTACCGGGGCCGTCGGCCGGGGTGGCGCCCGGGATGGCGCCGGGGTGGGGGAGAGGCACGGGTGGTGTACGGGGTTTCTCGTGTGCGCCCCCGCCGCGCCTGGTTGGCCGAATCCATGCGCAGGGGGCGACGTTCTCGGCCCCGGCACCGCAGCGGGCGGCCGGACAGGCGCACGGGGGCAGGGGCGGATCAGCGGTGGACCGGGGCGGTGCGCCGGGCGTGTCGCCGCCGTTCCCCGGTGGCGCATCCGGAGTGTCCGTCGGCCGAATCATCACCCCAGATCAGGGGCAGTCCGGCCACCCCGTCGAACACCCGGGCGGAGCCCCGGCCCGCGGCGGCCGAGCGGCCGACGACACCATCCGGCCGGGCCTGGCGGCAGTCTTTTTTCGCCTGCCCGGTTTGGGGGCGAGGCGCCGGGGCACACGCGGGGGCGACGACCGGCCGGGGGTCTCGTGTGCGCACGGAGCCTCAGCAAAGTGGCCGGACAGTGACGCAAAAGCACCGGCAGAGTACTCTCCGTTCAATCTCAGGGGGTTGCTTGCGCGTGACTCACCGTGAAGACTGTGGCCGAGTTCCATCGAAACGAAGGTGTGACCGAGTGCGCATCATGCCAATCGTGGGGCAGCACGCCCTGCGACTGCGTATTCTCACACCTCGTTCCGGACGGCCGGGGCTGCCCGCCCCGCTGTCCGGTCACGAGCCGGGAGGGTCCCGCGCGATCGCCGCGCGGGAGGTGTCGCCGAGGGGATGGGTTATGTCGGGTTGGCGTGTCGCACGACCGGACTCGCCGCGGGGCCGGGGCCGGCCGCGCGGCCGCCGCGTCCCGCACCGCATGTGTTGAGGGCCTACGGCCCACCCCGGCGCCCCACCGACGGCGGCTGACCGTCCCGCCGCGCACGAGGAAGCCGCACCGGACGTGCGCTCCTCCCGTCCGGACCACCCGGCAGTGGGACACACCCGTGCCCGGAACCGCCCGCGGCCCCGGCCGTGCCGGTCCACGGCATCGACCCTTCGCGGCTCCGCCATGCCCGCACGCGCTAGCAAGGAGACAAGGTGATCAGCACGCAACCGACGGGCGAACGGCCCCTCCTGGAGGAGTTACCCGACCGCTGGCGGGGCTTACACGAGGCCGGCCCGGTGCGGTACGACGAGACCCAGGGCGTCTGGCAGGTTCTGGACCACGAGACCGTCGCCACCGTGCTCGCCGACCCTGCGACGTATTCCTCGGACCTCTCCGCCCTCGCCCCCACCCAGTCCGACTTCGAGACCTTCACCCAGGGCAACTTCGTCGGCATGGACCCGCCGGAGCACCGCAAGCTCCGCACCCTGGTGAGCCAGGCGTTCACCCCGCGGGTCGTCCAGGGGCTCGAACCCCGTATCGAGGCCGTGTGCGCGCGGCTCCTGGACGAGGTCGCCGACCGCGACCGGTTCGACCTGGTCGACGCGCTGGCCTATCCGCTGCCCATCATCGTGATCGCCGAACTGCTCGGCATCCCCGCCGAGGAACACCGGCTCTTCCAGGAGTGGGCGAGCGTCCTGTTCGGCGGCGACCAGCTCGGCGAGGCGCCGGACATGGCCGATCTGGAACGGGCGCTGGAGGCCATCGCCCCCACCGTGCGCGAGATGAACGGCTACATGCTCGACCACATCCGCGCCCGCCGCGCCCGCCCCGGCGAGGACCTCACCAGCAGACTCATCGCCGCCGAGGTGGACGGCGTCCGCCTCGCCGACCAGGAGATGGTCGGGTTCGTGGCCCTGCTGCTGGTCGCCGGGCACATCACCACCACCGCGCTGCTGGGCAACGCCGTCGTCACCTTCGACCGGCACCCCGGCACGGACGCCGCGCTGCGCGAGGACCCCGCACGGATCCCGGCCGCCGTCGAGGAGGTGCTGCGCTGGCTGCCGCCCTTCCCGGAACTGGGGCGCCGGGTCACCCGGCCCGTGGTCCTCGGCGGCCAGGACATCCCGGCCGACAGCCTGCTGATGGCGCATCTGGGCGCCGCCAACCGGGACCCCGCCCGCTTCGACGCGCCCGACGTCCTCGACGTGACCCGGAACCCCAATCCCCATCTGACCTTCGGGCACGGCATCCACTTCTGTTTCGGCGCGCCACTGGCCCGGCTGGAGGCGCGGATCGCCCTGCGCATGCTGCATGAACGATTCCGCACCCTGGCGATCCCCTCCTACGAGGACGTCGCCTACCAGAACCCGGCCGTCATCATCGGCGTACGGCAGCTGCCCGTCGAGGTCGCCAGACCGTAGCCGAGCGCGCACCGGCCGGCCCCCATACCGCTCACGGGCCGGACCGGCACACCCGCACATGAGACCCATCCAACGGGAGTCCCCTTCTCATGCCGTACACCTTCCCCGCCGCTCCGGCCGCCTCCCGGACGCCGTCCCTGCTGCACCGGGAGCTGCAAAACCGTCTCGACGCCCTCGCCCGGACCCACCGGGTGCCCGGCGCCCAACTCGCCCTGGACACCGGCACGGACCTCATATCCGTGCACACCGGTACGGCCGACACCGCGACCGGCACTCCCTTCACCGCGGACACCGCGGTCCCCCTCGGATCGCTCACCAAGCCCTACACCGCCGCGCTCGTCATGCTCCTGGCCGACGACGGCGACCTCGACCTGGACGAGCCCGCCGCCGCACACCTCCCGGAGCTGGGCGAAGTCCCCGAGGTGACGATCCGTCACCTGCTGGCCCACATCAGCGGGTTACCCACCGGGCCGGACTCGGACA
Organism: Streptomyces sp. NPDC088810; assembly: GCF_044750305.1. Taxonomy (NCBI): domain Bacteria; kingdom Bacillati; phylum Actinomycetota; class Actinomycetes; order Kitasatosporales; family Streptomycetaceae; genus Streptomyces; species Streptomyces sp. NPDC088810. The sequence goes on from NZ_JBIVJQ010000006.1 coordinate 126,114, forward strand.
CGGCCGCCACGACCACCGCCGCCCGCTATCTCGCGGCCGTCTGCACCGCCCGGGACACGCTGTTCCCGCCGGGGACCGACTTCTCCTACTCCAACGCCGGCTACGTCGCCGCCGGCCGGCTGGTGGAGACGGTCACCGGGATGCCGTGGCCCGAGGCGGTCCGGGCGCTGCTCCTCGAACCCCTCGGTGTCGTTCCGGCACTCCTCGGCGATGCGGTGCCCGCCCGTCCCGTGGCCGCCGGGCACGCCGTCAACACCGCGACGGGGCAGGCCCGTCCGGCCCGGCAGAACCTGGCCCCGCTGGAGGCGCCGGCCGGTGCGCTGCTCGCCGGTGCCCGGGACCTGGCCGCGTTCGGCAACGCGCTGATCGGCCGCGCGGACCTGCTGCCGCCCGCCGTCGCCAAGGAGATGCGCCGCGCCGAGCCGGCCGCCCGCCCCGGCGCGCTGGCCGACGGCTGGGGCGCCGGACTCGCCCTGTACCAGCGGGACGACCGCGTGTGGTGCGGGCACGACGGCAACGCCCAGGGCACGTCCTGCCATCTGCGGGCCGAGCCGGAGAGCGGGGTGGTGGTCGCCTTCACCGGCAACGCCGGGGGCGCGACCGCGCTCTGGCGCGACCTCGCCGAGGAACTGGGCCGGCTGACCGGCATACAGGTGCCCGTCGGCGCGCGTGTCGCGGACCGGGGCCGTCCCGTCGCCCTGCCCGACTGCGCGGGCACCTATCACAACGGCACCACGACGTACCGCGTCGCGCCGGGCCCGGACGGCTCGCCGGCCCTGTCCGTGGACGGCGACCTGCCCATCCCGCTGGTCTGCTACGCCGACCTCTCCTGCGACCTGCGCGATCCGGACACCGGGCGCCTCGAACCCGGGGGCCGCTTCCACCGCGATCCGGCCACCGGCAGGGTCGACCGGGTACAGATCTCCGGCCGCACGGCCCGGCGCACGGCCGACGGCTGACCGGTTCGGGTACCGCCGAGGTTCGGTTCCCGGTCCCGGTCGACACCGCCGGAACAGCCGGCGCTCCCGCCGCATACCGGTGCCACCCGTGCCCGAGCGGGCAGGCGCCGGGCACCCGTGGTCGTCACCGATCAGGTGGTCCTCTCCGAACCGTCGGCACCGCCGGCCGGTACGTCCCGGCCCCGGCACCCACGCTCCACAGCACCGTCGCGCACACCCGGTGGGCCACCCCGGTCCAGCGCACCACCCCCGTGGCGGTCCCCGGCGCCGCATCGTCCCGCTCTCCAAAGGACTTCACCCATGACGGACCTGCACGACAAGCCCGCACCGGCGTCCTCCCTGCCGCGGCAGGCCGGCCCCGCCGCCGACGCACCGGAGAGCGGCGCGGCCCCGGCGTATCCGACGCTCGGCGAGCTGTTCGCCGCCTGGGTGGCCCGCACCCCGGACGCACCGGCCCTCACCGACGGCCGACGCACCTGGACCTACCGCGAACTGGCCGCCCGCGCCGACCGGCTGGCCGTACACCTGACCCGGCGGGGAGCGGGGCCGGACCGGGTGGTCGCCCTCGTCCTGCCGCGCTCGATGGAGCTGATCGCGGCGGAGCTCGCCGTCGCGCGCGCGGGCGCCGCCTTCCTGCCCGTGGACCCCGCCTACCCCGCCGAGCGCCGCGCGCTGATGCTCGCCGACGCCGCGCCCACCGTCACCCTCGACGATCCGCCCCGAGTCCGCGAGCTGCTGGACACCGGAGACGGCGCGGAGCCCGGGGCCGGCACCGAGGCCGCCGCCGACCACGCCGCCTACGTCATCTACACCTCCGGCTCCACCGGCACCCCCAAGGGCGTGACGGTCACCCACCGCGGCATCGGCGGCTTCACCACGGCCGCCGCCGAACGGTACGCGGTGGGCCCCGGCGACCGCGTGCTCCAGTTCTCCTCGCCCAGCTTCGACGCCTCCGTACTGGAGCTGTGCGTCTCCGTGCTCTCCGGCGCCACGCTCGTCGTACCGCCGCACGGCCCCTGGCTGGGCGACGAACTCGCCGCGGTCCTGGACGAACACCGCATCACCCACGCCCTCATCCCGCCGGCCGCGCTGGCCACCCTGCCCGACCCCGCCCAGGGCACCGCCCGTCACCTGCGCACGCTGATCGTGGGCGCGGAGGCCTGCCCGGCCGGGCTCGTGGACCGCTGGGCACCCGGCCGCCGCATGATCAACTCCTACGGTCCGACCGAGGCCACCATCGTCGCCACGTGGACCGGGCCGCTCACCGCCGGCCAGGGCACGCCGACGATCGGCGGTGCCCTGCCACACACCCGGGTGCACGTCCTCGACGCCGCGCTGCGTCCCGTACCGGCCGGTGCGGACGGCGAGTTGTTCGTCGGCGGCGACGCGGTGGCCCGCGGCTACCTGGGCCGGCCGGGGCTCACCGCCGCCCGCTTCGTCGCCGACCCCTTCGGCCCGCCCGGCGCCCGGCTGTACCGCACCGGGGACCGGGCGCGCTGGACCGCCGACGGGGAACTGGAGTTCCTGGGCCGGCTGGACCGGCAGGTGAAGATCCGCGGCTTCCGCATCGAGCCGGGCGAGATCGAGTCGGCCCTGCGCCGGGCCGGCGCAGGCACCGTCGGCGAGGCGGTCGTCGTGGTACGCGAGGACACGCCGGGCCACCAGCGCCTCGTCGCCTACGTCACCCCGGCCGGAGCCCCGGCTTCCGCGGACTCGGACGCTTCCACCACCCCGGTCGCCTCCGCCGACCGTCCGGCGCTCCCCGCGCACCCCCTCGACCCCGCCGCCTTACGCGCCGCCCTCGCCGCCGCGCTGCCCGCCCACATGGTGCCCTCGGCGATCGTCGTACTGGAGCGGATGCCGCTCACCCCGCAGCACAAGATCGACCGGCGGGCGCTGCCCGCTCCGGAGCGCTCCGTCGCGGCCGGGCACGTGGCGCCGCGGTCGGAGCCGGAGCGGGCTCTCGCGGCGATCTGGGCGGAGGTGCTGGGCGTCGAGACCGTCGGGGTGACGGACGACTTCTTCGAACTGGGCGGCGAATCGATCCTCGCCGCCCGCGTCCTGGCCCGGATCCGGGAGGAGCTGGGCGTCCGGCTGACGGTACGGGACGTGTTCACCGCGCGGACGATCGCCGCCCTGGCCGTGCTGCCGGGCGACCCGTCGGCCACGGCGCCGTCCGAGCCGATACCGCCGGCCCCCGCCGAGGCCGTCCTGCCGCTGTCCAGCGCCCAGCGCCGGCTGTGGTACCTCGACGACCTCACCGCGGGCGGCACCGAGTACAACACCGGCGTGTCCCTGCGGCTGCGCGGCCCCCTGGACCCGGACGCGCTGCGCCGCTCCCTGCGCCGCCTCGCGGCCCGCCACGCCTCCCTGCGCACCACCTTCACCACCGTCGACGGCCAGGGCGCCCAGCGCGTCGCGCCGGAGCCGCAGCTGCCCCTCAGAACCGCCGATCTCACCGACGTGCCCGACAGGCGCCGCGCCGAGGCCGCCGAGGCGCTGCTCACCGAGGAGCTGAGCCGCCCCTACGACCTGGCGGCCGGCCCGCTCACCCGGGCCCTGCTGGTCCGGCTGGCCGCCGAGGACCACCTGCTGCTCCTGGCGCAGCACCACATCGTCACCGACGGCTGGTCCGTGGGCATCCTCACCCGCGAACTCGCCGCCCTCTACCACGCGGAGACCACCGGTGAGCCCGACGGCCTGCCGCAACCCCGGGTGCAGTACCCGGACTTCGCGGTCTGGGAGCGGCGGCAGCGGGCCGGTGACGCGGACGCCGCCGACCTCGCCTACTGGAAGCGGCACCTGGCCGGTCTCCAGCAGCTCGAACTGCCCACCGACCGGCCGCGTCCCGCCGTGCGCACCACCGCCGGAGCGGCCCACCGGCACGCGCTTCCCGCCGAGCTGGTGACCCGGCTGCGGCACCTGGCCGCGGGTCGCGGCACCACCGTGTTCACCCTGTTCGCGGGCGCCTCCGCGCTGCTGTTCTCCCGTTACTCCGGACAGCGGGACGTCGCGTTCGGCACCGTCACCACCGGCCGCGGCCGGCGGGACCTGGAGGACGTGCCCGGCTTCTTCGCCAACACGGTGGTGCTGCGCGGCGAGGTGGACGAGCGGGCGACCGTGGACCGGTTCGTGGAGAGCATGCGGACGACCGTCCTGGACGCCTTCGCCCACGACGGGGTGCCGTTCGACCGGGTGGTCGAGGAGCTGGCCCCGCCGCGCGACCCGAGCCGCACCCCGCTGGTACAGGCGCTCGTGGTGCAGCAGACCGCGCTGCCGGTGCCGCCGCTGACCGGCGGGGTACGCCTCGCCGAGCATCCGCTGCCCCGCCCGGCCGCCCGCTTCGACCTGGTCCTGGAGTTCACCCCGGAAGCGGACGGCGGCTGCGTGCTGACCGCCGAGTTCAACACGGACCTGTTCGAGGCGGCGACCGTGGCCCGCCTGACCGCCCATCTGCACCGCCTGCTGGAGGGCATGGCGGACGGCCCCGGCCGCACGCTGGCCGAGCTGCCCATGCTGTCCGCCGAGGAGCAGCGCACGCTGGTGGACACCTGGAACCCGCCCGCCCGCCGGTCGGCGGACGGCGAACCCGCCACCCTGCCCGACCTGTTCCGCGCCCAGGCGGCCCGCACCCCCGACCGCACCGCCGTCGTCTGCGGGCCCGTCCGGCTGGACTACGCCGAGGTCGCCCGGCGCGCCAACCGGCTGGCCCGGCTGCTCATTGCGCGCGGCGCGGGCCCGGAGACCCTGGTCGCGCTGTGCCTGCCGCGCACCGCCGACCTCGTGCCCGTGCTGTGGGCCGTCCTCAGCGCCGGCGCCGGCTATCTGCCCGTCGACCCCGCCTACCCCGCCGAACGCGTCCGCTTCATGCTCGGCGACGCCCGGCCCGCCCTGGTGATCGCCACCCGGGAGACCGCCGCCGCCCTGCCCGCGGACTGCGCACCGCTGCTCCTGGAGGACTGCGCCGACCCGGCCGTGCCCGACACGGACGTCACCGACGCCGACCGGCCCCGGCCGCTGCTGCCGGACCATCCCGCGTACGTCATCTACACCTCGGGTTCCACCGGCCGCCCCAAGGGGGTCGTGGTCACCCACCGCACGGTCGCCGCGCTGGCCGCGTGGGCGGGGGAGCGGTTCGGGGAGCAGGGGCTCGCCCATGTGATCGCCTCCACCTCCCTCAACTTCGACGTCTCCGTCTTCGAGCTGCTCTGCCCGACGACGGCCGGCGGTACCGTCGAGGTGGTCGCCGACCTGCCGGCCCTCGCCGACGGCACGGGCCCCCGGCGGGCCGGGCTGCTGAGCGGGGTGCCGTCCGTCGTCTCCCGCCTGATCGCGGGCGGTACGGCACCCGTGACCGCGGACACCGTCGTCCTCGCCGGGGAGGCCCTGCCCGCACAGACGCTGCACGATCTGCGCGCCGCGCTGCCCGGCTGCCGGATCGCCAACATCTACGGGCCCACCGAGGCCACCGTGTACGCCACCGCCTGGTTCGCCGGGGACCGGCTGCCGGAACAGGCCCCGCCCATCGGCGAGCCGGTGGCGCTGACCCGCGCCTATGTCCTCGACCACGCGCTGCGGCCCCAACCGGTGGGCGTCACCGGCGAGTTGTACCTCGGTGGCGGCGGGCTGGCGCGCGGCTACCTGAACCGGGCAGGCCTGACCGCCGCGCGGTTCGTCGCCGATCCGTTCGGCGCGCCGGGGGAGCGCATGTACCGCACCGGCGACCTGGTGCGCCGCCGTGCCGACGGCGTTCTCGAATACGTGGGCCGCATCGACCAGCAGGTCAAGGTGCGCGGCTTCCGCATCGAACTGGGCGAGGTGGAGGAGGCGTTGCGCCGCTGCACGGGCGTCGCCGAGGCCGCGGCCGCCACCACCACCGACAGCGACGGCCACCGGCGTCTGGCCGGCTACGTCGTCCCGGTCGCCGGCGAGCGCGTGGAACCGGAGGCCGTACGCCGCGAACTCGGCCGTACGCTGCCCGCTTCGATGGTGCCGTCGGCCGTCGTCGTGCTGGACGCCCTGCCGCTGAACCCGAACGGCAAGCTCGACCGCGGCCGGCTCCCCGACCCGGGCCCCGCCGTCCGCGCGGTACGGCACGTCGCGCCCCGCACGCCCACCGAGCGCGCCCTCGCCGCGATCTGGGCCGAGGTGCTGCGCGCCGAACGGATCGGCGTCGACGACAACTTCTTCGAGCTCGGCGGCGACTCGATCCTCAGCATCCAGGTGGTGGCCCGCGCCCGGCAGGACGGCCTGCCGCTGACCTCCCGGGACGTCTACCGGCACCAGACGGTCGCCGCCCTCGCCCGCTGCGCGGACGCCGCCCGAGGCCCGCGCGAGGCCGCCCCCGCACCGGAGGCGGCCACCGGCCCGGCCCCCCTGACCCCCATCCAGCACTGGCTGTTCGACACCGCCGCCGAGCGCGCCGGTCACTTCGCCCAGGCGCTGTCCGTGCAGGTGCCCGACGACGTGGACCCGGCGGCGCTGGAGGACGCGCTGAACGACCTGGTCGCCCACCACGACGCCCTGCGCTCCCGCTTCGTCGCCGACGACACCGCCCCCGGGGTCCGCTGGCACATCGAGGACCGGGCACCCCGCCTCCGCCTGGCCCGCCACACCGGCCCGGACCCGGACACCCCGCACTTCGGCCCGTTCGACCTCGCCCGGGGGCCGCTGCTGCGGGCCGTCCTGCACGACCGGGGAGCCGGCCGGCCCCGCGTCCTGCACCTCGCCGTCCACCACCTGGTGGTCGACGGGGTGTCCTGGCGGCTGCTGCTGGACGACCTGGACCGCGCCTACCGGGCCCGCCGCGCCGGCGACGACGGCCCGGCCGCGCTGCCCCCGAAGTCCTCGCCGCTGCGCGCGTGGGCCCGCCGGCTGAACGCCCACGCGGCCGACGGCGGCTTCGCCGACGAGCTCGAGTACTGGGCCCGGGCGGTGCCCGGCACCGTACCCGCCCTCCCCGCCGACCTGCCGGGCGGCACCAACACCTACGCCTCGCAGCGCACGGTCACCGTGCGCCTGAGCCCCGAGGACACCTCGGCCCTGCTGCGCACCCTGCCCGACACCTACCGCACCCGGGCCAACGACGTCCTGCTGAGCGCCCTCGGCCGGGCACTGTGCGCCGGGACCGGTCAGGACCGGGTGGTGGTCGACGTCGAGGGGCACGGCCGCGAGGAACTCTTCCCCGAGCTGGACATCAGCCGCACGGTCGGCTGGTTCACCACCCGGTACCCCGTCGCGCTCGAAGTGCCCGAGGACGCCGGCTGGGACGCCGTGCTGAAGCAGGTCAAGGAGCAGCTGCGCGCCGTGCCCCGGCACGGCCTGGGCCATGACGCGCTGCGGCACCTCGCCGGGCCCGGGACGGCACCGCGCACCACGGCCGCGCAGATCAGCTTCAACTACCTGGGCCGCATGGGCCTGCCGGAGGACGCGGACGGCCTCTGCCGGGGCACCGTACGCCCGTTGGAGCTGGACGCCGACCCGGCGGCGGAGCGCCCGCACGCCCTGGAGGTCGTCGGACAACTCGACGGCGACGCACTGGAGTTCACCTGGTTCTACTCGGACCGGCTGCACCGGGAGGACACGGTCGCCGGCCTGGCCCGGCGCTTCGCCGACGCGCTCTCCGGCCTGGCCCGGCACGCCACCCGGCCGGGGGCCGCCGGGCGCACCCCGTCCGACTTCCCGCTGGCCCGGCTCGACCAGGCCGCCGTGGACCGGATCACGGGCGCGGACCCGGCGGCGGTGGCGGACGCGTACCCGCTCACGCCCACCCAGGCGGGCATGCTCTTCCACGGCCTGTCCCAGGACGACCGCGGGGTCTACTTCCAGCAGCTGACGTTCGACCTGGACGGCGTGCCCGACCCGCAGGCCCTCGCCGCCGCCTGGCAGCACGTCACCGACCGCACCGAGGTGCTGCGCGGCCGCGTCGTCTGGCAGGACGTACCCGAGCCGCTGCTGGTGGTGCAGCGCCACGCGGCCGTGCCGGTCACCCACCTGGACTGGCGGGACCTGACGGCGCAGGAGCGCCGTGCCCGGCTGGACGACGTACTGGCCCGGGACCGCGCGGAGGGCATCGACCTCGGCCGGGCCCCGCTCCAGCGGCTGCTCCTCGCCCGCGTCTCCGACACCTCGGTGCGCGTGGTGTGGTCCTTCCACCACCTGCTGCTGGACGGCTGGAGCCTGTTCCAGGTGCTCTCGGACGTCTTCGCCCAGCACGCCGGGACCGGCCCCGACGCCCTCCCGGACCGGCCCCCGTACGCGGACTACGTGGCCTGGCTGCGGCAGCGCGACCCGGCCGGAGCCGAACGGCACTGGCGGCACCGCCTGGCCGGCCTGGCCGAGGCCACACCGCTGCCGTACGACCGTGAGCCCCGCGAGGCGCACCGCGCCGAGTCCACCCACGCGGTCCGGGCCACGCTGCCCGCGGCCGCCACCCGGGCGCTGGCGGAGCTGGCGCGCAGCTCCGGCCTGACCCTGAACACCCTGGTGCAGGGCGCCTGGGCGCTGCTGCTGGCCCGGCAGGCCGGCCGGGACGAGGTGGTGTTCGGCACCACCGTGTCCGGACGGCCGCCCGAGCTGCCCGGCGCCGACGCCATGACCGGCCTGTTCATCACCACCCTGCCCACCCGGGTCCCGCTCCCCGCCGACGGCACCCTGACCGACTGGCTGCGCGCGCTCCAGCACGACCAGAGCGAGGACCGGCGCTTCGACCACCTGCCGCTCACCCGAATGCGGGCGTTCACCGAACTTCCCGAGCAGGTGAGCCTGTTCGACAGCATCGTCGTCTTCGAGAACTACCCGGTGGACGACGACCTCGCCGCCGCCCACGGTCTGCGGCTGAGCGGCCTGGAGGGTGTCGAGACCACCAACTACCCGCTCAGCCTCACCGCCTACCCGGGCCCCGAGCTGACCCTGCGCCTCGGCTACGACCCCGACCTGTTCGACGCCGGGACCGCCGAGCGGATGGCCGAGTACCTGACCGTCCTGCTCACCCACCTGCCCGCCGGCGCCGGGCGCCCGCCCGCCCGGCTCCCGCTGCTCGCCCCGGACCGCCGCGAGCAGGTGCTGCGCGCCTGGAACGACACCGGCACGGCCCTCCCCGACACCACCGTCGCGGACCTCTTCGCCGCACAGGTCCGCCGTACCCCCGACGCCGTGGCCCTGGAGGCCGGAGACCAGCAGCTCACCTACCGTGAACTCGACGCGCGGGCCCAGAGGCTGGCGGCGCGCCTGGCCGGTCTCGGTGTACGGCCGGAACGGCCCGTCGGCGTGCTCATGGACCGTTCCGCGGAGCTGGTCGTCACGCAGCTGGCGCTCGTCCGCACGGGCGGGGTCTACGTGCCGCTGGACGGCAGGGCACCGGCCGAGCGACTGCGCCGGACACTGACCGAGGCCGGCGCCGGGCTGCTGCTCACCGACGCCGGCTGGGCGGGGACGGCCCGGGAGCTGCTGCCCGGCGACGGTGTGGTGCGCGTCGACGACACCTCCGGCGCGGACGGCCCCGCGCCCGCGCACACCGTGCACCCGGACAACGTCCAGTACCTGATGTTCACTTCGGGCTCCACCGGCACCCCCAAGGGCGTCGCCGTGCGTCAGCGGGACGTCGTCGCCCTCGCCCTGGACCGGGCCTTCACCGGGCACGACCGGGTCCTCGTGCACTCGCCGCACGCCTTCGACGCCGCCACCTACGAGGTGTGGGTGCCGCTGCTGCGCGGCGGCACCGCCGTGCTGGCCCCGCCGGCCGACCTGGACGCCGCCCAGGTCCGGCGCGCCGTCACGGAACAGGGCGTGACCTGCCTGTGGCTGACCGCCGGGCTGTTCCGGCTGCTGGCCCAGGAGGACCCCGGCTGCCTGCGCGGCGCCCGCGAGGTGTGGACCGGTGGCGAGGCCGTGCCGGGCGCGGCCGTACGCCGGGTCCTCGACGCGTGCCCCGGCCTGACCGTCGTGGACGGCTACGGCCCCACCGAGACCACCACCTTCGCCACCCGCCGCGTCTTCCGCTCCGGCGACCCGCTGCCCGCCGTGCTGCCCATCGGCCGCCCGCTGGACAACACCCGCGTGTACGTCCTCGACGCCGCCCTCCAGCCGCAACCGCCGGGGATCCCGGGCGAGTTGTACATCGCCGGCGCGGGACTGGCCCGGGGCTACGCGGGCCGGCCCGCAGCGACCGCCGCCCGCTATGTCGCCGACCCCTTCGGGCCGCCCGGCACCCGGATGTACCGCACCGGCGACCTCGTGCGCTGGAGCGCCGACGGCGAACTGCACTTCGTCGGCCGCGCCGACGACCAGATCAAGATCCGCGGCTTCCGCGTCGAACCCGCCGAGATCGAGGCGCTGCTCACCGCCCACCCCGCCGTCGCGGAGGCCGTCGTCTCCCTCTACGAGGACGCCGGCCGCAAGCGGCTCGCCGCCCACCTGGTACCGGCCGGCGGCGCCGGCACACCCGCCGCGTCCGAGCTGCGCGCCCACCTGGCGGCCGGGCTGCCCGACTACATGCTGCCCGCCGCGTTCGTCACCGTGCCCGAGCTGCCGCTGACCGCCAACGGCAAGGTCGACCGGCGTCGGCTGCCCGCCCCCGACTGGTCGGCGGGCGGCGACCGGGCCCACCGGGCCCCGCGCACCGGGACCGAGCGGATCCTCGCCGGGATCTGGGCCGAGCTGCTCGGTGTCGAACGGGTCGGCGTGGACGACAACTTCTTCACCCTGGGCGGCGACTCCATCCTCAGCATCCAGGTGGTCTCCCGGGCCCGGGCCGCGGGCCTCACCCTCTCCCCGCGCGACCTCTTCCGGCACCCCACCGTCGCCGAGCTGGCCGCCGCCGGCGGCGATGCCGCGCCCGCGGTCGCCGGCACCGAACCGGTCGGCGGACCGGCGGACCTCACCCCCATCCAGCACTGGTTCCTCGACCCGCGGCCGGCGCACCCCGGGTTCTTCAACCAGTCCGTCGTCATCGAGGCCGCCGGCCCGGTCGACGAGGACGCCCTGCGCCGCGCCCTCACCGCCCTGTGGACCCACCACGACGCCCTCCGCGCCCGGTTCGCTCTCGGCGGCGACGGCTCCTGGAGCCAGGACATCGCCGCGGACAGTCCGGTCCCGGAGCTGTTCCAGGTCCACGACCCGCAGGCCGAGGAACGTGTCACGGCGGCGGCCCACGCCGGACTCCGGCTGGAGACCGGCCCGCTGTTCACCGCGCGCCTGTTCACCGCCGACGGCGCCCGGCCCGCCCGGCTGCTGCTGGTCGCCCACCACCTGGTGGTCGACGGCGTCTCCTGGCGGATCCTCCTGGAGGACCTGGAGACCGGCTACGCGCAGGCCGCCGCCGGACAGCCGGTACGGCTGCCCGCCCGCACCACCTCCGTACGGGAGTGGACCCGCCGGCTGCGCGAGCGTGCCGGCACCTTCGCCGGCCAACTGGACTTCTGGGAGCGGGCCGCCCGGCACTGCGCCGACCCGCTCCCCGTGGACGGCGACGGCGGCACCACCATGGCCGACGTCCGCGAGGTGACCGTCCGGCTGGACCGCGACCGCACCGACGGCCTGCTGCGCCGTGTCCCCGGCGTCTACCGCACCCGCGTCGACGACGTCCTGCTCACCGCGCTGGGCCGGGTCCTCGCCGACTGGACCGGACGCGACACCGTCGCCGTCGGCCTGGAGGGACACGGCCGTGAGGACCAGCTGTTCGAGGACGTCGACCTGTCCCGCACGGTCGGCTGGTTCACCTCCCTCCACCCGGTCGCCCTGACGCTCCCGGCGGGAGACTGGGGCACCGCCCTGAAGTCGGTGAAGGAGCAGCTGCGGGCCGTACCCGACCGGGGACTCGGCTACGGCGTCCTGCGCCACCTCGCCCGCGACCCCCGGCTCACCGCCGCGCCCGCGCCCGGCATCACCTTCAACTACCTGGGCCGCTTCGACTGGTCCGCCGACGGCGGCACCCTGATCGGGGCGGTGCCCGGCGGCCTGGGCGGCGCCGAGGCGCCCGGCACCGAGCGGCCGCACCTGCTGGACGTCGTGGCCCGGGTCGAGGACGGCCAGCTGGAGATCACCTGGTACTACGGCGCCGGACGGCACCGCGAGGAGACCGTCACCGCGCTCGCCGAGGGCATGCTGCACGCCCTGACCGACATCGTCGCGCACTGCGCCCGCCCCGGCGCGGGCGGCCGTACCCCCTCGGACTTCCCGCTGGCCCGCCTGGACCAGGCCGCCGTGGACCGGATCGCCGGGGACGGCCGCGACGTCGCCGACGTCTACCCGCTGACCCCGATGCAGGCGGGCATGCTCTTCCACAGCCTGCTGGACGCCGACAGCCGCACCTACGTCAACCAGGTGCAACTCGTGCTGTCCGGGGTCACCGACCCGCACGCGCTCGCGGAGGCCTGGCAGCACACCGCCGACGCCAACCCGGTGCTGCGCACCGGCCTGGTGTGGCAGGAGACCCCGGAACCCCTGCAGGTCGTCCGGCACCGGGCCACCGTGCCCGTCACCCACCACGACTGGTCCGGATGGCCCGCCGGGCGGGGCGCGCGCGAGCTGGACCGGCTGCTGGCCGAGGACCGGCAGGCCGGCATCGACCTCGGCTCGGCGCCCCTGATGCGGCTGACGCTGATCCGGCTGGGACCGGACCGGGTCCGCCTGGTGTGGACCTTCCACCACGTCCTGCTCGACGGCTGGAGCGCCGCCCAGGTCTTCGACGAGGTGTGCGAGCGGTACGCGGCCCTCACCTCCGGGCGCCGCCCGCACCTGCCCGAGCGCAGGCCCTTCGCCGACTATCTGCGCTGGCTGTCCGGGCGGGACACCGGCCGGGCCGAACGGTACTGGCGGGAGACCCTCGCCGGTTTCCAGGCGCCCACCGAACTGCCCCGGGACCGGCGGCCCGCCGAGGCCCACCGCGCGTCCTCCTCCGGGTCGGTGCGCATGACCCTCGGCCCGGACGTCTCGGCGCGGCTGCGGGAGACCGCCCAGCGGGCGGGGCTGACCCTCAACACGGTCCTCCAGGGCGCGTGGGCGCTGCTGTTGTCCCGCTACGGCGGCGGTACCGATGTGGTGTTCGGTACGACCGTCTCCGGCCGGCCCGCCGAACTGCCGGGCGTCACCTCGATGGTGGGCCTGTTCATCAACACCCTGCCCACCCGGGCCCGCGTCGACGGGGCGCGCCCGCTGCTGGACTGGCTGCGCGACCTCCAGGCCGCCCAGTCCGAGGCCCGCCGCCACGACTTCGTCTCACTGGCCCAGGTCCAGTCGTGGAGCGACGTGCCCGGCGGCACCGGCCTGTTCGACTCCATCGTGGTCTTCGAGAACTACCCCTTCGACGAGGGCGCGCTGGCCCGGCACGGCCTCGCCATGGAACAGGAACGGGACCTGGAGCCCACCAACTACCCGCTCAGCGTGGTCGTCGCGCCCGGGGACGCCCTGGCCGTGCACCTCGACTACGACCCCGCCGCCTTCGACGCCACGACGGTGGAGGCGCTCGGCGAGAGTCTGCGCGCCCTGCTCACCGGCATGGCCGCCGACCCGGACCGCCGGCTGGCCGAGCTGCCGCTGCTGGACCCGGCCGCGGGGCGGGCGCTGGTGGACCGGTTCGGCGGACGGATGGCGCAGGCACCGTACGACACCCTGCCCGAGGCGTTCCGCCGGCAGGCCGAGCGCACCCCGGACGCCCCGGCCGTCCGGCACGGCGACACCTGCCTCACGTACCGCGAACTCGACGCCCGCTCCAGCCGGCTGGCGCGGCTGCTCATCGCCGCCGGCGCAGGACCCGAGCGCTTCGTCGCCCTCTGCCTGCCCCGCACCGCCGACCTGCTGGTGGCACTCCTCGCGGTGCTCAAGAGCGGCGCCGGCTATCTGCCCGTCGACCCCCAGTACCCGGCCGAGCGCGTCGCGTTCCTCTTCGAGGACGTACGGCCCGGCGCCGTGATCACCGCCACGGAGACCGCCGGGCGGCTGCCCGAGGGCCCGTTCACCCGGATCGTGCTGGACGAGGACCCGGGTGCCGACGTACCGGACACCCCGGTCGGCGACGGCGAACGGCGCACCCCCCTGCTGCCCGGCCACCCCGCCTACGTCATCCACACCTCCGGCTCGACCGGCCGGCCCAAGGGCGTCGTCGTCAGCCACGCCTCCGTGCTGGCCCTGACCGACTGGGCGGTGGCCGAGTTCGGCGGCCGGGGCCTGCACCACGTCGTCGCCTCCACCTCGCTCAACTTCGACGTGTCGGTCTTCGAGATCTTCTCGCCCCTGCTGTCCGGCGGCTGCGTGGAGGTCGTCCGCGACCTGCTCGCCCTCGCCGAGCGCCCCGGGCCCTGGCGCGCCGGACTGCTGAGCGCGGTGCCCTCGGCCCTGGACCGGCTGCTCGCCGAGGACGCCGTCCGCATCACCGCGGACACCGTCGTCCTCGCGGGGGAGGGGCTGCCCGCCCGGACCGTACGCCGGGTCCGCACGGCGATCCCCGGCAGCCAGGTGCGCAACATCTACGGCCCCACCGAGGCCACCGTCTACGCCACCGCCTTCACCTGCGACCCGGCCGACCCCGACCGCGATCCGCCGATCGGCCGGCCCCTCGGCGGCGCCCGCGCCTACGTCCTGGACGAGCGGATGCGACCGGTGCCCGCCGGAGCGCCCGGCGAGCTGTTCCTCGCCGGGACCGGCGTCGCCCGCGGCTACCTGCGCCGGCCCGGCCTGACCGCGAGCCGCTTCCTGCCCGACCCGTTCGGCCCGCCCGGCAGCCGCATGTACCGCACCGGCGACCTGGTCCGCTGGACGGCCGACGGCGACCTCGTCTACCTCGGCCGCGGCGACGACCAGGTGAAGGTGCGCGGCTTCCGCATCGAACTCGGCGAGGTAGAGGCCGCGCTGGCCCGCCACCCGGCGGTGTCGGCCGCCGCGGCCCGGGTGATCGAACACGCGGGCCACCGCCGTCTGATCGGCTACGTGGTGCCCCGCACCCCGGCCGGGTCCGACGCCGCTGCGCCCGACCTGCCCGACACCGCCGAGCTGCGGGCCTTCCTCGCCCGCAGCCTCCCCGACCACCTGGTCCCGGCCCTCGTCGTCCCGTTGGAGCGACTGCCGCTAGGGGCCACCGGGAAGCTCGACCGGCGGGCGCTGCCCGTACCCGAGTGGGCGGCGCCGGGCACCGGCGAGGCCGGCCGGCCGCCGCGTACCGAGGCCGAGCAGACCCTCGCGGCCATCTGGTCGGAGGTGCTCGGCGTGCCCGAGGTCGGCGCCGACGACAACTACTTCGCGCTCGGCGGCGACTCCATCCTCGGCATCCGGATCGTCTCGGCCGCCCGCCGGGCCGGGCTCGCGCTGACCCCCCGGCACCTGTTCACGCACCAGACCCTCGCCGAACTCGCCGCCGCCGCGGAGCGGGTTCCGGCCTCGGCGGTCGCCGCAGAGCAGGGCCCGGTGACCGGCGACGCCCCGCTCACCCCCGTCCAGCACTGGCTGCTGGACACCCTCACCGGTGACCCCGCGCACTTCAGCCAGACGGTCGCCTACGAGCTGGCCGCGGACCCCGACGAGGGCCTGCTGCGGGCCGCGCTGGCCGCCGTACTGGAGCACCACGACGCCCTGCGGCTGCGGTTCGAACGGGACGGGGACGGGCGGTGGCGGCAGTACGGCACCGCGCCCGGCGCCGAGCCCCCGCACCTGGAGGTGCACCGGCGGACGGCGCCGCACGCGGTCGCCGAGGCCCTCGCCGCCGGCTTCGACCTGGCCGCGGGGCCGCTGCTGCGGGCCGCGCTGTGCCGGCCGGACGGCGGCGGCCGGCCGGTGCTGCTGCTCGCCGCCCACCACCTGGTGGTGGACGCCGTGTCCTGGCGCCTGCTCCTGGAGGACCTCGACACCGCCTACCGGGCGCTGCGGGACGGCGAGCGGCCCGCCCTCGGACCCAAGAGCACCTCGTTCCGGGACTGGGCCCGGCGGCTCGCCGCGCACACCGAGGCGGGCGGCTTCGACGCCGAACTCGCCCACTGGCAGGGCCTCGGCACCGACACCGCACTGCCCGTGGACCACCCCGGCGGCGCGAACACCGTCGCCGACGAGGAGAGCGTGACCGCCGGCCTCGACACCGAGGAGACCCGCCGGCTGCTCCAGGACGTGCCGGACGCGTACCGCACCCGGGTCAACGACGTCCTGCTGTGCGCGCTGGGCCGGGTCCTGGCCCGCTGGACCGGCCGGGACCGGGTGGCGGTGACCCTGGAAGGCCACGGCCGCGAGGACCTGTTCCCGGACACCGACCTCGCCCGCACGGCCGGCTGGTTCACCGCCATGTACCCGGTCGCCCTGGACGTGCCCCGGGACGCCGGCACCGGCACCGTCCTGAAGGCGGTCAAGGAGAACCTGCGGGCCGTACCGCACGGTGGCCTCGGCTACGGCGCGCTGCGCTTCCTGCACCCCACGGCCGGCCGAGAGCTGCCCGGTCTGCCGCCGGTCTGCTTCAACTACCTGGGCCGGCCGGACGGGGCCCCCGCCCCGGGCGGCCTGCTGCACGCGCCCCACGGCGGCCTCACCGGCGGCATGGACCGCTCGGCGGACCGGCCGCACCTCCTCGACGTCCTCGGGCAGGTGACAGATGGGCGGCTGGAGTTCACCTGGTCGTACAGCAGCGCGGTGCACCGGCGGGAGACCGTCGGCCGTCTCGCGGCCGAGCTGACCGACGAACTCCGCGCGATCGTCCGGCACTGCGCCGAACCGGGCGCGGGCGGCCGTACCCCCTCCGACTTCCCGCTCGCGCCGCTCGACCAGGCGGCCGTCGACCGGCTGGTCGGCAACGGCGCGGACGTCACGGACGTGTATCCGCTCACGCCCACCCAGACCGGCATGGTGATGCACGGCCTGGACGAGGCCGAACACGGCCTGTACGTCGAGCAGATCACCTTCGTGGCGGACGGCGCCGACGACCTGGGGACCCTGGCCGCCGCCTGGCAGCACGTCGTCGACCGCACCCCCGTGCTGCGCACCTCCGTCGCCCTGCACGGCGTACCGGTGCCGCTCCAGATCGTCCACCGGGCCGTGACCCTGCCGGTCACCGAGCACGACTGGAGCGGTCTGCCGGCGGACCGGCACGAGGCCGAGCTGGAGCGGCTGCTCGCCGACGAGCGGACCCGGGGCCTCGCCCTGGACCGCGCCCCGCTGCTGCGGCTCGTCCTGGTCCGGCTCGGCCCGGACACGGTCCGCGTGGTGTGGACCTTCCACCACGTCCTGCTGGACGGCTGGAGCGTCTTCCACGTCCTGTCCGACGTCACGGCCGCGCACGCCGCCCTCGCCCGCGGCGAGCGGCCCCGGCTGCCCGAGCGCAGGCCGTTCGCGGACTACGCCGCCTGGCTGGCCGCCCGCGACACCGGCCCCGCCGAGGAACACTGGCGCGACACCCTGGCCGGGCTCACCGCGCCGACCCCGCTGCCGTACGACCGCCGGCCCGCCCCGGGCACCACGGCCCGCTCCGGCACCTGGCTGTCACAACGGCTCGGCGCCGAACAGACCCGGCAACTCCAGGAGTTCGCCCGCCGGCACCGCCTCACCCTCAACACGCTGGTGCAGGGCGCCTGGGCCCTGCTGCTGGCACGGTGGAGCGGGCAGCGGGAGGTGTGCTTCGGCACCACCGTCTCCGGCCGGCCCGCCGACCTGCCCGGCGCCGACACCGTCACCGGGCTGTTCATCACCACCCTGCCCGCCCCGACCGCGGTCGACGGCGGCGCCCGCTGCGCCGCCTGGCTGCGCGCGGTGCAGGAGGCACGCGCCGAGGACCGCCGGCACGATCACCTGCCCCTCAACACACTGCACTCCCTCACCCAACTGCCGTCGGAAACCGCACTGTTCGACAGCCTGGTGGTCTTCGAGAACTACCCCGTCGGCGACGCGACCGCGGGCGCGCACGGGCTCGCCCTGCGCGACCTGGACGCCCGGGAGGCCACCAACTACCCCCTCACCGTGGTCGTCTCGCCCGGCGACCGGCTCGCCGTCGAACTCGGCTACGACCCGCGGTACTTCGACACGGCCACCGCCGCCTCCCTGGCCGGGCAGCTGCTGCACACCCTGCACACACTGGCCGCCTCCGACGGCACCGACCGCCTGGACGACCTCGACCTGCTGCCGCCCGGCGAGCGGGACCGGCTGCTGCACGGCCCCGCCCGCCCGGCGCTCCATCCGGTGCCCCCCGCCACGCTGCCCGCCCTGATCGAGGCCGCCGTCGACCGGTGGCCGACCGCCCCCGCGCTCGCCGCGCCCGGCACGCTGCTCACCTTCGCCGAGGTCGAGGCGCGGGCCAACCGGCTGGCGCACCGGCTCATCGCCCGCGGCACGGGACCCGGCGACCTCGTCGCGCTGCTGCTGCCCCGCTCGCCGGACATGGTGCTGGCGCAGCTCGCCGTGGCGAAGGCGGGCGCCGCGTTCCTGCCCGTCGACCCCGCCTACCCCGAGGAGCGGATCGCCCTGATGCTGGGCGACGCGGACCCCGCCCTCACCCTCGACGCCAAGGAGGTCGCCGGACTGCTCGCCGCCCCGCCGGACGACGTACCCGGACACCGGCCCGGCGACAGCGACCGGAGCCGCCCGCTCGACCTGGACGACCCGGCCTACGTCATCTACACCTCCGGCTCCACCGGCACCCCGAAGGGCGTCGTCGTCACCCACCGCGGGCTCGCCGCCTTCTCCGCCGCCGAGGCCGCCCACTACCAAGTCGGCGAGGGAGACCGGGTGCTGGCCTTCGCCACGCCCAGCTTCGACGCCTCCGTGCTGGAACTGTGCACGTCCCTGCCGCACGGCGCCCGGCTGGTCGTACCCCGGCCCGGTCCGCTGCTCGGCGCCGAACTGGCCGACACCCTGCGGGCCGAGCGGATCACGCACACCCTGCTGCCGCCGGCCGCGCTCGCGACCCTGCCCGCCGACACCCCCGGCACGCTGCCCGACCTGAAGACGCTGATCGTGGGCGCCGACGCGTGCGGCGCCGAACTCGTCGCCCGCTGGGCCCCGCACCACCGGATGGTCAACTCCTACGGCCCCACCGAGGCCACCGTCGTCGCCACCTGGTCCGCCCCCCTGGAGGCGGACGGCAGCGCACCGCCCATCGGCCGCCCGCTGCCCGCCACCGGCGCCTACGTCCTCGACGCCCGGCTGCGGCCGGTCCCCGACGGCGTCACCGGTGAACTGTGGCTCGCCGGACCGGCGCTGGCCCGCGGCTACCTCGGCCGGCCCGGCCTGACCGCGTCCCGGTTCCGCGCCGACCCGTTCGGGCCGCCCGGCACCCGCATGTACCGCACCGGCGACCTGGTGCGCCGTGACAGCGGGGGCGAGCTGCACTACCTGGGCCGCACCGACCACCAGCTGAAGCTGCGCGGCCACCGCATCGAGGCGGGCGAGGTCGAGGCGACGCTGGTCGGCCACCCGGGCGTGCTGGACGCCGTGGTGACCGTACGCGAGGACGAGCCGGGCCAACCGCGGCTGGTCGCCCACCTGCTCACGGCCCCCGGCGCGCAACCGCCCACCCAGGCCGAACTGCGGGCGCTGGCCGCCCGTTCGCTGCCCGGCTACATGGTGCCCTCGGCCTTCGCGGTGCTGGACCGTTTCCCGGTCACCGAGAACGGCAAGACGGACCGGGCCGCCCTGCCCGCCCCGGCACCGGCCGAGGAGCGGACACGACCCGAGTACGTGGCGCCCCGCACCCCGGCCGAGGAGGCGCTGGCGGCCATCTGGGAGGAGACCCTCCAGACGGCCGTGGGCGCCGAGGACGACTACTTCCTGCTCGGCGGCGACTCCATGCGCGCCCTGCTCATCGCCTCCCGCGCGAACGACGCGTTCGGCGTCACGCTCACACCCCGCGACGTCCTGCTCTCCCGCACGGTGGCCGCCCTGGCGGTACGCGTGGAGGAACAGGTGCTGAGCGAACTGGAGGACGCCGCGTACGGCGACCCGGACGCCGAAGGCGACGTGTACGGCCCCGACTCCGAAGACGCCGCGTACGGCGGCCACGACCACGAACGGTGAGGATCCGACGACCATGACGTCTTCGACCCCTTCCAACCCCTCCGGCTCCGCGCGGCCCTCCCGGCCCTCCCTGCGGGACCGTGCCGAGGCGCTGCCCGAGGAGCTGCGGGAGGCGCTGCGGCGGCGGCTGGCCGGACGGGCCGGCGGCGCGGCACCGGCCACCCGGCAGGGCATCCCGCGCGCCGACCGGGACCGCCCGCTGCCGCTGTCCTTCGCACAGCAGCGGCTGTGGTTCCTGGACCGGCTGCGTCCCGGCGACCCCCGCTACAACAGCGCGGTCGCCGTCCGTCTCGCCGGCGACCTGGACCGCGAGGCGCTGGCCGAGGCCCTCACCGCCGTCGTGGCCCGGCACGAGGCCCTGCGCACCACCTTCGAGGAGACCGACGGCCGACCGGTGCAGCGCGTGCACCCCGCGGGACCGGTGCCTGTGCCGGTCCGGGACGCCGGTGACCTGGACGCGGACCTGCTGGCCGAGTACTCCCGCCCCTTCGACCTGCGGCACGGCCCCCTGCTGCGGGCCCTGCTGCTGCGCGAGTCGGCCACCGCACACGTCTTGCTGCTGACGGCGCATCACATCGTCACGGACGGCTGGTCCATGGGCGTGGTCCTGGACGAGCTGTGCACCGTCTACGACGCCCTCGCCCGCGGCACCCGACCGGACCTCGCCCCGCCCGCCACGCAGTACCCGGACTTCGCGGTGTGGCAGCGCGCCCAGCTCTCGGGCCCGCGCCTGGAGAGCCAACTCGACTACTGGCGCACGCAGCTGTCCGGCTCCGTCGCACCCGGGCTGCCCCTGGACCGGCCCCGGCGCGGCGAGGAGGCGGGGGAGGGCGCCGTCCACACCTTCACCGTCCCCGCCCGCCTCACCGCCCGGCTGCGCGACCTCGCCAGAGAACAGCACGGCACCCTGCACACCGCCCTGGTCGCCGCCACCCAGGCGCTGCTGGCCCGCTGGTCCGGCCAGGACGACATCACCGTCGGCTCGCTGACACCGGGCCGCTCCCGCACCGACCTCGAGCGGACCGTCGGCTTCTTCGTGAACACCGTCGCGCTGCGCACCCCGGTGGACGCCTCCGGATCCTTCCGCGACCTGCTGGCGAAGGCGGCCGAGACGGTGGGCGACGCCTTCGCCCACGGCGACACGCCGTTCGAGCGGGTCGTGGAGGCGGTCGGCGCACCCCGCGAGGCGGGCCGCAACCCGCTGTTCGACGTGATGGTCCTGCTGCACCCCGACCCGCCCGCCGCGACCGCCCCGCAAGGCCTCGCCACCAGCCCGGTCAGCGTGCCCCGGCAGGCGGCCACCTTCGACCTGAGCATCGAGTTCGTGCCGGACGGCACCGCCCTGACCGGTCTGCTGGAGTACCGCACCGACCTGTTCGACGCGGCCACGGCCGAGCGGCTGGCCGGACAGCTGCTGCGCCTGCTCCAGGGCGCCACCGACGCCCCGGACCGCCCGCTGGGCAGCCTGCCCCTGCTGTCCGAGGACGAGACACGGCGCATCGTCCACGACTGGAGCGCCGGCCCACACCTCCCCGTGGACGACACCCTCCACCCGGCCCTCTTCGAGCGCCGCGCCGCCCGCACCCCGGACGCCCTCGCCCTCGTCGCGGGCGGCGAACAGCTGGACTACGCCACGCTCAACGCCCGCGCCAACCGGCTCGCCCACCACCTCATCGCGCTCGGCGCCGGCCCCGAACAGCTGGTCGCGCTGCGGCTGCCGCGCACCGCCGACATGATCGCCGCGATCCTCGCCGTCTGGAAGTCCGGCGCCGGCTACCTGCCGCTCGACCCGGCCCTGCCCGAGGAACGCGTCCGGTACCTGCTGGACGACGCCCGCCCGGCCCTGGTCCTGGACGAGGCCGCCCTGCGCGCCGTACCCGCGACCGCCCCGGACACCGACCCCACCGACGCCGACCGGCGCGCCCCGCTGCACCCCGAGCACACCGCGTACGTCATCCACACCTCCGGCTCCACCGGCCGCCCCAAGGGTGTCGCCGTCTCCCACCGTGCGGCGGCGCACCTGCTGGCCGCCCACCGGGCCGGCTTCGTCGCCGAGGCGGGCGGCGGCCCGCTGCGGGTCGCGCTCACCGCGTCCTTCTCCTTCGACACCTCCCTCGAAGGCGTGCTGCTGATGGCCGACGGCCACCCGCTGCACCTGGTGGACGAGACGACCCGGATGGATCCGGCCGCCCTGGTCGAGTACGTCGTCCGGCACCGCGTCGACTTCCTCGACGTCACCCCGTCCTACCTGCGGCAGCTGCTGCCCGCCGGGCTGCTCACCGACCCCCGGCACCACCCACGGGTCCTCATGCTCGGCGGCGAGGCGGTCGGGTCCGCGCTGTGGCGGGAGCTGGCCGCCCACCCGGACGTGACCGCCCACAACTTCTACGGCCCCACCGAGTGCACGGTCGACGCGCTGTCCTGCCGGATCGACGGCGGCGACCGCCCGCTGGTGGGCCGCCCCCTGCCGGGCCTGCGGGCGTATGTGCTGGACGACCGGCTCCAGCCGGTACCGCCCGGCGTCGGCGGCGAACTGTACCTCGCGGGCGCCCAGCTGGCCCGGGGCTACACCGGCCGCCCCGGCCTGACCGCCGCCCGCTTCCTCGCCGACCCCTACGGGCCGCCCGGCACCCGCATGTACCGCACCGGAGACCTGGCCCGCTGGACCGCCGACGGCCGCCTCGACTACCTCGGCCGCGCCGACGACCAGGTCAAGGTGCGCGGCCACCGCATCGAGCCCGGCGAGATCGAGGCCGCCCTGCTCGCGCTGCCCGGCATCGCCGCCGCAGCGGTCGTCGCCGTACCCGACGCGCACGGCCACACCCGCCTCGCCGCCTACGTCGTGCCCGCGCCCGGCACACCCCGGCCCGCCCCCGCCGACCTGCGGGCGGCCCTGCGCCGGGTGCTGCCCGACGCGCTGGTGCCGTCCTCCTTCACCCCGCTGGACGCGCTGCCGCTGACCACCAGCGGCAAACTGGACCGCCGCGCCCTCCCGGCCCCCGACATCACCCTTGAGGAAAGGGGGTTCGTAGCCCCGCGCACCCCCGACGAGGAGACCCTGGCCGGCATCTGGGCCGAGGTGCTGGGGGTGGCCCGGGTCGGCGTCACGGACAACTTCTTCGAGCTGGGCGGCGACTCGATCCTGAGCATCCAGGCCGTCTCCCGGGCCCGCGCCGCGGGCCTGAGGATCGGTTCCCAGGACGTCTTCCGCCACCAGACGGTCGCCGACCTGGCCGCCGCCGCGTCGCGCCGCACCCCCGACCTGCCCACCCCCCGGCGCCCGCACGCGGACGGGCCCGCCCCGCTCACCCCCGTCCAGGAGTGGTTCTTCGCCACCCACGGCCCGCTGCGGCACTTCAGCATGTCGATGCTGCTCGACCTGCCGTACGACCTGGACGAGCGGGCACTGGAACAGGCACTGGACGCCCTGGTGGCCCGGCACCCCGCCCTGCGCACCCGCTTCAACCGCACCGGGGACACCTGGCGGCAGCACCCCGGCACCGGCCCGGCCACCGGACTGCTCACCCGCCACGGCCCCGGGACCCCGCCCGACGAGGCCGCCGAGGCCGCCCGCGCGGCCCTGGACCCGGCCTCCGGAGCCCTGTTCCGCGCCGCCCTGCTCACCGGTGGCAAACGCCCGCAACTCTTCCTTGCGGCCCACCACTTGGCGGTCGACAGCGTCTCCTGGCGGGTGCTGCTCGCCGACCTGGAACAGGCCTACCGGCAGGCGGCGGCGGGCGAGGAACCCCGCCTGGAGCCCGAGCACACCACGTTCGCCGACTGGGCGACCGACCTCGCCGACCGGGTCCGGGCCGGCGACCTGGACGACGACCTGCCGCACTGGACGGCGGAAACCGCGCTGCCGCGTACCCCGCTCCCCGTCGACCTCCCCGGCACCCCGCTCGCCGGATCCGTGCGCACCGTCCGCACCCGGGTGGACCGCGCCACGACCGAGGCGCTGCTGCGCCGCGTACCCGGGGTCTACCGCACCCAGGTCAACGACGTGCTGCTGAGCGCGCTGGCCCGGGTGCTGGCCGACTGGACGGGCACGGACCGGGTGACCGTCGCCCTGGAGGGCCACGGCCGCGAGGAAGACCTGGCCGAGGGCGCCGAACTGTCCCGCACCGTCGGCTGGTTCACCACCCAGTACCCGGTCACCCTCACCCCGGCCGGACCGGCCGACTGGGGGGCCACGCTCAAGTCCGTCAAGGAGCGGCTGCGGGCCGTGCCCCGCCGCGGCCTGAGCTACCAGGCGCTCGGCCACCTCGGCTCACCCCGGCCCGCCGCACGCGCCCTCGCCGAACTCCCGCTGCCCCAGGTGTGCTTCACCTACCACGGCCAGTGGGAGGCCCCCGGCGGAGGGGACTTCGCGCCCGTCGCCGACGTACCCGGCCGGGACATGGACCCCGGCGCGCCGCTGGACCACCTGCTCGACGTGTCCGCCCTCGTCGCCGACGGCGAGCTGGAGATCACCTGGCACTACAGCGACCAGGTGCACCGCTCCGGGACCGTCCGGGAGCTGGCCGAGGGCATGGTGCGCGCGCTCGCCGCCGTCGCCGAGCACTGCGCCCGGCCCGGCGCGGGCGGCCGTACCCCCTCCGACTTCCCGCTCGCCGGCCTCGACCAGGCCGGTGTCGACCGCCTGGCGGGCGACGGCCGGGACGTGGAGGACCTGCTGCCGCTCACCCCGCTCCAGGAGGGCATGCTCTTCCACCGGCTGGTCGGCGGACCGGACGACGTGTACGTCGACCAGGCCGCACTGCTGCTGGACGGGGTCACCGACCCCGACGCCCTCGCCGCGGCCTGGCAGCGGGTGACCGACCGCACACCCGCCCTGCGCACCTCGGTCGTGTGGGAGGACGTGCCGGTACCGCTCCAGATCGTGCACCGGCACGTCACCGTGCCGGTAGAGCAGTCGGACTGGCGGGACCTTGACGCGGAGGAGCGGGACAGGCGGCTGGACCGGCTGCGCGCCGACGACCTCGCGCGCGGCCTGGACCTCGGCACCGCACCCCTGATGCGGCTCACCCTGGTGCGGCTGCCCGACGACCGGCTGCACCTGCTGTGGACCAGCCACCACCTGATCCTGGACGGCTGGAGCCTGGCCCAGGTGCTCACCGACGTCTTCGAGGAGTACGCGGCCCTCACCGCCGGTGCCGAAACCCCGTCGCCGGTACGGCGGCCGTTCGCCGACTACGTGCGCTGGCTGGCCGGCCAGGACACCGGGGCCGCCCGCGCGCACTGGCGGAGCGTCCTCGCCGGGTTCGCCACCCCGACCCCGCTGCCCGTCGACCGCGTCCGGCGCCCGGGCCACGAGACCCGCTCGGGCCGCGTGCACACCGCCGGCCTGTCCGACGAGGTGTCCGCGCGGCTGGCCCGCACCGCCCGCGCGGCCGGACTGACCCTCGGCACGGTGGTGCAGGGCGCCTGGGCGCTGCTGCTGTCCCGGTACAGCGCCGAGCGGGACGTGCTGTTCGGGACCACCGTCTCCGGCCGCCCCGACGACCTGCCCGGCGTCGAGTCGATGGTCGGCATGTTCATCAACACCCTGCCCACCCGGGTCCGCGTGGACGGCGGCCGTAGCGCCGCCGCCTGGCTGCGGGAGCTGCAGGAAGAGCAGGCCGAGGCGCGGCGGTTCGCCGCGGTGTCCCTCGCCGAGCTGACCTCGTTCAGCGACGTGCCCGCCGGCAGCCCGCTGTTCGACAGCATGGTCGCGTTCGAGAACTACCCCTTCGACCAGGCCCGTTCGGCCGGTACCGGGATCCGTCTCACGGACGTCTCCGCCCGCGACGCCACCAACTATCCCCTCGTGCTGCGGGCCTACCAGGGCGAGCGGTTCGGCTTCGACCTCGGCTACGACCCCGAGCTGTTCGACGCGGCGACGATACGGTCCCTCGCCGACCGGCTGTGCCTGCTGCTCACCGAGCTGGCCGACGACCCGGACCGGCCGGTACGCGCCCTTGCCTGGACGACCGCCGAGGAGCGGCGGCGGATGCTGGCCGACTGGAACGGCACCGAGGAAGGCCGGCCCGTCGACACGCTGGACGCCCTGTTCGCCGCCCAGGCCGCCCGCACCCCCCACGCCGAGGCCGTCACCTGCGGCGACGACCGGCTCGACTACGCCACCCTGGACGCGCGGGCGGCCCGGCTCGCGCACCGGCTCGCCGAACTCGGCGCCGGACCGGAGACGTTCGTGGCCCTCGCGCTGCCCCGCTCCACCGACCTCGTCGTGGCGATCCTCGCCGTCCTCAAGACCGGCGCCGCATACCTGCCCGTCGACCCCGCGCTGCCCGCGGAACGCGTCCGGGACCTGCTCGCCGACGCCCGGCCGGTGACGCTGGTGACCACCCGGCAGACCGCGGTCGACACGGCCGTACCGGTCCTCCTGCTGGACGACCCCGGGGTCCGCGCCGACCTGGCCCGGCGCCCGGCCGCCGGCCCGGCCCGCCGCGCGCTGCCGGAGAGCCCCGCCTACGCCATCTTCACCTCCGGCTCCACCGGCCGGCCCAAGGGTGTCGTCGTCCCGCACGCCAACGTGGTCCGGCTGTTCACCCGCACCCGGCACTGGTTCGGCTTCGGCCCCGACGACGTGTGGACGCTGTTCCACTCCTACGCCTTCGACTTCTCGGTGTGGGAGCTGTGGGGCCCGCTGCTGCACGGCGGCCGGCTGGTGATCGTCCCCGAGGACACCGCCCGCTCCCCGGAGGACTTCCTGCGCCTGCTCGCCGACGAACAGGTCACCGTCCTCAACCAGACCCCCTCCGCCTTCTACCCGCTCAGCCGGGCGGACGCCGAACTCCCGGACGTCAGCGAGCGGTTGGCGCTGCGCACGGTGATCTTCGGCGGTGAGGCGCTGGACGTTACCCGGCTCGCCGACTGGTACGCCCGCCACCCCGACACCGCGCCCCGCCTGGTGAACATGTACGGCATCACCGAGACCACCGTGCACGTCACCCACGCCCCGCTGGACCGCCGGGCGGCCCGCGCCGGCACCGCGAGCCCCATCGGCACCGGCATCCCCGACCTGCGGCTCTACGTCCTCGACGGCACCCTCCAGCCGGTGCCGCCGGGTGCCGTCGGTGAGCTGTTCGTCGCCGGCGAGGGCCTGGCGCGCGGCTATCTGAACCGGCCGGGGCTCACCGCGACCCGGTTCCTCGCCGACCCGTTCGGGCGGCCCGGCACCCGCATGTACCGCACCGGGGACCGGGCCCGCTGGCGCGCCGACGGCACCCTGGAGTACCTGGGCCGCGCCGACCAGCAGGTCAAGATCCGCGGCTACCGCATCGAACCCGGCGAGATCGAGGCCGCCCTGCACCGCCACCCCGGCGTGGGCGCCGCCACCGTCGGCGTGTACGAGGACACCGCCGGCACCCGCCGGCTCGTCGCCCACGTCGTCGGCACCGGCACCGGCGGCCGTGCCGTACCGCCCCCGCCCGCCGCCGAACTCCGCGCCCACCTGGAGGCGTTGCTGCCCGCGCACATGGTGCCGGCCGCCTATGTGCCGATGCCCGCGCTGCCGCTCACCGTCAACGGCAAGCTCGACCGGCGCGCGCTGCCCGCGCCCGGCCCCGACGGCTT
Organism: Streptomyces sp. NPDC088810; assembly: GCF_044750305.1. Taxonomy (NCBI): domain Bacteria; kingdom Bacillati; phylum Actinomycetota; class Actinomycetes; order Kitasatosporales; family Streptomycetaceae; genus Streptomyces; species Streptomyces sp. NPDC088810. Next base: position 153,626 of record NZ_JBIVJQ010000006.1, read on the forward strand.
CGCCGCCGACGGCACCCGGACCCCGCCGCGCACCCCGGCCGAACGGCTGGTCGCCGCCGCGTGGACCGACGTCCTGGACACCGACGAGGTCGGCGCCGACGACGACTTCTTCGCCCTCGGCGGCGACTCCATCCTCGCCGTCCGCGTCACCTCACGGCTGCGCGCCGCCTTCGGCACGGACGTCTCACCCCGGCTGCTGTTCACCCACTCCACCGTGTCCGCCCTCGCGGCCGCACTGGGCGGCCCCCGGACCGGGGACACCGCCGACGCCATCCCGGCCGCCACGGCGGACAGCCCGGCACCGCTGTCGTACGCCCAGCAACGCCTGTGGTTCCTCGACCGGTTCGAGCCGGGCAGCACCGAGTACACCACCCTGTCCGTGCTGCGGCTGCGCGGCCCGCTCGACACCGCCGCCCTGCGCACCGCCCTGGACGGCCTGGTCGCCCGGCACGGGACCCTGCGCACCACGTTCACCGAACACGACGGCCAGGCCCGGCAGCTCGTCCACCCGGCGCGGCCCGTGGACCTCCCGGTGGACGACCTCCCCGACACCGGCGCCCTCGACGCCCTGCTGGACCGCGAGGCCGCCACCCCCTTCGACCTGGCCACCGGGCCGCTGTTCCGGGCCCGGCTGGCCCGGCTCGCCGCCGACGAACACGTCCTCGTGCTGGCCGCGCACCACATCGTCACCGACGGCTGGTCCACCGGCGTGCTGGCCCGGGACCTGGGCGAGCTGTACGCGGCGGCCCTGGAGGACCGCCGCCCCGACCTGCCCGAGCTGCCCGTCCGCTACACCGACTACGCCGCCTGGCAGCGCACCCGCGCCGAACGGGCCGAGGCCGAGCTCGCCCACTGGCGCCGGGCCCTGGACGGCGTCACCCCGCTGGAGCTGCCCACCGACCGGCCCCGGCCGGCCGTCCGCTCCCGCGAGGGCGCCCTGGTGACCTTCACCCTGCCCGCCGCGCTGACCGAGCGGCTGCGCGAGCGCGGCCGGGAGGCCGACGCCACCCTCTACACGACCCTGGTCACGGCCTGCCAGATCCTGCTCGCCCGCTGGGCGGGCCAGGAGGACGTCACCGTCGGCACCGTCACCGCGGGCCGCGAGCGGCCCGAACTGCACGACATGGTGGGCATGTTCGTCAACACGCTGGTGCTGCGCGCCCGGGTCCGTCCCGAACTGCCGTTCCGGGAACTGCTGGCCGAGGTGCGCACCACCGTCCTGGAGGCGTTCGCCCACCAGGAGGTGCCCTTCGAGCGGGTCGTGGACGCCCTCCAGCCCGAGCGGGACACCAGCCGCACCCCGCTGTTCCAGGTCATGGTCGCCCTGCACAACCTCGGAGCGGAGCTGCCCCGGCTGCCCGGCCTGGCGGTGGAGCCGGTGACGCCGCCGGTCCGCACCGCCACGTTCGATCTCGCCTTCGACTTCACGGAGACCGACGGCGGCCTGACCGGCTACCTGGAGTACAACACCGGGCTGTTCGACGCCGACACCGCCGAACGCCTCGCCGCCCGGCTGCGGATCCTGCTGGAGGCCGTCGCAGCGGATCCCGGGCAGGCCGTGGGCCGCCTGCCGCTGATGACCGACACCGAACGGCAGCAGGTGCTCCGGCAGGGGCAGGGCGCCAGGCTGTCCGAGCCGGACACCACCTTCCCCGCCCTGTTCGAGGCCCAGGCCGCCCGCACCCCGCACCACACCGCCCTCGCCGCCCGCGACACCACCCTGGACTTCGCCGCGCTGAACCAGCGTGCCAACCGGCTCGCCCACCACCTCATCGCCCAGGGCGCCGGCCCCGAGGACGTCGTCGCCGTACGGCTCCCGCGCACCTCCGACCTGGTGACGGCACTCCTCGCCGTCCTCAAGGCGGGCGCCACCCTGCTCTGCCTGGACCCCGGACTGCCCCGGGAGCGGCAGGACTTCCTGCTCGCCGACGCCCGCCCGCACACCCTGCTCACCGACCTCGAAACGGTGCCCTGGGACCGGCTGCCTGCACACGACCCGACCGACGCCGACCGCGTCCGGCCCCTGCTGCCGGGGCACACCGCCTACATCGTCTACACCTCCGGCTCCACCGGCCGCCCCAAGGGCGTCGCCGTCGAACACCGGCAGCTGGTCAACCTGTGCCACGACCACCGCGCGCACCTGCTCGCCCCGCACACCACCGACGGGCGGCGGCTGCGGGCCGCACTCAGCGCCTCCTTCTCCTTCGACACCTCCTGGGAAGGACCGCTTCTCCTCGCCCTCGGCCACGAGGTCCACCTGATCGACGAGGACGTACGCCTGGACCCGGAGGCGTTCTGCGCCCAGGTCGCCGCACACCGCCTCGACCTCGTCAACGTCACCCCGTCCTTCCTCCGCGAACTCACCGCCGCCGGCCTGCTCGCCCCCGGCCGCCACCACCCGCGCCTGCTGCTCGTCGGCGGCGAGGCCGTCACCCCCGCCGACTGGCGTGAACTCGCGCAGACCGAGCGGGACTTGGATGTCGCGGTGTACAACATGTACGGGCCCACCGAGTGCACCGTCGACGCCGTCTACGGCCGCTCCACCGACCGGCCCGACCACCCGGTCATCGGCCGCCCCGGCGGCAACCTGCGCGCCTACGTGCTCGACGGCGCCCTGCGCCCGGTGCCGCCCGGGGTGCCCGGCGAGCTGTACCTGGCCGGGGCCCAGGTGGCCCGCGGCTATCTGCACCGGCCCGGCCTCACCGCCGCCTGCTTCCTCGCCGACCCGTTCGGCGCGCCGGGGGAGCGGATGTACCGCACCGGGGACCGCGCCCGCTGGGACCGGGACGGGCTGCTGGAGTTCCTGGGCCGGGTGGACGAACAGGTCAAGATCCGCGGGTTCCGCATCGAGCCCGGCGAGGTGGAGGCCGCCCTCCTGGACCACCCGGACGTCGCCGACGCCGCGGTCGCCGCACGCGAACACGCCGGCCGGCTCATGCTCGTCGGCTATGTGGTGTCCGCCGGCGAGCGCCTCCCGTCCGCCGACGCCCTGCGCCTCGCCCTGCGCCGCACCCTGCCCGACCACATGGTGCCCACCGCGTTCGTCCCGCTGGCCCGCATCCCGCGCACCACCAGCGGCAAGACCGACCGCCGCGCCCTGCCCGCCCCGCCCGCACAGCCCGACAGCACCACCCCGTACGTCGCCCCCCGGCCCGGCACGGAGGAACGCCTGGCCGCGATCTGGGCGGAGGTGCTCGGCGTCGAACGGGTCGGAGCGCGAGACAACTTCTTCGCGCTCGGCGGCGACTCCATCCTGAGCATCCAGATCGTCTCCCGCGCCCGGCAGGCCGGCCTCGCCCTCACCACCAAGGACGTCTTCCGCCACCAGACGGTCGCCGAACTCGCCCTGCGGGCGAAGGACTCCGCCCCGCGCCCGGTCGCCGCGGAGGAGACGGGCGAGGCGCCGCTCACACCGATCCAGCACTGGTACCTGGACGGCCGCGACCCCGCCGAGCCGCTCCGCTTCACCATGACCCAGCGCCTCGAACTCGCCGCGGGCACCGACCACTCGGCACTGGGACAGGCCGTCGGCGCCGTCGTGGGCCATCACCCGGCCCTGCGCACCCGTTTCCGCCACACCGCCGAAGGCTGGCGCCAGGAAGCGCTGCCCGAGACGCCGGACGGCGTCTTCAGCCGCCACGACGCGGCCGGGCTGGACGACACGGCGCTGGAGGCCCTCGTCCAGCGGCTCACGGACCAGGCGCAGGCCGGCCTCGATCCCGTCGCGGGCCGGGTCGTCCGCGTCCTGCTCTTCGACCGGGGCCCGCAGCGGCCGGGACAACTGGTCGTCACCGCCCACCACCTGGTGATCGACGGGGTGTCCTGGCGCATCCTGCTGGCGGACCTGGCAACCGCCCACCGGGCCGCCGCGGCCGGCCGTCCCGTCGAGCTGCCCGCCACCGGCACCCCCTACGGCCACTGGGCCGCCCGCCTGGACCGGCACACCCGCTCCGGCGCCCTGGACGCCGACCTGCCGTACTGGACGCGCACCGGCGCGGCCCCGGCCGAACTGCCCGCCGGACGCCCCGGCCCGAACACCCACGGCACCGCCGCCACGCTCACCGTCACACTGGACGAGCAGGCCACCGACGCCCTGCTGCGGCAGGTCCCGGAGGCCTACCGCACCCAGGTCAACGACGTCCTGCTCAGCGCGCTCGGCCGCACCCTGGCCCGCTGGTGCGGGCGCGACACGGTCCTGCTCGGTGTGGAGGGGCACGGTCGCGAGGACCTGTTCGAGGACGTGGACCTCTCGCGGACCGTCGGCTGGTTCACCGCCGAGTTCCCGCTCGCCCTGCGCGTCACCCCGGACGCCGGCTGGCACGACACGCTCCGCTCGGTCAAGGAGCAGCTGCGCGCGGTGCCGCTGCACGGCCTGAGCCACGGCGCCCTGCGCCACCTGCGGCCCGACAGCCCGCTCACCGGCACCCCGGCCCCGCGGGTCGGCTTCAACTACCACGGCCAGTGGGACACCGGCGGCGCCGACGGGCTGTTCCGCGGCGCCCTGCCCCCGGCCGGCCGGGACACCGACCCGGACGAACCCCGCCCGTACCTGCTGGACATCACCGGAGTGGTCCAGCAGGGCCGGCTCGAACTCGGCTGGACCTACCCGGCGGCGGTCTACGACGAGAGCACGGTCCGCCGGCTCGCCGAGGAGATGCTCGCTGCCCTGCGGGACATCGTGGCGCACTGCGCCCGGCCCGGCACGGGCGGCCGTACCCCCTCCGACTTCGCCCTCGCCGATCTGACCCAGGACCAGCTGGACCGGCTCGTCGGCACCGGCCGGCACGTCGAGGACGTCCTGCCGCTCACCCCGCTCCAGTCCGGCATGCTCTTCCACGGCCTGGTGGACACCGAGCACGCCTACTTCGACCGTACGGCGGTACGGCTGTCCGGCGTCGCCGACCCGCGCGCCTTCGCCGCCGCCTGGCAGCAGGTCGCCGACCGCACCCCGGCGCTGCGCACCAGCGTCCACTGGCAGGGCCTGCCCCACCCGGTGCAGGTGGTCCATCACCGCGCCGAGCTGCCCGTCACCCACCTCGACTGGCGCGCCCTGACGCCCGCCCGGCGCGCCGAGGCCACCGAGCGGCTGCTCGCCGAGGACCGCGCGGCCGGCCTGGACCTCGGCACCGCGCCGCTGACCCGGCTCACCCTGGTCGCCCTGCCCGGCGACGAGGTGCTGCTGCTGTGGTCCACCCACCACATCGTCCTCGACGGCTGGAGCACCGGCCAGCTGCTCACCGAGGTGTGCGAGCGGTACGCCGCCCTGACCGGCGGCCCCGACCCGGCGCCCCCGGTACGGCGGCCCTTCGCGGACTTCCTGCACTGGCTGCGCGAGCAGGACGAGCCGGCGGCCGAGCGGCACTGGGCCGAGGCGCTGGCCGGGTTCACCGCCCGCACCCCGCTGCCGTACGACCGCACCCCCGCCGAGGCCCACCGCGCCCGGTCCGCCGCCGCCGTCCACCACGAGCTGGACGCGCGGGTCTCGGGGCGGCTGCGGGAGGCCGCCGCCCGCGCCGGGCTCACCGTCAACACCGTGGTGGAGGGCGCCTGGGCGCTGCTGCTGGCCCGCTACAGCGGCCGGGACGACGTGGTGTTCGGCACCACCGTCTCCGGCCGCCCGGCCGAACTGCCCGGCGTCGACGGCATGATCGGCATGTTCATCAACACCGTGCCGGCCCGGGTCCGGATACCCGCCGGACCGGTGCTGCCGTGGCTGCGTGACCTCCAGGACCGGCAGAGCGATGCCCGCCGCTTCGACTTCCTGGCCCTGCCCCGCATCCAGGCCGTCGGCGAAGTCCCGCCCGGCGAACCGCTGTTCGACAGCATGGTGGTGTTCGAGAACTATCCCGTGGACGAGTCGGCCACGGCCCGCACGGGCGTCCGGGTCGAGGAGGTGCGCGCCGACGACGCCACCACCTTCCCGTGGTGCCTGCGCGCCCACCTGTCCGAACGGCTCGGCTTCGACCTGGCCTACGACCCCGACCTGTTCGACGCCGGCACCGTCGAACGCGCAGCGGACCGGCTGGCCGCCCTGCTCACCGTCCTGGCCGACGGGTTCGACACCGACCTGGCCGCCCTGGACCTGCTCACCCCGGCCGACCGCGACCTGCTGGCCGCCTGGAACACCACCGCCCGCCCGGCCGACCCGCACAGTCCCGTGGACCTGTTCGCGGAACAGGCCCGCCGCACCCCGGACGCCCCCGCGGTCCGCGACGGCGACCGCGAGCTGTCGTACCGCCAACTGCACGCGTGGGCAGGCAGACTGGCCGTACGGCTGGTGGCGGACGGGCTCGCGGCCGAGGACCGGGTCGCGCTGCTGGTGGACCGCTCCGCCGAACTCGTCGTCGCCCAGCTCGCGGTGCTCATGGCCGGCGGCGCCTACGTCCCCGTCGACACCCGGGCCCCCGAGGAGCGCCGCCGCACCCTCCTCGCCGAGGCCGGCGTCACCGTCCGGCTCACCGCCGCCGACGTGGCCGCCGCCCGCACCGGCACCGGCGAGGGACGGACCCCGGCCGCCGACCCCGACCGCCTGGCCTACGTGATGTTCACCTCCGGCTCCACCGGCCTGCCCAAGGCGGTCGCGGTACGGCACCGGGACGTGGCCGCGCTCGCCACCGACAGCCGGTTCGCCGACGGCGTCTGCGCCCGGGTGCTGCTGCACTCGCCGGTGGCCTTCGACGCCGCCACCTTCGAGGTGTGGGCCCCGCTCCTCACCGGCGGCTGCGTGGTCGTGGCCCCGGGGGAGAGCGTGGACGCGGCCCTGCTGCGCCGGCTGGCCGCCGACGGCGGGCTGACCGCACTGTGGCTGACCGCCGGACTGTTCCGGCTGCTCGCGCAGGACGCCCCCGACTGCTTCCGGGGCCTGGAGCAGGTGTGGACCGGCGGCGACGTCGTGCCCGCGCAGGCCGTGCGCCGGGTGCTGGCCGCCTGCCCCGGCCTGACCGTCGTGGACGGCTACGGCCCCACCGAGACGACCACCTTCGCCACCTCCTGCGCCCTCACCGACCCGGCCGCCGTGCCGGACACCGTGCCCATCGGCGGGCCGCTGGACGACATCCGGGTGCACGTCCTCGACGCCCGGCTGCGGCCGGTGCCGCCGGGCTGCGCGGGCGAGCTGTACGTGGCCGGCGAGGGCGTCGCCCGCGGCTACCTCGGCCGCCCCGGCGACACCGCAGCCCGCTTCCTCGCCGACCCCTACGGTCCGCCCGGTGCGCGCATGTACCGCACGGGCGACCTGGCCCGGCGGCGGCCGGACGGCACCGTCGAGTTCCTGGGCCGCGCCGACGACCAGGTGAAGATCCGCGGCTTCCGGGTCGAGCCCGGCGAGGTCGAGGCCGCCCTCGCCGCTCACCCGGACGTCGTCGACGTGGCCGTGCTGGCCCGCGAGGACCGGCCGGGCGCCAAACGGCTCGTGGCCTACGTCGTCGGACCGGCCGGACAGGACGGCGAGGACCTGCGGGCCTTCGCCGCCCGCACCCTGCCCGACTACCTCGTCCCCACCGCCGTCGTCCCGCTCGACGCCCTCCCGCTCAGCCGCAACGGCAAGGTCGACCGGGCCGCCCTGCCCGCACCGGAGGCCCTGCCGGGGCGCACCCGAGTCGAGCCCCGCACCGAGGCCGAGCGCCGCACGGCCGCCGTCTTCGGCGAGGTGCTGGGCAGCGAACCGCCCGGCGTGGAGGACGACTTCTTCCAGCTCGGCGGCGATTCGATCCTCAGCATCCGGCTCGCCTCCCGCCTCGCCGAGGCCTTCGACACCGACCTCACCCCGCGCGCGGTGTTCACCCACCCCACACCGGCCGGACTCGCCCGCCTGCTCGGCGCACGGCAGGGCACCGGCCGGGCGGCGATCGCCCCGGTCGCCCGGGAGGGGGCCGCGCCGATGTCGTACGCCCAGCAACGCCTGTGGTTCCTGGAGGAGTTCGCACCCGGCGGCGCCGAGTACGTCACCGCGCTCGCTCTCCGGCTGCGCGGCACCCTGGACACCCGCGCCCTGCGGGCCGCCCTCGGTGCCCTGGTGGCCCGGCACGAGTCGTTGCGCACCACCTTCGACAGCGTCGACGGACACGGCGTCCAGCTCGTCCACCCGCCGCAGGACGTGCCGCTTCCCGTGCGCGACCTGTCCCGAGTGACAGCAGGTGAACGGGAGCCGGCGCTGCGGCGCCTGCTCGCCGAGGAGCGCTCCCGCCCCTTCGACCTGCGCGAGGGGCCGCTGCTGCGCACCGGTCTCGTCCGGCTGGCCGAGGACGAGCACGTGCTCACCCTCACCCTGCACCACATCGTCACCGACGGCTGGTCCACCTCGGTCCTGCTCGGCGACCTCGCCCACTTCTACCGAGCCGGACTAGGTGTCGTGGACGGCGAGTTGCCGCCGCTGCCGGTCCGGTACGCCGACTACGCGCACTGGCAGCGCACCGCCGGGGACACCGGCGCCGAGGAGCACCTCGCCTACTGGAAGCGGCACCTGGCCGACACCGCACCGCTGGACCTGCCCACCGACCGGCCCCGGCCGCCGGTGCGCACCAGCGCCGGCGCGACCACCCGGCTCGCGGTGCCCGCCCGGACCGTACAGGGGCTGACCCGGCTCGCCCGGGAGCACGGGACCACCCTGTTCACCACGCTCGTCGCCGCCGCCCAGGCCTACCTCGCCCGGCTCTCCGGCGCCGAGGACATCGCCGTCGGCACCGTCGCCTCCGGCCGCGACCGGCCCGAGACGCAAGGCCTCGTCGGGTTCTTCGTCAACACCCTGGTGCTGCGCTCCCGGGCCGAGGCCGGGCAGCCCTTCACCGGGTTCCTCACCGCCGTACGGCAGACCGTCCTCGACGCCTTCGCCCACCAGGACGTGCCGTTCGAACGGGTCGTGGACGAGGTGCAGCCGGTCCGCGACACCAGCCGAAGCCCCCTCTTCCAGGTCATGGTCGTCCTCCAGAACACCCCGGCCGCCGGGCTCGACCTGCCCGGCCTGGACGTCACCGACGTCGAACCGGAGTCGGAACAGGCCGCGTTCGACCTCACCGTGGAGTTCGCCGAGACCGGCTCCGGAGGGCTGCACGGCCTGCTCACCTACAACACCGACCTGTTCGACCCGGCCACCGCCGAACGGATGGCCGCCCAGCTCGGCACCCTGCTGGACGCCGTCGCCGAGGACCCGGACCGCCCGCTCGGCGCCCTCCCGCTGACCTCCGCCGACGAGCTGAAGACGCTGCTGGACCAGGGCCGGGGCACGTTCCGCCCCGTACCCGAGTCCACCCTGCCCGCCCTGTTCGAACGGCAGGCCGCCCGCACCCCGGACGCGCCGGCGCTGGTCGACGGCGACCGGGAACTGACGTACGCGGAGGTGGACCGGGCCGCCAACCGGCTCGCCCACCGCCTCCTACGGGACGGTGTCGGACCGGAGCGGGTGGTGGCCCTGGCGCTGCCCCGCTCGGCGGCGGCCGTCGTGGCCCAGCTCGCGGTCGCCAAGGCCGGCGGCGCCTTCCTGCCCGTGGACCCCGACTACCCCCCGCAGCGGAGGGAGTTCATGATCCGGGACGCGGGCGCCCACCTCGTCCTCGGCGACCCCGCCGAGGTCTGGGCCGCCGACGGGCCGGAGACGGCACCCACGGACACCGACCGCCCCACCGCCCTCACCTCCGCCCACCCCGCCTACGTCATCTACACCTCCGGCTCCACCGGCACCCCCAAGGGCGTGGTGGTCACCCACCGGGGCCTCGCCTCCTTCGCCGCGGCAGCCGCCGACCAGTACGAAGCCGGCCCCGGCGACCGGGTGCTGCAGTTCGCCTCGCCCAGCTTCGACGCCTCCGTGCTGGAGCTGTGCGTCTCCCTGCTGAGCGGGGCCGCGCTGGTCACCGGCGAGGAGGGTCCGCTGGTCGGGGAGCGGCTGGCGGAGGTGCTCGCCGAGCGGCGCGTCAGCCACGCCCTGATCCCGCCGGCCGCGCTGGCCACCGTACCGGCGGAGACCGCCGCCGCCCTGCCCGCCCTGCGCACGCTCATCGTGGGCGCCGAGGCCTGCCCGGCCGAACTGGTCGACACCTGGGCTCCCGGCCGCCGGATGATCAACTCCTACGGGCCCACCGAGGCCACCGTCGTCGCCACCTGGACCGGCCCGCTGACCCCGGGCACCGGCGCCCCGTCCATCGGCCGTCCCGCCGGCGGCACCCGCGTCCGCGTGCTCGACGCCGCGCTGCGTCCCGTACCGCCCGGCGTGACCGGCGAGCTGTACCTCGCCGGTCCCGGTCTCGCGCGCGGCTACCTCGGCCGGTCCGGACTGACCGCCCAGCGCTTCGTCGCCGACCCGTTCGGCGCGCCGGGGGAGCGGATGTACCGCACCGGGGACCTGGTCCGCTGGACCTCCGACGGCCGGCTCCGCTTCGCCGGACGCGCCGACGACCAGGTCAAGCTGCGCGGCTTCCGCATCGAACCCGGCGAGATCGAGAGCGCGCTGCGGCGCAGCCCCCTGGTGCGGGACGCGGTCGTCGTCGTCCGCGCCGAGGAGAACCCGGGCACACCGGCCCGGCTCGTCGCCTACGTCGTCCCGGCCGAGCCGTCCGCCGCCGGGCTGCCCGTCGGCGAACTGCGGCTGCACCTCGCCGGGTCGCTGCCCCCGCACATGGTCCCGTCCGTCTTCGTACCGCTCGACCGGCTGCCGCTCACCCCGAACGGCAAGACCGACCGGCGGGCCCTGCCCGCACCCGGGCCGGTGCGGTCCGCCGACGGCCCGCGGACCGCACCGCGCACCGACACCGAACGCCGGATCGCCCGCATCTGGGCCGATGTGCTGGGCATCGAGGAAGTCGGCGCCGACGACAACTTCTTCGCGCTCGGCGGCGACTCCATCCTGACCATGCAGGTCGTCTCGCGGCTGCGCCGCGACGGCCTGCACGTGGCCACCCGGGACCTGTTCACGCACCAGACCGTCGCCGAACTCGCCACCGTGGTCCGCACCGCGCCCCGCCGGACCGACGACGGCCCGGTGACCGGCGAGGTGCCGCTCACCCCGATCCAGTCGTGGTTCCTCACCACCCCCCGCGCCGCCCACCACCACTTCAACCAGTCGGCGCTGCTGGAACTCGACGGCACCCCCGACCCGCAGGCGCTGCGCGCCGCCCTCGACGCGCTGCTGGAGCACCACGACGCGCTGCGCATGCGGTTCACCCGAGAGGCCGACGGCTGGCGGCAGTTCAACCCGCCGCCCGCCGCCGGCCACGACCTCCTCGTCCGGTACGACCTGACCGGGCTGTCCGCCGAGGAGGCCGACGCGGCCATGGCGAAGGCCGCCGACGAACTGCACGCGAGCTTCGACCTGGCCCGCGGCCCGCAACTGCGCGCGGCCCTGTTCACCGGGGACGCCGGCCGGCCCGCGTTCCTCCTCCTCGTCGCCCACCACCTCGTGGTGGACGCCGTCTCCTGGCGCATCCTGCGCGACGACCTGGAGACCGCCTACCGGCAGGCCCTCCAGGGCGACCCGGTCACCCTCGGCGAGCGCGGCACCAGCTTCCGGGACTGGGCCCGCGGCCTCGCCGCGCACGTCGCCGAGGGCGGCCTCGACCACGAACTGCCGTACTGGGAACAGGCGGTGGACACCGAGGACGTACCGGCCCCGGCACCCGGCGCGGGCCCGGCCGCCACGGTGAGCGTGGAACTCGGCGAGGAGGACACCACGGCCCTGCTGCGCTCCGCGCCCACCGCCTACCGCACCCGGGTCAACGACGTGCTGCTCGCCGCCCTCGCCCTGGCGCTCGCCCGCTGGACCGGACGCGACCGGGTCCGCCTGGACCTGGAGGGCCACGGCCGCGAGGACCTGCTCGACGGCGTCGACCTCTCCCGCACCGTCGGCTGGTTCACCACCGTGTACCCGGTCGCCGTCCAGGTGCCCGACCCCGGCGACCTCGGCCCGGACCGCGACTGGCGGTCCCTGGTGAAGTCGGTGCGCCGCCAGCTGCGCGCCGTACCCGGCAACGGCATCGGCTTCGGCGCACTGCGCACCTTCGGCCCGCCCGAGGTCCGCGAACGCCTCGGCGGCGCCGCGCACAGCCAGGTGGTGTTCAACTACCTCGGCCAGTGGGACGCCCGCCCCGACACCGCCGACGGCGGCCTGGTCCGCGCCGAGCACGGCTCCTTCGGGCAGGACCACGACCCCCGCGACCCCGGCTCGCACCCGGTGGAGGTGGTCGGCGCTGTGCAGCACGGCCGGCTCGCCTTCACCTGGCACCACCGGCCCGGCGTCCACGACACCGCGACCGTGCGCCGGGTGGCCGAGGAGTTCGCCGAAGCCCTGCGCCGCCTCGCCCGGCACGCCCGGGGCTGCCGGTGACGACCGGCCGGCCCGGACCCCGCTCACCACCGCAGGCCCCGCCGATCACCGCCCACCCGAACCGGACGACGAAGGGACACGACATGGACGAGAACACCCGCTACCAGGTGCTGCGCAACGACGAGGAGCAGTACTCCCTCTGGCCCGCCGACATCGAGGTGCCCGCCGGCTGGCAGCCCGTCGGCAAGGAGGGCACCGAGGCCGAGTGCTCCGGCTACGTCGACGAGGTCTGGACCGACATGCGGCCCAAGAGCCTGCGCGAACGCATGGAGAACGCCGGCGCCTGACCGCCACGGACCCGCCGGGCCGGCCTCGCACACGCCGGCCCGGCACCCCGACCTCCCCCCACGTGCCGCCGTCCCGGCGCCCCACCGCCCTCGGCCCCCACCGCACCGCATCACTCCCGAGGAGCCCGCCATGACCCCCGTCCTGCGCACCGAACGCCTGGAGTTCCTCCCCTACCGGCCCGAGCACGAGGACGCCTTCGTCGCCCTGCTGCGCGATGCGGAGGTGTGCCGCTGGATGGGCCAGGAGCTCGTGCCCGAACCGGAGATCCGCGCCCTCTTCCGCGCCATCCTCACCGAGGTCTACCCCCGGCGCCGCTTCGACGTCTGGGGCCTGTGGCACGCGGGCGGCTACGTCGGCCACGCGGAGGTGAAGCCGACCGGCAACGTCGACGGCCACGAACTCGTCACGGCGCTCGCCCCCGCCTACTGGGGCCACGGCCTGGGCGGCGAAGCGGTCCGCGGCCTCCTTGGCCACGCCGCGGACAACCTGGGCCTCACCGAGGCCTACGGCATGGTCGGCGCCGAGAACACCGCCAGCCTGGCCATGTGCCGCCGCCTCGGCTTCCGCCACGTCCGCGACATCGTCGCCGACGACGGCACGGTGACGAAGCTGCTGGTCATCCCCACGGGGCTGGGAGCGGCACCGGGCGGGGCGGCAGCGGCTGCGGACGGTGCCGGCGGGGCCGTCCGGCGTGAGGAGGCCGTATGACGCGGGTGTCGGTCAGCGAGGGGGCCGCCGGGGCCGCGGACGGCGAACGGGCGGGTGGCTTGTGGCGCAACCGGGATTTCACTCTGCTGTGGACCGGGCAGTGCCTGTCCGATCTGGGCGGTGCCATGGTGGACCTCGCGCTGCCGCTGCTGGTGCTGCAGCAGACCGGCTCGCCGGCCCGGGCCGGGCTGGTCGGGACCGTCGGGCTGGTCACCGCGCTGGTGTGCCGGCTGCCGGCCGGGGTCCTCGCCGACCGTGCCGACCGCCGCCGGCTGATGATCGCCTGCGACGCGCTGCGGCTCGCCGGGTACGCCCTCCTCGGCTGGGCGGTCCTCACCGGCAGGGCCGGCCTGCCCGTGATCCTCGCGGTGGTGGTCGCCGGCTCCGCCGCCACGGCCGTCTTCAGCACCGCCGAGCACGCCTGCGTACGCAACCTGGTCCGCCCCGACCAGCTCACCTCCGCCGTCGCCCGCAACGAGGCGCGGACCTACGGCGTCTCGCTGGCCGGTCCGCCGCTGGGCGGCCTGCTGTTCGGGCTCGGACGGGCCCTGCCCTTCCTCGGCAACGCGCTCAGCTTCCTCCTCTCCCTCGTGGCCGTCTGCCGTATCCGCGGCCCCCTCCAGCAGCCCCGGCGCGAGGCCGCCCCGCCCCTCGGCGCGTCCACCGTGCAGGGCCTGCGCTTCCTGCTGGGGCATCCGTTCCTGCGCGCCCTGCTGGTGATCGCCGCTCCGCTGAACATGGCCTTCACCGGCATGATCTTCGCGATGACCCTCGCGCTGCGCCGCGCCGGCGTCTCCCCGCCCGTCGTCGGACTCGCCGGCACGATCTTCGCGCTCGGCGGCCTCCTCGGTGCCCTCGTCGCCCCGGCGCTCCAGCGGCGGCTGCGGCTGCCCGTCCTGATCACCCTGCTGTGCTGGGCGACCGCCGCGCTGATGACGGCCGGCGCGCTGCTGGCCGGCACGGTGGCGGCCGCCGTACCGCTGGCCGCCGCCGTGTTCCTCGGGCCCACGGCGAACGCCGCCCTCTTCGCCCACCAGGCCGCCGTCACCCCCGACCACCTCCAGGGACGCGTGGTCGGCGGCGTCCTGCTCGCCGCCGGCTCGGCCGCCGCGCTCGCCCCCGCCCTGGCCGGCGCGCTGCTGGCCCGCTGGAGTCCGGTCCCGGCCACGCTGGTCTTTCCCGCGCTGGTCACGGCCGCCGCGCTGACGGCCACCCTGAGCAAGGGCATCCGGACGATGTCCGGCTAGCCCGCGGTCACAGGGGCTGCGCAGGCGGCTCATACGCGCTGTAATGGCGAGGTGGTGAGTGAGGGCGCTGCGGTCAGCGGGACGAGAACGGCGCCGGAGCGTGCCGAAGTCGCCCTCGCCTCGCTGATGGCGTCCCCGGACACCCCCGACCGGCTCCGCCGCCTCCTCGAACAGGCGCTCGTGTTCGCCGGGGCGTCCTTCGCCGGGGTGTACACGCCCGGTGACGACCCCACCCAGCTCTGCCTGGCCGAGTCGGCCGGCCTGCCCCGCACCCTGTACGGCCTGCGGGACTGCTACCCGGTCACCGGCGGCTTCCCGGTCACCGAGGTGCACCGCACCGGACGCCCGCTGTGGCTCGGCCCCGCCGAACTGGCCGGCTGCCCGGACGCGCGCCGCACCCCGTCCCCGGACTTCTCCGTGGCCGTCCTGCCGCTCGGCCCGGCGGGCGCGGGCTGCCTGCTGGCGGTCGGCGAGCACCCCGGCGGCTTCGGCACCGACGACCGGGCCTGCCTGGAGCTGATCGCCGGCGCGGTCGTCGTCCCGGCCCCGGCCGCCGCGGGCGAGACCGGCGAGCTGCCCGAGGACACCTTCAGCCTGGCCATGGACAGCGGCCGGGTCGAGGTCGGCGAGGGCATCCTGCGGCTCTTCGGGATCGGCCGGGACGACTTCGACGGGCGTGTCGAGTCCTTGCTCGGCCGCGCGGTCCCCGAGGACCTGCCCGCCCTGATGTCCGTGGTCGAGGCCGACCACATGTCCATCGGCGACCGCGAGCTGGAGTTCCGCATCCTGCAGTCCACCGGCCCGCCCAAGTGGCTGCGGCTGCGCGGCCGGCTGCTGCCCGGCGGCGAGGGCCGCACCGCCCGGCTGGTGGGCACCGTCGCCGACGCCTCCACGCTGCGCTCCGACGTCACCGACGTGGCCCGGGTGCAGCGCCTGGCCGCCGCCCTCGCCACCGCCGGCACCGTCAAGGACGTCGGCCATGCCGTCGTGGCCGCGCTGCGGGGGCCGCTGCAGGCCGACCGGATCGCGCTGGCCGAACTGGAGAACGACCGGCTGGTCGTCACCGTCCTCGACCCGCCCGAACCCGAGGCCTGGCCCGAGGTGTGGCGCAGCGAGTGGCGCACCGAGTGGCCCGACGCGCCGGTGCGCGCCATGCCCACCCTGGCCGCCGCGCTGCGCGAGGGCCGCGCCCGGATCTGGCCCGCAGGCAGCCCGCTGGAGCCCGCCCTCGCCGAGGTCGGACCGGGCGGCCTGGCCGTGCTGCCGCTGCCCGCCGGCAGCCGCATGGCCGGCGCCTGTCTGATCGGCTGGGACCGCCCGCACGAGTTCGCCCCCGACGAGCGCGCCCTGCTCACCGCCTGCGCCGGCCTCGCCGGCCAGGCCCTGCTGCGCGCCCACGCCTTCGACGCCGAGCACGAACTCGTCGGCATGCTCCAGCGCACCCTGCTGCCCCGCCGCCTGCCCAGGCTGCCCGGCGCGGTCGCCGTCGCCCGCTACCTGCCCACCACCGCGGGCCTGGAGGTCGGCGGCGACTGGTACGACGTGATCCCGCTCGCCGACAACCACGTCGCCCTCGTCATCGGCGACGTCCAGGGGCACAACGCGGGCGCCGCCACCCTGATGGGCCAGATGCGCACCGCCCTGCGCGCCTACGCCGCCGAGGGGCACTCCCCGGACGTGGTCGTCGCGCACGCCAACCGGCTGCTGCTGGACATGGAGACCGACCTCTTCGCCACCTGCGCCTACGTCGACGTGGACATGGAGCAGGGCACCGCCTGGTGTGTACGCGCCGGGCACGTGCAACCGGTGCTGCGGCACCCGGACGGCACCGCGGAGGTCGTGCATGCCGAGGGCGGCCCGCCGCTCGGTGTGCTCGCCCAGGCCGAGTTCCCGATGACCCCGCTGCGCCTCCAGCCCGGCACCGTGCTCGCGCTGACCACCGACGGCCTGGTGGAGTCCCCCGCCGTCGACCTGGACGCCGGCATGGACCGGCTGGCCCGCCGGCTGTCCGCCGCCGACCCCGCCCACCTCGGGCTGGTCGCCGACGCCCTGCTCTCCGGCGCCCACCGCGGCGACGACGTGGCGCTGCTGCTGGTGCGCTACGACGGCATGGCCGTACGGCCGCTGCGGGAGAGCTGGACGGTGTGGCGGGTGCCCGAGGCGGTCCGGCACGCCCGCCGCTTCACCCGGCGCACCCTGCGCGCCTGGGGCGTGTCCCCGGACACGCTCGACGCGGCCCTGCTGGTCGTCTCCGAACTCGTCACCAACGCCCTGGTGCACACCGGCGGGCAGGTCCGGCTCGACCTCAGCCTGGTCAACCACCGGCTGCGGCTCGCCGTGGCCGACGCCTCCCCGCGCAGCCCGGTGAAGCCCACCAGCATCGGCTGGGAGGCCACCGGCGGCCGGGGCATCCTGCTGGTGGAGGCCGTCTCGGAGGCCTGGGGGACGGTCCCGGTCAGCGGCGGCAAACAGGTCTGGGCGGACCTCGTCCCCGACGGCTGACCCCCACTCGGGTGCGCGGGAAAGCCGTTCAGACAGGCTGGAGAGGCGTGCTCCGGCACCCGTGCCTAGGGTCGGTTGATGTGGCACACACCTTCGAAGAACTGGTGCAGAAGCAGCGCGCGGCCGAAGCGGCCCGCACCATGGTCGAGGAACTGCGCGACGCCTACGGGCCGCCGGCCGAGCGGCGGATGACGGGCGCCCAGTCGGGCACCTACGAGACCGCCCTGCGCGCCTGGCGGGACCTGGCCCGCGATGTGCAGACCGCGGTGAGCGAGTACGCCAAGGAGACCGGCCGGCCGCGGCGCGAGGTCGAGGCCGAGGTGGAACGGGCGGCCGCGTCCCAGGACGACCGGTGAAAGGCGGCGGCACCCGCCGCGCCGAGCGCGCCGCCGCGGCCCTGGACGCGCGGCTGCCGCTCACCGAGGGAGGTTCGCTGCTGCGCAAGGCGTTCCCGGAGCACTGGTCCTTCCTGCTCGGCGAACTCGCCCTGTACAGCCTGGTGGTGCTGATCCTGACCGGGGTGTGGCTCACCCTGTTCTTCCAGCCGGAGATGCGCGAGGTCGTGTACGCGGGGTCCTATGTGCCGTTGCGCGGGGTGCGCATGTCGGCCGCCTTCGACTCCACCCTGCGCATCAGCTTCGACGTGCGCGGCGGCCTGCTGATGCGGCAGACCCACCACTGGGCCGCGCTGGTCTTCGTCGCCGCGATCGGCCTGCACATGCTGCGGATCTTCTTCACCGGCGCGTTCCGCCGGCCCCGCGAGCTGAACTGGGTGATCGGACTGACCCTGTTCGTGGCCTCGCTCGCCGAGGGCTTCGCCGGCTACTCGCTCCCCGACGACCTGCTCTCCGGCACCGGGCTGCGCATCGCCCAGGGCATCATGCTGTCCCTCCCGGTGGTCGGCACCTACGTGGCCTTCTTCGCGTTCGGCGGCCAGTACCCGGCCCACGACGTCATCACCCGGCTGTACCCGCTCCACATCCTGCTGCTGCCCGGCGTCCTCATCGGCCTGGTCACCGTGCACCTGATCCTGGTGTTCCACCTCAAGCACACCCAGTGGCGCGGCCCCGGCCACTCCCACCGCAACGCCGTCGGCAAGCCGATGTTCCCGCAGTTCTCCGGCACCTCCGCGGGCCTGTCCCTCACCGTCTTCGGCGTCCTGGTGCTGCTCGCCGGCCTCGCCCAGGTCAACCCCGTCTGGAAGTACGGCCCCTACCGCGCCGACCAGGTCTCCACCGCCTCCCAGCCCGACTGGTACGTCGGCTTCCTGGAGGGCGCGCTGCGGCTGGTGCCCCCCTGGGAGACGAACGTCGCCGGGCACACGTTCATGTGGAACGTGCTGCTTCCGGCCGTCGTCCTGCCCGGCCTGCTGTTCGCCGTGCTCTACGCCTACCCGTTCGCGGAGCAGCGCCTGACCGGGGAGTGGCGGCACGAGCAGCACCTGTGCGACCGGCCGCGCGAGCGTCCCGTACGCACCGGCCTCGGCGTGGCGGGCACGGTGTTCTACGGCGTGCTGGTGATCGCCGGCGGCAACGACGTCATCGCCCAGACCTTCCGCGTCTCCGTCAACGGCATCACCTGGGTCCTGCGCATCGGGCTGATCGTGGCGCCCGTCCTGGCCTTCCTGGTGACCCGGTGGCTGTGCCGGGCCCTGACCGAGGCGGAGCGGGAGCGGCTCGACGAGGGGGTGCCGACCGGTGAGATCCGGCAGACCGTCAGCGGCGGCTACGACTCCGACCACGAGCCCGTCACGTCGTTCCGGCCGGGCGCCCCGCGCAGGCCCCTCACCGGTGCGCGTACTGGAACACCATCCCGAAGACCCCGCGAGCCAGAATCCCCAGACCGATGAGGAACAGCCACAGCCCGAAGACCACGCCGCTCGCCGTCACCGCGAAACCGAGCGCGGTGACGATCGGCCAGCCGCTCTCGTCGGGGAAGAACGCCACCGGCCCGGCCGCGTCCACCACCTCGGCCTCCGTGCGGTCCTGCGCGCGGCTGCCCCGGCGCCGGTACTGGATCAGGCAGAAGAAGGCGACCAGCGCCGCCATCGCGCACGCCACGACCAGCGCGACCGTGCCGGTCTCGTCCTGCGACCACACCCCGTACAGGGCGGCGCTGCCGCCGAAGAAGAACGCCACCCCGCCGAACAGCAACGCCTCCGTCTTCACCGGATCAGCTCCTCTCCGGGCGGCTGCTGGGTCTCGGGGTGGTGCAGGTCGAAGGCGGGCGACTCGGAGCGGATGCGCGGCAGGGCCACGAAGTTGTGCCGCGGGGGCGGACACGCCGTCGCCCACTCCAGGCCGCGTCCCCACCCCCAGGGATCGTCCAGGGTGACCCGCTCGCCCCGGACGGCCGTACGCCAGACGTTGTACAGGAACGGCAGCGTGGAGACGCCGAGCAGCAACGCGCCCAGCGAGGACAGGGTGTTCAGCAGGGTGAAGCCGTCCGCCGGGAGATAGTCCGGGTACCGGCGGGGCATCCCCTGCTCGCCGAGCCAGTGCTGCACCAGGAAGGTGAGCTGGAACCCCGGGAACAGCAGCCAGAAGTGGATCTTGCCGAGCCGTTCGTCCAGCATCCTGCCGGTGAACTTCGGCCACCAGAAGTAGAACCCGGCGAACATCGCGAACACCACCGTCCCGAACAGCACGTAGTGCAGGTGCGCCACGATGAAGTAGGTGTCGGTGAGATGGAAGTCCAGCGGCGGCGAGGCGATCAGCACCCCGCTCAGCCCGCCCAGCAGGAACGACACCATGAAGCCCAGCGCCCACAGCATCGGTGTCTCGAACGAGACCGACCCGTTGACCATGGTCCCGATCCACGCGAAGAACTTGATGCCCGTGGGCACCGCGATCAGGAACGACATGATGGAGAAGAACGGCAGCAGCACCGCCCCGGTGGCGAACATGTGGTGTGCCCACACCACCGCGGACAGCATGGTGATCGAGGTCGTCGCCCCGATCATCGGCACGTACCCGAACAGAGGCTTGCGGGAGAACACCGGGATGATCTCGGAGATGATCCCGAAGAACGGCAGCGCCACGATGTAGACCTCGGGGTGCCCGAAGAACCAGAACAGGTGCTGCCACAGCAGCGCGCCGCCGTTCGCCGCGTCGAAGACGTGCGCTCCGAACTTGCGGTCCGCCTCCAGCGCCAGCAGCGCGGCGGTGAGCACCGGGAACGCGGGCAGGATCAGGATCGACGTGAACAGCACGTTCCAGGTGAACATGGGCATCCGGAACATCGTCAGGCCCGGGGCGCGCAGGGTCACGATCGTGGTGATGAAGTTGACGGCGGTCAGGGTCGTGGACACACCGCTCACCACCAGGCCCATCGCCCACAGGTCGCCGCCCGCGCCGGGGGAGAAGTAGGAGCTGTTCAGCGGCGCGTACGCGAACCAGCCGAACGCCGCCGCTCCGTCCGGCACCAGGAACCCGGACACCACCATCAGCCCGCCGAACAGGTACATCCAGTAGGACAGAGCGTTCAGCCGGGGCAGGGCCAGGTCCGGGGCGCCGATCTGCAGCGGCATCACCGCGTTCGCGAACCCGGCGAACATCGGTGTCGCGAACAACAGCATCATGATGGTGCCGTGGATCGTGACGAACTCGTCGTAGCCCTGGTTGCTCAGCAACTGCAGCCCGGGCCGGGCGAGTTCCGCGCGCATGCCCAGCGCCAGCAGTCCGGCCAGCAGGAAGAAGCAGAACGCCGTGACCATGTAGAGCCGGCCGATCACCTTGTGGTCGGTCGTGGTGGCCCAGCGCAGCAGCGCGCGGCCGGGGCGCGGAGCGGGGGCCGTGTAACGCGTGACGATCTCGAACGTTTCCGGCACCTCTGGCAGATCGGTCATCCCGGGCGAGGTTACTCGCGGTGACCGAGGGGCCGGTCGCGCCACGCCCTGCGCACATCCGGTCGTATCCGCCGCCCGGGCGGGTACCCGGCGCACATGAACACTGCCATGTACCAAGCGGCCACCGGCGCTCAGGTGTTCGGGTATGTCCTGATCCTGCTCGCCGGGCTGGTCTGCGTCGCGGGACTGATCTGGGCCTTCCGGCTGGGCATCAAGGTGCGGGAACGGGAACCGGCGCCGCCGCGCCCCGAGGAGCAGCCCAAGCTGCCGGCGTCCGGGCCGGTCCACGAGATCCGCGAGGTCCGTGAGCCCGACGAGGTGCCGCGCGCGGCCGGCGACAGCGAGCGCTTGACCCCCCACCAGCTCGGCAATGTCGGCAGCAAGCCCGCCGACGACCAGCGCCGCCCCCGCTGGTCGCCCGGTTCCAGCGGGTCCTTCGGCGGCGGAGGCGGCGGCCGGACCTGAACCGCCGCGGACCGGGCCCGTGTTTGCGGGCCCGGCCGCCCGGGGACCCGGTCGGGCACAGATGCACAGCCCCGGGCCCCGGCGGGCCCGGCGAACGGCTCCCGCAGCGGGCGGGGCCAAGAAGGAAGATGAACGACGTGACCGCGCATGCCAGCGAGAAACCGGCCATACCTGACGCGGAGACGGGCTGGGCCGCCGCCCACCGCCTGCGGAACCGGGGAGTGCGCACCTGCGTGCCCGCCGTCCTGGACCGCACCTCGGCGCAGCGGCAGGGCCCGGACACCGAGGACAACATCGTGCGCGGCGAGGACTGACCCCGAGGTTCAGGCCCCGACGTTCAGGCCCGGGTCTTGGCGAGCAGTTCCAGGATCTCCGCGGTCGTGCCGGTCTCGCCGAGCCGCGGGAAGATCCGCTCGACGCTGTTGGCGTGTGCCTCGGCGTCGGCGTCGGCCATGGCGTCCGTGGCCAGGGTGACGTGGTAACCGTGCGCGTAGGCGTCGCGGGCGGTGGACTCCACGCCGATGCTGGTGGCGATCCCGGTCAGCACGATCTGCGTGACGCCCCGGCGGCGCAGCTGGACGTCCAGGTCGGTGCCGTGGAAGGCGCTCCAGTTGTGCTTGGTGACCTGGATGTCACCGGCGTGCCCGGACAGTTCGTCGACGACGACGTCCCAGCCCTCGGGGAAGGCGAGCCCGCGCGGCCCGCGCTCGGTACGGCCGGGCACGGCGTCCGCCCCGTCGGGCGCGAAGGAGACCCGGACCAGGACCACGGGCAGCCCGTGGGTGCGGAAGGCGTCGGCGAGGCCGGACGTGCGGGCCACGACGTCCGGGCCCGGGTACGGCTGGGTGGGCATGGCGACGATGCCGTTCTGGAGGTCGATCGCGACCAGGGCGGTACGGGGGTCGAGCGTGGTGAGCGACATGGGTCGGGTCAGGCCTTTCGGGAATCTCGGGGATCGCGCGGGGTGAGCCGGCCGGGGGAGCGGCCGGGCAGGGTCGTCGCCGGCAGCAGGGCCCAGCCGGCGAGCATGAACAGGGGCCGGCCGGGCAGCCCGGCCGCGGCGGCGGTCCGCTCCGGCTCGGCCTGCCGGTACAGGGCGCTCTGCATGGCGAGGCCGATCAGGCCCTGCGGGACGCCCGGCGGCACACCGGCCCTGAGGCGGCAGCCGGAGCGGGCTGCGGGCGCCGACCGGCAGCGCCAGCCCGGCGGGGAAGGGGGTTCTCCCTCCCGGT
Source organism: Streptomyces sp. NPDC088810 (assembly GCF_044750305.1). Lineage (NCBI taxonomy): Bacteria > Bacillati > Actinomycetota > Actinomycetes > Kitasatosporales > Streptomycetaceae > Streptomyces > Streptomyces sp. NPDC088810. Next base: position 176,225 of record NZ_JBIVJQ010000006.1, read on the forward strand.
GCGGGCGGTGAGCCTCTGCCTCACGGCCGGGACAGCCGTTCCATCAGCTCCAGGGCCGCGAGGACCGTCTGCCGCTCCTGCTCGGTGTAGCGGTCCTGGAAGGCGCGGGCCAGCCACTCCTCCCGGACCTGCCGGTTCCCCTCGACGCGGGCCCGGCCGCCGTCGGTCAGCGTGACCAGCTGGCGGCGGCCGTCGTCGGGGTCGGGGGCGCGACGGATCAGCCCGTGCTGCTCCAGGGCGGCCAGCGTGGTCGCCATGGACTGCGGGCGCACCCCCTCGGCGGCGGCGAGCGCGCTGGCCGTGGCCGCGCCGTGCTTGCCGACCAGGGTGAGTGCCGACTCCTGCGAGGGGCTGAGGTCGGCGTCCTGCGCCACCTCACGGATGCGGCGCCGCAGCCTGCTGAAGACCACGCGCAGATCGCGTGCGGCGCGGGCGGCGGAGTCGGAGATGTCGGCCATGCCGTCAGACTAGGACCGACAGGTGAAGCTGTCCAGTCCAGGCTGTTCAGTTTTGGCTGCCTGTTTGCTGGGGTACTCGCGGCCCCGGACAGCGCAGCACGGCGGTGACCCGACTGAGCTAGAGGAGCGCAGATGAGCCCTCCGGACAGGTCCGGCCTGGAGGCGGCACTCCGGGCCGAGGTGGACGGCGAAGTCCGCTTCGACGCGGGCAGCCGCGGCGCCTACGCCACGGATGGTTCGAACTACCGGCAGGTCCCGCTGGGCGTCGTCGTGCCCCGCACCGTGGAGGCGGGCGCCCGCGCGGTGTCGGTGTGCGCACGCTTCGACGCCCCCGTCCTCTCCCGGGGCGGCGGCACCAGCCTGGCCGGGCAGTCCACCAACACCGCCGTGGTGATCGACTGGAGCAAGTATTGCACCGGGGTGATCTCCGTCGACCCCGAACGGCGCACCTGCGTGGTGGAGCCCGGCATCGTCCTGGACGAGCTCAACCGGCACCTCGCCCGCCACCGGCTCCAGTTCGGCCCGAAGCCGTCCACCCACAGTCACTGCGCGCTCGGCGGCATGATCGGCAACAACTCATGCGGCGCCTCCGCCCAGGCCTACGGCAAGACCGTCGACAACGTCCGGCGCCTGGAGATCCTCACCTACGACGGGCAGCGCGCCTGGGTAGGCCCCACGCCGCCCGACGAACGCGCCCGGATCATCGCCGGCGGCGGCCGGCTCGCCGAGATCTACGCCGGCCTCGACCGCATCGCCACCGAGTACCTGGCCGACATCCGCCGCGGCTACCCCGAGATCCCCCGCCGCGTCTCCGGCTACAACCTCGACTCCCTGCTGCCCGAGAACGGCTTCGACGTCGCCAAGGCCCTCGTCGGCAGCGAGGGCACCCTGGTCACCGTCCTGCGCGCCGAGATCGACCTGGTGCCCGTACCGCCGTACCAGTCCCTGCTCGTCCTCGGCTACGACGACATCTGCGCCGCCGCCGACGACGTCCCCCGCCTGCTGGAGCACTGCTCGCCCAGCCAGCTGGAGGCCCTGGACGGGCGCATGGCCCAGCTGATGCGCGAGGAGGGCGCCTACCTGGACTCCCTCGCCGTACTGCCCGAGGGCGACAGCTGGCTGCTGGTCCAGTACAGCGGCGACAGCCAGGACGACGTCGACGCCCAGGCACACGCGCTGCTGCGCGCCACCGGCCGCGGCGAGAAGGACGCGAACGTCGCCTTCTCCGACGATCCCGCGCGCGAGGAGAAGATGCTCAAGGCCCGCGAGGCCGGCCTCGGCGTCACCGCCCGCCCGCCGGACGACCGGGAGACCTGGGAGGGCTGGGAGGACTCCGCCGTACCGCCCGAACGCCTCGGCGACTACCTGCGCGACCTCAAGCAGCTGTTCCAGGAGTTCGACTACGACCACCCCTCCCTGTACGGCCACTTCGGGCAGGGCTGCGTCCACACCCGCATCCCCTTCGGGCTGCGGACGGCCGAGGGCGTGGCCGGCTTCCGGCGCTTCCTGGAACGCGCCGCCGATCTCGTCGCCTCCTACGGCGGCTCCCTCTCCGGCGAGCACGGGGACGGCCAGTCCCGCGGCGAGCTGCTCACCCGGATGTTCGGGGAACGGCTCGTCACCGCGTTCGGCGAGCTGAAGGCGCTCTTCGACCCCGGCAACCGGATGAACCCCGGCAAGATCGTCCACCCCAACCCGGTCGACGGGCAGCTGCGGCTCGGCCCGACCTGGCGGCCGGACACCCCGGCGACCCACTTCGGCTTCCCCGAGGACGACCACTCCTTCAACCGCGCGGTGATGCGCTGCGTCGGCATCGGCAACTGCCGCGGCCACTCCGGCGGCGTCATGTGCCCCTCCTACCGGGCCACCATGGAGGAGGAACACTCCACGCGCGGCCGGGCCCGGCTGCTGTTCGAGATGCTCGACGGGCACGCCGACTCCGCGATCAAGGACGGCTGGCGTTCCACCGCCGTGCACGACGCGCTCGACCTCTGCCTGGCCTGCAAGGGGTGCAAGTCCGACTGCCCGACCGGCGTCGACATGGCCACCCTGAAGGCCGAGTTCATGTCCCACCACTACAAGGGACGGCTGCGTCCCATGGCCCACTACTCCATGGGCTGGCTCCCGGTGTGGGCCCGGCTGTCGCGCGCCGCTCCGTCCCTGGTCAACTCGGCGCTCCGCGCGCCCGGCCTCGCGCGCCTGGGCAAGCGGCTGGCCGGCATCGACGAGGCCCGCGCGGCACCCGTGTTCGCCGAGCAGTCCTTCCTCCAGTGGTGGCGGGCGCGCGGCCGGGAGGAGCCCGACCCGGCCGACCCGCGCACCGTCGTGCTGTGGCCCGACACCTTCAGCACCTACTTCCACCCGGCCATCGCCCGGTCGGCCGTCCGGGTCCTGGAGGACGCCGGCTTCCGGGTCGCCGTCCCCACCCGGCCGGTGTGCTGCGGCCTCACCTGGATCTCCACCGGCCAACTGCCCACCGCCAAACGGGTGCTGCGCCACACCCTCGACGTCCTGCGCCCCTACCTGGAGGCCGGCACCCCGGTCATCGGCCTGGAACCCTCCTGCACGGCCGTCTTCCGTTCCGACGCCCCCGAGCTGATGCCGGGCGACCAGGACGCGGAGCGGCTCGCCGCACAGACCCGTACCTTCGCCGAACAGCTCGTCCACCACGCCCCCGACGACTGGCGGCCCCCGCAGCTCACCCGGCAGGCGACCGTGCAGACCCACTGCCACCAGCACGCCGTCATGAAGTTCGACGCCGACCGCGAACTGATGCGCCGGGTCCGTCTCGACGCCGAGGTGCTCGACGAGGGCTGCTGCGGCCTGGCCGGGAACTTCGGCTTCGAACGCGGCCACCACGAGGTGTCCATGGCCGTCGCCGAACAGGGCGTCCTGCCCGCCGTCCGCGGCGCCGCCCCGGACAGCCTGGTCCTCGCCGACGGCTTCAGCTGCCGCACCCAGATCGAACAGGGCGGCACCGGCCGCCGCGCCCTGCACCTCGCCGAGGTCCTCGCACTCGCCCTCGACGGCAGCCTGCCCAGCGACCACCCCGAGCGGCTGGCCGACCGGCCCGCCGAGCCGTCGGGTACGGCCCGCTGGGCGACGACCGCCGCCCTGGCCGCCCTCGCCCTGGGCGCCGCGGGCGGGCTGCGGCAGCTGCGGAGGTGACCATGAGCGACCAGCCGGCCGTCGAGGCCGTGGACACCGCCGTCTACACCGTGCCCACCGACACCCCCGAGGCGGACGGCACCCTCTCCTGGGACAAGACCACCCTCGTGCTGGTCACCGTCCGCGCCGGCACCACCACCGGGCTCGGTTACACCTACGCACCCGCCGCCACCGCCCACCTCGTCCGCGAACTGCTCGCCGGCACCGTCACCGGCCTGTCCGCCCACGACGTGCCGCGCGCCAACGAGCGGATGTGCCGGGCCGTGCGCAACGCCGGACTGCCCGGCGTGGCCGCCCAGGCGATCGCCGCCGTCGACATCGCCCTGTGGGACCTCAAGGCGCGCCTGCTCGGCCTGCCCCTGGTCCAGCTGCTGGGCGCCGCCCGCGACGACGTGCCCGTCTACGGCAGCGGCGGCTTCACCACCTACGACGCCGCCCGGCAGGAGCGCCAGCTGCGCGGCTGGGCCGAGGACGAGGGCATCCCCCGCGTCAAGATCAAGATCGGGGAGTCGTGGGGCGCCCGGGAGGACCACGACCTGGAACGCGTCGCCCGCGCGCGGGCCGCCGTCGGGGACACCGTGGAGCTGTACGTCGACGCCAACGGCGGCTACACCGCCGGCCAGGCCGTACGCGTCGCGGGCCCGCTCGCCGACCACGGCGTCACCTGGTTCGAGGAACCCGTCTCCTCCGACCACCTGACCACCCTCGCCGACGTCCGCGCCCGCACCCCGATCGACGTCACCGCCGGCGAGTACGGCTACACCCTCGCCTACTTCGAGCACATGCTGGCCGCCGGCGCCGTCGACTGCCTCCAGGCCGACGTCACCCGGTGCGGCGGCATCACCGTCTGGCTGCGCGCCGCCGCGCTCGCCCACGCGCGCGGGATCGACGTCTCCGGGCACTGCGCGCCCCACGCCCACGCCCATGTCGCCGCCGCCGTGCCCAACCTGCGGCATCTGGAGTGGTTCCACGACCACGTCCGCATCGAGCGGCTCCTGTTCGACGGCGTCCTCGACCCGGGCGGCGGCAGCATCACGCCGGGCGCCGACGGGGCACCCGGCCTCGGCCTGACCCTCGTGGAGGAGCGGGCGGCACCGTACCGGGCCGAGTGAGCCGGAACCGCGTTCCGCAGCGCGTCCCGGGATCCCAGAAGACGCAGAAGAGGAGATGAGCATGTCCCCGACCGTCGTCATCACCGGCGCCAGCGCCGGCATCGGCCGTGCTACCGCCCGCCTGTACGCCCGGCGCGGCGCCGACGTCGTCCTGGTCGCGCGCGGCGAGGGCGGCCTGGCGATGGCCGCCGACGAGGTCGCGGCGCTCGGCGGACGGCCGCTGGTACGGCCCGCCGACGTCGCCGACCCGGCCCAGACGGAGGCCGTCGCCGAGGCCGCGGAGAAGGAGTTCGGCCCGATCGACGTCTGGATCAACTGCGCCTTCGCCAGCGTCTTCGCGCCCTTCGAGGAGATCACCCCCGAGGAGTACCGGCGGATCACCGAGGTCACCTACCTCGGCTTCGTCAACGGCACCCGCTCGGCCCTGAAGCGCATGCTGCCCCGCGACCGCGGCACGATCGTGCAGGTCGGCTCCGCGCTCGGGGAACGGTCGATCCCGCTGCAGTCCGCGTACTGCGGGGCCAAGCACGCCATCAACGGCTTCACCTCCTCGCTGCGCACCGAGCTGCTGCACCGGGGCAGCAACGTGCACGTCACCGTCGCCCAGATGCCCGCGGTCAACACCCCCCAGTTCGAGTGGGTCCGCTCCCGGCTGTCCAAGCACCCCATGCCGGTCCCGCCGATCTACCAGCCCGAGGTGGCCGCGCGGGGCGTGGTGTACGCCGCCGACCACCCGGGCCGCAAGCAGTTCTACGTGGGCGCCACGACGGTGGCCACCATCTGGGCGAACCGGTTGGCCCCCGCCCTGCTCGACCGCTACCTGGCCCGTACCGGGTTCGACTCCCAGCAGACCGACAGCGTGCCGCCCTCCGGTCTGGACAACCTCTTCGAGCCGGTGGACCGGGAACCCGCCGGGGACCAGGGCGCGCACGGCTCCTTCGACGACAGCGCGCACGCCCGCTCCTGGCAGGAGACCCTGGTCCGGCACCCCGCGGTCACCGCCCTCGGCGCGGGCGCCGCCGCGCTGGGCGCCGTACGCGGCTACCGCCGCCTGACGTCCCGGCCCGCCTAGGCTGACGGTGTGCGCCTCCTGCTGATGTCCGACACGCACCTGCCCAAGCGGGCCAAGCGGCTCCCCGAGCAGCTGCTCGCCGAACTCCCGCGCGCGGACGTGGTGTTCCACGCCGGGGACTGGGTCGACACCGCGACCCTCGACCTGCTGGAGAGCCGCAGCCGCCGGCTGGTCGGCGTGTACGGCAACAACGACGGCCCCGAGCTGCGTGCCCGGCTGCCCGAGGTGGCGTACGCCGAACTGGGCGGCCTGCGCTTCGGCGTCGTCCACGAGACCGGCCCCGCCCAGGGCCGCGAGGCCCGCTGCGCCGCCCGCTTCCCGGACCTGGACGTCCTGGTCTTCGGACACAGCCACATCCCCTGGGACACCACCGCCGCCACCGGGCTGCGCCTGCTCAACCCCGGCTCCCCGACCGACCGCCGCCGCCAGCCCCACTGCACCTACCTGACGGCGACCGTCGCCGACGGAGCGCTCACGGACGTGACCCTGCACCGCCTGCCGCCGCGCGGACGGCCCGTGGCATGATCACCGGGTGACTTCCGTACCCGGCATACCCGCCGTCGTACCCACCGGCCGCCTCGCCGCCGAGGCGCAGCCCGTGCTACCACTGCCCGGCGGCCTGGAACTGCGGCCCTGGCGGCTGGACGACGCCGACGCCGACGCCCTGCACACCGCGGGGCGGGATGCGGCGATCAGCCACTGGAACCTCTTCTCCGTCGGCAGCCGTGCCGAGGCCCGCGCCCGGATCGAGCGCCTGCAGGCGCGTCGGCGCGACGAGACCGGGGCGATCTGGGCCATCGCCCCGCGTGGCGGCGCCGCCGTCGGGCTCGCCGGCCTCAACGACGTCGATCTGGCGGGCGGCACCGCCGAGGTCGTCTACTGGGTGCTGCCCGAGGCGCGCGGCGGCGGCCTCGCGGTCGCGGCGACCCGGCGGCTCAGCCGCTGGGCCCTGACCGACCTGGGCCTGCACCGGCTGGTCCTGTGCCACTCGACGGCCAACCCCGCCTCCTGCCGGGTGGCCGAGAAGGCCGGATTCACCTTCGAGGGCACCCAGCGCAGCGCCCTGCTGCACGCCGACGGCTGGCACGACCAGCACCTGCACGCGCGGGTGGCGGGAGACCCCGAGTAGCACGGGCGGGGAAGAACCCGTTGGGTGTGGCGGACGACTCGCCGCCTCGGGGACTTCGTCCTGCGCTGCTCGTGCCCGCGTTCCCGCCGGACCGGTGGCGCCATCGGCATCACGGTGGCCGGCCCGGTCGCCGGAGCCCCGGGTGACCGGGCCCGCTTCCTGTACGGCCCGTACTCCGTGGCCCTCGGCTCGGCGTCCCGGTACGCGGCCACGGCCGTCCTCGCCCTGGTGCTCCTGCCGGGCACCTGGTCGCTGCGGCGACGGTGAAGCGCGGCTCGACGCAACAAATCCGTGGACACCGGGCGGGGCGACTCGCTGTGATGGAGGGCGTGTTGATCGATGCCGCTCTCGTACGCCGGCTGCTCACGGCCCAGTTCCCGCGGTGGGCCGGTCTGCCCGTCCGCCCGGTGCCGCGGTCCGGGATGGACAACGCCACCTTCCGCCTCGGCGGTGAACTCGCCGTGCGGCTGCCGCGGTACGCCCACTGGGCCGGGCAAGTCGCCCGTGAGCAGCGCTGGCTGCCCCGGCTCGCCCCGCAACTGCCGCTGGCCGTGCCGGAGCCGGTCGCCCAGGGCGAACCGGGGGAGGGGTACCCGTACCCGTGGACGGTGTACCGGTGGCTGGACGGCGAGACGGTGACCCCCGGGTCGCTCGCCGACCCCGCGCGGGCCGCCCGGGACCTCGCCGGGTTCCTCACCGCCCTGCAGGGCATCGACACCACGGGGGGACCGGCGCCCGAGCAGAGCAACGCCTTCCGCGGGCTGCCGCTCGGCGCCGCCCGGGACTCGGTGGCCGACGACGCCCGGGTCCGCCCCAAGATCGAGGCGCTGAAGCGGGCCGGGCTCATCGACGCCGGTCAGGTCACGGAGGTCTGGGAGGCGGCGCTCGCGGCACCGGCCTGGGACCGGCCGCCGGTGTGGATCCACGGCGACCTCGACGCCGCGAACCTCCTGGCCCGGGACGGAAGACTGAGCGGCGTCATCGACTTCGGCACGCTCGCGGTGGCCGATCCCGCGATCGACCTGGTGCCCGCCTGGAAGGTGCTGCCCGCGTCGGCACGCCCGGTGTTCCGGGAAGCCCTGGGCGCCGACCGGGCCACCTGGGCACGGGGTCGGGGCTGGGCCCTCGCCGGCTCGCTCCCCGTCCCCGACGACCCCTACTTCCGGGCGGACCCGTCCCGTGTGACGAGGGCCCTCGCCCATCTGGAGCAGATCCTCGCGGACCACCGCGCGGACGCCGGGTGAGGGACCCGCAGGAACCGATGCGCCCCTAAGCGCCCGAGGCGTCGGACCACCCGCGGGGATGGATCGCCCCGCTCGTCCTGCTGAGCGGCGCCCCGCTGCCGCCCCACCGCAGCGCCACGATCTCCGCCGCCACCGACACCGCCACCTCCTCCGGCGTACGGGCGCCGAGGTCCAGGCCGACCGGGGAGCGCAGGCGGGACAGTTCCTCGTCGGTGAGGCCGGACTCGACCAGGCGGCGGAGCCGGTCGTCGTGGGTGCGCCGGCTGCCCATCGCCCCGATGTACGCGGCCGGCCGGCGCAGCGCCTCCCGCAGCACCGGCACGTCGAACTTCGGGTCGTGGGTCAGGACACAGATCACCGTCCGCTCGTCGGTGCGCGTGCCGCGCAGATACCGGTGCGGCCAGTCCACGACGACCTCCACGCCCTCCGGGAACCGCCGGGGCGTGGCGAACACCGGCCGGGCGTCGCACACGGTCACCCGGTAGCCGAGGAAGCCCCCGAGCCGGGCCACGGCCGCGGCGTAGTCGATGGCGCCGAACACCAGCATGCGCGGCGGCGGCGCGAAGGAGTGCAGGAACACCGTGACGGTGTCCTCGCGCCGCTCCCCGTGCGGCCCGTAGTGCCTCAGGCCGGTCACGCCGAGGGCGAGTTCGCCACGCGCGTCGGCGGCGACGGCCGCGTCGAGCCCCCGCGTGCCCAGGCTGCCGGCGGCCGTGCGCGGCCACACCGCGAGGGTGGCTCCGCGCGGCGCCGGCCCGTCGACCACGGTGGCCGCGGTGACCGGCTCACCGGCCGCGACGGACGCGGCGACCGCGCCGAACACCGGATCCCGGGCCTCGGTCACCGGCCGGACCAGGACGGTGATCTCACCGCCGCAGGTGAGCCCGGCCGCGAAGGCGTCCTCGTCGCTGTAGCCGAACGTCTCCAGCCGGACCGCGCCGGTCTCGACGACATCCTGGGCCAGCTCGAACACCGCGCCCTCCACACAGCCCCCGGAGACGCTGCCGACCACCTCGTCGTCCGGGCCGACCGCCAGTGCGGCGCCGGGCCCGCGGGGCGCGCTGCGGCTGACCGAGACCACCGTGGCCAGCCCGAACGGCACCCGGGCGGCGTACCACCGGCCCAGTACCGGGAGAATCTCGCGCATCGTCCGCTCCTCGGCTCAGCCCCCGTCACGGGCACCTCGTTGAACGTTAATTCGTTGGCGCCGCGGCCGCCCTTCTGCTGCACTGCACCGGTCGAGTTCCCGAGAGAACCAGGAGCGAAGATGCGCACTGCGTCGATGTCCACCCCGGTAGCAACCACCCCCTCTCTCAAGGACATGACGCTTCGTGCACTTGCTCAATCTGGGAATCCTCGCGCACGTCGACGCAGGTAAGACCAGCCTGACCGAACGGCTCCTGCACACCGCCGGAGTGATCGACGAGATCGGCAGCGTCGACGCCGGCAGCACCACCACCGACACCCTCGCACTGGAGCGGCAGCGCGGCATCACCATCAAGTCCGCCGTCGTGTCGTTCCCGCTCGACGGCGTCACCGTCAACCTCATCGACACCCCCGGCCACCCGGACTTCATCGCCGAGGTGGAGCGGGTGCTCGGCGTGCTCGACGGCGCCGTCCTGGTCGTCTCCGCGGTCGAGGGCGTCCAGGCGCAGACCCGGGTGCTGATGCGCACCCTGCGCCGGCTGCGCATCCCCACCCTGGTCTTCGTCAACAAGATCGACCGGCGCGGCGCCCGGGACGCGGCCGTGCTCCGCCAGATGGCCCAGCGGCTGGCCGTACCGCTCGTCCCGATGGGGACGACCGCGGGGCTCGGCACGCGTGCCGCCCGCTTCCGTCCCGGCCCCGTCCCGGCCGCGCTGGAGGCGCTGGCGGACCGGGACGACGGCCTGCTCGCCGCCTACCTCGACGGCGGTGTCCCCGCGGGCCGGCTGCGCCGCGCCCTCGCCGCCCAGACCCGGAGCGCGTCCGTCCACCCGGTGTACTTCGGCTCCGCGATCACCGGCGCCGGCGTGCCCGAGCTGATCGCCGGCATCGAGCGGCTGCTGCCCACGGCCGCCGGCGACCCGGACGGCCCGCTGTCGGGCACGGTCTTCAAGATCGAGCGGGGCCCGGCGGGGGAGAAGGTGGCCTACGCCCGCCTTTTCTCCGGCACCCTGCGCGTCCGCGACCGGATCGCGTTCGGGGACGGCCGCCGGGGCACCGGCGAGGAAGGACGCGTGACCGCGCTGAGCGTTTTCGAGTACGGCACGGACACCCGGGCGGACAGCGCCGGCCCGGGCCGGATCGTCAAGGTGTGGGGCCTCGGCGGCATCCGGATCGGCGACGCGCTCGGCACCCCGAACCGGTCGTACGAGCACCACTTCGCGCCGCCCACCCTGGAGACGGTCGTCGTCCCCGGCCCCGGCGCGGACCGGCGCTCGCTGCACCTCGCGCTCACCCAGCTGGCCGAGCAGGACCCGCTCATTGGCGTCCGCCACGACGAGCTGCGGGGGGAGACCTCGGTGTCGCTCTACGGCGAGGTGCAGAAGGAGGTCGTCCAGGCCACCCTCGCCGACGAGTACGGGCTGGCCGTCACCTTCCGCGAGACGACGACCCTGTGCATCGAACGCCCGGTCGGCAGCGGGCACGCCGTCGAGTTCAACAAGAAGGACGACAACCCCTTCCTCGCCACCGTCGGCCTGCGCGTCGACCCCGCCCGGCCCGGCACGGGCGTGGCCTTCCGGCGGGAGGTGGAGCTGGGCTCGATGCCGTACGCCTTCTTCAAGGCCGTCGAGGACACCGTCCGGGAGACGCTCGGCCAGGGGCTGCACGGCTGGCAGGTCACCGACTGCACGGTCACCATGACCCACTCGGGCTACTCGCCCCGGCAGAGCCACGCGCACCAGGGCTTCGACAAGAGCATGTCGAGCACCGGCTACGACTTCCGGGGCCTGACTCCGCTGGTCCTGACCGAGGCGCTGCGCCGGGCCGGCACCCTGGTGCACGAGCCGGTGCACCGCTTCCGGCTGGAGGCGCCGGCCGACACCCTCGGCGCGCTGCTGCCGGTGCTGGCCCGGCTCGGCGCGGTACCGGAGAGCACCGGCACGCACGCCGCGGTCTGCGTGCTGGAGGGCATCGTTCCGGCCGCCCGGGTGCACGCGCTGGAGCAGCGGCTGCCGGGGCTGACCCGGGGCGAGGGCGAGCTGGAGACGGCCTTCGACCACTACGCGCCGGTGACCCGCGGCACGGTCCCCGAGCGGCCGCGCACCGACCACAACCCGCTGAACCGGAAGGAGTACTTGCTGAACTTCATGCGCCGCGTCGGCGAGTGAGCTGACCGATAGTCAACTTACTGGAGAGTCAGAACCTATTGACGCTGTCCGGACATGGCCGGACTGTGGTGGACATGCCGAATCTCCGGATACGTCTGCTGGCTGTGCTGGTCGTCCTCAGCGGATCCCTGACGGTGGCGGGAGTCCCGCCCGCCACCGCCGCCACCCCTTCCGACTCCCTCTGGTTCGACGGCGCCGCGCTGACCGTGCGGGACGGCCGGTTCACCGACGGCCAGGGCCGCGAGATCGTCCTGCGCGGCTACAACGTCTCCGGCGAGACCAAACTGGAGGAGAACGGCGGCCTGCCCTTCGCCTCGGCCGCCGACGCCCGCAAGGCCGCGGCCGCGCTGCGCACCCTCGGCGGCGGCAACACGGTCCGCTTCCTGCTCTCCTGGGCGCACGCCGAGCCCGTACGCGGCCAGGTGGACACCGCCTACCTGGCCGCCGCCACCGAGCAGTTGCGGGCCTTCCTGGGCGCGGGCATCCGGGTCTACCCCGACTTCCACCAGGACCTCCACTCCCGGTACCTGTTCGACACCGGCAGCTGGTACACCGGTGACGGCGCCCCGAAGTGGGCGGTGGAAGCCGGGAGTTATCCCAAGGAGTCCTGCGGCATCTGCCTCTTCTGGGGCCAGAACATCACCCAGAACACGGCCGTGCAGAAGGCCCAGTACGACTTCTGGCACAACGCCCACGGCTTGCAGGACGCCTTCCTGGCCACCGCCCAGAGCAGCATGGCCTATCTCCGCCGGCACCTGAGCGCCGCGGAGTACGCGGGGATCGCCGGCTTCGACCCGTACAACGAGCCGTACGCCGGCAGCCACGACTCCGGGCAGACCTCCCGCACCTGGGAACGCGATCTGCTCTGGCCGTTCTACGTGCGGTTCCGGGCCCGCATGGACGCCGCCGGCTGGCAGGACAAGCCCGCCTTCGTCGAGCCGAACCTCTTCTGGAACGCCAACATCTCCACCCAGAAGCAGGAGGGTGGCCTGCTCGACGCGGGCACCCTCGGCCCCGGCTATGTCTTCAACACCCACTTCTACGACCAGAAGGCCATCTCCGGCATCCTGATGTGGGGCAAGGCGGCCGACGGCCAGTACGCCGCCGACTTCGCCACCGTCCGCGACCGGGCCACGGCCGCCGGCACCGCGGCCGTGGTCGGCGAGTTCGGCCACCCCCTGTCCGGCACGGTCTCCGACAAGGCGCCGACCGTCCTGAAGGCCATGTACCAGGCCCTCGACTCCCGCCTGCCCGGGAAGAGTTGGTGGGCGGAACCGGCCTCCTCCGGCCCGGTGCTGTCCGGCACCCAATGGCAGTGGGACCTGTACAACGGCCGGCACCACGAGCTGATGAACGGCAACCCCGGCAAGGTGCTCACCGCCGGGGACGCCTGGAACGACGAGGACCTGTCGGCGGTACGGCTCGACGACTCCGGGAACGCCGTCCTGCGCCAGGACGCCCGCCTGCTGGACCGCCTCTACCCGGGCGCCACGGCCGGCACCGCCCTCGCCTTCACCTACGAGGACCGCTCCCGCGACGGCTCCGCCACCCTCACCTGGAACCCGGTGCCCGGCTCCCTGCCGAACGTGGCGAAACTGGTCGGCACGGGCCAGTACGGGCTGCTCGTGTGGCGCTCCGGCGACGGCACCGCGCCCACCGAGCTGCACCTGCCGGCGTCCTTCCCGACCGCCGCCACCACGGTCGTCTCCGACCTCGGCACGGTCCACGCCCCGCCCGCACACACCTCCGCCACGCCGGTCGCCGTGGCCGCGGAGCCGGGCGGCACGGGCAGCCGCCGGCTGCTGCTCACCGACGCGGACTCCGGCGTCCTGCACTACGCCCTGGTCACCAACGGCGCCACCGCCCCCTCGGCGGACCTGCTGGCCGCGGCGAAGGCCGAGCTGGCCGCGTGGGCGGCGGCGCGCTTCTGACGGCAGCGCGGTGGCCTCCGGGGTGAGTGGGGGCATCCCGGAGGCCACGGCCCGGTGGAGCGTCAGCTACCGCCGGGGCCGGTCCAGCCGGCCTGCACATGGCCCAGCCGGACCCGCTGCGGGTGGTCGCCGACCGGGACCGACGTCACCTTGCGGCCGGTGGCGAAGTCGATCGCCGTGACCTGGTCGGCACCGCTCTCGGAGACGATGCAGTCCTTGCCGTCGCCGCTGACGGTCGCCCAGTACGGCTTGGACGCCGTCACCAGCGGCCCCTCCTGGAGCGAGGCGCGGTCGACCACGGTCGCGTAGTCGTCCATGGTGCCCGCGACGCACAGCTTGGTGCCCCCGGGGTTCATCGACATGCCGTGGTGGCGGGAGTCGTTGACCCAGGTGGTGTGGTCCTCGCTGGTCGCCGGGTTCTTCGGCAGCGTCTTCATCCGGGTGATCTTGTCGGTCGCGACGTCGTACTCGAGGAAGCCGTTGAAGAACGACACCTGGAAGTACAGCTTGGACTCGTCGGGGGAGAAGACGGCCGGGCGGACCGCGTCGGAGAAGTCCTTCAGCCCGAACGCGTCCAGCCGCTGCCGCATGTCGACGACCTTGACCTGCTTGTACGTCGTCGCGTCCACGACCGTGATGCGCCGGTCGCCCTTGGTCCAGTCCCAGCCCGGGTCGTCCAGAGCGGTGTTGACGTCACCGATGGACATGTTCCAGATGTACTTGCCGTCCTTGGTGAAGATGTTCTCGTGCGGCTTGTCGCCGGTCGCGAACGACCCCAGCTGCTTGCCGGTGACGATGTCGAGCACGTGCACGGTGTTCGCGGTCGAGGCGGAGACCGCCACCCGGGTCCCGTCCGGGGAGACCGCCATGTGGTCGGCGCGGTAACCGGCGACCGGAAAACGCCAGTTGACCTTTCCGTCGGCCAGATCGATGGAGACGACGTCCGCGAAGCTCGGCCGGGACACCACCACCGAGCGGCCGTCCGGCGTCGAGTACATGTCGTCGGCGAACTGGTCGTGGCCCTCGCCGACGCTGTTGCGGATCGCCTGGAAGTAGATCCACTTGATCGGATCCGCGTTGATCTCCGCCATCCGCGCGTCCTTGTCGGGGACGACGTTGATCCGGCCGACCTTGGCGAAGTCGCCGGAGGAGCGGATCACATCGGCGGTGCCGTCCCAGTTGTTCCCGACGAACAGCACCTCGCGCAGGCCGTCGGGGGCGGCGGAGGCTGCGGAGGCGGCGGTCGCCGGGCCGGCGACAGTCAGGGCGAGGGCGGCGGCCACGGAGCACAGGTGCCTGGTTCTGGAGGCAGGCATGACGGCTCTCTTTCCTCGGGGGAATCTGAACACAAGCGCATTCACAGTGAACTTACTGAAAAGTAAGGAGGGGGCGGCCTTCTCGACAAGATGTGTGCACGACAAGATTGACGTCCGGCGGGTGAGGTGACGGAGGGGGACGCGTGGGGGGCAGGCTCAGAGCGCCGACGGGACGGTACGGCGGCCGGTCCGCCGAGGAACGGCAGGCCGAGCGGCGTCGCCGCTTCCTCGACGCGGCCCTGCGCCTGTTCGGCGACACACCCGGCTACCGGGGCACCACCGTCGCCGCGCTCAGCCAGGCCGCGGGCCTGTCCACGCGCCAGTTCTACGAGGAGTTCCGCACCCTGGAGGACGTCCTCGCCGCGCTGCACCTCGAGGTCAACGGCTGGGCCGAACAAGCCGTCCTGGCCGCCCTCGCCACCGCCGACGGCCTGCCGCTGGCCGAGCGGGCCACCGTGCTCTTCCGCGCCTACGCCCGCGACGTCACCTGCGACCCGCGCCGCATCCGCATCGCGTTCGTGGAGATCATCGGGGTCAGCCCCCGCCTGGAGGAGCAGCGGCTCGCCCGCCGCGCCCGCTGGGTCGACCTCATCCGCGCCGAGGCGGACGCGGCCGTGGCCCGCGGCGAGGCGGCGCCGCGCGACTACCGCCTCGCGGCGACGGCCTTCATCGGCAGCGTCAACGGCCTGCTGCACGACTGGACCGCCGGCTGGGTGGACGCCACGCTCGACGAGGTCGTGGACGAGCTGGTCCGGCTGCTGCTGGGGATGCTCCGGCCGGACGGCTGGCGGCCCGGGCACCACTGACCGGGCCCCCAGGTCAGCGGGGGTGCGCTCGGGCTCGGCGCGCGGGATCGGGCCGGAGCTGGTCTGCTGGTGCGGGGGACCGTCGTATCCGTACTCCGGAGAGACCCATGAGTACCTATCGAGTCGCGCAGGTGACCGAGCCGGGCGGCACCTTCGAACTGGCCGAGCGCGAGGTGCCGCAGCCGGGACCCGGCCACGTGCGGATCGCCGTCGAGGCGTGCGGGATCTGCCACAGCGACGCCCTCTTCGTGAGCGGCGGACTGCCCGGCGTGTCCTTCCCGGAGGTCCCCGGGCACGAGATCGCCGGGCGCGTCGAGGAACTGGGCGAGGGAGTGCGGGAGCGCGGCTGGCAGGTCGGCGACCGCGTGGCCGTCGGCTGGTTCGGCGGCAGCTGCGGCCACTGCACGCCCTGCCGCGAGGGCGACTTCATCGTGTGCCGGAACCTGAAGGTGCCGGGCTGGGCCTACGACGGCGGCTTCGGCGAGAAGGTGATCGCACCCGCCGACGCGCTCGCCCGCATCCCCGAAGGGCTGGCCGCGAACGACGCCGGACCGATGGCCTGCGCGGGCGTGACCACGTACAACGGTCTGCGGCGCAGCTCCGCCCGGCCGGGGGACCTGGTCGCGGTGCTCGGGCTCGGCGGGCTGGGCCACCTCGGGGTGCAGTACGCGGTCGCGATGGGCTTCGAGACCGTCGGGATCGCCCGGGGCGCCGAGAAGGCCGACTTCGCCAAGCAGCTCGGCGCCCACCACTACATCGACAGCACCTCCGGCACCCCGGTCGCCGAGGCGCTGCAGTCCCTCGGCGGCGCCAAGGTCGTGCTGGCCACCGCCGGGAACTCCGAGGCCATCACGGCCACGGTGGACGGCCTGGCCCACCGCGGCGAACTGGTCGCCATCGGCGCGGACACCGCACCGCTCGGCATCAGCCCGGCCCAGCTGCTCATGGCCGGCCGGGTGGTGCGCGGGCACCCGTCCGGGACCTCGCAGGACGTGGAGGACACCATGGCGTTCAGTGCCCTGCACGGCATCCGCCCGATGACCGAGCCGGTCCGGCTGGAGCAGGCCGGCGAGGCGTACGACAAGATGCTCTCCGGCGCCGCCCGCTTCCGGATGGTGCTCACCATGGGCTGACACCCCGGGGCCACCGCAACCTGCGCGGTCCTACGGCTGGGGTTCCAGCCGGGCCAGCGCCGCGAGCACCGGTGCCGTGCCGTCCTCGTCGCGGAGGCGGGCGGCCAGGGCGTCGGCGCGCCGCCGGTACGACGGGTCCCGGGTGGCCCGCACCAGCGCGGCGGACAGCGCGTCCACGGTCAGGCGGCGCAGCGGTACGACGGCCGGGGCGACGCCCAGGGCGACCAGCCGGGCGGACCAGAAACCCGCGTCGAACTGGACCGGCACCGGCACGGCCGGCACCCCGGCGCGCAGCCCCGCCGCGGTGGTGCCCGCGCCCGCGTGGTGGACCACGGCGGCCATCCGCGGGAAGAGTGCCGCGTGCGGTACCTCGCCGATGGTCAGCATGTCGTCCCCGTCGGCCGCGAGCCCGCCCCAGCCGCGCTGGATCACCCCGCGCAGCCCGGCCCGCCGCAGCGCCGCCACCACCCGCGCGCTGAGCCTGCGCGCGTCCGGCACCGTGGCGCTGCCCAGCCCGACGAACACCGGCGGGGGCCCGGCGCCGAGGAACTCCTCCAGCTGCCGGGGGAGTTGGGTCTCGGTGTCGTAGGGCCACCAGTAACCGTCCACCTCCAGGCCCGGCCGCCAGTCGCCGGGCCGGGGCACCACCAGCGGGCTGAAGCCGTGGTGCACCGGCCAGAGCCGCCGCTCCCGGGCCCGCCGGGCGGCACCGGCCCGCAGCGGGGGCAGGCCGAGCCGCGCGCGCAGGGCCGGTACCGCGCCGGAGAAGACGTGCTCCACGGCCAGGCTCACCCCCTGCCCGGCGATCCGGTTGGCCGGCCCGCCCCAGGACCCGCCGCCCAGCACCGCGGGGGCGAACTCCCGTGTCGCGGCGACCGGTTGAAGATAGACACCCAGGCTCGGCAGTCGCAGCCCCTCGGCGATGGTGTGCCCGAGCGGGGCCAGCGAGGCGGACAGCAGCAGGGCGTCGCTGTCCCGGGCCGCGTTCAGCAGGTCCTCGGTCATCCGCCCGACCAGGTGCCGCGCCAGCTCCACCACCCGCAGCAGCTTCCCGGCGCCGCTCGTGCTGCGGTGCAGGCCCCGGCCGCGCGGGGACTGCAGTTCCGCCCGCGGGTCCACCGGCAGCGCGTGGAACCGCACCCCGGAGCCGGCCACCAGCGGCTCGAAGCGGCCGTGCGTGACCAGGGTGACCTCGTGCCCGGCCAGGGCGAGCCGGTGCCCGAGCCCGGTGTAGGGGGCGGCGTCGCCCCGGGAACCCGCCGTCATGATCGCAACGCGCACGACAGCCAGTATGGCCGGTCCGCGCGGACCGGTGCCCCAAACGACCCGGTTTCCGCGCACCGGACCTGACGCGCCCGTGCTAGGCGGCGGCGGACACCACCAGGACCGCCGCCGCCAGCAGTGCGCACCCCAGCACACAGCAGGCCAGCAGCCTTCCGCGCAGCGCCCGGTACCGCGCCTCGTACGCCTGCCGCAGCTCCTCCGCCCGTTCGGCCGTGCGGCGCCACGAGAGGCGGGCCAGCGCCGCGTATTCGGCCTCGAACTGCCCTTCCACCTCGCGTCGTTGGCTTTCGGTGAGCCAGCCCAGGCGGGAGCTGAGGCGGGCCGCGGCGGTACGGCCCTCCTCCCGTGCGGCGGCCAGCAGCAGGTGCCCCTCGATCTGCCGGACGAGGTCCTGCTCGTCGTGGGCCGTCACGGCGCCGTCAACTCCCGTTTCCGCACGTCCGGGTGGTGCAGGTCGAAGGCCGGGGATTCGCTGCGGATCCGCGGCAGGGTGAGGAAGTTGTGCCGCGGCGGCGGGCAGGAGGTCGCCCACTCCAGCGAACGGCCGTACCCCCAGGGGTCGTCCACGCCGACCGGCTTGCCGTACTTGGCCGTCTTCCACACGTTGTAGAGGAAGGGGAGTAGGGAGGCGCCCAGCAGGAACGAGAACACCGAGGAGACCGTGTTGAGCGTGGTGAGCCCCTCGGCCGAGAGGTAGTCGGGAATCCGGCGCTGCATGCCCTCGGCACCCAGCCAGTGCTGGACCAGGAAGGTGCCGTGGAAGCCGGTGAACAGCGTCCAAAAGGTGATCTTGCCGAGGCGCTCGTCCAGCATCTTGCCGGTCATCTTCGGCCACCAGAAGTGGAAGCCGGAGAACATCGCGAAGACGACCGTACCGAACACCACATAGTGGAAGTGCGCCACCACGAAGTAGGAGTCGGAGACATGGAAGTCGATCGGCGGTGAGGCGAGCATGACGCCGGTCAGCCCGCCGAAGACGAAGGTGACGAGGAACCCCAGCACCCAGAGCATCGGCGTCTCGAAGGAGAGGCTTCCCCGCCACATGGTGCCGATCCAGTTGAAGAACTTCACACCGGTCGGGACGGCGATCAGGAACGTCATGAAGGAGAAGAACGGCAGCAGTACACCGCCGGTGACGTACATGTGGTGGGCCCACACCGTCACGGACAGACCGGCGATCGCGATGGTCGCGGCGATCAGGCCCATGTAGCCGAACATCGGCTTGCGGGAGAACACCGGGATGACCTCGGAAATGATGCCGAAGAACGGCAGCGCGATGATGTACACCTCTGGGTGGCCGAAGAACCAGAAGAGGTGCTGCCAGAGCAAGGCTCCGCCGTTGGCCGCGTCGAAGACGTGGGCGCCGAACTTTCGGTCCGCCTCCAGGGCGAACAGCGCGGCCGCCAGGACCGGGAAGGCGAGCAGGACCAGCACGGCGGTCAGCAGCACGTTCCACACGAAGATCGGCATGCGGAACATGGTCATGCCGGGCGCGCGCATGCAGATGATCGTGGTGATGAAGTTGACGGCGCCGAGGATGGTGCCGAAGCCGGAGAAGGCCAGACCCATGATCCACATGTCGGCGCCGAGGCCCGGCGAGCGGACCGCGTCCGACAGCGGGGAGTAGGCGAACCAGCCGAAGTCGGCCGCACCCTCCGGGGTGAGGAAGCCGCCCACCGCGATGGTCGAGCCGAACAGGTAGAGCCAGTAGGCGAACATGTTCAGCCGCGGGAACGCCACGTCGGGCGCGCCGATCTGCAGCGGCATGATCCAGTTCGCGAAGCCGGCGAACAGCGGCGTCGCGAACATCAGCAGCATGATCGTGCCGTGCATCGTGAACGCCTGGTTGAACTGCTCGTTCGACATGAACTGCAGGCCCGGGCGGGCCAGCTCGGCGCGCATCAGCAGCGCCATGACGCCGCCGATCAGGAAGAACCCGAACGCGGTGACCAAATAGAGCGTTCCGATCGTCTTGTGGTCGGTGCTGGTGAGCCACTGCACGGCCCTGCTGCTTCTGATCCTCTTCACGCCCCGCCTGTGTCCGCGGCCGGCCCGAGGGTCACACTCGGACGACGCGAGGAGCATCACGGGAGAAGGGTGTGACGATCCGGGCGGTGCCGGACACGAACCGAGCATGAGCAACGACGAGATCTTCGCCGCTGCCTATCGCGAGCACTACTGGGCGGTCAGCCGCTATGTCGCGAGGCGACTTCAGGGGCGGGCCGACGAGGTGGAGGAAGTGGTGGCGGAGGTGTTCACGGTCGCCTGGCGGCGCCGGGCGGACCTGCCGGCCGCGCCGCTGCCCTGGCTGTACGGGGTGGCCCGCAACTGCCTGGCCAACGCGGTACGCGGTTACGGGCGGCGGCGCCGGCTGGTGGACCGGCTCGGCAACGACGAGGCCGCGCACGGCCGGCACATCGCGGCCGGCCCCGACACGGAGGCGCCGGGCGCCTGGGTGCACGAGGCCCTGGACCGGCTCTCCCCGGCCGACCAGGAGATACTGCGCCTCGCCGCATGGGAGGAACTCGGCGCCGACGAGATCGCGATCGCCCTCGGCTGCGGCCGCCGCGCGGCAACCATGCGCCTCCACCGCGCCCGCCACCGCCTCCGCAAGGAAATAACCCGCCTACGCCCTACTGCGCCGGCAACTGACGCGCCCGTCGGGCTGGGGCCGGATTCCGTGGCGGCGCCGGCTGATCCGTCCGTCGGGCTGGGCCTGAGGTCCGCGGCTGCGCCGGCCGGGCCGTCGGCCGGGTCCCGCCTGGGGTCTCAGGCGTCGGCAACTGATGCGTCCCCTGATGCCCGTCCGGGGCGCCCGGCGTCGTCGGGGGATGCGCCTGCCGCGCCCCGCCCGGGACCCGCGGCGTCGTCGGGGGATGCGCGCCTTCGACACCGCCCGCCCCCCGGGGCGTCGCAGGCTGGTGCGCCCTTCGAGCCCCGCGTGGGGCCCGTGGCGGCGCCGGCTGATCCGTCCGTCGGGCCGGCCGGCCCGTTGCCCGGGTCCCGCCTGGGGTCTCAGGCGTCGGCAACTGATGCGTCCCCTGATGCCCGTCCGGGGCGCCCGGCGTCGGCCGATGCGCCTGCTGAGCGCCGCCCGGGACCCGCGGCGTCGTCGGGGGATGCGCGCCTTCGACACCGCCCGCGCCCCGCGGCGCCTCCCGCCGATTCCGATCGCTCCGAGGCACCGACGCCCCCCACCGACGCCCCGCGGCCGGCCGCCTCCCCTGTGACCACCGTCGACGCATGCCTGCGCAAGGACCCCCGACATGAGTGATGAACTCGAGCTTCTCCGACGTGCCAATCCGGTTCCCGTGGACGGGCCCTACTTCGGGGACGGACCGCTGGATCACCGGGCCGAGCGGCGGCTGGAGCGCCTGTTGGAGGACGGGCGGCCGGCGCGTCGCGCACCCGGGGCCCGGCTGCTGTGGGGGTTGGCCGCCACCGGGGTTGTCGTGGCGACCGCCGCTACCGCGCTGCTCGGTGGGCCGAGCACCCAGCCCGCGCTCGCCGCGCCCCGGCCGCTGGCCGTCCGCGCGCACTCCACGCCCGTACCGCTCACACAGCTGGCCGAACTGGCCGATGCCGCCGCGGCAGAAGGCGCACCGCGGCTGCGGAAGGGCACGCACGTGCAGACGTGGAGCCTCGGCATGACGGACGGGAAACCGCCCGTCACCCTGCCCGAGGAGCGGGTCGTGCGCTGGCGGGCGGACGACAGCCACACCGAGCTGGTCGTGGCGACCGACCCGCGCCATCCCGGCCGCCCGGTCCTCACCGACACCGGCGGCGACCCCGGCCCGGTGGCCGACGGCCATGTCCTGAGCCGGACCACGTACCCGCCGAGCTGGAGCGACGCCCCACCGGAGGCACCCCCGCCGCACACCCCGGCCGCCCTGCGCGCCTACCTCGCCGAAACCGTCCGCACCGACTCCCTGAGCACCCCCGGACTCCTCGACGCGGTCGACGAGTTGCTCGACCACTGGACCCTCGGCGCACGCGAGTCCGCGGCCCTGGTCCGGGTCCTCGCGGACGCGAAGGGGCTGCGGCCCCTGGGACAGGTGACGGACCGCCTCGGCCGTCCCGGGCAGGCCTACGTGTACGGGGGCGAGGGCGGAGGCGGCCGGCGGATGCTGATCCTCGACGCACGCACCGGTGCCGTCCTCGGCCTGGAAACCACCTTCACCCGCGACGCCCCCGCCTACGGCGTGAAGGCCGGGGACGTCATGGAGTACAGCGCCTGGATGCGCTGACCGCGCCGCCCGCCCGTCACACTCCGAGCTGCCGGGCGGCGGCCGTCACGGTCTGCTCCAGCAGCGTGGCGATCGTCATCGGACCGACACCGCCCGGCACCGGGGTGATCAGCGCGGCCCGCTCCACGGCCGAGTCGAAGTCGACGTCACCGACGTTCCCCGGGTTGTAGCCCGCGTCGACGACGACCGCGCCCGGCTTGATGTCCTGCCCGCGGATCAGCCGCGGCCGGCCCACCGCGGCCACGACGATGTCGGCCTCGCGGACCGCCGCCGACAGGTCCCGGGTGCGCGAGTGGCAGTACGTGACGGTCGCGTCCCGGGCGAGCAGCAGCATCCCCACGGGCTTGCCGAGGATCGCGCTGCGGCCCACCACCACGGCCCGCTTCCCGGCCGGGTCGACGCCGTACTCGTCCAGCAGCCGCACGATGCCGCCCGGCGTGCAGGAGACGAAGCCCGGCAGCCCGAAGCTCATGGTGGCGAACGAGGCGAAGGTGACGCCGTCCACGTCCTTCTCCGGCGCGATCGCCTCGAACGCGGCCCGCTCGTCGATGTGGTCGCCCACCGGGTGCTGGAGCAGAATCCCGTGCACCCCCGGGTCGGCCGACAACTCCCGCAGCGTGCCGACGAGTTCCTCGGTCGTGGTGCTCGCGGGCAGCTCCACGTGCCGGGACTCGATGCCGGCCTTGCGGCAGCGGTTCTGCTTCATGCGGACGTACGTCACCGACGCCGGGTCCTCGCCGACGAGCACGGTCGCGAGACACGGCGCGGTACCGGTGCGCTCGGTGAGACCGGCGGCCTTCCGCGCGGTGTCCTCGACGATGCGGCGGGCGAGCGCGGTGCCGTCCATCAGCCGGGCCTGGGTCATGCTGCACACTCCTGAGCTGGATCGACTCTCCTCGCCCAGGCGCGCGGCAACCACCACGGACCGCTCCCCGGTGGTACTCCACCTCAGCGCCAGTCACGGCCCGCGTACAGCGTAACCGGAGCGCGTACGACCGTAGGACCCCCGACCGGGACCGCGCCCGCCGGGGTCCGGGCCGGCCGTGCTGCGGCCCGGACCGGCGCGACCCTCCTTCCGGCGGCCTGCCGTACCCGCCGGGTCTACTCGTCCCAGGCCTGGACGATGAGCTGATCGGCGATCTTGCCGTCCCGCAGGGTGACCATCGACTCGGCGAGGACCCGGGTGCCGTCCGCGTACTCGCATGACTCGCTGTACGCGGCCTGGTCGCCCTGCATGACGCACCGGTCCAGCTTGTGCGTCATGTCGCGGCTGTAGATGTCGTCCAGCAACTCGGCGATCTGGCTCCGGCCGTGCAGGACCGTGGGATGACTGGGCTGGTTGTTGCGGTCGACGATGCGGATCTCCGCGTCGTCCGCGTAGAGCGACAGCAGGTTGTTGCCGGTGTTGCCCTCGATGGCCCGGCGCAGTGTCTCGGTGTCGAAAGCGGACCCCGTCGCGGTACCCATGGTGACCTCCTTCAGGCGAGCGCGGCCCGGCCAGGAGCGGACCGCACGGGCCCCATCTCCGAGCGTCCTCCGCCCCGGCTGCCACGGCAAGCCCGGCCGCCGCCTCCGCCTCACGGGTGAGCGCGGCCCGCCGCCCGTGTCCGGGCGGGGGCCGCGGCCGTTGCAGGGGCATGATCTCCCCACGACGTATCGCCGCCGCCGCAGGTCTGGCCGCCGGGATCGCCGGTCTCGCCGCACCGCAGGCGAGCGCGGCGGGCACCGGCGCACCGCTCGTCGGCCGGCTCGGCGCGCTGAGCACGCTGGACTCGCTCGCCACCAGTGACATCCCGGCACCGCACAAGGACCGCGTCCCGCGGGTCAGCGAGCAGGTGCAGGAGCTGAAACACCTCCGCGAGCTGAACCAGCTCAACCAGCTGGAGCAGGTCGTCGCCCCCGCGGCGCCCCTGCTCGGACTGGTCCAGGGCATCCACTGACCGAGCCTGCCGCGCCGAGGGCCGTCCCGGCCGGGACGGCCCTCGGCGCTGTCCGCCACCGGTGGCGCAAAGATCCACGATCAGCCTCGTGGACCGCCCCGCTACCCCTCGGTCGCGCGTAGGGTCGGCGGCGAAGGCATTCGACGGAAGGGACCAGACCATGGCGCAGGAAGTACGCGGCGTGATCGCACCGGGCAAGAACGAGCCCGTACGGGTCGAGACGATCGTGGTGCCGGACCCGGGGCCCGGCGAAGCCGTCGTACGCATCCAGGCCTGCGGGGTCTGTCACACCGATCTGCACTACAAACAGGGCGGTATCTCGGACGACTTCCCGTTCCTGCTCGGCCACGAGGCCGCCGGCGTGGTGGAGTCGGTCGGCGACGGCGTCACCGACATCGCCCCGGGTGACTTCGTCATCCTCAACTGGCGTGCGGTGTGCGGCCAGTGCCGGGCCTGTCTGCGCGGCCGGCCCTGGTACTGCTTCAACACCCACAACGCGCGCCAGAAGATGACCCTCGCCGCCACCGGCCAGGAGCTGTCCCCGGCCCTCGGGATCGGTGCGTTCGCGGAGAAGACGCTCGTCGCGGCCGGCCAGTGCACCAAGGTCGACCCGTCCGTCTCCCCGGCGGTCGCGGGTCTCCTCGGCTGCGGGGTGATGGCCGGCATCGGCGCCGCGATCAACACCGGGAACGTCGGCCGGGGTGACGCGGTCGCCGTCATCGGCTGCGGCGGTGTCGGCGGCGCGGCCATCGCCGGGTCGAACCTGGCCGGTGCGGCGAAGATCATCGCGGTGGACATCGACGACCGGAAGCTGGAGAAGGCCCGCACGCTGGGCGCCACGCACACCGTCAACTCCAAGGAGACCGACCCGGTCGAGGCGATCCGCGAGCTGACCGGCGGCTTCGGCGCCGACGTCGTCATCGAGGCCGTGGGCCGCCCGGAGACCTACCAGCAGGCCTTCTACGCCCGCGATCTCGCCGGCACCGTCGTCCTCGTCGGGGTCCCCACCCCCGAGATGAAGCTCGAACTGCCCCTGCTGGACGTCTTCGGCCGCGGCGGCGCCCTGAAGTCCAGCTGGTACGGCGACTGCCTGCCCACCCGGGACTTCCCCATGCTGATCGATCTCCACCTGCAAGGCCGCCTGCCGCTCGACGCGTTCGTCACCGAGAATGTCCAACTGGACCAGGTGGAGCAGGCGTTCGAGCGGATGCACCACGGTGACGTGCTGCGTTCGGTGGTGGTGCTGTGATGACCGTACGCATCGAACGCCTTGTCACCGCCGGGCAGTTCAGTCTCGACGGCGGCACCTGGGACGTGGAGAACAACGTGTGGATCGTCGGCGACGAGCGGGAGGTGATCGTCATCGACGCCGCCCACGACGCCGAGGCCATCGCTCGCGCGGTCGACGACCGGCGCCTGACCGCCATCGTGTGCACGCACGCCCACAACGACCACGTCAACGCCGCCCCGGCCCTCGCCGACCTCACCGGCGCCACCATCTGGCTGCACCCCGACGACCTGCCGCTGTGGAAGCAGACCCATCCGCACCGCGACCCCGACCGGCATCTCCTCGACGGCCAGGTCATCGAGGCCGCCGGCGCCGACCTCACCGTCCTGCACACCCCCGGGCACGCCCCGGGCGCCGTCTGCCTGTACGACCCCGGCCTCGGCACCGTCTTCACCGGCGACACCCTCTTCCAGGGCGGCCCCGGCGCCACCGGACGCTCCTACTCGCACTTCCCGACCATCATCGACTCCATCCGCAACCGCCTCCTCACCCTGCCGCCGGAGACCAAGGTCCTGACCGGCCACGGCGACGGCACCACCATCGGCGCCGAGGCACCCCACCTGGAGGAGTGGATCGCCCGCGGCCACTGAGTCCGGCGGCGACACACCGCGGACCGCGCGCAAAAGGCGACAGGAGATGTCCGGCTTCCCGGGGACAGTGGACGACGACAGCAGTCGTACCGCAGTCGTACCGCACAGGAGGCCGGACATGTCAGGACCGCTCGTGGGCAAGGTGGCGCTGGTCGCCGGGGCGACCCGGGGCGCCGGTCGCGGCATCGCCGTCGAACTCGGCGCGGCCGGTGCCACCGTCTACGTCACCGGGCGCAGCACCCGCGCCCACCGCTCCGAGTACGGCCGGCCCGAGACCATCGAGGACACCGCCGACCTCGTCACCGCGGCCGGCGGACAGGGCATCGCCGTACCGGCCGACCACCTGGACCCGTCCGCCGTACGGCACCTGGTCGACCGTGTCGCGGACGAGCAGGGCCGCCTCGACGTCCTCGTCAACGACATCTGGGGCGGCGAGAACCTCTTCGAGTGGGACACCCCCGTGTGGGAGCACGACCTCGACAACGGGCTCCGGCTGCTCCGGCTCGCCGTCGAGACGCACGCCATCACCAGCCACCACGCGCTGCCGCTGCTGCTGCGCCACCCCGGCGGCCTGGTCGTGGAGGTCACCGACGGCACCGCCGAGTACAACCGCGACACCTACCGCGTGAACTTCTTCTACGACCTCGCCAAGACGTCCGTGCTGCGCATGGCCTTCGCCCTCGGCCACGAACTCGGCCCGCGGGGCGCCACCGCCGTCGCCCTCACCCCCGGCTGGATGCGCTCCGAGCACATGCTCGACGCGTACGGCGTCCGCGAGGACAACTGGCGGGACGCCCTGCGGCGCGAACCGCACTTCGCCATCTCCGAGACCCCGCGCTACACCGGCCGGGCCGTCGCCGCCCTGGCCGCCGACCCCGACGTGGCCCGGTTCAACGGCCGGTCCCTCTCCAGCGGCGGCCTCGCCCGGGAGTACGGCTTCACCGACCTGGACGGCAGCCGGCCGGACGCCTGGCGGTACCTGGTCGAGGTACAGGACGCGGGCAAGCCGGCGGACGTCACCGGATACCGGTGAACCGGGCGGCCGCCTGGGCCGGCAGATCGGGGGCGAGGTCGGCGGCCATCCGCTCGGCCTCGGGCCGCAGGGCGGCGGGGAGCGGCAGGTGGCCAGGCCCCCGGGGCTGCGGTGGGCGTCCCGGAGGATGCCGATGAGGGCCAGACCGACACGGGAGGCGGCCCGGACGGTGGTCTGGGGGGCGGAGTAGCCGGGCACGGGTGAGCCGTAGATCAGCGCGTACTCGTGGGGGTGGGCGCCCGCGGAGCCGTACCGTCGGGCCATGACTGATCCGACTCGCTTCGCAGGACACGGAGTTCTCGTCACCGGCGGCGCCCGCGGCATCGGCGCGGCCGTCGCCCGGCGGCTCGCCGAGGAGGGCGGCCGGGTGCTGGTGACCGACCGGGACCTGCCCGAGGCCGAGCGGACCGCCGCCGCGCTGCGCGGCCAGGGCCTGGCCGCCGAGGCGTTCGCCTGCGACGTGGCCGACCGCGCCGCCGTCGAGGCGGCCGTCGCCCGCGCCGTCACGGTGTTCGGCTCGCTCGACGTACTGGTCAACAGCGCCGCCCACTGCACACCGGACGTCCCGCGCTACGAGGACGACCCCGACGAGGCATGGGCCCGCGACCTCGACGTCACCCTCACCGGCGCCCACCGCTGCTGCCGCGCCGCGCTGCCGCACCTCGCCGCCTCCGGACGCGGGGCGATCGTGAGCATCGGCTCCGTCAACGGCCTGCGGGACTTCGGCAACCACGCCTACAGCGCCGCCAAGGCCGGCCTCGGCTCGCTCACCCGGACCCTCGCCGGGCACGCGGCGGCCCGGGGCGTCCGGGTCAACCTCGTGGTGCCGGGCACGGTCCGCACCTCGGCCTGGGAAGGGCGCGACGGCGACCTGGACGCCGTCCGTGCCCTGTACCCGCTGGGCCGGGTCGGCGAGCCGGAGGACATCGCCGCCGCGGTCGCCTTCCTCGCCTCCCGCGACGCCGCCTGGATCACCGGCACCAGCCTCGTCGTCGACGGCGGCCTCACCGCCGTCGACACCGGCTTCCACACGGCCGTACGACGCTCCGGCTGACCGTCAGCCCGAGGCCGCCGCCAGCGCCCGGAGCACCCGGTCGGTGTCGGCCTCGGTGGTGCGCCAGTTGCTGAACGCCGCGCGCAGCCCGGGCACCCCGCCGTACACCGTCGGGGTCACGAACGCCTCCCCGGAGTCCGCGACCGCCCGGGCCAGCGCCGCCACCCGCTGCGGCGACGGGTCCCCGGCGAGCGTGAAGCAGACCACGTTGAGCCGGACCGGGGCCAGCAGGCGCAGGCCCGGCAGCGCGTCGACGCCCGCGCCGAGCCGGCGTGCCAGGGCCACCCCGCGCTCCACGATCTCCCGGTGCCCGGCCCGCCCGTAGGCCACCAGCGAGAACCAGGCCGGCAGGGCCCGCAGCCGGCGTGAGTTCTCCGGGGTCAGGTGCAGGAAGTCCGGTTCGCCCTCGGGCCCGCCCAGATACGGCGAGGCGTTGTGGAACACCGCCACCTGCAGATCGCGCCGCCGGGTGAACTGGACGGCCGCGTCATACGGGACGTTGAGCCACTTGTGCAGGTCCACGCAGACCGAGTCGGCCGCGTCCAGCCCGTCGACCAGCGCGGCGTGCTCCGGGGAGAGTGCGGCGAAGGCACCGAACGCCGCGTCGACGTGCAGCCAGAAGTCGTACCGTTCCTTCAGCGCCGCGATCGCCCGCAGATCGTCGAAGTCGACGGTGTTCACGGTGCCCGCGTTCGCGACGACGATCACCGGCCGGCCGGCCCGCTCGGCCAGCGCCGCCTCCAGCGCGGCCACGTCGACGGCCTCCCGGTTGCCGGGCAGCAGCGGCACCTGCCGCAGCCGGTCCCGGCCCAGGCCCAGCACCGACATCGCCTTCGTGATGCTGGAGTGCGGGCTGCCGGAGAGCACGTCGAGCGGGCCCAGCGCGGCGGCGCCGGCCCGGGAGACGTCCACGCCCAGCCGCTCGCCGGCCCACTCCCGGCCGATCGCCAGACCGACCGTGTTGGACATGGTCGCGCCCGTCACGAACGCCCCGCTGTGCGCCTCGCCCAGCCCGAACAGCTCGCGCAGCCACGCCACGGTCTCCCGCTCCAGCTCCTGCGCCCAGGACCCGCCCGCCCCGGACAGGTTCTGGTCGAACGCGGACGTCAGCCAGTCCCCGGCGACGGCCGCGGGCGTCGCGCCGCCGGTGACGAAGCCGAGGTAGCGCGGGCCGGCGGAACCGGAGAAGCCGGGCGCCCACCGCTCGGCGAACCGGGCGAGGGCGCCGTCGCCGCCCGCGCCCCCGTCCGGGAGCGGGGCCCGCCCGGACGGGGGCCCGGGCGCGGCGACCGGCCGCTCGGCCAGCCCCGCCACCTCCCGCACGGCGAGATCGCGGGCGGCCTGCAGCAGTTCCGGGAGCCGGGAGAGATCATCGGCGAGAGTACGGTGCATGCGCCGCAGGGTAGACCGCAGCGGACCTGGTCCACCTGGTCCACTTCACCACAACTGGACCAGCGAGACTGGACCGGTGGACACAGGATTCGTCGCCGCGCTCGGCGACTGGCGCGGCCGCCCCGGACCCCTCGCCCGCACCCTCGCCGCGGCGGTGCGCGACGCCGTGGTCGACGGCCGGCTCCCGGCCGGCACCCGGCTGCCCTCGGAACGGGAACTGGCCCGCACCCTGCGCCTCAGCCGCGGCACCGTGGTCGCCGCGCTCGGCCTGCTGCGCGCCGACGGCTGGCTGCACACCCGGCACGGCAGCGGCAGCGCCGTACGCCTGCCCGCCCGCCTCACCGAGCGCACCACCCCCTGGTCCCTGGACCGGGGCGGCGCCCCCGACGCCGGCCTGGACCTCACCCTCGCGGTGACCGCCGCGCCCCACGAGGCCTACCGCGCCGCCCTCGCCCGCGCCGTCGAACGCAGCGCGCCCCTGCTGGTCGACTCCGGCGTCGCCACGGCCGGCCTGCCCCGGCTCCGCGAACTGATCGCGGACCGCTACACCCGCGCCGGCCTCGCCACCCGCCCCGAGCAGATCCTGGTCACCGCCGGCGCCCAGGCCGCCCTCACCCTGCTCCTGGACCACCTGCACACCGACCGCAGGGCACCCGTGGTGGTGGAGAACCCCGCCTACCCGGGCGCCCTCGCGGTGCTGCGCGCCCGCCGGGCCCGCCTGCTGCCGGTCCCCGTGTCGGCCCCGGCCGGCTGGGACCTGGAGCACCTCACCGCCGCCGTACGCCGGCACCGCCCCCGGCTCGCCTACCTGGTCCCCGACTTCCACAACCCGACCGGCGCCCACATGGACGCCGCCGTCCGCCGCACGCTCGCCGCGCTCGCCGACCGCCACGGGCTGACCGTCCTCGCCGACGAGACCATGCGCGACCTGGATCTGAGAACACCGCCCGGCACCGAACCCCACCTCGCCGGGGCACGGGTGATCCAGATCGGCTCCGCGAGCAAGACCCTGTGGAGCGGCCTCAGGGTCGGCTGGATCCGGGCCACCGCGGACCTCGTACGACACCTGCGGCTCTCCCCGCTGCAGGGCCAGCTGTCACCGCCGCCCCTGGAACAGCTCATCGCCGCCGAACTCCTCGGCGCGCCGCTCCCCGCGCTGCTCGCCGACCGGCGCGCACGGCTGCGCACCCAGCGCGACCACCTCGTCGCGCTGCTCGCCGGCACGGGATGGACGTACACCGTCCCGGCGGGCGGGCTGACCCTCTGGCTGCACCTGGGCGACGCAGGCCCGCACGCCACCGACCTCGCGGCCAGGGCCGCCGCACGCGGCCTCGCGATCACCCCGGGACCCCGCTTCACCGCCGACCGCACCACCCTGACCCGCCATCTGCGCCTGCCGTTCACCGCGACACCCGAGACCCTGACCCGGGCGGTCGGGCTGCTGCGGGAGTGCTGGACGCCCTGAGTGCCGTACGGCCTGAAGTTCACCGTTTCGTCACAGCCTGACCGGAACCACAACCCTGGCCTGCCCGACCGGGTCTAGTAGTCCGAGACCGCGGGAACCGCGCCGGAGAGGGCCGGGGAGGCCCGGGCGAACGAACGGGACAAAAAGGGGAAGGGGACGAGGTCGCATGGGGGTCATACGCAGACGAGGCGTGGTCGCGCTGGGCGTCACGGGACTGGTGGCGCCGCTCGCGCTCGCGCTGACCGCGACGCCGGCCCAGGCCGCGAGCTGCACCACGCGGACGGGGCCGTACCAGAAGCAGGTGGAGAAGTTCCTGGGCCGGCCGGTCGACGGCAAGCAGTCCGCCGCCGACTGCAAGGCCGTCCAGGCCTTCCAGACCAAACACGGCATCATGCCGAACATCGGCTACGCCGGCCCTGTGACATGGGGCGTGATGGACCTCATGAACAAGCAGAAGGCCGTCGGGAACAAGCCGAACAAGGACGGCAAGTGCCCGGTGAACAAGGGCCGGATCGCCTGCGTGAACCTCACGCTCCAGCTCAGCTGGATCCAGGACGGCAACCGGCTGGTGTACGGCCCGGTGCCGGTGCGCACCGGACGCGACGGCTACGAGACCCGCACCGGCCTGAAGAAGATCTACTGGCGGGACATCGACCACCGCTCGACCATCTACGACGTGCCGATGCCGTACAGCCAGTTCTTCGACGGCGGCCAGGCCTTCCACTCGGTGGGCCTGAGCATGTGGAACCCGCCGGGTTCGCACGGCTGCGTCAACATGACCACCAAGGACGCCAAGAAGTACTGGTCGCTGCTGAGGACCGGGGACGACGTCTTCGTCTACGGCCGCAAGCCGGGCACCTGAGCCCGGGCACTCCGCCCTGCCGCGCCGACTCGTGCGCGACGATGCGCGGCAGGGCGGAGCGGGCGGCCGCCCTGGCGGTGGCCGCGGCGTGTACGGGCGCGAGGTGAACGCGGGCGGAATGAACTCCTGCCTCCGGTTGACACATTGACGTGATGAGTAACACGGTCCGAAATGTCCGCATTCCTGCGCACTTACTCACAGCGCCTTCACGTAGCTCGGCATATGCTTCACAGCATGTCCACCACTGTTGCAGCCGTCTCCGAGCGATCGGCCGCGGAGGTCAACGAGGAGATCCGGGCCCTGTGGCGCCGGTCGGGCGGGACACTGACCACCGAGCAGCGCGCGGAGTACCAGCGCCTCGTGATGGAGTGGGCCGCCGCGGCCCCGCGGGCGCGCCGGGCGGCCTGACCGACCCCGCGCACACCACGCCGAACCGTCCGGGGCACCCGTGAGCACACGGGTGCCCTTCTCGTCGTACCCCGGCCGTTCCGTCAGCCCCACGTCGCCGAGTAGTACCGCTGATACGCCTTGCGGTCCTGCTCGGCCCGGATGAACCGGGTCGCGACCAGCGCGATCAGACTGCCCGCGATGACCAGCAGCCCGGGCCCGACGTTCCGGGTGTCCGTCAGCCGTGCCAGCAGGGTGCTGCCCTCCGACGCGCCCGTCACCGGAGCCGAGGAGCCCGGCGAGGCCGCGCTGGGGGCCGCCGCGCCCTGGTTTCCGGGCGCCGACGACGCGGGGGAGGGGGTGCCGCCCGGGGCGCCGCCCGCGTTCTGCGCCGACACGATCAGCTGGACCCCGAGCGCCGTCAGCGCCTTGGTCACCGGCTGGAAGAACGTCGTACCGCCCGTCGTGCAGTCGCCGTTGCCGCCCGAGGTGACGCCGAGCGCGATGCCCTCGGAGAACAGCGGGCCGCCGCTGTCGCCCGGTTCGGCGCACACCGTGGTCTCGATGAGCCCGGTGACCGTCCCCTCCGGGTAGTTGACCGTCGCGTTCAGCGCGGTGACCTGCCCGTCGTGCAGACCGCTGGTACTGCCGCTGCGGAACACCCGCTGCCCGACCGCCGGATCGGCGGCCCCCGTGATCCGCACCCCCTTGCCGCCGCCGATCGCGACGACGTCGGCGCCCGCACCGGCCTTGCCCGCGGTGTACTGCACGAGCGAGAAGTCACTGCCCGGGAAGGAGCTGTTCACCGTCGCACCGAGCTGTTGGTCGCCCTGGTTGTCGGCGAACCAGGTGGACCCGGCCGGCCCGCAGTGCCCGGCCGTGAGGATGAAGTCCGACCGGCCGTTGGTGACGTTGAACCCCGCCGAGCAGCGACCGCCCGTCGACAGGATCGGCTGGGCTCCGTTCAGCCGCGTGGTGAACGTGCCCTTCGTCCGCTCCATGTGCACGAAGTCGCCGATCTTCGCGGCGATCCCGGTCAGCCGGGACCAGTCGCCGGCGGACACCGTGCGGTCCGCCCGCACCACGACCTGGTTCGTCCGGTAGTCCACCGCCCAGGCCGTGCCCGGCACCCGCGGCGCCGAACGCAGCGTGGCCGTCGCCGACTTCAGCTCGTTCATGCTGTGCGACACCATCTTCGCCTCGGCCCCGGCCCGCCGCACCGCCCGCGCCGCCGCCTCGTCGGTCACCGCGACGACCGGACGCCCGTCCGCGCCGATCCAGTTGCCCGCCGTACGGGCCGTGCCGAGCCGCGCCACCAGCGCGGCACCGGGGTCGTCCGTGGCGGCGAACGGTCGGGCGGAGGCGGGCGGAGGCTCGCTCGCCATGGCCGCCTGGGCGACCATGGCGCCCCCCAGGAGGAGTCCGCCGACCGCCGCCAGCCGTGTCACTCGCCGGACGACCCGTCGTCGTGCGTGCCGCATGCATGGCTCCCGAAGCCGAACCCGAACGCGCGCTGCCCCCACAGGCACCGCGGAGCCCTCGGATCGTCGAGGGCCCGCACTTCCATACGGGCCCTTGGGCGGCGGCGTTCACCGACGGCAGGGCTCAGATCTTCCGGGCCACCCCGCCGAACATGGCGACCTCCTCCGGCTCGGCACCGGCCGCGTCCTCCGGGCGCCACCGCGAGCACGACACCACACCCGGCTCCAGCAGCTCCAGACCGTCGAAGAACCGGGCCACGTCCTCGGGCGTGCGCTGCGTGAGCTTCGGAGTGCCGTGCTCGTTCCAGAACTTCACCGCCTCGTCCACGTCCGGCATCGACGGGCTGGTGACGGTGTGCGACAGCACCAGATGGCTGCCCGCCGGCAGCCGGTCCGTCAACCGCCGCACCAGACCGTACGGGTCCTCCTCGTCACCGATGAAGATGACCACGCCGAGCAGCATCAGCGCCACCGGCTCGCTGAAGTCCAGCGTCTTCGCCGCGTGTTCGAGGATCGCGTCGACATTGCGCAGGTCCTCGTCCAGGTAGTCGGTACGGCCTTCCGGCGTGCTGGTCAGCAGGGCCCGCGCGTGCGCCAGGACCAGCGGGTCGTTGTCGACGTACACGATCCGGGACTCCGGCGCGATCCGCTGCGCCACCTCGTGCGTGTTGTCGGCGGTGGGCAGCCCGGTACCGATGTCCAGGAACTGCCGGATGCCCACCTCGCGGACCAGGTGACGCACGGCGCGGCCGAGGAAGAGCCGGTCGGCGCGCGCGTACTCCCCGATGCCCGGGTGCAGTTGGCGGATCTGGTCGCCGGCCGCGCGGTCGACCTCGTAGTTGTCCTTGCCGCCGAGCCAGTAGTTCCAGATCCGGGCGGTGTGCGGCTGGCCGGTGTTGATGCGGGCGCGCAGTGACACGGCCACGTCGTTGGTGGCTGCCGGGTTGTCGGTCACTTGGGTCAGCTCCTGGATACCTGATGAATGAAGAGATACACCGTGCAAGACGCAATCTAGACGCCCGAGTTGATCTCCACCGACCGCCCCGGGTTTTCCACCGCCGGAGCGAGCCGGGCCCAGCTGCCCGCGTCGCCCCACACCGACTGCGCCCCCACGTACGGCCGCAGGCACGCCGTCAGCTCCGGGTCACCGCTGCCGGCCAGCTCGTCGGAGGCGATCCTCCGGGCGACCCCGGCCAGGAAGTCGGCGATCTGCACCCGGGCGTCGTCCCGGGAGTCCACCAGCCGCAGCCCGCCGAGCGCGATCCCGTCCCGCCGGGCGGACTGCACGATCCGGGCGATCCGCCCCGGCGTCAGGGCGTTCTGCTGGTCGTGCACGAGCAGCACCGGCCGCCCGTCCGCGCTCCAGTGTGCGGCCGTCTGCCGGATCGCCGGGAACAACGGATTGAGCATCGGGAAGAGCGCCGGGACGGCCCGCATCCGGGTCCGGTAGGCCTCGGCCGCCGCCCGGTGCGCGGCCAGCCGGCGCAGAATCCCCGCGGCCTCGGATCCGGGAGCCGCCCGCACGAGCGTGTCGACGGCCGCGAAGAACGCCTGCCCGCCCGCGTCCCCCGCCCCGCCGGGGCGCACCCGCAGCAGGCTGTTCGCGGCCACCAGGAACTCCCGCCAGGCCGCGGCACCGAAGACCTCCGGCCCCTGCCGGTACAGCGCGACGGCGTCCGCCGGGTCCGCGGACAGCAGCCCGACGACCCGGTCCACGAGGAGGAACGCCTTCTCGGTCAGATGCACATGGGCCCGCCCGTGGACCGGCCCGCCCTCGGCCAGCAGCCACACCAGCACCGCCCGGTGCTTCTCGCGCAGCAGGTGGCCGGCCTTGTACTCCTCGGCGGGCGAACGGATCCGGCGCCGGATCTCCCCGACGCACTCCGCGGCCACATCCACCGGCAGGGCCACGCTCGCGTGCGCGAACACCTCGGTGTTCCCGCCGGCCAGGTTCTCCCCGTCCGACCCCGACTCGTCGCAGGCCACCTCCCGCGAGCGGCCCTCCGCCACCGCCTCCCGCGCTTCGTGCACCGCGCCGGCCCCGTCTCCGCCCACACCACAGCCCTTCGTCCCGAGCCTCAGGACCAGCATGCCGCACCGCGCCGGCCGACGGCAGCGCACAGCGGCCCTGCGGCACAGGCCCCGGGGGAAGCGCGGTGCAGACCGATCACGTGCTGCTGTGTCAGGTGCGACCGGCGGCCGGCTCCGGAGCGGGGGTGCGGCGGGGGAGCAGGAGCGGAGTGGCCAGCAGGAGCACACCGGCCAGGCCGATGGCCGTGCGCGGGCCGAGCAGGCTGCCCAGCAAACCCCAGAGGGCCGTCAGGAGCGCGGTCGAGGCCCTGGTCGTCACCTGCCAGGCGGAGAGCGTGCGGGTGACCCGGTCGGCCGCGGTGCGTTCGAGGCGGTAGGTGGCGCAGACGGGATTGAAGACCCCGCAGCAGAAGATCAGCCCCAGCTCGACGCCCATCACCAGCAGCAGCCCTCCGGCCCCCGGCTCCAGGAAGGCCAGCCCGACCGGCCAGAGCGCGCGCAGCGCCCCGGCCGCGACCAGGACCCGGTGCTGCCCGTACCGGGTGACCAGAGGTCGGGCCAGCCGCGAACCGAGCAGCCCGCCGATCGAGGGCGCCGCGAAGGCGAGGCCGTACTGCCACGGTGCGAAGCCGAGCGGCCCGAGCATCAGGACGGCCAGCAGCGGCTCGGCGGCCATCACCAGGCCGTTGAACAAGGCGGTGTTGAAGAACAGCGGACGCAGCGTCGCGTCGGCAAGGATGTACCGCCAGCCGTCGAGGAGGTCCCCGGCCCGCATGCGCGCCGCCTCCCGGCGCTCCGGCCGGGGCTCCTGGCCGCCCGTCGCGCGGATGCCCAGCGCCGAGAGCAGGTAGCTGACCGCGTCGGCGACCACCGTCACCACCGGGCCGAGCAGCCCGATCGCGGTACCGCCCAGCGGGGGCCCGACGATCGTGGTCGACCAGGCCGTGGACTCGAACCGGGCATTGGCGACGAGCAGGTCCTCGGCCGGCAGCAGCGTCTTCAGGTACGCGCCGGAGGCGGCGCGGAAGGTGATGTCGGCCGCCGCGACGACGACCGAGACCATCAGGAGCTGAAGGAAGCTGAGCGCGCCGAGCGCGAACGCGGCGGGGATCGTCAGCAGCGCCGTGAACCGCACCAGGTCCATCGCGATCAGCACCGGCCGCTTGCGGCGGAACTCCACCCACGGGCCGAGCGGTACCGCCACGGCCGCGCCCACGGCGGTCCCCACGGCGGAGAGCGCGGCGACCTCGGCCGGCCCGGCGTGCAGCACCCGGAGGGCGATGAGGGGAAAGGCGCCGAAGGCGAGCCACGTGCCGAGCGCGCTGGTCCCATAGGCTGCCCAGAGCCACCCGAACCGCCGCCCCAGCCGGTACCCGCTCTTCATGTCCGACGCGCCCCTCGCCACTCACCCGTACAACCGATCCGCGATCGGAAACATCCAAGCGAGCGCCGTACCCGGCGATCAAACAACCGCGGAGCCGCCGAGCACAACCAATCGTTGTGGCCGTAGGCTGCCGGCATGGACCTCGACGCCGTCCGGACCTTCGTCGCCGCCGCCGACGCGGGTCGGTTCCAGGAGGCCGCCGCCGAGCTGGCGATCACCCAGCAGGCCGTCTCCAAGCGCATCGCCGCGCTGGAACGCCAGCTGGGGGTGCGCCTGTTCACCCGCACGCCGCGCGGTGCCCGGCTGACCATCGACGGGCAGGCGTTCCTGCCCCACGCGCGCGAGCTGCTGCGCATCGCCGAACGCGCGGTCGCCTCCGTGCGCACCGGCCGCCGTCCGCTGCGCGTCGACGTGATCGCCTCGCGCGGCGCGGGGTCGGGCCTGATGCGCGGCTTCCACCGCGCGCACCCCGAGATCGACCTCGACGTGATGTGGCTGTTCGACATCGAGACGGCCATCGCCGCGATCCGCTCCGGTGAGATCGACGCGTCCTTCCGGGCCGTCGCCGCGCCCGGCCGCCCGCTCCCCGAGGACATCGAGTCCGTCCGGGTGCTCGACGAACCGCTCCAGCTCCTCACCGGCCCGGCCCACGCCCTGGCCGGCGCCCGGTCGGTGCCCCTCGCCCGGCTCGCCGGGCACCGGATCTGGATGCCCGGCATCGTCCCCGGTACCGAGTGGGCCGCCTACTACGACGACCTCGTCGCCGAGTTCGGCCTCACCATCGAGGCGACCGGCCCCAACTTCGGCTCCGACGCGCTCCTCGACACCATCGCCGACACCCCGGCCCTGGCCACCTTCATGGGCGAGCAGACACGCCTCGTGTGGCCCGCCGGCCACGGCCTGCGCCGCATTCCGGTGACCGGCCCGACGCCCGTCTACCCGCACTCGCTCCTCTGGCACCGCGACAACCCCCACCCGGCGCTGGCCACCCTCCGCGCCCACCTCGCCACCGCCACGGCCGGCCACGACACCACCGGGACCTGGACACCGGGCTGGGTGCTCCCGCGCTGAACACCACCGCGTCGTCGAGCACCGCGGTGTCCCGGCGTTCCGACGAGGGCGGACAGACCGTCTGACGTGCGGATCCGACGCTACGGAGGGACACTTGGACCAGTGGTCCTGATCGACGCTGCTCCGGCGAGCACCCGGCCGGAGCTGATGAGGGGGACCCATGGGTCTGCTGGCCGTCTTGATCCTCATCGCCGTCCTCGTCGTGGTCGGCCTCGTCATCTGGCTCCTGGTCACGACGAAGAGGCGTCAGGGAATCGGTCAAGGCGAGGACCAGTCCCCTGCCGACGTGACACGGTCGTGGACCGGTCTCCTGGCCGTCATCGCCGGCGACCTCGCCATCGCTGTCGCGGGAATCTGGGGCATCACGAAGGCGGGGAGCCAGGCACAACAAGTGGTGCCCCTGCTCACCAGCGCGTTCACCGCCATCACCGCCATCACGACGGCGTACTTCGGGATCAAGGCTGTGGCCAACACCGCCAAAGAGGCCATCGAAAGCCCGTCGCCCCCGGGGCCCCAAGGCACTCAGGGCCCGGCAGGCCCCCAAGGACCGCCGGGGCCGCCGGGACCGCCGGGACCGCCGGTGTCTCCGGACCCGTCCCCCGCGGTCGTGGCGGAGGCCGGGGGCGAGGAAAAGCCCGCGGAGGGAAGCCTTGAAGCACTCGCGCATCAGATTGCTGAACTCTCGGCCCGGGTAAGCCGGATCACCGAGGACATACGCCGCCCCACAGCGTCGCGGACCACGCCGGGTGCCACCCGCAGGGATCGTTGAACCATCCCGGTCCTGCCGCTAGCGTCGGACTCTCCCCATCACCGTTCGACACCTCACGGAGACATGAGCGGACAGCCGGCTGCACCCGTCATCGACACCCATGTCATCGTCCGCGACGGCGACACGATCCTGTTGTCCCGGCGGGGCAGTCCGTACGGCTACGGCCGGTGGCACATGCCGTCCGGGAAGCTCGACCGGGGCGAGCCGCTGCATGTCGGTGCCGCTCGCGAGTTGCTCGAGGAAACCGGGATCACGGTCGACCCGCACGATCTGCGGCTCGTCCAGGTCGTCCACCACCGCCAGGAGACCGAGGGGGAGCGGATCGGCTTCTTCTTCGAAGCTCTCGCATGGGAGGGCGAGCCCGTCAACAGGGAACCGGAGAAGTGCCTGGCGCTCACCTGGTTTCCCGTGCACGAACTCCCTGACGACATCATCGAGTACCCGAGGGCCGGCCTGCTCGGCTACCTCG
Source organism: Streptomyces sp. NPDC088810 (assembly GCF_044750305.1). NCBI lineage: Bacteria > Bacillati > Actinomycetota > Actinomycetes > Kitasatosporales > Streptomycetaceae > Streptomyces > Streptomyces sp. NPDC088810. Next base: position 215,655 of record NZ_JBIVJQ010000006.1, read on the forward strand.
ACGGCACCGGCCCCCTGACGCTGCACAACTGGACGTAGCGCCATGGCGCGGTAGTTGCTCACTGGTGGACCGCTGCGGTCAGGCGGCGCAGTGCGGCGCGGGCGGGCGGGCCCCAGGTGGGCTTGCCCCCGGGCCGGCCGTGGAGGCCGGCGTGTCCGATGTGGAGGCAGGCGAGGGCGCGCAGCACCGCCCAGCCGCGGGCGCGGCGCAGGGTCGCGGCGTCCGGGCTCGGCCGGTACGTCTCGTGGAAGCGGTCGATGGCGCCGTCCGGCAGCAGGATCCAGGCGGCGGCGAGGTCGCAGGCCGGGTCGCCGGCGAAGAGGTCGCCGAAGTCGATCACACCGGAGAAGGTGCCGTTCGTGGTCAGGATGTTGGCCGGGTGCAGGTCACCGTGCAGCCACAGTCTCGGGCCTGCCCAGTCCGGCGCGGCGGCGGCGTCTTCCCAGACCGCGCGGACGGCGTCCGGGTCGCGCATCAGCCCCAGTTCGGTGGCCGAGGCGAGCCCGTGGGCGAAGTGTTCGGCTGTGCCGGCCAGCGGACCACCGCGGTCCCGGCCCTCGGGCGCCCCCTCGGGGGCGGGACGGTGGAGGGCGGTCAGGAAGGCGGCAAGGGCGACGGCCGCCTCCGCGGCGCGCGTGGCGGGGGCGCGGTCGGCGGGCTCGCCCGGTACCCAGGTGGTGACGAGCCAGGGCCGGGGAAACCGTTCGGAGGGCTCACCGAGACGCTGCGGGACGGGGACCTGCAGAGGAAGGTGCGGGGCGAGGAGGGGCAGCCAGGCGTGTTCCTTGCGGAGCAGCGCGTCCGCGGACCGCGTCGCCCAGGGCAACCGGACGGCGAGGTCGTCGCCGAGCCGCCACACTTGATTGTCCCAGCCGAGCGCTCCGAGCTTCAGGGGACGATCCGCCAGGTCGGGGTGCTGCTCGCGCAGCAGATCCCGGATCAAGTCCTCGGTGATGTCGATCTCGGTGGCTGTCATGCGGAGCAACGGTAGCCGGGCAGCGGCCTGCCTCGGTTGCCCACGCCCCCTGCCGCCTCGCGCACAACTGGCGTCTGGGCGGCAGGGGTTCACGCCCAGCGCTCGTCGGCGTGGGCGTTGTCGTACCTGACCTGGGTGCGGACGCTCGGGTACGGTGGAAAGCGCCCAGGGAGCGCAATGCCCAGGGCCGAGCGCGGCGCAGTTCATGCATCCTCCTCCCGCAGCGCGCCGCCTCCTAGACTGCGGGTATGGACGACACGCGGCTCGAACGGCTCGGTTCCGGCAAGTACCTACTGGTGACCAGCTTCCGAAAGAACGGCACGCCCGTCGCCACCCCGGTGTGGGTCATCCGGGACGGCGGCGCCCTCGGGGTGTGGACGGTCGCCGACAGCTGGAAGGTCAAGCGGATCCGGCGCCGCCCCGACGTCCTGGTCGGCCCCTGCGACGTGCGCGGCAACCCCACCGGCGACCAGACGCCGGCCACCGCCGAGATCACCGACGCGGCCACCACCGCCCGCTACCGCAAGCTGATCGCCCGCAAGTACGGCGTCATCGGCCGCCTCACCCTGCTCGGCAGCCGCCTCCGGCGCGGCTCGGACGGCACGGTCGGGATCCGGGTGACCCTCGGGGAGTGAAGCCTCCACCGTCGGCAGGGTGATGTCCGCGCTGGTACGACGAAGTTGCGTCCCCCGCTGCCTGGTCACAGCCTGGAAGAGCGAGAGCGACTCCCGCTCCGGCAAGGCCTTCGCCCAGCATCACCGCCGATCAAGGGGCAGCTATGGACATGCACCAGGGACCTCATGACCACGGCGACGGCGACCCGACCCTCGGCTCGCACGGCATGCTGCTTCTCGGCGGAGAGGTCTTCCACATGTCGCATCTGCCGATGTTCAAGTACCCGCACCACTTCCAGGTCGTCCTGGAGGTCGACCTGGACGACACCGTGGCCTCGGCGGTCCGCTCGCATCGGCATCGCGTGCCCGGGGAACCGTACGACACGTTCGTTCCCGAAGACTTCCCGATGAGCGAGCTGGATCCACTGGGCTCCGGTCCACGGCGCACGTCGATGACCGGCGACATCTTCTGCGGGCACTTCGAGCGGGAGGGCGGCCACCACCCGCCGCTCGCCGAACGCATCGTCGCGACCGTGCGGAACGTCGTGCACTTCGCAGAACTCGATGTGCAGGCGGAGCACCGCAACGATGCCGAACTCGCCTACCTCTGCTTCGGCCGCGGAGGGCAGCTGTACCTCGCTCACGCGATCATCGCGGCGCCCGACTTCGACCAACTGCTCACGGTCCGGACCGTTCCCGGCACCGCAACCGACCCGCTCGGAGAACGGCTGCCCGACGACGACGCCACCCTGGAGAAGTTCTTCGCGGAGCGCTTCGCCGTGGCCGAACGGGTCGGCATCCCTGGACGGACCGACGGACCGGACCAGCGGGTGGTTCCCCCGGAAACCGTCGACGGGGCGTTCTTCATCGCGCCCCCGAGCGGCGTCCACGGGTTCCGGGTGCAGCTGGAGGCGCAGGGGGAGGTGTACATGGAGACCGGCGACCTTCGCAAACCCGGGCACCATCACGACTGAGCACTCCGGGTGACCCTCGGGGAGCGAGGGCCACCCGGGAGATGCGTCCTACGACGCGTTCAGCACCGAACCCGTCAGCTCCAGGCCGCCGGTCCGCGGCTCACCGGTCTCCAGGTCGACCTGCCGGAACCGCACCGACTCCGCGGACTCCCGCACCCTGTCCTTCACCGTCGGCAGGGCGATGTCCGCGCGGGTACGCCCCGCGGGGATGTCCGCCCACAGGTAGAGCCCGTTCACCTTGGACAGCGGACGCTCGGGGTCGGGCTTCTCCCCGCTCGTCTCCCGCAGCCAGCTCGCCGGGACGTCCTTGGTGGACACTTCCGGCGCGGTGGCCGGTGCGGCCGCGAACAGCACGCCCATGTCCACGTCGACCGCCTCGGACAGCGACACCCGCCACTTCAGCGACTGCCCCTCGGTCACCTTGCCGGCGACGGGCGTGACGGTCATCGTGGGCGCCGGATCGTCGTCGTGCACGGTGATCCCGCCCCGGTAGGAACCGACGACCGCACCGCGGACGGCCTTGACCAGCACGTCGTACGACACGTCGGTGCCGTAGCGGGTGTTGCCCTTGACCTCGACCGGTACGTCGATGTCCTGACCGCCCGGACGCACCGTCACCAGCCGGTCGGTGGTCTTGCCGGTGGCCGGGTCGATGACGTACACCCGGACCTGACCGCTGCCGCCCCGGCCCGTCACCCGCGCCGGAACCCGGTAGGTGCGCACACCCGAGTCACCCTCGTCCACGGTCGTCCGGCCGATGTCGACCCGCGGCAGAGCCTCCGTCCGCACCGCCGGCGTCCCCGGCCGCCAGCCCCACGCGTCCATGAGCCAGGCCCGCCCCGACGACGAACGCGACGTCAGCTCGAGCGACTTGACCGACCCCAGGTCGAGCCCGGCGCGGCCGGCCGCCGGCAACGGCACCCGGATCTCCCGCGCCCAGTAGGACGCGGTCCGCTTGCTGCCGGGCAGCCCGTCCAGCGTGACCCGGCCGAGCTTCGTCTTCTTGCCGGCGGTGTCGGTGAGGGCCACGTCCAGCTGCGTGCCCTTGGAGTTCGGCGGCACGAACAGCCGCAGCGCGAGGGCCTTGGCGCCGGACAGCGACACCGGCTTCCGCACGGTCACCCGGGCCGGGGTGCCGGTGCGCGTCCAGTGCAGCGCGATCGCGTGCCGGCCCGCCTCCCGGCCGATCTCCCACTGCGCGAAGTGCGGCGAGGCCCCCTTGGCACCCTGCCCCAGACAGGCCTTGGCCGGGCTCGGGTCCACCGCGGCGCACAGCTTGCCGCCGGTCACCGACACCCCGCCGTCCGGCAGGAACCCGGCGGACCGCCGGGCACCCACCGCGTGGGTGAGGACCCGCGCCGGATCCGCAGACGGCGCCCGCTTCCCGGAGCCGTCCAGCAGCGGCCGTACCCGGTCGTCCCCGGCGAGGAACAGCCGCGCCGCGGCGGCGATGTACGTCGAACCGGCCCGGTGCTGCCGGTCGGCGGTCAGCCGGGTCGCCGCCCGCTTGCCGCACACCTTGTCCGGGTGCTGCGGCTCGTCGTAGAAGTCGTCCTCGGCGGGTGCCGCGGCCTGGCCGGGCGTCCACTCCGAGTTGAAGAAGTTGTGGTTGGCGCCGATCACGTACACCGCGCTGTGCAGCGCGGTACCGTTGCCGACCCCGCGCGTGCCGTCGACGTACACCTCGCCCTGCAGGTCGGAGACGTCACCGTCGCAGCCCGGCAGGATGGTCACCGACGGCACGTCGGGCACCGGGTTCTGGCCGAAGACGGTCGGGCCGATCAGGACGGTGCCCCGGATGGTCCAGCGCACCGGCCCGTGGTAGCCGTCCTGTTCGGCGGGCGGCGCGGCGAGGCTGTCGAGCGCGGCCCGGTTGACGCCCTCGCCGCCCCGCGAGTGCCCGACCAGCAGCACCCGCGACAGGTCGGCGCGGGGCGCCTCACGGACCACCTTCGGGCCGGTCCCGGGGTGTTCGGCCCAGTCGGCCCAGCGGGCCAGGTGCAGCCGCACCAGCGACGAACGGGCCTGTGCGCCGCCGTCCTCCGCCGCGAAGTCCTGCCCGTTGATCCCGTTGGCCGAGATCGACACGGTCACATAGCCCTGGGAGGCGAGCAGCTTCTGGTCCCGCAGATAGCCGCGGTGGCTCGGCACCGGCTTGGTACCGGCCGGGCAGGGCCAGGTACCGCTGGTGTCGTTGCGGCCCTTGTAGCAGGTGTAGTGGCGGCCGTGCAGGAACAGGGCCAGGGGCCGCCTGCCGGTGGCACCGACGGGCGCGACGACCACCGCGCGCATCTCCACCGGCTTCGAAAAGCTCGGCAGCCGTACCGACTTCAGCCCGTACTCGCCGGTCTTGGTGCGGTACGCGCCGGGCTTGCCCGGGTCCACGCCGTTCGCCGGCAGCGGGGCCGGCAACCGGGGCGCCGACGCGGCACCGGCCGTCTCCGCCGCGTCCAACCGCCGCCCGCCGGACCAGACTTCCAGCCCTCGCAGGCCGGTCGCCCGCCGTCCGTCGAGCGGCAGCCGGAAGGTGTGCCCGTCGGCGGCCGGCCGCGGCACACCCAACAGCTCTTCCCCGGCGCGGAATTCGACTCGCGCGTCCCCCATCGGCACCGGCTTCCGCGACCGCCACACCAGCTGTGGCGCCGAGCCGCCGCCGGCCAGCCGCCACCCCGGTGGCAGCGGCGTGTCACCGGTCGACAGGCCTGGTCTCGCGGGCGGTTGGGAGTGGGCGACTGCCACCCCCGGGGATGCTCCCGCCACCGCGAGCAACGCGGCGGCGGTCACCCATATGCGCCGGGCACGGACCACAGTTCCTCCTCGAACCCCCGACCACGGGCGTCCCGGCCCTCCCGGGCGCCCCTCGCCCCGGGAGGATGAAAAGCGGAGGCTGTGGGTTGCCCGTGCAGGAGAGGTGATCGATCACATCGGGGAGCGGGTGGCGCCCCAACAGCTCCGGAGAACAACTGAGTTCGCGCCTCGGACCCGGGCGCATCCCCGCCCGCCTGCTACGACTGGACGGCCGGTGCGGGGGAAGGGCCACCCATATGAGCCGAACCCAGCGGCCCCTGCGTGCCGCCATCGTCGGAACCGGGCACCGTGCTGCTCGCCGACGGCGCGGTCGGCGAGGTGCTGTCCGTGCACTTCGAGTGGCTGCTCGACGTCCGGCACGGCGCCGACTGCTTCCGCCGCTGTCCCCGCGAGAAAGGGCACAGCGGCGGCCTCATGGTGCACAAGTCCGGGCACCACTTCGACCTGGTCAACTGGTGGCTGGACGACGAGCCCGCCGAGGTCTTCGGCTACGGCCGGCTCGGCTTCTACGGCCGTACGGCGGGCGAACGCCACGGACTGCGCCGTCACCATCGAGGACGACATGGCCGTCCTCGTCCGCTACGCGGGCGGCGCCACCATGACGGAGGAGAGCTGCTGGCAGCGGCCGGCCCCCCGGGTCACCGCCGGTTCAGGTGGCGCGCACGGCGAGGCCGCCGCCCCGAACGCCGGCGGTGTACGGCTCACCCTGCGCCCGCGCCGTCGGCCTCGCGGCCATCCAGGCCTTCGAGACCGGACGACCGGTCGCCGTACGGGAGTTGATCCCGGACCTGTGGCGCGGGTGACCCGCCGGTCAGGTCCAGGCCCGGTACGGCTCGTCCACCAGCTGGAAGACCGGCTCACCGCGCACCGGGTCCTTGGCGGTGGACAGCCGGACCCGGTCGCCGCTGTGGATCCCGATCGGCGGGCCCATGACCCGGCCCCGTACGACGAACCCCTCGGCCATCTCTATCAGCGACACATTGCGTGCCGCGGGCGTGTTGCGGTGCACCACGGTGGAGTGGCGGACCGTGCCGACGCCCTCGCTGCGCTCCGTGCGCAGCTCGCTGCCCTGACAGACCGGACAGAGCAGCCGGTGGTACATCGCGGTGCCGCACCAGGTGCAGCGCTGGAAGAGGATGGCGTCCTTGGAGTCCGCGGCGGGATCGAGAACACCCGCAGCGGAACCGGCCGCCGGATGCGAGGTGCTTGCTGAGTGGTGGTACACGCTGGTCAACTCCCTGCGCTCGGCCGGATCCCGCGTGCCCGGCGCAGACCGGGCACACGTGTGCGCGGTTGCCGTGCCACCGTGCACGCCGTCAGGGTATGGCACTGAGTGTCACTCGTAAAGGCACTCCGTACCCCAAATTTGCGCCAGCTGCAGCTCGCGGATCAGCCGCGGCCGAGCGCCGTCTCCACTTCCTGCACCACCCGCCACAGCGGGGCGTCCCGGCGGGCGACCAGCACCACCACGTCGTCGGGCTGCGCCGATCCGGCCTCGGTGCCGGCCGGACCGAGCCAGGAGGCGGCCACCGGAGCGGCCGCCGGCGGGGTGGCTGCCTGGGCGGCCGCCGTCCGGCCGAACGTCCGCTGCACGTATCCCAGCGCGTGGTCCACCGCCGCGCCCGGGTCGTCCTTGCCGTCCGACCGCAGCCACGAGCGCAGCGCGTTGTTGTGCGCGGCGACGACCGCGGCCGCGATCACGTCGGCGTTCAGGATCCCGTCGGGCCGCCCCGCGAACCGCGCGCGCAGATACTCGGCGAGCGCGCGCTCATAGCGCCACACGACCGACAGCTCGTAGGCGCGCAGGCCCGGCACCTGCCGGGTGAGGCGGTAGCGCTGCACGGAGAAGGTCGGATTCTCGGCGTACATCCTCAGCACCAGCCGGGCCGCGTCGCAGACCCGCCGCACCGGATCGTGCTCCGGGCCGCCCGCCGCGAGGAACGCGGTCATGTCGGCCAGGCAGCGCTCGTGGTCGGGGAAGACCACGTCCTCCTTGGAGGGGAAGTAGCGGAAGAACGAACGCCGGCCGACCCCGGCCAGGGCCACGATGTCGTCCACCGTGGTCTGCTCGTACCCGTGTTCCAGGAAGAGCCGGAAGGCCGCCCCCACCAGGGCGTCCCGGATCGGCGGCTTCGCGGCCGGCACCGCGCTGCTGGAGCTCATGGACGGGAACGTAGCATCCGGGCCCCCTTTCGTGACACTCAGTGCAGCAGGAGTGGCACTTCGGGGGAACTGAGTGCTTCTGCGGTCACCTATACGAACACCGCAGCGGTGAGGGGCGACGTCCTCGGATGCGGGCGTTTGCCGGGGGGTGGCCGAAAACCGCCGCACTCTGCGGCGTAACCTTTCTCCGCCGTCGCCGGCAACATCGACGACCCGCACCGCGCTTCCTTGCCCCGCGCCGCCCCGAGGAGCCCCCATGTCCGCCGCCCGCCCCCGCCTGCTCTACGTCACGGACCTGGCGTACCAGGCCCGCGGGCGCCGCTACTGCGACGAGGACATCCACCTCGCCTCCCGACTGCGCGACCACTTCGACCTGGCCCTGTGCCATCCGCTGGACGCGGCGGCCCTGATGGACGGCTTCGACGCCGTGGTCGTCCGCAACAGCGGTCCGGTCCTCGGCTACCAGCGGGAGTACGACGCCTTCCGCGCCCGCGCGCTCGCCACCGGCACCCGGGTGTACAACCCGCTCACCGGGAAGGCGGACATGGCCGGCAAGCAGTACCTGCTCGACCTGACGGCCGCGGGCTATCCGGTGATACCGACCGTCGACCGCGCCGAGGACGTGGACCGGCTGCCGGCCGCCGAGCAGTACGTGGTCAAGCCGAAGCTCGGCGCGGACTCCCTCGGCCTGCGCGTCGTCCCCGGCAGCCGGCTCGCCGGACTCGCCGCCGGGGACATCCTGATCCAGCCCCGCGTCGACTTCGCCTACGAGGTGTCCTTCTACTTCGTCGACGACGACTTCCAGTACGCCCTGTACGCCCCCGACCCCGAGCGCCGCTGGGAGCTGAAGCCCTACGCGGCCACCGCCGCCGACCTGGAGTTCGCCCGCCGGTTCATCGACTGGAACGACCTCGGCCACGGCATCCAGCGCGTCGACGCCTGCCGCACCCCGGACGGCGATCTGCTGCTGGTCGAACTGGAGGACCTCAACCCCTACCTGTCCCTGGAGGCGCTGCCGGAGGAGGCCGGGGACGCCTTCGTCACCGCGTTCACGGCGTCCCTGAGCCGGTTCGTACAGGGGGCGCTCAGTCCGGCCTGACCGTCCCCGCTTGTCGACCACGGACATGTCGTGCTCGTTGGAGTTCGAACGTCAGCCCGCAGGCCAGGCGGCCATCGCTGCGTCGACGACACGCTCCAGGGTCTCCCGCGACGCCCCGTCGACCGCTTGCTGGTTCATCCCCTGGACGACCGCCGCGTAGAAGGCCGCCAGCCCGTCGGCGTCCGTGTCGGCGGGCAGCCGCCCCGCGGTGACGTCGGTGCGGATGCAGGCGGCGATCGAGGCCTTGGTCTCCTCGCGCATCGCGCGCAGCTTGTCCTTCACGTCCTGTGAACCGGGGGCGCAGTTGGTCGCCCCGGTGATGATGATGCAGCCGGGCGGGTGGCTCGGGTCGGTGTAGTCGGCGGCGATGTGCCGCAGCAGCGTGCTGATCGCCGAGCGGGCGTCCGGGCCCTGCGGCAGGCGGGCTCCGTAGGTGCGCCTGTACAGCTGGACGGCCTCGTCGAAGAGTTGCCGCTTGTCGCCGAAGGCGGCGTACAGGCTCGGCGGGTTGATCCCCATCGCCTCGGTGAGGGAGGCGACGGACGTCGTCTCGTAGCCGTGCGTCCAGAACTCGCGCAGGGCGGCGGCCAGGGCCTGATCGCGGTCGAAGGCGCGCCGGCTCCGCTTGGACGGGGTCTTGGCCTGACTGTGTCCGCTGCTCATGCACCCAGCCTACCGTCACTTGTAGCGACCGCTAAAGATCCTCTGTTATCGTCGCCGCCATCACCCTGACTTTAGTGATCGTTAAAGTCGGTCGGCCGAGTCGCCCGACGCCACGAAAGGGAGTCAATATGGCTGCGCCCACACCCCCCGCCTTCGCTCGCACCGTTCGCGGCTCGGGCCCCGGTCTCCTCCTCGCGCACGGCGCAGGCGGCGGCATCGAGGCCAACTACGGGCCGATCCTGGAGGAACTCGCCGCACGGCACACCGTCGTGGGCGTCGACTACCCCGGCACCGGCGCCACCCCGAAGGCCGACAGTCCCCTCGATCTGGACCAGTTGGCCGATGAGCTGGTCGCGGCGGCCGACGCCGAGGGGCTCGACACCTTCGCGGTCAGCGGGTATTCGCTGGGCGGACCCGTCGCGATCCGTCTCGCCGCGCGTCACCCCGAACGGGTCGAATCACTGGTGCTGAGCGCGACGTTCGCCCACGCCGACACGCGTACCGCCCTCGTCGCCTCCCTCTGGCAGCAGCTGTTCGAAAGCGGTCAGCACACCCTTCTCGCCGGGTACCTGAACCTGATGACGCTGAGCGAACCGGCCCTGAACGCCCTCACTCCCGCTCAGGTCCACGCCTTCGCCGAGCAGCTGGCCTCATCGCTCCCCTCCGGCACCGGTGACCAGGTCGACCTGGTCCGAAGGGCCGACGTCCGCGGTGACCTCGCCGGCATCGCGGTTCCCGCACTCGTCGTCGTCACCACCGCCGACCCGCTCATCTCCCCGTCCCTGCAACGACAGCTCGCCGCCGCGATCCCCACCGCCGAGATCGCCGAACTCGCCACCGGACACCTGCCGTTCCTCGAACGCCCGCAGGACTGGCTCAAGCTGATCAGCGATTTCCTCACAGAGAACCGAGGCGGGTAACGAGCCGCCATCGGTACGTCGGCGCAGCACGCGCCGCCCACCCAGAGCTGTCAGTGGTCGCAGGTACTGTGCAGCCGCATGAAGATCGAATCCCTTCTCGAGGACCTGAAGAGCGGCGACGCCGCGCGCGTGGAGGCTGCGGTCGAGCGGCTGGCGGAGCAGGCCGGCAGTGTGGTGCCGACGCTGCTGCGGGGTCTGGCCGGGGTGCAGCGAACCGCCGACCTCCAGCCGGTCATGCGGGTGTTGACGCACATCGGGCCGCCGGCCTTCGACGCCGTAATGGCGGCGTGGGGCCGGAAGGAGGTGACGGACTGGCAGGCGGGCCGGCTCCTCGGGGCGTTCGACGAGCGCTGCGCCGACCGGTACGCGGCCCTGGCGGCCGACCCGGACTACGGCAGGTCGACCAACGGTTTCCAGAACCTCGTCCGGCTGGGGACCGACTCCGAGGCCGGACTGCGGGCCCTGGTGGATTGCCACGCCCGCGGCCGCCTCGTCCCTTACCCGGCTTCCGACTACGCCCGCCTGTTGCACGAGTCCTTCCGGCCGAGGCTGCGTTCCCTGCGCCGCGACCCGGCCGCGTCCCCGCGGACCCGGCGGGCCGCGATGGCGGCGCTGCTCGCGGGCGGCGGCCCCGACGCGCTCGACGACCGCGACCGCGCGGCGATCGAGCGGCTGATCCGGGTGAAGATCCCGCACGAGACCCCCATGCTCCCGTCGTCGACCCTGAGCGGTTGGTGGATGGCCGTGCCCGGGGCGTCGTACGAAGGCGTCTTCGAGGCTCTGGACCTGCACGACCGGCGGCCCGTCACGGTCGCCGCCGGCGTCGACGCGGCCGAGAGCCGGGAGATCCGGGCGCCCGGACCGGACGGCGCCGACCGCACCGTGGGGCGTGCCTTCGTCACTCCGGAGCTGGACGGCTGGCGCCTGGTCTTCGGTCCGTTCGACCTGCTCGTCGGCGACCCCTGGGACGGCATGATCGAGACGGTCGAGCGGGTCAGCGACCACTGCGGCCAGGCCCAGTTCTTCTTCCTGGACGACGCCGGCGGCTCCGACGTGTGGATCGTCGCCGAGAACGGCCGGGTGATCCGTCAGTACGCCGCCGAGAGCGACCCCGAATGGGAGGGCGACCCGCTGCCCTGGGAGACCCTCGCGGTCGACGAGCCGGGCTTCGACCCCGCGTACGACGAGGCCCCGCCCAACGCGGGCACCACGGGCGCCCGGTCCGCCTGCGCATACCTCTCGGTCGACCCCGGCGAGGTCGGCCCGGACACCGTCGTACGCGGCCACGGCTGGCTCGCCGTCACCGCACCGGGCGTGGGCCACGGCGCGTTCCCCGGGACGCTCCGCATCTGACGCGGGACTGCCGGCCGGCCCCGGCCCGGCCGTCCGGCCTGCGGCCCCGCAGTCCCGGTCGGTGCGCCCCTTGCCGGCCTGGGCATCGACCGGCTTCTGTTCCGGGACGACACCGTGATGGCGGGGACCGGAGCGCCCGGACGGATGGCACCGAGCTCGGCCGCCGCGCTGGCGCTCGCGGGAATGGCCGCCCTGTGCGTGCGCATGCGCCGGCTGCCCGCCTGGACGAGCCAGATCCCCGGCCTGGCCGTCCTCTGCCTGAGCCGGCTGCGGCTGTACGGCCTGGCCTACGGGCGGCGCACCCGCGAGCGGCCACGGTCACGGCGACCCCAGGTGACCGCCGCCGCCCGGCCGGCCTGCGCGCGGCAGACGCCTGAACGGGGCCGCGGCGGGCGCCGTATCTCAGCGCGAGGGGGTCTGAAAGCCCCCGTATCCGCGGGACGGAAGGAGAGCCAGGTGCCGACACCGCCCGACCCCGAACAGCCACCCCCCGGACGGGTGCTGGAGCCCATCCGGGTCCTGCGACCCCGCCGATTCGACGCCCTGGCGGAGCTGATGCGGGAGTTCCGGCCCGACCTGGTGACCGACGAGCCCCTCGGCACTGCCCCCGGCCCCCGGGCGCGGACGGCCCACCCCGCCGAGGCCGACACCCAGGAACTCCCGCCCGTCCCCACGCCCCGTCCCGCAGCCACCCCGGTCAAGGAGACCCCCGGCCCCGGACTGCGGCGAGCCGCCGTGGCCGTGGCCGTGGCGGCCGCGGCACTGGTCGGCTTCGCCTGCGCCCTGCTGCTCCCCGGCCGCCAGCAGGCCGCCGCCACCGCCGACCCGCCCCCACCGGCCACGACCGCACCGCCCGCCACCGCATCGCCCCCGCCGACCCCCGGCACATCGGCCGCCCCCACCGCCGCGACCGACCCCGACGGCCCCGGCACCCTCCGCCAGGGCGACACCGGCCCCGAGGTCACCGACCTCCAGCAACGCCTGCTGCGCATCCCGGACGTCTACCGTGACGGCTCCGCGAGCGGCACCTACGACGCGACGCTCACCGAGGCCGTGGCCCGCTTCCAGCTCTGGTACGGCATCAGCGGTGACGAGACGGGCGTCTACGGCGACGACACGCGCCGCGCGCTGGAGTCCCGCACCGGCTTCGGAGACGATGCATGAGCGCACGAGGCACGAGCACTCGTAATCCAGTGGCGGCGGACGGGAGCGGACGGCATGGCGGACGAGAGCGGCACGCGGGGCGAGGCGGCGGATCCGAGCGGCTTCTTCGACCGGCTGGACCCGGACATGTGCGTGGTCACCGTGGCGGCGAGCGGCGAGCGGGCCGGCTGTCTGGTCGGCTTCGCCTCGCAGTGCTCCATCGACCCGCCCCGGTTCGCCGTGTGGCTGTCCAAGGCCAACCGCACCTACCGGGTCGCCCGGGCCGCCCAGTTCCTCGCCGTCCATCTGCTCACCCGGGACCAGCGGGAGCTGGCGGAACTCTTCGGCGGGGAGACGGGCGACGAGACCGACAAGTTCACCCGGCTGGAATGGCGGGAGGGGCACGGCGGCACCGCCGTCCTGACGGACGCGGCGGCCTGGTTCGTCGGCACCATCCTGCACCGCACCGACGGCGGCGACCACGTCGGTTTCGTGCTCGACCCGGTCCAGTGGGGCGAGGGGCGGGGCGGACCGCTGCTGCGGCTCTCCGACGCCATCGGCATCGACGCCGGCCACCCCGTGGACTGAGCGCGCCCCGCTCCCGGACGGCGCCGCTAGCCGTCCGCGTCCGGCTCCTCCTCAGGCATCCGTATGTCCAGCACGCACACGTCGTCCCGCCGCTCCTCGGCGAGCATCGAGGCGAGCAGTGCGTCCAGGGAGTCGGACTCGCCGCAGCCGTGGGTGCGCACCGCCTCGGCCAGCCGGGCGAATCCCGCGTCGAGGCCCTCGCCGGGGCGTTCGACCAGGCCGTCGGTGTAGAGCAGCAACCGGTCCCCGGGTTCCAGTCGCAGTTCCCGCGCATCGTACTCGGGGGCGGACATCGCGCCGAGCAGCATGCCGCCGGGCCGGTCCAGGAAGCTCACCTCGCCCCGGCGCACCAGCAGCGGCGGCGGGTGCCCGGCCTGCGCCCAGGCCAGGACGTGCTGGTCGGGGTCGTAGCGGGCCAGCACCATGGTGGCGGTGATCTGGCCGTCCCGCGAGTGCAGCAGGAGCTGGTTCAGCCGCTCCAGTGCCCCGGTGAGCGAGGACCCGGTGCTGACCATGCCCTTCGCGGTGAACCTGAGCTGGGCCATGGTGGCCACGGCGTCGATGCCGTGGCCCGCCACGTCGCCGACCACGAACAGCGCGTCGCAGTCGGGAAGTTCGATGGCGCTGAACCAGTCGCCGCCGACGTGGATGCCGGCCTGCGCGGGCAGGTAGGCGACCTCGACGCGCAGCCCGGCCAGCCGCACCGGCTTGCTGGGCAGCGGCAGCAGGGCGTGCTGCAGCCGGGCCGCCAGGGCCCGTTCGGCCTGCAGGATGCCGCGCTGGAGGAGCATCGCGCGTTCGCTCTCCACCAGCGCCAGTTCCGCGCTGCGCTGCGCGGTGAGGTCCTGGACGAAGCCGTGCACCTCGACCGGGGTGCCGTCGGGCGCCGTGACGGCCTCCGCCACCATCCGCAGATGCCGGACGCCCGCGGGCGTGTCGATGCGGAACGGCACGTTGAACGGACGTCCCCGGGAGACGAGTTCGGCGATGGCGTGGGCCAGCGGCCCGGTGTCCTCCGGCAGCGCCAGGTCGGGCAGCTGCTCCAGCCGGACCGGCTCCTGGCCGGGGATCAGGCCCAGCACGGCGTACGTCTGCGCGGCCCAGGAGACCTCCTGGGTGATCAGGTTCCAGTTCGCCCAGCCCAGGTTGCCGAGCCGCTGCACGTCGGCGAGGCGCTGCTCCTGCCGGTCCACCGGGTCGTGCCGCAGCCAGGTCACCACCAGGCCCTCGCCCAGCGGAGCCGCCCGCACGGTGTAGGTGGCGGTCACGGGTACCTCGCCGACCACGTCCTGGTAGGCGAAGGGCTCGCCCTCGAAGGGCACTCCGGTCTCCAGGGCCTGCAGATAGCCCTGCCACAGCGGCTCGCCCGCGACCGACGGGTAGCTCTCCAGGACGTGCCTGCCGACCATGTCCCGGCCGGTCCGGCCGAACACGTCGACCGCCTCCGGGGTGGCGGCGTCGATGCGGTAGTCCTCCACCTCGCCGGAGGGGGCGCGCAGCGGGGTCAGCAGGATCGCCGCGCCCGGCAGCGCGTCGAACACGGCCTGCACGGTGGCAGAGAAGTCCCCGGGTGTGCCGTTCTGCGGGCTGTCGAAGGCCCGCAGCCGGCCCGCGCACAGCCGGGCCACGGCCCGCAGCAGCTCCCGCTCGCGCGGCGCGAACGGCCCGCTCCGCCGGCGCAGCACCCCGAGGACGGCGTGGGCCGTCTCCCCGGCCGGCACGGGCAGCCAGGCCCGGGTGAGCCACCGCTCCGAGGTATCACCGATGAGCAGGTACCGGGTGCGGTCGACGGCGAGGTCCTCCAGCCAGCGGGGCTCCCCGGACCACAGGGCGTCCACAGCGGCCACGCTCGTCACCGGGGGCAGCTGACGCCACTGGGCGGCGAGGGTGGGGTCGACGCCGGCGTATCCCATCAGACCCAGGCCGCCCTCGGGCAGCCGCTCGTACAGCATCACCGCGTCGCCGTCCAGCTCCTGCGCCAGGTGGTCCAGCAGGCAGCCGGCCAGTTCGTGCGGCGAGCCGACCCGGACCAGGTCGCGGGCGATGTGCCCGAGCACGTCCGCGAAGTCCGTGGTGCCGACGGGCGCGACCCGGAAGGAGCCGACGCCGGCGGGCGGTGCCGTCGGGGTGGCGGCGGGCCGCTCCATGGGCGGCAGGGCGCCGAGGGTGAGCCAGCACTGTTCGAGGAGGGTGCGGTTGCCGTCCTTGGCGCGCTGGGCCAGCTCCTCGTGGGCCGCGTCCGGCGTACAGCCGGTGAGGGCCATCAGCACACCCTTGGCCCGCTCCAGGACGGCTGAGGTGGCGGCCAGGTCCCGCAGCCGTTCCATCTCCGCGCGCTGCCGGGCGACGACTTTGGCCAGCGCCGCCAGATCGGCGCTGGTGTCGCGGTCCACCGGAGGCAGAGGCTCGCTCGTCACGCGACGAGCATTGCACACCTGGGGCCGTTCGATCACTCGTCTGCCGGGTCGGTATTCGTACGACCTTCAGGCAAGCTGTCCGCGGAGGGAAAAGCGCAGGTCGGGCGGGGATCAGCGGCTCGTGCCGCGACCGGCCAGGGCCTCGCTGACCGCCCGGACACTGCGCGCGATGTGCTGCAGCTGGAGTACCTCCGCCGCGTACAACTTGATCGTATGTTCGATCACCGACTCGGGCAGTCCGAGCACCGGCAGCTCGGCCCGAGCGGTCTGCAGGGCGGTCCGCGCGACCCGGATCTCCTGCTGCACCTGGATCTGCGCGTGCCGGGCGAGCAGGACCGGGTGCCGGATGAGCGCCGGATAGCTGGCGTAGCGCGCGGGGATCAGTTCGCGCAGCCACTTGGCCGCCGAGCGTTCCCAGTCGTACGAGCCCGGCGTCTTGACCTGACAGGGCCAGTCGGGGCTGATGCGCGTGCTGGTCAGGGGCATGATCATCGCTTCCGGTGTGCGGCGTCGTGAGGGTGATCGACGGGTTCGGGGCGGCCCCGGCCTAGGGGATGGCCGGGGCCGCCACGGGCGCGTCGCGCAGACGACGCGCCCCGGCACACCCCGTGCGCCGTCGTGGGTAGGGGACGGCGTCAGGGCGTGTCCGTGCGGGAGCCCCGGGCACGGGGAACCGGCGCTGCGTGTGGTGGTGCGTGCGCATGGGCGGTCCGTCGGCTTTCTCGGGGCGGTGTAGCGGGGGGTGCGCCGAGCAGTATTTATATATACCGACTGGTTTGCAAGACGTATGAAAACATTCATGCGCCATATGCGGTGAATCATCCCCGTCCAGGGGGGTGGAGGACCGCAAGATCTTCACGGCTTGCCCGGCGCGGGCGGAAGGAAAGGACCGGCCCGGCCGGTCCCGGAGGAGGACCGGTCAGTCCCGGAGGAAGAACTGGTGCTGCTCGGAGAGCTGTTCGTACTTCTCCAGCCGGGCCTGGGTGCGCTCCGGATCGGCGTCGGTCATGGCCTGCAGCAGCGCCGCGGCCAGCACACCGGGCGCGGCATAGGAGTCGAACACCAGCCGCGAACCGGTGCCGGTGGCGAAGGTGACGTCGGCCTCGTCGACCAGCGGCCCCAGCGCCAGGTCGGTCACCAGGGCGACCCTCAGACCCGCCCCGCGCGCCACCCGGACGGCCTGGAGCGTCTCCTGGGAGTGCCGGGGCATCGCGAAGGCCAGCACCCAGCTGCCGCCCGCCTCGCGGGACTGCAGCAGCGCGTCGTAGGCCACGCTGCCGCCACGGGTCACCAGCCGCACGTCCGGGTGGATACGGCGGGCGGCGTAGCCGAAGTACTCGGCGAGCGACACCGAGATGCGCAGGCCCAGCACGGTCAGGGGAGTGGAGCGGGACAGCTCGCGGCCGACCTGGATGACCCGGTCGGGGTCGGCGAAGTCGCGCCGCAGGTTCTCCAGGTTCTCGATCTCGGCGTCGACGGCCGCCTGCAGCTCGTTGGCCCGGTTCTCCTCGGCGGGCCCGCCGGCCAGGCTGCTGAGCGCGATCGCCTGGAGCCTCTCGCGCAGCGCGGGGTAGCCGCTGAAGCCGACGGCGGCGGCGAACCGGGTGACGGAGGGCTGGCTGACCCCGACCCGGTCGGCCAGCTCGGTGATCGACAGGAACGCGGCCTCGGTGA
The DNA here is from genome assembly GCF_044750305.1 of Streptomyces sp. NPDC088810. Classification (NCBI taxonomy): domain Bacteria; kingdom Bacillati; phylum Actinomycetota; class Actinomycetes; order Kitasatosporales; family Streptomycetaceae; genus Streptomyces; species Streptomyces sp. NPDC088810. The sequence goes on from NZ_JBIVJQ010000006.1 coordinate 233,047, forward strand.
TGTGCTCGATCAGGTACTGGGCGATGCGCCGCTGCCCCGGCGACAGACGCGGGCCGTCGAAGAGCTCCCTGAGCCGCGAGGTCGGCGCGGCCTCGGCCTCGGGCACCGTCTTTCCCGACGTGATCGCTGATGCCTGAGCGCGTGCCTGCTGCGGCGAGGGCACCGGTCGGCCTGCTTTGTCTGCCACGAGCACTCAACATAGCTCACCGACCACCGTGACCAGGGGGTTGGAGCAGCGGGCTCACCGGCGGTACAGGCTGATGGAATGGCCCACTTCGCCGACCGGCCGGCTGCCCGCGATCAGCTCGGCCAGCCGCCCGCGCGCCTTGGCGACGGCGGAGTCCGACACCACCAGCAGCCCGTGCACCCGATCGGGCGGCACGGTCCGCGGATCGGCGGCGTGAATGCCGTAGTACGACGGCACTCCGCTGCCCTTGTACACCAGCCACACCCGCTCGCCGGGGTACCGCTCCCGGAGCCGGTCGGCGAGCCGGCCCAGATCCTGACCCCAGTCCACGTTCGAGTCGTGCAGCAGCCGGTGCGTGTGCGCCGGCCCGCCGAACGCCTCGTTCGCGTACGGCAGGTAGTACGGGAACGTCCGCACCGAACTCACCGCCACCCACAGCACCAGCGCGCCGGTCAGCAGCCCCGCCCACCGCCACCGCAGCGCCGGCACCCCGGCCGCCGCCACCGCCAGGAACACCGGCACGAACAGCGCGTACCGGGTGCCGAAGTCCCGCGACCCCGTCATCGCCGCCGCCAGCAGGACCGCCGGCGCCGCCAGCAGGTACGGCGCCGCGGGCCGCAGCCGGCGCCGCGCCACGACCGCCACGGCACCGGCCGCGCCCAGCGCCAGCAGCCCGAGCGGGGTCTTCACCAGCAGCGCGGCCGGCAGGTAGTACCAGAGCGAACCGGTGTACAGGTGCCCGAACAGATAGCCCTGCCAGGGATAGTCCTCCAGCCCGAACTGCACCCGCATCCCGGCCCGGTACGCCGGCGGCACCGGCAGCAGCTCCACCAGCCGCCCCCGCAGCCCGTGCACCCCCGGCACCGGCTCGGCGGGCACGAACCGCAGCCGCGGGTCGACGGCCGCATACGCGGCCCACACGACGGCGACGGCCACGACCGCGACGACGCCGGCGCCCACCAGCGCCGACACCGCCGGCCGCCGCGCCCCGAGCCGGGGAAGCGGCCGCCATGAGACCGCGTCGGACCGGTGGGCCGCCAGGGCGGACAGCGCCGCCAGCGCCATCACCACCGGCACCGCCGGCAGGGCGCTCATCTTGGTGGCGGCGGCCGCGCCCAGCGCCGCGCCCGTGAGGGGCAGGTACCGGGCGGGGCGGCGGCGGGCCCGCCAGGCCAGCCAGCACGCCGTAAGGAGGAAGGCGACGGCCGGCATGTCCAGCGTGGCCAGGGAGCCATGGGTGATCACGTCGGGGGAGAACGCGTACAGGGCGAGCGCGGCCAGACCGCCCGCCGTGCCCATCAGGTCCCGGGCGAACGCGAACACGACCAGCCCGCACAGCAGGGTCAGCGCGATCACCGGCAGCCGCGCCCACAGCATCAGCCGCCCGGGGTCGTTGCCCGAGGCGTACAGCAGGTGCCGTCCCACCTCGCCCTGGTTGCCGGTGTACGACGGGTCGTAGTGCGGGTCCGCCACCGCCACCCCGGTCGCGATCAGCAGCTTCCCGAGCGGCGGATGCTCGGGGTTGTAGCGCAGCCGGTGCTCGCGCAGGTAGTCGGTGGCCGTGGCGACGTAGACCGGCTCGTCGATCGTCGGGGTCTGCTGGACCGCCGTGGTGACCATCGCCGCGGCCAGCTGCGCGAGCAGCAGGGCGACCAGGAGCGGCGGCAGCCACCGCCGGTGCCGGCGCAGCCGGGCGTACCGGCCGGCCGGCGCCTGCCGTACCGGCCCCGTGGGGGCCTCGGGTGTGAGGACCGGGTGTTGTGCGCGCGCCATCATCCGCCCCGCGGCGGCACCAGCCGTGCGGCGACGGGAGCGCTCGGGGGCCGGATCATGGCCCCTACTGTCGCACCGCTCCCGCCGCCGCGGACGTCACCGCCGCACGAGTCGTACCGACAGACCTTCTGCCGTGTACACGGGTACGGCGCGCAGCGCGCCGGAGTTCACCTCGATCCGGTCGAACCGCCCGGCCAGCCGGGACGCGCCCAGGACCGGCAGGGTGCTGCCCGCCGCCGGAGGCCGCTCGGTGTCCAGCCGCAGCGCCAGCACCGCCGGGCCGCCGAGCACGGCCCGGTGCCCGGCCGTCAGCGGTGCCCTGCCGCCGGCCCGCACGGTGACCTCCAGGGTGCCCGCCTCCTGCGCGTAGACGCCCCGCACCCGCAGCCGCCCGGCCACCCGCAGCGTGCCGCCCGTCACCCGCACGTCCCCGTGGCCCAGCGCGTCCTCGGAGCCCGCCGCCAGCGTGCCCTCGGCCAGCACGGTGCCGCCGGTGTAGCGGTTGCGGCCGGTCAGCGTCAGCGTTCCCGTGCCCCGCTTGGTCAGCCCGCAGCGCCCGCCGATGTCGTTGCGCCAGCTGTCGGCCGCCGAGAAACCGCCGGCCGCCGCGTCCATGGTGACGGTGACGCCCGCGTCGAAGGCGCCGTAGCCGTCCGCCGCGGCGAACAGCCCGGCGCTGCTCCGCGGTCAGGTACGGCAGCCGGGTCTCCAGCAGCACCTCCGCGCCCTTCGGCACGGTCAGCGGCAGGTCGCCGCCCCGCCGGGGAAGGACGTACGTCAGCCGGTGCCGCACCGCGCGCCGATGGGCGTCCCGGTCGGCGTACGGGTCGTCGGCCGGGTGGGCGTAGGCGTAGAGCGTGTCGGCGGTGGTGCCGGTCCGCGCGGTGAGGTGGGCGAGCGCCTGGGCGCGGGCGGCGGCCTTCAGCTCGGCGTCGGCCGGATCGGCGAGCGCGGCCGCGGCGAGCGCGGTGGCCATGATCCGGCCCCCGACGACGTCCACCGGGTGGTGCATGCCGGCGACGATCCGGGTGTGGCTCAGCTCGGACGCGCGCGTCACCAGCTCCTGGAACCGCTCCGGCACGGCGTACGCGTACGCCGGCGCGGCCAGGTGGAAGGCGTTGGTGTGGCCGCTGGGGAAGCCGCCGTCGTCGGCGGGGGAGGCGCCGCGCTGGCGCAGCAGCTGCGGGGCCACGACCACGTCGGACGCGTACACCGGGAAGCCGAACGCGTCCGTCCGGCCGGTGTCCACGACCTCGCTGTCCTCGGTCAGCCGCCACGGCTGCGGGTACTGGTAGGCGTACTCGGCCGGGTTGCCGGAGGCGTACGGGCCGCGCACGGTGTCGACCAGCTCGGCGACCTTCCCCAGCGGCGAGTCGTGTGCCCCCGCGCCGAGGGCCGAGCCCGCGGGGGCGTCCGCGGGCACCGCGTCGCTGACCGTGGTCGGCGGGGTGCCGTCGGGTGCGCTCGTGATCGACGTGACCGCCTTGGCGCCCGTCCGGTACACCTCGGCGAGCGGGCCGAGGCCGGCGATCGCGGCGTAGCTCTGGTGCTGGCGGTCGTAGACGAACGCCTCCTCGGCCTGGGCGTCGGTGCGTTCGGCGGTGATCCGCGCGCAGTAGCGCAGGTCGGCGCGGAGGATGTCGGGGCGCAGCGGCATGCCGGTGTGCCACGCCGGGCCGGTCTTCCACAGCCGGCCGAAGCCGCCGAGGGCACGGACCACCGCGTTCGTCTCGGGCGTGAGGCCCCGGGTGTTGGTCCGGTAGTCGTCGACGAACGAGGCCGGCGCGGTCGCGGCCTTCGCGTCGGCCGCAGGCAGCCAGGCGGCGACGGCCGGCACGGCGAGCACCCCCGCCGACGCGGCCGGCGAGGTGGTGAGGAAGCCGCGCCGGTTCACAACGGGAGCGCGGTGCGCGGCGGTTGACGGCATGCCGGTGCCTCTCGGAAACAGTTCCCGGGAACGGACGTGCCGCTGTGCGGAGTTGTGCGGTCACGGGAGAAACGCTGGAGCGGGAAGGTACCGAACGCCGGTCCCCGCACCCCTGCGCGTCAGCGCAGCACGCCGGCCGGCACGACCAGGTCCGCGCGCTCCCGTGTCGTAGCGACCAGGTCGGCGTTGCGCTGGTCGGTGCCCAGCACCCAGGACACGGCCGCCGCGTGCTCCTTGCCGAACTCCTCGTGCCGGGCGACCAGCCGGCGGATCCGCTCCTCCTCGTCGACCTCGCAGAACCACACCTCGTCCAGGCACGGCCGCACCCGCGCCCACGAACCCTCCCGCAGGAGCAGGTAGTTGCCTTCGGTCACCACCAGCCGGGCCTCGGGCGGCACCGGGATCGCGCCGGCGATCGGCTGCTCCAGCACCCGCTCGAACCCCGGCGCGTACACCACCTCGCCGGTCTCCTCGCGCAGCCGCCGCAGCAGCGCCGCGTACCCGCCCGCGTCGAAGGTGTCCGGCGCGCCCTTGCGGTGGCGGCGGCCGAGCCGGTCCAGTTCGGCGTCGGCGAGATGGAAGCCGTCCATGGGCACCTGCGCCACCCAGGGCGGACCGTCGCCGTTCAGGGCGGCCACCAGGCGCTCGGCCAGTGTCGTCTTGCCCGCGCCGGGGCTGCCCGCGATGCCGAGCAGGGCGCGCCGGCCGCCGCGGGGCAGGGCGCGGGCGCGCAGGAGGAGGTCGTCGAAGGTCAGCGGCACACAGCAGAGTCTGTCACCACCCGTCCGCGCGGCATGTGGCGTGCGCCACCCACTGGAGTGCTCCGGACGGGGAACAGTCCTGGGTATGACTCAGCTCGGTCTGCCCGACACCATCCAGGCCTGTCTCTTCGACCTCGACGGGGTCGTCACCAGGACGGCCGTCGTGCACGCGGCGGCCTGGAAGGAGACGTTCGACGCGTTCCTGCACGACTACGAGGGCGAGCAGGGACGGCCGTTCGACGCCTCGGCCGACTACGACGAGTACGTCGACGGCCGCCCCCGCGCCGACGGCGTCCGCTCCTTCCTGGCCTCGCGCGGCATCCGGCTGCCCGAGGGCGACCCCGGCGACCCGCCGGACGCCCGGACCGTCCACGGCCTCGGCAACCGCAAGAACGAGCTGCTGCTGGAGAAGATCCGCACCGGGGGAGTGGAGGCGTACGAGGGCACCCTGCGGTACCTGGAGGCGGTCCGTGCCGCGGGGCTGCGCACCGCGATCGTCTCCTCCAGCGCCAACTGCCGGGACGTGCTGCGCTCCGTCGGCGCCGAGCACTTCTTCGACGTACGCATCGACGGCGTGGTGGCCGCCGAGCGCAGCCTGCCGGGCAAGCCGCACCCCGACACCTTCCTCGCCGCCGCCCGTGACCTGGGCGTCGAGGCGTCCCGCGCGGCCGTCTTCGAGGACGCGCTGGCCGGCATGGACGCGGGCCGCGCGGGCGGCTTCGGGTACGTCGTCGGCGTGGACCGGGTCGGCCAGACCGACGCGCTGTACGCGCACGGCGCCGACATCGTCGTGAAGGACCTCGCCGAACTGGGAGGCAAGCAGTGATCACCGACCGCTCGTACGCCGTCGAGCCGTGGACCGTCCGCGAGACCGCCCTCGACCTCGATGTCCTCGCCCAGAGCGAGTCGGTGTTCGCCCTGTCCAACGGGCACGTCGGCTGGCGCGGCAACCTCGACGAGGGTGAACCGCACGGCCTGCCCGGCAGCTACCTCAACGGCGTCCACGAGCTGCACCCGCTGCCGTACGCGGAGGCCGGCTACGGCTACCCGGAGTCCGGACAGACCGTCATCGACGTCACCAACGGCAAGATCGTGCGCCTGCTCGTGGACGACGAGCCGTTCGACCTGCGCTACGGCCGGCTCGTCGCCCACGAACGCGTCCTGGACCTGCGCCGCGGAGTGCTGGAGCGGACCTGCGAGTGGACCTCGCCGGCCGGCTCGACGGTCCGGGTGCGCTCCACCCGGCTGGTGTCGCTGACCCAGCGGGCGGTGGCCGCCGTCGCCTACGAGGTGGAGGCCGTCGGCAGCCGCAGCCGGGTGGTGATCCAGTCGGAGCTGGTCGCCAACGAGAGCCTGCCCGAGCCCGACGGCGACCCGCGCGCGGCGCGGGCGCTGAAGTCCCCGCTGGAGCAGGAGGACCACTTCGCCTCCGGCACCCGGCTGCGGCTGGTCCACCGCACCAAGCGCAGCGGCCTGCGGGTCGCCGTGGCCGCCGACCACACCGTCACCGGCCCCGAACGCACCACCACCCGCAGCGAGAGCGGCATCGACGTCGCCCGGCTGACCGTCACCTCCGTCCTGGAGCCCGGACAGACGCTGCGCGTGGAGAAACTGGTCGCGCACGGCTGGTCCGGCACCCGGTCGCTGCCCGCGATGGCCGACCAGGTCGACGCCGCGCTCGCCGCCGCCGGCCACGACGGCTGGCAGGGCCTGCTGGAGGACCAGCGGGCCTGCCTGGACGACTTCTGGGCCCGCGCCGACGTCGAGGTGGAGGGCGACGGGGAGATCCAGCAGGCCGTCCGGTTCGCGCTGTTCCACGTCCTGCAGGCCGGCGCCCGCGCCGAGCAGCGCGCCATCCCGGCGAAGGGACTGACCGGCTCGGGCTACGACGGGCACGCCTTCTGGGACACCGAGATGTTCGTGCTGCCCGTGCTCACCCACACCGCGCCCCAGGCCGTCGCCGAGGCGCTGCGCTGGCGGTACAGCACCCTGGACGAGGCCCGGGAACGCGCGGCCCAGCTGGGGCTCGCCGGGGCCGCGTTCCCCTGGCGGACCATCGCCGGCCCCGAGGGGTCCGCGTACTGGCCGGCCGGCACCGCCGCGTTCCACGTGAACGCCGGCATAGCCGACGCCGTCGTCCGGTACGTCGAGGCCACCGGCGACACCGCCTTCGAACGGGAGACCGGCGTGGAGCTGCTGGTGGAGACCGCCCGGCTGTGGCGGTCGCTGGGCCACCACGACTCGCACGGCGTCTTCCACCTCGACGGCGTCACCGGCCCCGACGAGTACAGCGCGGTCGCCGACGACAACACGTACACCAACCTGATGGCCCGGCAGAACCTGCTGGCCGCGGCCGACGCCGTGGAACGCCATCCGCGCGAGGCCCGGCGGCTCGGCGTGGACGAGGAGGAGAGCGCGGCCTGGCGGGACGCCGCCGACGCCATGCACGTCCCCTACAACGAGGAGCTGGGCGTCCACGAACAGCACGCCGGCTTCACCCGCTACCAGCGCTGGGACTTCGACGGCACCCGCCCCGACCAGTACCCGCTGCTGCTGCACTTCCCCTACTTCGACCTCTACCGCAAACAGGTGGTCAAACAGGCCGACCTGGTGCTGGCCATGTACACCTGCGGCGACTGGTTCGAGCAGCAGTACGACGAGGAGCAGATCGCCCGGAACTTCGCCTACTACGAGCCGCTGACGGTCCGTGACTCCTCCCTGTCCGCCTGCTGCCAGGCCGTCATGGCCGCCCGGACGGGCCACCTGGACCTCGCCCACGCCTACACCTCCGAGGCCGCCCTGATGGACCTCCAGGACCTGGAGCACAACACCCGGGACGGACTCCACATCGCCTCGCTCGCCGGTACCTGGATGGCGCTGGTCGCGGGCTTCGGCGGGATGCGCCGCGACGGCGAGCGGCTGCGGTTCGCGCCCCGCCTGCCCGAGCGGCTGCGCCGGCTCGCCTTCCACGTCCAGTTCCGCGGGCGCCGGCTGCGCGTGGAGATCGGCCCGGACAAGGTGACGTACGCACTCCTGGACGGCCCGCCGCTCCGGCTCAGCCACCACGGCGAGCCGCTCACGGTCGGCACCGACGAGCCGGCCGTGCGGACCGTACCGCCGGTGGTCCGCCGTCCCGCCCCCGAACAGCCGCCGCACCGCGCCCCGAACGGCGGCTGAGCGCCGCCGTCCAGTGAGCATGGCGGACAGCGGTCCGGGCAGGTCGCCGGTCGCGTCGGCGGCGAGCAGTGCCGGAAGCGCGTCGTGGGCGGGGACGGCCGGGGCGGCGGTCGGCACCACTTCGGGGTCTTCGTGCGCCTAGGCGGGGAGCCGGCGCGTCCCGTCCGAGCAGGTCGCCGGTCGCGTCGGCGGCGAGCAGTGCCGGAAGCGCGCCGAGGGCGGGGACGGCCGGGCGGCGGACCGCAGGCATGGGGCGGGCCCGGCCTCAGGGGCCGCCTCCGGCGAGGAGCTCGCGCAGCGCCCGCTCCTCCTCGGCGCTCAGCCCGGTCACGAACTGCTGGAGCGCGGCGATCGGGTCCGGCCCCCGGTCCAGCGCCTCGTGCATCGCCTCCGCGGTCAGCTCGGCCGCGTTCTTGGCCGGACGGTACGCGCCGCGCCGCCCGTCGGCGTCCCGCAGCACCAGCCCCTTGTCGTACAGGCGTTTGAGGATGGTGTGGACCGTGTTGTAGGCGAGTCCGCCCCCGATGTCGTGCTGGATCTCCGCCGGCGTCAGCGGCCGCTCGGTGGCCCACAGTGCGGCCAGCACCTCGCTCTCCAGCGCCCCGGCGCTGCGCCGCTCCGACCTGCCGCGGGACCCTGTGCCAGCCATGCCCCAACCTTACAGCGCGTAGGGCCGTCGGCCGGATGGCCCCGTCGGTCGGGCACCGCCGGGTGGTCCGGGTTAGGTTGGGCCGTGTTCCCCGGCTCCCTCCCTCGGCCCTACAGGCCGTAGGGTGACAGCGGGCCCTACGACCTGTAGGGGACAGAGGGGTGGTCATGGCCGGCAGTGCGCACGCGACAGTCGACACGGCGAGCCGCGAGCGGGCGCGGCGCGCCTCCGCCGGCCCGCCCCGCGCCGCCTGGCCGCCGGCGGCCGTCGCCGCGGCCTTCGCCCTGGCCCAACTGCTCCTGGTCCGGCCGGGCATGGGCCTCGGCTGGGACGAGACGGTGTACGTCAGCCAGGTCAGCGGACACGCCCCCGCGTCCTTCTTCAGCGCGCCCCGCGCGCGGGGCATCTCCCTGCTGGTCGCACCCGTCGCGGCCTGGTCGTCGTCCACCCCCCTGCTGCGGGTCTACCTCGCCCTGCTCTCCGGGCTCGCCCTGTACCTCGCCCTGCACGCCTGGCGCGGCCTGTTCCCCGCCCGCGTCCTCGCCCTCGGCGGCGCCCTGTTCGCCTCCCTGTGGGTGACGCTGTTCTACGGCCCGCAGGCCATGCCCAACTACTGGGTCGCCGTCGGTGCCCTGGCCGCCGCCGGCTGCTTCCTGCGCGCCCGTACCCAGCCCGGCGCCCTGTGGGGTCTGGCGGGCAGCGCGGCACTCATGGCGTGGATGCGGCCGGTGGACGCGGTCTGGGCGACCCTGCCCCTGCTGGTCCTCGGCCTGGCGCGCCACCGCCGGCGCGCCCTGCCGGCCCTGCTCACCGGGCTCGCCGCCGGCGCCGCCGAGTGGGTGATCGAGGCGTACGTCAGCTACGGCGGCCTGGCGCAGCGGCTGTCCGACGGCTCGGCGATCCAGGGCGGCCTCGGCTGGCACTTCGCCGTCGTGGACCAGCTGCGCAGCCTGGGCGGACGCACCCTGTGCCGGCCCTGCACCGGCGCCCTGCCGCACCCGCTGCTGACCCTCTGGTGGTTCACCCTGCCCCTGCTCGCCGCGCTCGGCCTGGCCGTCGCCGTCCGCACCCGGCGCACGACGGCCACGGCACTCCCGCTCGCCTGCGCGGCGACCGCCGCCTTCCCCTACCTCTTCCTGATCGGCTACGCGGCCCCCCGCTTCCTCCTCCCCGCCTACGCCCTGCTCGCCCTCCCGGTCGCGGACGCCCTCCTGCACCTGATGACGGCCCAGCCCCGGGCTCCCCGCCAGCCCCGGCGCTCCACCCCGCGCACCGCTCCGCTCCTGGCCCCGCACCTGCCCTGGCGCTCGGCCCTGCCCCCGGCCTCGCCCCGGGCCGTCCGGCCGGTCGCCGCGGTGCTGGTCTGCGCCGGGCTCGCCGCACACCTCGCGGTGCAGCTCGCCGTGCTCCTGCACACCGTGGGCAACACCACGGCCGCCCACCGGGAGTGGGCGCGCACCGCGGACGAGCTGCACCGCAACGGTGTGCGGCCGCCCTGCCTGGTCGCCGGCCACGAGGCCCTGCCGATCGCGTTCGCCGCCGGCTGCGGCTCGGTCGCCACGGCCGGACCCAACGCCAACACCACCGAGGACGGCATCGTCGGGGCCGCCCGGCGGACGCCGGTCGCGGTGCTGGTGCCGCCCGGCTCCGCGCCGCCCGGCTACGCCCGCGACTGGCCGTCCGTCCCCGCCGGCACGGTCCGGATCTACTACGCCGTACCGGGCGCCGGCTCGTGACGGCGCCCGCCGAACTCTCCACCTCCCTCGGCCGCCGGTACGCCCGCTGGCAGGCCGGCGTCTGCCTCGCCGTCCTGCTCGGCGCGGTGTACCTGGCCCGCCGGCACTGGCCCGCCGTCGAGAGCGGGGCCGGGCGGCTGGCGGTCGCCGACCAGGGCTGGCTGCTGGTCGGCGCGGCGGCGGCCATGGGCACCTGGGCGGCCTCCGCGCTCGCCCAGCAGGGCGCCGTCGTCCCCCGGCTGCCCGGACCCCGGCTGGTCGCGGCCCAGTTCGCCGCCTCCGCCGCCAACCACCTGCTGCCCGCGGGGCTGGGCGCGGGCGCGGTGAACCTGCGGTTCCTGATGCGCTGCGGGCTGCCGGCCGGGCGCTCGGCCGGCGCGCTCGCAGTCAAGGCCACCGCCGGAGCCACCGCCCGCCTGACGCTGATCGCGCTGCTCGCCCCGGCCTGCCCGGGCCTGCTGCGCCTCCCGCGCATCTCCCCGACGGCGGTCGCCGCCGCCCTGGGCGTCACCGTCCTCGTGGCGGTCCTGCTCGCCAGCCCGCTGTGGCCGCGCTGCCGGCGGGCGCTCGCCGCCGTCCTGGCCGACATCCGCGCGCTGCACGCGTGCCCGGTCCGCGCGGCGGCCCTGTGGGGCGGTTCCGTGGCCTTCGCCCTGCTGCACGCCCTGGTCCTCGTCGCCGTCACCCGGGCCGTCGGCCTGCCCCTCGCCCCGCTCCAGGTCGCCCTGCTGTACCTCGCGGCCAGCAGTGCCGCCGCCCTGCTGCCCACACCGGGCGGCTTCGGCTCGCTGGACGCCGCGCTGGCCCTCGCCTTCACCGCCGCCGGCACCCCCGGCGCCGCCGCCGCGTCCGCGGTGCTCGGCTACCGGCTGCTGACCGTGTGGCTGCCGCTGCTCCCCGGCCTGCTGGTGCTCGGGGTGCTCGTGCGCCGCAAAGCCCTGTGAGCACCGGGGAGTTTCCCGCGCCCCCGGGTCAGGTAGGAGACGGATACTGCCGGTGACACAGAGGGGGAGTCATGCAGGGGAACGACAGCGCGGGCCTGCCGGGCGCGGCCTTCTTCACACCGGGGTCGTCGTCCTTCACCGAGTTCCTCGCCGCGCACCGCCCCCGGCTGCTGCCCACCGCACCCCCGCTTCGGGCCGGCGCCCGGATCGCGCCCGACCGGTTCCCGCACGGCACCACCGTGCTCGCCCTGACCTACCGCGACGGCGTGCTGATCGCCGGGGACCGCCGGGCCACCATGGGCAACCTCATCGCCCAGCGCGACCTGGAGAAGGTGCACCCCGCCGACGACCACACGGCCGTCGCCTTCGCCGGCACCGTCGGCCTCGCCCTCGACATGGTGCGGCTCTACCAGGTCGAACTGACCCACTTCGAGAAGATAGAGGGCGTCCCGATGACCCTCGGCGCCAAGGCGACCCGCCTGGCGGCCATGATCCGGCAGAACCTCGCCCAGGCCATGCAGGGTCTCGTCGTCGTCCCGTTGCTCGTCGGGTACGACCTCACCGCACCCGGCGGCGGACGCGGCCGGATCTTCAGCTTCGACGCGGCCGGCGGGCTGTACGAGAAGCAGCACTTCCACGCCGAGGGCAGCGGCTCCCCGTACGCCCGGGGCGCGCTGAAGAAGCTGTACCGGCCGGACCTGACCCGCCGGGAGGCGGCCCTCGCCGCGCTCCAGGCGCTGTACGACGCGGCGGACGACGACTCGGCCACCGGCGGCCCCGACCTGAACCGCCGTATCTTCCCCGTCGTCTCCGTCATCACCGGGGACGGCTTCGAGCGGCTGGCGGAGCCGGAGACCGAGGAACTCAGCCGCGAGACGGTCCGGCAGCGCGCCGGCCGCCCGGACGGCCCGCACGCCACAGCTTGACCCGGCTTTCCCTGCTCATGGGAAAGGGCCGCCGTGATCATGGGAAAGGCCTGCCGCACCCTTTACTGCACATGGCTTGCAGATAGGGGACGATGGCACAAGGCTGGGAAGCGCAGCCGCACCGCACCACCGAAGGAAACGCCCCCCTGACGGCCGCCCCTGATTCCGCTCCGTCCCTCCCCGCTCGGACCGAGGCACCGCCCACGGCCCGGCACCGCGTCCGCGGCTCCCTGACGCGGCAGGAGTGGATCAGGGTCGGCGGGACGGCCGGCTTCGTGCTCGCCCTGCACGCCATCGGCTGGGGCACGCTCGTCGGGTTCGTGGGGCCCCGGCACCTCGGCCTCGGCAGCGAGTCCTCCGGCGTCGGCATCGGGGTCACCGCGTACACGCTGGGCATGCGCACGCCTTCGACGCCGACCACATCGCGGCGATCGACAACACCACCCGCAAGCTGATGGGCGAGGGGCAGCGGCCGCTGTCCGTCGGCTTCGACGCTGCCCGTGCTGTTCGCGGCCGGCATGTCCCTGCTCACCGTCAGCCGGCCGCGCGGGCGATCTCCTTGGTGGTGGCGCGGGCGAGTCCGACGGTCAGCCGGCCTGTCCGTGGCGGTCGCCCTGCTCATCGGCACGGTGGAGCTCCTCGGGCTGCTCGTCGGCCCGTTCTTCGCCACCTGGGCCGTCGCCCTGCGGGTCGCATCGAGGAGCGGTGGACGGCCTCCCCGGCCGAGCGGTCCGCGGACTGATCCGTCCGGGCACCGACGGGGTTAATGATCCGGCCACGGGAAACGCGGACCAGGACCGTCGGAGAACCCCGGAGGAGGCGACCATGAGCGACCAGCAGTCCGAGCAGACCCCCATGGCGGACGACGCCTACCAGCCCACCGGCACCAACGAGGAACAGGAGGACGCCGGGCCCCTGGACCTGCAGGACGCGGTCGGCGAACGCACCTACGACGACATCCTCGACGAGGGCTACTCCCCGCCCGAACGCCCCCTGGGCGTCACCCGGTACGGCACCACCGCCGCCGAGCAGCAGGCCGGGGAGACCCTGGACGAACGGCTGAACCAGGAGGTCCCGGACGTGACCGCACCGCCCGGCGACGGCGTCGGCGACCTCCCCGGCGGCGAGGGCGAGCCGGTCGACCCCGAGGCCGGCGAGTCCCGCGCCGGCCGGCTGGTGGCCCCGGACGAGGGCGCCCACACCGACACCACCAAGGAACAGGTCGCCCGGGACGTGGGCATCGACGGGGGAGCGGCCGGGGCGGAGGAAGCGGCGATGCACGTGGTGCCCGACGAGACGGAGCTGCCGGAGTAGACCGGTCGCGCACACACCACCGGCCGGGCGTGGATACGCCCGGCCGGTTCCCCGTTCGTGTCCCGGAATTCCCCGGACCGCCCTAGGGCAGCAGCTTCTCGATGGCCGCCGTGCCCTCCGACTCCAGCTTGCGACGCGCCCAGTCGAGGGTCTTCGGTGTGACGTCCCTGCCCGCCGCCATCACCAGGTCCTCAGGGGTGACGCCCCTGGGGGGCGCGGAGTGGAGCAGGGCGTCCGGGGTGCAGACGTCGTCCGACGAACGGGACTCTTCGGGTGTGGATGTCGACATGATGCCTCCTCCTCGGTCCGGATGACCGCATCCGTGCCGGTGCCTCCGAACGGAGCACACTCTCACCATTCCCCTCCCCGGCGCAGCTTGCATCCCGAAGCGCCCCGGCGGAAAGGGTGAGGAGCCCCTTCCCACGCCACACGGAACCACTCCCTCCTAAGCTGGAGAACATCCGAAAGCGGGAAAAAGCCCGCACACGGGACCGCACCCCTCACCGGGAGGCCGCCGATGGCCGAGACGCCGTATCCCGAGGACGCCCCGCGCAGCTCCCGCTACCTGCCCATCGCCGAGCACGGACTCATCGGCGACCTGCGCACGGTGGCCCTCGTCGGCAGCAACGGCACGATCGACTGGTATTGCTGCCCGGCCTTCGACGCCCCCAGCGTCTTCGCGGCCATCCTGGACGCAGAGCGCGGCGGCTGCTTCGAACTGGCCGCCGCCGTACCCGCCCGTACCAAGCAGTTCTACTTCCCCGACACCAACGTGCTGATCACCCGGTTCTTCACCGAGGACGGCGTCGGCGAGGTGCAGGACTTCATGCCGGTTTCCGGGGAGGCCCCCGGCGAGGCCGGCCGGCACCGGCTGATCCGGCGCGTGGTGTGCGTCCGCGGCACCGTCCCCTTCCGGGTGCTGGTCGCCCCCCGCTTCGACTACGGCGCCGTCCCGCACACCGTGCGCACCCTGGACGGCCTGCTCCTGTTCGAGTCGCCCGCCCAGTCGCTGGCGCTCACCTCGACCGTCGTCCTGGAGTGCGACGCCCGCGACGCCCGCGCCGACTTCAAGCTGAGCGAGGGCGAGTCCGCGGTGTTCGCCCTCGACCAGGTCGACGGCGCGGTGGCCCCGCGCGGCTGCGCCCACGCCGAGGCGGAGCACGAGTTCAACGCCACGGTCGCCTACTGGCGGCGCTGGCTGCACCAGTCCCGCTACCGGGGCCGCTGGCGCGAGATGGTGCACCGCTCCGCGCTCACCCTCAAGCTCCTCACCTACGCCCCCACCGGCGCCATCATCGCCGCCCCCACCACCAGCCTGCCCGAGCAGCTCGGCGGCGAGCGCAACTGGGACTACCGGTACGTCTGGGTGCGGGATGCCGCCTTCGCCGTCTACGCGCTGCTCCGGCTCGGCTTCAGCGGTGAGGCCGAGGCGTTCATGCGGTTCCTGACCACGCACATCAGCCCCGGCTGCGGCGACGGGTCCGGCCCGCTGCAGATCATGTACGGCATCGACGGCCGCGCCGACCTGCCCGAACGTGAGCTGCCGCACCTGGAGGGCCACCAGGGTTCGGCCCCGGTCCGGGTCGGCAACGCCGCCGCCGGCCAGCTCCAGCTCGACATCTACGGCGCCCTGATCGACTCCATCTACCTCTACGACAAGTGGGCCCAGCCCATCTCCAGCGGTCAGTGGGACGACGTGTGCCACCTGGTCGACTGGGTCTGCGACCACTGGGACCAGCCCGACGAGGGCGTCTGGGAGACCCGCGGCGGGCGGAAGGACTTCCTCTACTCGCGGCTGATGTGCTGGGTCGCGATCGAGCGCGCCATCCGCCTCGCCACCCACCGGGGCCTCCCGGCCGACCACCGGCGCTGGCGCCAGGCCCGCGACACCATCTACCGGCGGATCATGGACCGCGGCTGGTCGGAGCGCCGGGGCGCCTTCGTGCAGTACGAGGGCGGCGACGTCCTGGACGCCTCCTTGCTGATGATGCCGCTCGCCAAGTTCATCGCCCCCACCGACCCCAAGTGGCTGTCCACCCTGGACGCGCTCACCGAGGAACTCGTCTCCGACTCCCTCGTCTACCGCTACGACCCGCAGGCCAGCCCCGACGGCCTCCGCGGCGACGAGGGCACCTTCTCCATCTGCTCGTTCTGGTACGTCGAGGCGCTCGTGCGGGCCGGCCGGCTCGACGAGGCCCGGCTGGCCTTCGAGAAGATGCTCACCTATGCCAACCACCTCGGCCTGTACGCCGAGGAGATCGGCCGCACCGGCGAGCAACAGGGCAACTTCCCGCAGGCGTTCACCCACCTGTCCCTGATCAGCGCCGCGTTCAACCTGGACCGCGCCCTCGGCTGAAGGGCCGTCCGGATCGGCCGGTGTGTGCGCAGGTCGCACGGGTACCCGGGGGGTCCGGAAGCGGAATCGACCACAGGGTCGACAACAGGAGGAGACCCGGATGACCAGCACCAGTGAGACCGGCGACGTCACCGGCACCCGCGACAAGGACTACAACCTCATCTGGTACGTCGAGGCGTGCCTGAGCAACGCCCTGCGTCTGGAGCAGTACATCCAGGACGCCGAACGCGACAAGGACAACGAGGTCGCGGAGCTGTTCCGCAAGGCCCAGTCCGACAGCCGCAAGGGCGCCGAAATGGGCAAGCAGTTGCTGCGCTCGCGGCTCAACGGCGGCTGACCGCCGCCCCGCTCAGGCGAACCGGGAACTCGGCACGGGCCCGGCGGACCGGACACGCGCCCGGTCGCCGCGCAGCCATGTCCCCGCCACGGCCGTGGCGAACGCGGCGAACTCCGCGTCGCCGTCCGCCGGGCCCGCGCCGTCCCCGGCGTCGTCGGACGGGTCCGCGCCGGTGATGCCGGCGGCGACCTCCGCCTCCGGACGGTCGTCCGCAGGCCCCTGTTCCACCCCGCCGTCGGCGGCCTGACGCAGCTGCGCGCCCCACGGCGCCACCACCGACTGGTGCAGCAGGGCGGCGCTGTCCGGGGTGACGGCGGGCGGATCCGTCCAGCAGGACGCGTGCGCGTGCAGAACCTGCCCCGGGGCCCGCTCGAACAGCTCCCCGATCAGCTCCGGCCCGCCCTCGTGCGCCGCGAGCCCGTCCAGGTCGTACGCCACGACCACCGTGTCCGGCCGGCCGGGGGTGAACGGCTCGGCCGGCAGGCCCAGTACCTCGGCCGCGGCGAGCCCGAGGATCCGCGAGTCCCGGTCGGGCAGCAGCGACACCGACCGGGGCCGGACCCCCGCGCGGTCCAGCAGCGTCCGCAGCCGCAGCAGACCACGCAGGCACTGGTCCGGGGTGTCCTGCAGCCAGGCGTAGCGGCCGTTCATGCCCTCGTCGAAGCCGTACGGCGACAGCGTGCCGAGGACCGTGCCGCCCAGCACGTACTGCCAGCCCCGCACGTCGGCCGGGCCGAGCCGGCCCGCCCGCTCGGCGTCGGCGGCCCGGGCGAGGACCCGGTTCTGCCGGTCCCGGGCGGACTGCCACCGCGCGTCCTCCGGGTCGGACAGCAGCGCGTGCCGGCGCCGGGCCAGGCCCAGGTCGCCCGCGAGGACGGCGTTGTACACCAGCAGGTAGCGGTCCGGCCAGTCCGCCAAGCGGTCCTCGTGCCGGAGGAGTTCGGTCACCGCCTCCTGGTGCCGGCCCTCGCCCTCGTACGCCGACACCAGCTCCCGGAGCACGGGCAGCGCCCCGCCGCTGCGGCGCAGCGCCTCCCTCAGCGCGGGGATCGCCAGAGCCGGCACGCCGCGCTCGATGCACGCGTACCCGAAGTCGTACAGCGCCCGCGCGTCCTCGGGCGCCGCGGCCAGGGCGGCCGAGGCGTCGGCGAGGTCGGTGAAACCGGCGGAGCCGGCCGCCCGCCCCACCACCAGGGCCACCTCGGCGAGCGGCTGGTCCTCCCCGGCGGCCCGGACCTGTCGCAGGGCACCGGGCACGTCCCCGGCGTCCAGAGCTTCCCAGGCGGTGACGAGAGCGGGTGACGTGGGCCGGGTGGTCCGGCGATTCCGGCGCGAGAACATGCCGGAGATCATCACCCGCGGGCCGAGCCGGACTCAACGGATTTCCCGCGTCCCGGACGTCAGGGCAGCGGCTGCTCCGCCCAGATCACCTTGCCGTGCGGCGTGTACCGGGTGCCCCAGCGTTCGGCGAGCTGGGCGACCAGGAACAGGCCCCGGCCGCCCTCGTCGGTGCTGGCCGCGTACCGCAGATGCGGCGAGGTCGTGCTGCTGTCGGAAACCTCGCAGATCAGCGTGCGGTCCCGCAGCAGCCGGACCCCGATCGGGTCGCGCCCGTAGCGGATGGCGTTGGTGACCAGCTCGCTCAGGATCAGCTCCGTCGTGAACGCCAGCTCCTCCAGGCCCCAGTCGGCCAGCCGCCGGGTCACCGAGGCCCGTACCTCCGACACGGCCGCCGGGTCGGGCGGCACCTCCCACTGCGCGACCCGGTCGCCGCCCAGCACCCGGGTGCGGGCGACGATCAGTGCGACGTCGTCGGTCGGCCGGGCCGGCAGCCGGTCCAGCACGGTACGGCAGGTGTCCTCCGGGGAGGCGCCCGGCGTCCGGAGCAGGGCGTCGCGCAGCAGATCGAGCCCCTCGTCGATGTCCCGTTCCCGGTCCTCCACCAGACCGTCGGTGTACAGCACCAGCCGGCTGTCCTCCGCCAGCTCCAGCTCGGCCGTCTCGAACGGCAGCCCGCCCAGGCCCAGCGGCGGACCCGCGGGCACCTCCGGGAACTCCACGGCGCCGTCCGGGTGTACCAGCGCGGGCGGCGGATGGCCGGCCCGGGCCACGGTGCACCGCCGCGACACCGGGTCGTAGATCGCGTACAGGCAGGTCGCGCCCGTCACCACGGCCCCGCCCGTCGCCGGGGTCTCGTCCTGGTCGAGACGGCCGACCAGCTCGTCCAGCAGGCCGAGGAGTTCGTCCGGGGGCAGGTCGAGGGAGGAGAAGTTGTGCACGGCCGTGCGCAGCCGGCCCATGGTCGCCGCCGCGTGCAGCCCGTGCCCGACCACGTCCCCGACGACGAGGGCCACCCGGGCACCGGACAGCGGCAGGACGTCGAACCAGTCGCCGCCCACGCCGGACTGCGCCGGCAGATAGCGGTAGGCGAGCTCCAGGGCGCCCTGCTCGGGCAGAGTGCGCGGCAGCAGGCTGCGCTGCAACGTGACCGCCATGTTGTGCTCACGGGTGTACCGGCGGGCGTTGTCGATCGACACCGCCGCCCGCGCCACCAGCTCCTCCGCGAGCGCCAGCTCCTCGGAGTCGAACGGCTGCGGCTTCTCCGCGCGCCAGAAGTTCGCCACGCCCAGCACCAGACTGCCCGCCCGCAGCGGCACGGTGATCAGCGAGTGGATGCCGTACGCCAGCACCTGCTCGGTGCGCTCCAGGTCCTGCGCCCGCCAGCCGGGCTCGTCGCGCAGCCGCTCCACCACGACCGACTGCCCGGTCGTCAGCGCGCGGGCCTGCGGCGAGGTGGTCACGAACCGGATCCGCTCGCCGGCCGGGTACAGCGGGGAGTCCTTGCGGACGCCCGCGCCGGCCGTGCGGCGCAGCGCCGTTCCCGGCCGCGGCTCCTCCCCGTTCAGCACCGCGTCGAACAGGTCCACCGTCGCGAAGTCCGCGAACCGGGGCACCGCCAGTTCGGCCAGCTCCTCCGCGGTCCGGGTCACGTCCAGGCTGGTGCCGATACCCACCCCGGCGTCGTACAGCATGTTCAGCCGCTCCCGGGCCACCTCCGCGCGGCCCGACAGGGCGCGCAGCTCGGTGGAGTCGCGTAGCGTGGTGACGCTGCCGGGCGGGCCGCCGCGCAGGTCGGTGGGCCGCTGGTTGATCGCCAGCAGGCGGTCCTTGACCAGGTGCACCTCGTCCGTGGCGACCCGGCCCGAGGCCAGCAGCCCCGCCGTCTCGTCGTCCAGGCCCAGCTCCAGCACATGCCGCCGCTCGGCGTCCGCCGGCAGATCCAGCAGACGGTGCGCCTCGTCGTTGGCGAGCAGCAGCCGGCCGTCGCCGCCGACGATCAGCACACCCTCCCGGACCGCGTGCAGCACCGCGTCGTGGTGCTCGTACATCCGGGTCATCTCGTACGGCCCGAGGCCGTGCGTCTGGCGCAGCAGGCGTCTGCTGACCAGCGCCGTGCCCGCGGTGGCGAGCGCGAGCGCCGCGGCCGCCGCCGCGAGCAGCAGCGGCACTTGCTGGTCGGCGGCCCCGCCGACGTGCGCGGTGGTGATGCCGGCCGACACCAGGCCCACCACCTTGCCACCGGGGTCCTTCACCGGTACCACGACCTGTACCAGCGGGCCGATCGTGCCGGTGATGTGCTCGGTGACCGTGCCGCCGGCCTGCGCGGGGGCGATCGTGCCGACGAACTTCTTGCCGATGCGGTCGGGCTTGGGGTGCGTGTAGCGGATGCCGTCGGTGTTCATCACGACGATGAAGTCCACGCCGGTCGCCTTGCGGGCGGCCTCCGCGCGCGGCTGCAGCGCCGCCGTGGGGTCCGCAGAGCGCAGGGCGGCGACCATACCGGGCGCGTTGGCGAAGGTCTCGGCCACGGCGAGGGAACGGTTCGCCGCCTCCCTGTCGCTGTCGTGCCGCACCTGGAGCACCTGGGCCACCACCGCCGAGACGACCAGCAGCAGCACGATCACCACTTGCAGGAGGAACACCTGACCGGCCACGCTGCGCCCGGTCACCGCGGACCGCAGCACCCCCGGCCGGCTGCCGCCCGTGCCGCGTGGCTGCCGCGGCGGGCTGTGCGGTGCGCGCGGGTGCCCGGAAGAACGGGGCGGCCGAGACACGGGCCGGCCGGGCAGTCGCACCATGTGCCCATGTCTACACTGCCCGGCGCCTTCAGGCGAGACCGTCACCCGGGCCGCCTGCGGCCGACCGTTGTGCAGAGGTTCGGCGCAGGGCGGTCAGAGGTCGGGGACCGCGCGGCGGGCGGCGAGGAGGAGGGCGACGTCGTCGGGGCGGTCGGTGGCGTGCCGGGCGGTGGCCGTGAGCCGGTCGGCGACCCCGGCCAGGGACCGTCCGCCGCGCCGGCCGGCAGCGGCGCCGGCCGTGGCGAGCACCCGCCGCAGTGCCGCGATGCCGTCGTCGATGTCGGCGCCGGGCCGCTCCACCAGGCCGTCGGTGTACAGGGCGAGGATCGCGTCCGGCTCCAGTAGCAACTCGGTCACCGGGTACCGGGCGTGCGGATCCACCCCGAGGACGACACCGCCGGGTATGTCCAGCAGCCGGGTGCTGCCGTCGGGGGCCCGCAGCAGCGGCGGGAGATGGCCGGCCCGGGCGATCCGGGCCCGGCCGGTGGCGGGGTCGAGACGCAGATAGCAGCAGCTGGCGAACTGGCCGGGGTCCAGGTCGATCAGCAGGTGGTTGGAGCCGCTCAGCACCTCGTCCGGCGGCCGGTCGCCCAGCGCGAACGCGCGGACCGCGCTGCGCAGCTGGCCCATGGTGGCCGCCGCCTGCACCCCGTGCCCCTGCACATCGCCGATGACCAGCGCGAGCCCGTCCCCGGCCTCGACCACGTCGTACCAGTCGCCGCCCACGTCCATGCCCTGCGTGCCCGGCAGATAGCGGCCCGCGGTCTCCACCCGCGGGTGCGCCGACAGCCGCCGCGGCAGCAGCGCCTGCTGCAGACCGCGGGCGAGGGCCGCCTCGTCGTCGTAGCGCCGGGCCCGCTCCATCGCGTGCGCGATCAGCCCGGCGAGCGCGGTGAGAACCGTACGCTCCTCCGTGCTGAAGCTGCGCGGGCAGTCGAAGCCGAGGATGCAGGAGCCGACCGGCCGTCCGGATGCGATCAGCGGCAGGAAGGCACGCGCCCCCTGGTCCGCGTCGAGCGCGATGCCCGGATAGGCCGCCGCGATCTGCTCCATGGACTCGAAGAACAGCGGCCGTCCGGTGGTCAGCGTCTCCACCCCGGGCAGGTGGGCGTCGAGGCCGACGCCTTCGAACGGGGCGAGGAAGCCCTGCGGGAACCCGGTCTCCCAGGCCAGGTAAAGATGCCGGTCCTGGAGCAGGTAGATGGCCAGCTGCCGGCCGCCGAACGCGGGCAGCAGCTCCTGCATCACCACCTCCGACACCTGCCGGGCGGTCACCGCGTCCGTCAGCGCGATGGCCAGCGCGATCGGCCGGTACAGCGGCGCCATCGCGTGACCGCGGGCCACCGTGTCCGGCGCCACGCGCGCCTCGGGGACCGCTTCCTGCGCGGCGTCCATGCGGCTGGCCGGGACGAGTGTGCAGGTCAGCACGTCCGTGCCGGGATGCACCGACACGGCGAGCCAGTCGCCCTCGGCGGGTTCGTCCCGGTCCCCGGCCGGCCGCCGGGCGTGGAAGTGCACCGGCTCCGCCGAGAGCAGGGCACCGCGCAGATGGTCGTCGTACGGCGGCCCGGTCAGCCAGGGCAGCACCTCCCACAGCGGCCGCCCGAGCAGCGCCTCGCGGGGCCGGCCCGCCAGCCGGGCCGCGGCCGGGTTGACGTACACGACCAGCCCCAGCCGGTCCAGGCAGAACACGCCCTGCGGCAGCAGGTCGGCCGCGCCGTCCGCGGAGGCCGACGTACCGGGTGCGAACACCACCCCGCCGACCGCCGGTCCGACCCCGTCGGCGTCGGCCGGCCACAGGTCCAGCAGCCGCGGTGTGCCGTCCCGGGCGCGCAGACTGAGCGGTGCGTTCGGCGGTCTCCCGGCGGCGGCTTCGCGCAGCGCGGCCAGCACCCGGTGCGCGTCGAGCGGGGCCACGGCGTCCGCGAGCGCCGCCGCCGTCCCCGCGAACTCGCCGGGGCGCAGCCCGAGGAGGGCGTGCAGCCGGTCGTCGGCGCGGACCGCGGAGGTCGCCGGGTCCCAGCTGAACCGTCCTACGGCGGCCGGTGCGGGCGGGCTCGCGGGCGGCCGCAGGCAGAGCGGCTCGGCGTCCCAGGACACCGCGTTCTCGTTGCCGTCGGTCAGGCCGAGCAGCTCGGCGCCCAGGCCGTCGGCCAGCCGGGTGAGCGCTTCCCGGTCGAGGAGTTCGTTCACGGTGTCCGCCACCGCCGGGTGCAGCACCGTGAGCACGCCGAGCGGCTCGGTCCCGCCCGGCACCGGCACGTGCACGGACCCGAACGGGAAGGGCAGGCCCGCCGCGAACTGCGGATAGCGGCGCATGGTCTCGGTGGCGTTCGGGAGGATCACCTGGACGCCGAGCCGGTATGCGTCGGCGACCGGGAACGGACGGTCGACGTGCAGCCGCCACCAGGGCTTGAACAGCGGGCCGGGCAGGCCCACGAGCACCGCCAGGCGCAGCAGGCCCGGGATGCCGGACCGCAGGTACACGCCCGCCACCCGCCCGCCGGCCGCGCTGAGGGCGCCGGTCGAGGCGTCGGCCAGCAGCGCGGTCAGCCGGGCCCGCGTACGGACGGCCTGCTCGTCGCTCCCAGCCATCGGCCCTACCTCGTCCCGTGCGCCTCCGGGTGGATGACACAGCAAGAATGCGCCACGAGACGCGCGGAACGCACCTGGGCGGAGCGGAGAGAACGGGACGGGACGGCGCGGCCCTCCGGGCAGGCGCGGAAACGGAGCCCCTGACGCTGCCCCCGTCAGGACCGGACCGCGCACTCGGAGGCCGGGCCGGTCAGGAACCGGCCGTCTCCCGTGGCAGCGGCCCGGCGCTGCGCAGGCTGCGCAGCGCCAGGAGCAGGACGCCGATGTCGTCGAGGTAGACCGGGTCGGGCAGCAGATCGGTGGGCAGCAGCAGATACGCGACCGCACCCCAGAACACCCACCGCGGTCCCGTCGGCAGCCCCGCCCGTCGCAGGGTCCGCCGCGCCCGCACCAGCCGTACGAGCAGACCCACCGCGACGGCGAGCAGCACCGCCGCGACGACGGCGGCGATCACCAGCAGGGTCGTGGTCGTGTCCATCCCGGCTCCTCGTCCTGGTCGTGCGCCTACGACGACCGGTCGTCCGTGGCGCCCCCGGTGTCCTTGCTGTCGTCCGTCGCCCGCGCGGTGCCGTTCGGCGAGGCGGCCGCGGCGGGCTCCGGCTGCGGCCGTCCCTTGGCCGTCAGCTTCAGCTTCTCGAACGTCCGCGTCAGCTGCTGCAGCGCGCCCGGGGTCCGCGAGGCGGGCCGCGGCTGGGGCAGGGCGGCCGCGGGCACGTCGCGGTAGGCGGCCAGGGCCTCCAGGGCCTGCTCGGCGGCCTGCTTGTACAGGTCCCGGGACTTCGTCATCGCCTCCAGCGCCTCCGAGTACATCGCGACCAGCCGCCGCTGGCGCTCCAGCTCCTCCTGAAGGGTCAGCAGGGTCCAATGGTCCCGCAGGTCGGTCAGCGCCTCCTCGATGCCCTGGGGCAGCGGTCGCGGCAGGGCGACGAAGTGCCGCAGCGCCGCGATGAGTTCGGCCGGTTCCGAGCCGTCCAGGAAGACGTTGCGGACGCTGTGCTCCCGGCCGTCGTAACCCTCGGGTTCCGGGTCCGGCGGCAGCAGCACGGCGCCGCCGCGCGGCACCTCCACGCCGAGGTCCTTCAGTGCCCAGTTGACCGCGCGCAGCTGCTGCGGGGTGGCCCGGTGCTCCACCACCCGGTGCCGCAGACCGGGCGGCAGCAGCCGCGCCAGCGGCAGCCGGCCCCGCTCGTCCGGCGTCATCGCCTCGTGGACGACGACGTGCACGCACCACGCCTCCCGGGCCGCGTCCCGCAGCCGGCGCCGCATCTCCTTGTCGTCCTCGGGCAGCGCGTTGACCTGCCGCAAGCGCAGACCGGGGACCGTGGGGTGGTGGTCCCAGGAGCCGTCCTCGCCCCCGTCGGAGCCGCCCTCGGGCCAGAACAGGGTCGCGGGCGAGGGCCACGCGTCGTCCCACGGCCGTTCCGCCTCCGCGACCAGCCGCCACTCGTGCCCCTGCGGCCGGCCCTCACGCGGTACGAGGGTCAGCCGGGCCCGCACGGTCACCGTGCCGCCGGCCCGCCAGCGCGCCTCGAAGACCCGCCGGTCGGGGTCCTCGGCCGGCGGTTCGGCGAAGTCGTCGATGTCCCCGCTGTCCTTGTGCCGGCGCAGGGTGCGGCGGACGACCTCCTCGGGTGCGGGACCGGTGTGGCGGCCCCGGGCCGCCCAGAGGGTCTGCGGGATGGTGGCGCGGTCGGTGGCGGAGTTCGACATGAGCCAATCTGCTGATGGGGGCGGGTGCGGCTCCCAGTATCACCGTTCGGCGGGGAGATGCGGCGGCCGGGGCCCGGCCCCGCGCGTCGTCCGGGGGTGCGACCGGCGCACGGGGTGTGTGCCGTACGCCCGGAGTGTGCGCGGGGCGCGTCAGGCGACCGCGGTTCACCCGTGCCCGGCCGCCCCGCACGGCGCCCACAATGTCCGGCGAACGGGGTCCGCCCGTCCATCCGCTCAGGGGCGGACCCCGTTCACCTCAGCGCCCGCCTCGACCCGGCACGCGTCGGCCCGTTCCGCTCGATATATATCGGCTGCCGATATATCCTGGCCGCATGACAGCGAAGAGCATGACCCGAGCGGCGTTCTTCGTCCTCACGGCGCTCGCCGACCAGCCGCGGCACGGCTACGGCATCCTGCGCGAGGTGGAGGAACTCTCCGACGGGGAGGTGCAGTTGCGGGTCGGCACGCTGTACGGCGTGCTGGACCGGCTCACCGCGGACGGCCTGATCGTGCTGGACCGGGAGGAGGTGCAGCAGGGCCGGCTGCGGCGCTACTACCGGCTCACCGACGAGGGCGTGGCGGCCCTCGACGCGGAGGCCGAGCGGATGGCCGCCGGCGCCGGGGCCGCCAAGCGGCGCATCGCCGCGGGCCGCCGCGGCGGCGCCCCGGCCCGCCCCGCCACCGGGGGCCCGGCCGGCCTCGAACCCCCCACCACGCCCGGACTCGCGGGAGGCTTCGCATGACCACGCTGCTGGAGACCCGCTACCGCACCGTCCTGCGCCTGCTCCCCGCCTACTACCGGCGCGAACGGGAGGAGGAGATGGTCGAGACGTACCTGTGGGACGTCGACCGCGAGCTGCAGGACCAGAGCCGGCCCACGTTCGGTGAGGTGGCCAGCATCGCCGCGCTCGCCGTGCGCTGCCGGCTCGGCGCGCCCGGCGCACCCCGGCGGTACGCCCTCCTCGGCTCGGCCGTCCGCCTCTTCGCCCTGTGCGCCCTGCTGCTCCAGGCGGCCTCCGCGGTCACCGCCCCCGTCCTGGAGCTGATCTGGGCGTTCACCCACGGGGCGAGCGGACGGCAGATGTTCCTCACCGGGTTCACCGGCCGGAGCACGACCGACACGGTCGCCGCCGTGCTGACCTGGACGCTGCCCCTGCTGTGGCCTGTGGCCTACTTCGCCCTGCTGCACGACCGCCGCCGCCTGGCCCGCCCCGCAGCGCTCGGCGCGGCCCTGCCGGCCCTGTGGCCCCTGGTCCGCGCGATCGGCCCGCTGGCCGGAGACGGCATGGCGCCGGGCCTGCCGTGGTACGAGACGTCGGCGGTGCTGCTGGCCTGGCTGCCGGCGCTCGCCCTGTGCGCCGCCTACCACCGGGACGCACCCGAGGCCCGCCTGCCCGGGGGCTCGCCGGGCCTGGTGTTCCTGGCCGCGTGCGTGGTCACCGGTGGGTCCGTGGTGCTGCTGCCGGGCGTCGCGGACCTGGTCTGGGCGCCCGCCACCGGGTTCGTCGTGGGCGCCCTCGGCTGGCTGCTGTGGCGCGCCCGGAGCACGGACCGGACGACCCCCGGGGCCGGCCTCGCCCTGGCCGCTCTCGGCCTGCTCCTCCTCGCGGTACGGGTCGCGGCCCTCTATCCCTGGCTGCACGTGCCCGGAGCCGGCGCGATCCTCGGCGGCGGCCTCGGCCAGACGGCGGCCCTGGCCCTGCTGACCCTGGTACTGGCGGTGGTGGGAGGCCGCGACCTCGCCCGCGGTTGACCGCTTCCGGGACGACCGGGCCGACGGTTCCCGCCGGCCGGCGGTCAGTGCGGGAACACCCGGGGCGGACGCTGCCGGGGCAGCTCCTCCCGGAACCCGGCGACGGCCGTGCTGATCTGACGCATCAGCACCGTCTCCTCCAGCCGGTCCAGGTACAGGTTGGCGCGCGCCAGCGCGGGCAGATCGACGCAGAAGTACAGCGCCATCAGCGGGTTGACGAACAGCTCGCTGCCCCGGGTGCGTTCGGTGAACCGCACGTCGCCGAAGGCACCCCGCACCGCCGCGGCGACGGACCCGTGCACGATGCTGGGACGGCTCTCGTGGCAGCGCTGGGCGTGGTCCACGGCGTCGAGATAGGCGACGCCCTCCGGGCTGTCGCGCGGGAGGGAGAACGCGCCCAGGTAGCCGCCCGCGCGGTCCAGAGCGGCCAGGTTCTCCAGGACCAGGGAGTGGTTGACGCCGTGATGCGCGTCCACGCCGAAGCCCAGGCAGGCCACCAGCCGGTGCGGCACCTCCTCCAGCCCGGCGACGGCGGCCAGGCTCGCCATGTCCTCCTCGGGAGTACCGAGCCCGTGCTCGTCCCCGCGCATCAGGATGTCCGTGCCGCCGTCCACCAGCACGATCGCGTCCACCCCGCCGAGGTGCGCGAGAAGCGCCCGGTAGGCGGCGCGCAGCGGCCCGACACCCGTGAGGGGAAAGGCGTACACGGTCTCGGGCAGGCCCTGCGAGCGCAGCCACTGGGCGAGCGAGCGCTCGGGGAAGTAGTCGCCGCGCAGCGGGGTGTCCGCCCGGACGGCGGAGACGTCCTCCGCGACCCGGCTGTCCGGGCCCAGGCCGTACAGGTCGGCGAAGGACAGACTGGCCAGGTGCACCTCCTTGCCGGCCGAGCGCAGCGCGAGGGCCAGGGGGAGGCCGGCGTAGACGTCGAAGCCGCCGCCGGCGCCGGCGACCAGCACGCGACGGGCCTCGCGCAGGCGGGTGAAGAAGGCGGGTTCGGACAGCGAGAACACCGCAGGACCCTAACAGGGCCGTCCCCGAGGCGGCTTGGGGGTTTTCGCGGTACGGCCCCGGAGGCGGCCCCGAATGTCCACAGGGCCCGGGCGGCCGGCTGCTGCGGTTGTCCACAGGCCCGCACGGCTGTCGTAGCCCCGTGCCAAGATCGCCGCATGCTCACTCACGACCTGCTGCCCGCGGAACCCCACCGGTCCATGACCTATGCGCTCTGGGTCAGGTCCCACGACCCGGGCGCCGAGCACGCCGCCGTCGCCCTGCTCGGCGAGGTGTCGACGGCCGTGTCGTCCGCGTATCCCAGGATGGGGCGCTGCCTGGAGCGGCTGCGGCGGTCGGCGAGCGGGCTGCCGCCCGCGCATCTGCCCTGGTTCTGGGACACGGTGGCGCACCGCCTGCTGGGATATCCCGGCGGAGCCGCGGCCAAGGCGTACACCCTGGCCCGCAAGGCGGAACAGGAGCACGCGCTGCCCGTCGACCCGGGCTGGCGGCGGGCCGGCGCACGGCTCCTCGCGGCGCACGGGGCGTTGCCGGTCAAGGAGCTGAGTGCGCATCAGCGGTGGCTGGCCGGGCAGCTGGCGCCCGCCCAGGCGCACGAGGAGTACGTGCGCGTGCTGACCGCCTGGGCGGCCTCGCCCGGGGACCTCCCCGCCGACCTCGCCCGCCGGATCGGGGCGTCCGCGCGGGCCGCCGGCCTCGGCACCGACGAGGACGCCCGCGTGCTGGGACAGGTCCTCGGCGCCGCCCGCGGCAAGGCGGTCCCGGACGCCCTGCTGGAGGCCGCCGCAGGGCCGCTCGGCGAGCATCCCCAAGGCACCACGGTGCAGGCCGCGTTGCTCGACCTGTTCCCGGACTCCCGCAAGGACGCGGCCGCTTGGCTGCGGCTGCTGCTGCGCGGCGGCATCGTGGACGCGGCGGCGGCCGGGCACCTGGCCCCGGAGGGCGGCCTGGCCGGCTGGCTCGGCCGGTACACGCGCACCTACCGGCACCGGAAGGTGGCGTACGGCGGCGTGGCGAGCCAGCCCATGCCCGCCGAACTCTTCGAGATCGTCGCCCGGTTCGCCCCGCGGCTCCGCGCCGCGGCCACCCCCGTGGTGATCCACGAGGACACGTACGGCTGGCCGGCCCTGGACGCCGACCTCCTGGACGCCTGTCTCGCCGAGGGCATCGCGGTGGCGGACCCCGGCGACGCCGTACGGCTGACGTTCTGGGCGGACCGGTCCCACCGCGACCTGAAGGCCCTGGCCGCCCACCCGGTGTTCGGCCGCCGCCTCGAAGGCACCGTGCACGAGGGGCTGCGCGGCGGCGGCACGGCGATCACCCGGCTGCCGGAGAACGCCGGCATCGCCGCCGAGGTGCACACCCGCATCGAGGGCCTGCTCGGCGAGCTGCGCGGCGGGGGGCTCGCCGCGGCCGACGAGGCGGTCACCGAACTGGCCGGCCTCCTCGACCGGCCCACCGCCGTCGCCCTGGACGGCATCGAGGAGGCGCTGGCCGCGCTGGACCTTACCGGCCCGCTGGCCCGCGCCCTGCGCGCCGGACTGCCCGAGGAACTGGGCTGGCCCGCCCTGGACGCGGCCCTCGACGCGTTCGACCCGGCCGACATCCTCCGCGTCACCTGCACCTGGCCCGTCCTCACCGTCTTCGGCGGCGACCGCGCCGTGGCCGTCGACCCCGCGGGCACCCGCGCGACCTGCGCCTTCCGGGTACCGGACGAGGCGACCTCGCACGCCGTCCACCACGTCGGCGGCCGGTTCCTCGTCAGCTGGCGCACCGGCGACCGCTACTCCGCCGCCGACCAGGCGTACTGGGCCGACCGGCCGCACGAGGTGTTCACCCCTCAGGAACAGTTCGGCCTGCGGCCGTACGGCGGACTGATCCAGGGCGGGTTCGGGTACCAGTTCGAGACCCCGGACCGCGACGGCCGGTTCGACGGGGAGCGGGTGCTGCGGCCCGGCGGGCGCGAGGGCATCGGCGGCCACGACTTCCAGATGAGCGACGGCCGGCGCTTCTACGGCGCCCAGGTGTTCCACACCCGCGGCAACTGGACGCCGTACGACCCCGTGACCGGGGCTCCGGCGGCCGACCGCACGCTGCCGGACTTCCACCGTGACCGGGAACTCCCGGACGGCATGGAGGAGTTCGAGGGCGGCCAGTACCTCGCGCTGCTCCCCGAGGACGCGCCGGCCTCCCCGTTCGGCCAGGACGGGCGGCTCGTCGGCTGCCGGGTCCTCAACCGCACGCCCTACCAGGGCCCCTCGCCCACCGAGTTCCGGCTGGAGTCGGTCGACGGCCGCACCGCCGGCTACCGCAGCCGCCGCTTCGGCCGCCACCCCTGGGGCATCCTCGCCCTCCCCGAGGGCGGCGAGGATGCCGTCACCGTCGGCGAGGCGACCGTCCGCTGCCACGCCGCCGCGGACAACTCGCTGCTCTGGCAGGTCCACGGCTTCGTCCCGGCCTCCGGACGCGACCGCGACCGTCCGCCCACCCTCGGTGAGCAGGCCGGCCCGGTGCCGCCGCCGGCGTTCTGGCACTTCCTCACCCCGCGCGACCCACGCTCCTCCGAGGCGCTGCGCACCGTCTGCGGCACGACCGTGCGCGCCCTGCTGGACGCCGCCCGCGGCACCGGGGACGACTCCGAACTGCGCGCCCGGGTCACCGGCCTGCTGCCCGAGGTCGGCGACGCCCGCGTGCGGGAGGGGGTGGTGCGCGCGGCCCGGCTCGCGGCCGACGTGCTGCGCCGCCGCGCGGAGCTGTCCCGGCGCGTGGGCATCATGCGCTCCGGCCCGGTGGTGACCCTCCCCGCCGACGTCCCCGACACCGCCCTCGTTCCCGCCCTGGCCGGCCTCCTGCCCGACCTGCACGCCTACGAGACCCACGCACCGGAGCGGCACTCCGGCACCCTCACCGCCCTCGCCGCCGACGGCCGCTTCCTGCGCGGCGAGATCGACGACGAGACCCGCGGCCTGGCCCCGCCCGCACGCCCCGCGGAGTGGCAGGTGCTGCTCGGCGGCATCGACGCCGTCGCCTGGCGGGCCGCCGTCGAGACCACGCCCGAGGCCGACCGGACCGCCCTGGACGCCCTGCTGCGGACCTGGAGCCGGCAGCCCTTCGCCGCACCCGGCGGCACCTGGCGCACCGGCCGCGCCCCGCAGGAGGAGCTGACCGCCGCCCCGGACACGGCGGCGGGCCCCGCACGCGGCGGACTCCGCCGCTTCGTCCAGCCGGCCACGGCCCCCGCCCCCGCCCGCACCGAGGAGGAGCGGACCGTCACGGTCACCCGGGACGACGGCGCACGCCTCACCCGCCTCCTGGAGCTGGTCGAACAGAACGGGCCGGTCCCGCTGACCCCGGAGGCCGTGGCCGTCTTCTCCTGGCGCACCGGCGTACGACGCCCCGTCGCCACCCTGGCCCTCGCCGGCCTCCCGCGCCGCGCCGGGCACGACGACCACGCCCGGATGCTGCGCTCCAGGCCTTACAAGGCGAACAAGGCCGCGGCGACGGAGTACGACGGCTTCTGGCACCGGCTCGGACCGGACGGCCGGCGCGCGCTGCTCGCCGCCGGACTGCCGGAGGACCCGGCCGACCTGTGGGGCCCGGACGGACCCGTCCGGGCCGCGGAGCGCATGGCGGCCGTCTGGGCCGAGCGGCTCGGCACGCGGCCCTACGTCGACGAGGAGCTGGCGGACGCCCTGGAGGCGGACCTGGGCCTGTCCGCCGACTGGGCGCGTGCCCTGTCCGCCGGCCGCCCGCCGGCCGAACCGGGCGGACCCGTCCTGGTCGGCAGCCGCACCGGCCGGCTTCTTCTGCACGAGGCCGGCCCGGACGGCACGGCCGGCGCGTGGATACGCCGGGACCGTGCCCCGCACACCGAGACGCTGTCCGTGATCGCCTGGGCCCTGACCGAGCGGCCGGTCGGCGACCCCGCCGCCGAGGGGGCGCTGAAACTGTACGAGCACCTGCGGGCGTGGTGCGCCGCCCCGGACACGCTGGTCGAGCTGCTGTCGTATCCGGCCCTGGCCCGGGCCGCCGCAGGGGATCCGGCCTTCCGGCCCTACGCGGGCACCGTGATCCCGTGTTCGGAGCCGTTCCTGGACACCGTCACGGAAACGCCCACGGCACTGGAGGACGGGACGCTCGTCGTCGTGGTCCCCGGCGGGCAGGTCTTCCTGCGGACGGCGGCCCTCACCGAGCCGGAGCGCGTGGCGCGGGCGCTGGACCTGTGCGACCGGCTGGAGCTGCCCCGGCTCCGGGAGGAGGTCACGGGGATGCGGGCGCTGCTGGACGGACTGGCCCGGACGGCGGCCCGTGCTGGTGCAACACCGGTGCCTGCGGGGGGTTACGAGGCCGATCCCGCGCTGAGCGTCCCCGGCCTGGTAGCGGAGGTCGCGCAGCGGCTCGGTGTCGGGACGGACGCCGCCGCGCTCCACCTCCAGCTGCATGCCCTCGCCCGGCCCACCGACCGCAACGTGCGCCGCTGGAACGGCTGGACGGCCGCCCGGCACAAGGCGGCGCAGGCGGAGCTGGTGGCGGCCGGGGCGGTGCAGACCGGCCGGCGGGCGCGGGCCGGGCGCACGGCCTTCACCCACGACACCTGGGAGACCCTGGACGCACCCCATCTGCCCGTGGAGAGCGGCAAGCTGCGCACGCACGGCGCGGTCCGGGCGGGCAAGGCGGTCTACGGCCCCTTCACCCGGCTGCTGTCACCGGTGCCGCTGCACGAGCTGTTCGCCCGGGCGGCGCAGGCCTGAACTGCGGCGGGGGCCGGCGCACCCGGCGCCGGCCCCCTGGGGCCCGGGGGAGGCGGGAGCTCAGGCGCCGCTCTCCCGCAGCATGTCCTCACGCTCGACGATCTTCACGCGGTCGCGGCCCTGCGGCTCGCCCAGGGCGCGCTCGGCGGCGTCCAGCTTGTACCAGCCCTCCCAGGTGGTGAAGCGGACGTTCCGCTCGGCGAGGAAGGCGTCCACGGCCTCCGGCTCCGGCGAGGCGGGGGTGTGCAGACGGCCGCCCGCGTAGTCGTCCAGCAGGTTGGCCACGGTCTCGTTGGCGTCGCCCTTGGTGTGCCCGATCAGGCCGATGGGGCCGCGCCGGATCCAGCCGGTGACGTAGGTGGACTGCAGGTGGGTGCCGCCCTCCTCGATCACCCGGCCGCCCTCGTCCGGGACGGTGCCGGAGTCGAGGTCCCAGGGCAGCTTGGGCAGCTTCTCGGAGAGGTAGCCGACCGCGCGGTAGACGGCGGTGACGTCCCAGTCCTTGTACTCGCCGGTGCCCTTGACGTTGCCGGTGCCGTCCAGGGCGGTGCGCTCGGTGCGCAGGCCGACGACCTTGCCGTCCTCGCCGAGGATCTCGGCCGGCGACTCGAAGAAGTGCAGGAACAGCTTGTGCGGTCGGTTGCCGACGTCCCGGATCGCCCAGTTCTCGAGCGTCTTGGCGACCATGTCGGCCTGCTTGTTGCCGCGCCGGGTCTCGATCGAGCCCTCGTCGTAGTCGATGTCCTCGGGGTCGACGACGACCTCGATGTTCGGGGAGTGGTCCAGCTCGCGCAGCTCCATCGGGCTGAACTTCGCCTGCGCCGGGCCGCGGCGGCCGAAGACGTGGATCTCCACGGCCTTGTTGGCCTTCAGACCGTCGTAGACGTTCGGCGGGATCTCGGTCGGCAGCAGCTCGTCGGCGGTCTTGGCGAGGATGCGGGCGACGTCCAGGGCGACGTTGCCGACACCCAGCACGGCGACCTTCTCGGCTTCCAGCGGCCAGGTGCGCGGCACGTCGGGGTGGCCGTCGTACCAGGAGACGAAGTCGGCGGCGCCGTAGGAACCGTCCAGGTCGATGCCGGGTATGGACAGCTCGCGGTCGGCCATCGCGCCGGTGGAGAAGATCACCGCGTCGTAGAAGGCGCGCAGGTCGTCCAGATTGATGTCGGCCGGGTAGTCGACGTTGCCGAACAGGCGGATCTGCGGCTTGTCGAGCACCTGGTGCAGGGCGGTGATGATGCCCTTGATCCGCGGGTGGTCGGGCGCGACGCCGTACCGGATCAAGCCGAACGGTGCGGGCATTCGCTCGAAGAGATCGATGGACACACCGGGGTCGGCGGCCACCTCGGATTTGAGCAGGGCGTCGGCGGCGTAGATCCCGGCGGGGCCGGCTCCGACGATGGCTACCCGCAGGGGGCGCGGCATGATCAGGTTCCCTTCGAGGCGAATGGGTGACGTGATCACGAAGCCTAAACTAAGGCAGACCTAACTCGGTACGCGGGTCCGGTCTATGACCTCATAAGGTGATCTTATGCCTTGCCCAGTGGTGCCTTATGGCTGGGTAGTGCCGGGGCGGGGATTCGTTGGCTGCCTCCCTGGGCCGGCGCGGCGGAGGGAAGTGCGGCTGCCGCGCACCAGGCTCCCGCACTGGCCGGTACGCGTCCTGGGCCCCGCCTTCGGCCTCACCCAGGATTACGTCCGCAAGCACCTCGGCATCCGGTTCCGCGTCGACAGCAGCCGCAGCATCCGCGTACGAGAGCCGGCGCGCCCGGCGACGCCGGGGCTGACCCCGGTCAGGCCGGCCGGACGATCCGGTGGATCGCCGCCTCGCCGGCACCGTAGATCGACTCCTCGCGGATGGACGACCCCGGTCCCGGGGCGTGGACCATCATGCCGTCACCGACGTGCAGGCCCACGTGCCGGTCGTCGTCGAAGAAGAGGACGAGGTCACCGGGTTCGATACCGGCGAGCGCCACCGGGGTGCCGGCCAGCGCCTGCTCGTGCGCCGCGCGCGGCAGCGTGACACCGGCCGCCCGCCACGCCGCCTGGGTGAGGCTGGAGCAGTCGTACGAGCCCGGTCCCATCGCACCCCAGACGCAGGGCTTCCCGATCTGCTCCCGGGCGAACGCGATGGCCTTCGCGGCACGCAGGAGACGCGGCGACTCGGGGACGGGCGTGGGCAGGGGAAGCGGGAGCGAGCCGGTGGCAGGGGCAGGGGCAGGGGCAGGGGCAGGGGCAGCGGCAGCGGCGGGGAGGGCGTAGGACCCGGTGTCGGTGAGCGTGGTGAGGGAGCCGGTGTCGGTCAGGGGGTCGCCGGCGGCGGCAGGCTGAGTGCCCGCGGCCGGCGTCGCCGTGTCCGAAGACAGGCCCGGTGCCGTCCACTGCGGCTGCTGCCACTGTCCCGTCGCCTCGGCCACGGCGGGTTGCTGCGCCTCCTGGGTCCCGGGGGCCCAGGCGGGCTGGACGGTGATGCCGGGAAGGCTGGTTTGAACGGCGTGCAGGGACAGCAGGTCGCGCGCTCTGCCGAGTTTCCACCGGGCGCCGGACTTGGCGGCGGTGGGGGAGAGGCGGCCGGGCACGGCGGTACCGGGCAGCGTCCTGGGCAACTGGACCGCGGTCCCCGTCGCCACAGGGGTTGCCTGCACCGTGGCTCCCGGTGCGGTGGTCCCGGCGGCGACCGGCAGGACGGCGGACCCCGCCGCTCCGGGCGCACCCCAGCCGTCCGGTTCCGCCGTACCGGTGCCGGGCAACGCCACCGCGCGCCCCGGCAGTTCCAGACCCGTCGCTCCGGGCAGCGCGATCTGCCCGCTCTGCGGGGCCTGTGCGGGCCGGCTCGTCGGGTCCGCCGACGAGCCGGCCGGCAGCTCGGCCACCGCGCGGGGGCCTCGCTCAAGGGCCTCGGGCCGCTGGGCGGACGGCAGGGCCTGCCGCTCTCCGCTCGGGAGGGCGAGGGCCTCCCCGCCGGCGGGGAGCGCTCGGACCTCCCGCTCGTCTGCGGGCAGACCGCCCATCCGGTCCCACGAACGCCCGGGCGTCAGGGGGACGTCGGGGAGCCGGTCGGTGGGCAGTACGGCCGGGACGGTCGGGCCGAGCTTGGCGCGGGCCGCGTCGAACCACTGCCGGGCGACCTCGTCGAGTCCCGGATCCGGACGCCGGCCCGCCCGCTTGGCCAGCGGGACGCCACGGGACCGTGTGCGGGCGGCCATCGCCCGGGTCGCGTTGAAGTTACCGGTGGCGTTCTCCGCCTGGTCGTAGAGGGATGCGATCCGCTGCCGAACCTCGTCGCGGCTCTCCGGCGCCATGGAAGACGTGCTCCTTCCTTGCCCCACAGGGCAGTTGAGCGGCTCGCCGGGGCAGAGCCGGGCGGCGGCCTCGCGTCAACCTAGCCAACGTGTGTGCCTCATGTGAAGGTTGAGGTGTGAAATGTCCGATACATATTCGTGATGTTCGCTGTGACGTTCGACGGGGAAAGGACGGGAGCCATGGTTTCCTGTGAGATCCCGGTGAATTCGCGATTCTGTTGAACACGGTGGCTCCGGCCTCCGTATGAAGCCGGGGAACTCCATGCCCGACCGCTGCTCACACACAGGGGACGACCTTGGTACGCAACAGCCGCAGACGCCCGACCCGCGCACGACGCGCGACCCTCGCCGCGGTCGCCCTGATGCTGGGCGGCGCCGGGCTCGTCGCGGCGAACGTCTATGCCTCGGCCAGCGAGGGCTGGGGTGACGGTTCCGGTACGGACACCACCGGACACGTCCGGTCCGCGGGTATGGCGACCATCGACTGCCCCGACGTCGGCAGCCGGCTGACGGCCGTACCGGACGCGGCCCGCGCGGACGTCGACCGCGAACTCGCCCGGCTCGACCAGCAGACCGCGGCGGCCTACCGGCAACTCCAGCAGGCCGGCAGCCCGGACAGTAACTCCCTCGACGCCACGATCATGCAGCCGCTGAAGGAGCAGCGCTCGGTGTCCATCGGGCGGATCGCCGACGCCATCGACCGGGCGGGCGAGCGCCCGCAGGGCCTGGATTCCCTGGCCGCCTGCACCCTGCGCCCCGGCGACACCGGCCAGGCCACCGGCACGCCGGCCGACGACGGCCGACAGGGCGGCACCGACCAGGGCCAGAGCGGCACGGGTCAGGGCGGCGCGGGCCAGGGCGGCGCGGGCCAGGGCGGTAACGGACCCGTCGTCTCCGACTACGCGGACATCACCGCCGTACAGCCCGACGCGCCGGCCCCGCCGGCGCAGGCCGGCGCCTCGCGCGGCACCTTCACCTCCGACTGCGGGGTCAACGCGAACGGCCTGTTCAACTCCGACAACGTCATCGTCGCCCCCGGCGTCTCCAACGGCGCCCACCACTTCCACGATTACGTCGGCAACCAGGCGAACAACGCCTTCGCGAGCGACGAGGACCTGGCGCGGGCCGGCACCAGCTGTGCGGACCAGGGCGACAAGTCCTCGTACTACTGGCCGGTGCTGCGCCTGCAGAACGGCACCCAGGAGCGGGACGCCGGAGCGCCGGGCGGCGGTACGGAGGGCAACGCGGGACAGATCGTGACGCCCAAGCAGGTGACGCTGACCTTCGTCGGCAACCCGCGCGGCGAGGTCACCGCCATGCCGCGCCTGCTGCGCATCATCACCGGCGACGCCAAGGCCTTCGTCAACGGCCCCGGCAACGCCAACGCCTCCTGGAGCTGCACCGGTTACGAGGACCGGCAGTTGAAGGACAAGTACCCGTTGTGCCCGCCGGGCAGCGACGTCGTGCGCACCTTCCGGTTCCAGAGCTGCTGGGACGGCCGCAACATCGACAGCGCCAACCACCGCACCCACGTGGCCTTCACCGCCGTCGACGGCTCCTGCCCGGCGGGCTTCCGGCCCATTCCGCAGCTGGTCCAGCGCATCGTCTACGACGTCGACGCGCCGAGCCTCGCGGACGGCGGCCGGACGGTCCCGCTGTTCGCGGTGGACTCCTTCCCGGAGCAGCTGCACAAGCCCGTCACCGACCACGGCGACTTCATCAACGTCTTCGACGAGGACCTGATGCGCGAGATGGTCGACTGCATCAACGCGGGTCGGACCTGCGGCCCCTCGGGCGGCGACGACTCGGGCACGACGGCGAGTCCCACCGCGAGTCTTACCGCGGCTCCGACCTCCGCCGCCCCCGGTGACGGCTACACGGGGCAGCCTGGCGACGGCAGTGCCGAGCAGCCCGGTGACGGCGCGGCCGAGCAGCATGGTTCCGGTACCGCCGAGCAGCCCGGCGGGAGCGGCACCTCCGCGCCCGCGCCACCCGCGGCCTCCCAGCCCGCCGAAGCCCCGCGCCACGACGTGACGACCGCACCGGCCCGCACCGCCAAGCACGACACGGACGACAAGGCGGCACCGGCCGAGCCCGCCGAACCTCGCTCCACACCGGCGCGTTCGGTACCGGCCCGGCCGACGCCTCCCCCGTCCGCGCCCGCCTCCTCCGCTCCCGGACAGGTCACCGCGGCGGCCTACGCTCCGCCGTCGTCCGCGCAACCCGAACCCCAGGCCGCACAGGGCGGCTTGGCGGAGACGGGAGCCCATCTGTGGCCCGGGGCCATCGGCACGCTGCTCGCCCTGTCCGGCCTGTTCATGCTCCTGCGGGCCAGGCGCCTGCGCTACTGACGTCACGCACGAGGGGCCGCCGTACCGGTACGGCGGCCCCCTCTTGTGGGAGCGCTCCCAGGACAGCAGGATGCGGGTATGCCGAGCTTCTCCCGGACCGCCGTGATACGGCCCTACCGCCCCGCCGACCGCGACGCCGTGGTCGACGTCTGTGTCCGCACCGCGTACGAGGGAGGCGAATCCCGGGCGATCTACCCCGACCAGCGCCTCATGCCGTCGATCTTCGCCGAGCCGTACTGCCACTTCGACCCGGACCTCGCCTTCGTCCTGGACGACGGCACGGGCCGGGCCGTGGGGTACATCGTCGGCACCGCCGACACCGCGCGCTTCGTCGAGGACTTCCGGCGGGACTGGATCCCCCGGCTGTACGACCGCTATCCGGAGCCCGCCGGGCCGTCCCGCACGCCCACCGAAGAGATGATCCGGCTCCTGCACCACCCGGAACGGATGCTCGTCCCCGGACTCGCCGGCTACCCGGCCCATCTGCACATCGACCTGCTGCCGGCCTGGCAGGGGCGGGGGTACGGCCGCCGCCTGCTGCGCACCTTCCTGGACGCCCTGCACCAGCAGGGTGTCCGGGCGGTCCACCTCGGCATGGTCACCGCCAACACCGCGGCCCGCGCGTTCTACGACCGGGTCGGCTTCCACCGGATCCCGGTCGCGGACGCAGGCCCGCTCACCTATTTGGGCCGGTCCACGGCCCCGGACTGAGTCGGACGCGGGCGGCGGGCCTCAGCCCAGCTCGAGCGTCTGCTTGGCGAGTTCGTACGCGGGTCGCATCTCCTCGTGCTCCTGGGTGTCCATGCCGCCGAGGTGCAGGACGACCGGGCCGTCGGGCGTGCTGACCGCGAAGGCGCTCTCCTTCTTGGTCTCGTCCAGGAGCTTGCTCGTGTAGAGGTACTCCACCTCGACGGCGTCGACGCCGCCGCCGGTCTTGAAGGAGTGGTACTTCGCCTTGCTGACGTTGTCCTCGGCGGCGACGAACGCGCGCAGCACACCGGCCGCGTCCGCGCCCCCGGGCTTGCCGGTCCACACGCGCAGGAAGCCGATGTTGCCGGCCGGCTTGGCGTCGATCTCGCAGGCGGTGGTGACCGGTCCCTGGCGGAGGAAGGCGTCGGCGAGGGCCCCGCTGAGGTCGTCGTCCTCGCCCTTCGAGGCCTTGGACAGCTCCTTCTCGGCGTCGATGGACTTGGCCTTCCAGTGCTGGGCGAGGGCGAAGCTGACGGGCAGTTCGCAGGCCGAACCGGCCGCGCCGATCGTGCCGCCGCGCGCCGCCGCCGTACCCTTCGCCCCCGCGCCCCCGCCCGCCGCGCCCTTGGCGTCCGCCGACGCGCTCGTGGACTTCTTCCCGTCGCCGTCCGCCGACCCCGCGCAGCCGCCGAGCAGCGCGGCGAGCGCCGCCGCCACGACCACACGGCCTCCGACGGTCCCCACCCTGACCTGCACTGCTGCCTCCCCTTCGGTTCAGAGCCGTCACTGTAACCGAGGGCACCGACAACGCCGAACGGGAATGCGGCTCACCGTCCGCGGGTCACTGCGCCGCACGTCGGGCGAGGACGAACAGGTGCGGCTCGGGCGTGGCCTCGGGGTGGACCGGCGTGAACACCTCGTGCTCCTCGGAGAGCACCGTCAGGCCCGCCCCGGACACCAGCCCGGTGAACGCCTCGGCGGCGAAGCTCGTCACCCGCACCGGCTGCCCCATGAAGACACCCTCGACGTCCTCCACGTCCAGCGGCACGGTGGCCAGCACGACCAGTCCGCCGGGCCGCACCGCCCGGGCCAGCTTCGAAACCACCGCGGCCTGTTCGGCCCGGGTCATCTGGAGCAGCGAGAAGTAGGCGCACGCGGCGTCGAAGGAGGCCTCCGGCACCGGCGTCTCGCGGATGTCGCCGAGCCGGAACTCGGCCTCGGGCACCTGCCGGGCGGCCAGCTCGACCATGACCGGGGAGACGTCGATGCCCAGCACCCGGTGACCGGCCTCGGCCAGGGTCCGCGCGGTCGGCCGTCCCGTCCCGCTGCCCACGTCCAGCACCCTGCTGCCCGGCGCCAGCAGTTCCAGCAGCCGGCCGAGCGACGCCCGGTGCGGTGCGGAGCCGGCGAACGCCCGCTCGTACTCCGGGCCCAGCGCGTCGAACACCACGGCGGCCGGTGGCCGGCGGTCCTCCTCGGTCACCACGTCTCCTCCCGTCACCCCGGCGGCGCGCCCCTCGCGACGCCGGCCGCGGCCCGCCGTTTGCCACGGGCGGCGGACGCACGGCAGGGTGCCGCATGTGCCTACCCTGCTGATCGTCCACCACACCCCCTCACCCCACTGCCAGGCGCTGTTCGAGGCCGTCGTGTCCGGCGCCACGACACCGGAGATCGAGGGCGTCCGCGTCGTACGCCGGGCGGCCCTGTCGGCCACCGCCTCCGATGTGCTGGAAGCCGACGGCTACCTGCTCGGCACGCCCGCCAACCTCGGCTACATGTCCGGCGCCCTCAAGCACTTCTTCGACCAGATCTACTATCCCTGCCTGGACGAGACCCGGGGCCGCCCCTTCGGCTACTACGTGCACGGCGGCAACGACGTCACCGGCGCCGTCCGCGCCATCGACACCGTCACCACCGGGCTCGGCTGGCGCCGGGCGGCCGAGCCGGTGACCGTCACCGGCGAGCCGGGCAAGGCCGGCACCGAGGCCTGCTGGGAACTGGGGGCCACGGTCGCGGCGGGCCTGATGCCCGGCGGCTGAGCGGTCGCGCGGCCACCGGAGTGATCTTCGTACGGTTGCGTCGGGTGACCGGCGTGGGCCGAAGCCCGCCCGCAGACCGCTCTGTTAGTCCTTTTTGTGTGTTCATAGGACTGTTAGGGAGGTGCTGGCGAGCCCTCGGGACACGTCTTCCCGCGGTGTTGCCGCTGCTCATGGCCGCCTGCGGCGGACCGGCGCAGCGTGCCGTCGCCGACGGCGCGGGATCGCAGGGGCTGGACCTCCGGGTCGCCGTCGACACCAGACCGGGTACCGAGGCGACCCACCCCGGCATCCGCGTCGGCCGCCCGCTGGTGAAGACGTATCGTCTGATCAACCGCACCGGGGCCGACCTGTACGACGTGCGGGTGAGCGACCCGGGCCTCCCGGACGCCGACATCCGCTGTCCCGGCGGCGGCGACCGCCTTCCGATGCTCCGCGGCCTGGACTCGGCGACCTGCACCGCCCGGGCCACCGCCCGGCCGGGCACCTGGATCGCCGACGTCACCGCCGTCGGCCGCATTCCCTCCCTCGACGCGGAGTCCCGGGCCGTCGCCCGCTCCGGATACGCCGGCGTCGGCGGGCACCTGGAGCTGACCGAGACGGTGACGACCGGCGCCGGAGCCCTGGACCAGACCCTGGTCCTCGGCCGCGCCACCGTCTTCTACGACGTCACCAACACCGGCAACCGCACGGTGTTCGACCTCCAGCTCACCGACCCCGTCCTCCAGCCGCCCGCCATCGTCTGCGCGTCGGGCGGCGACATCGTCCCGAGCCTGGAACCGGGCGGCTCGGCGCGGTGCGTGGCGACCATGGAGCGGCCCCCGGGCCGGTACCTCAGCGAGGGGGAGGTGACGGGCAGCGACCGGCTCAAGACGCTGCGGCCCGACGGCTGCCCGGAGCCGCCGCCGCTGCTCAAGGCCCACGCGACCGGCGAGTTCACGCTGTACGAGCCGCCTCCGCCTCCGGCGCCCGTACCGCCGCCCCCACCGCCGGTGCCTGCCCCACCGCCGGCCGTGCCCCCACCCCCGGTCGTGCCCCTGCCCCCTCCCGTCCCCGCTCCCGTTCCGCCCCCGGTGCCGGTGCCTCCCCTCGCGCCTCCGGTCCTGCCGGTGCCGCCGGGAGTCGTCTTCCCGCCGCCCCCGCCGTTGCCTCCGGCCGGTACGGGCGCCCCTGTGCCCGCGCTGGCAGCTCTCGCGCCCGTCGTGGCCGCTCCTGCCCCGGGGGCGGCGGCTCCCGGCACGGCGGCAGCGGCCGGCGCGGGCGCTGCTGCGGGGGCTGGTGTGGCGGCGGGTGCGGGTGCGGGTGCGGGTGCCGGCGCTGGCGTGGGCGTGGGTGCTGCGGCAGGTGCCGGTGCGGGAGCGGCCGCCGGAGGAGCGGCGGCGGGCGCCGGTGCCGGAGCAGGTGGCGGTGCGGGTGCTGCGGCTGGCGGTGCGGCGGGCGGGGGTGCCGCGGCGGGAGCGGGCGCCGCGGGTGCGGGTGCTGCGGCCGGTGCCGGGGCGGCTGGTGGTGCGGGCGCTGCGGCCGGAGGTGCGGCGGCGGGAGCGGGTGCCGCGGGCGCGGGTGCCGCGGCCGGAGCAGCTGCTGCGGCCGGTGCCGG
This sequence comes from Streptomyces sp. NPDC088810, assembly GCF_044750305.1. NCBI lineage: Bacteria > Bacillati > Actinomycetota > Actinomycetes > Kitasatosporales > Streptomycetaceae > Streptomyces > Streptomyces sp. NPDC088810. Next base: position 275,066 of record NZ_JBIVJQ010000006.1, read on the forward strand.
TGCGGCAGCCGGTGCGGGAGCCGCCGCCGGGGGAGCGGCAGCGGGCGCCGGAGCAGCAGCCGGAGCCGGAGCGGCAGCCGGAGCTGGTGCCGCGGCCGGTGGAGGAGCAGCAGCAGGTGCCGGAGCAGCAGTCGGCGGAGCAGCCGCAGGTGCCGGAGCAGCGGCCGGCGGAGCCGCAGCGGCGGCGGGAGGAGCCGCAGGAGGAGCCGGAGCCGGCGGAGCGGCGGACGCCGCCGGCGCGGCCGCAGGCGCTTCCGCCGGCCAGGGCGGCGCCACCGCAGGCGCAGCGACCGGGGGCGCGGCAACCGGAGGCCAGTCCACGGGCGGCGAAGCAACGAGCGGTCAGTCCACCGGCGGCGAAGCAACGGCCGGTCGGTCCACCGGCGGCGAAGCAACCGGAGGTCGGTCCACCGGCGGCCAGACCACCGGAGGCCGATCCGCCACACCGAGCCGCCCCCCGGCCACCACCACCCCCTCCACCCCCTCCACCACGTCCCCCCGCACCCGGCCCCAACGCCCCCCGAACGCCTCCATCATGTCCCGCTTCATCCGTCCCGGCGGCGGGCCCACGGGGCTCGGGCTGCTCGCGCTGCTGCTTCTCATGTTGATCCCGGCCGCCCTCGCCGCAGCCCTCCTCGGCTCGCGGCGCATCGGCAAGTAGGCGGCAGGCAGCGCCCGTTCACGCACCGATCACACAGAGACGACAGGAGACGGAGCCGATGATCGAGACCTTCGCGGTCGTTGTGGGGATCGCCATGGTCGCCGCGGGCATCGTGGTGATCCGGCACCACTACTGGCCGCCCGCCGCGGACGAGGAACCCCGCGAGGACGTCGCCGAGTACATCTCCATGATGGTCGGCGTGCTCTACGCCCTCGTCCTCGGTCTGTCGATGGTGTCCGTGTGGGAGACCCGGTCCGGCGCGGTGGGCCATGTGCAGGCGGAGGCGAGCGCCGCCCACCAGATCCGGCTGCTGTCCGCGGGACTGCCGGCACTGGAGGGGGAGCGGACCCGGGACGCCGTCGACGCGTACGTGCACCACGTCCTGTCCGCCGAGTGGCCCGCGATGACGCAGGGACAGCCGCCGGGCCGGCGCGGCTGGGAGCTGCTGAACGACCTGCGGGCGGCGGGTCAGGTCCCCTCCGACGCCAGCCCCGCCCAGCAGGCCACGCTCCAGGAGACCCTGGCCCAGCTGAGCGCGCTGGACGACGCCCGGCGCGGCCGGGAGGCGGACGTGGCCGACGCCCTGTCACCCGTGCTGTGGTTCGGGCTGATCGTCGGCGGTGTGCTCACCGTGGTCTTCATGTTCATGTTCGGGGTGCGGCGGAGCTTCACCCATGTGGTGATGGTGATGGGCCTGACGGCGCTCATCACCTTCACCGTGCTGCTCGTGTACCAGCTGAACCAGACCTTCACCGGCATGTTCGCCGTCGACTCCTCCCCCTTCACCCGCTACTTCACGGGCAGCTGACGGTGCGGCACCCTGCCCGCCGCCTCCTCGCGCAGCCGCGCGGTGATCCGCCGCTCGTCCGGCCACCGCACGTCGTACGCCCAGCCCCACCGCTCGAACCGGGCGATCAGCCACGCCGTGAGGTCCGGCTGGCCGCGCAGCCCGCCGTGCCGGGCGCTGTTGGGTTCGGCGTGGTGGAGGTTGTGCCAGCCCTCGCCGAAGGTCAGCAGCGCCACCCAGCCCACGTCCCGGGACTGGTCGCGGGTGGTGTAGTGGCGCGGACCGAAGGCGTGGGCCACGGAGTTGACCGACCAGGTGACGTGATGGACGACGGCGTAGCGGACCAGGCTCGCCCAGAAGAAGGTGACCAGCGCGGACCGGGCGTCCTGGGTGACCGCCAGCACCAGCACCGGCGGCAGGCCCAGGGAGGCGGCGGTGGTCAGCGGATACCAGCGGTCCAGGCGGCGTACGTCCGGGTCGGCGAGCAGATCGGGGGCGTAGCGCGGGTAGTGGGACCGGACGGCCGAGGAGAACCAGCCGACCTGGGCGTGCCACAGCCCCTTGAGCAGCGCCCGCCGGCTGGTGCCGTACTTCCACGGCGAGTGGGGGTCGCCCTCCCGGTCCGCGTACTGGTGGTGGCGCCGGTGCTCGGCCACCCACAGGGTCACCGGGCCTTCCATGGCGAGACCGCCCGCGACACCGAGGGCGAACCGCAGCGGTCGATTGGCCTTGAACGACAGATGGGTGAAGTGCCGGTGGTAACCGGCGGTGATGCCCATGATGGACAGCGCGTACATCCCGGCGCCGAGGGCCACGTCGTACCAGCGGGGCCCCCAGCCGCCGGCCAGGGCGACGGGCAGGGCCAGCGCCAGCACGGCCAGCGGGAGCACCACGATCGTGAGCAGCGTGTTGGTGCGCAGCGGGAGACTGACCGGGACGGTGTCGGGGAGCGGGGAGCCGAGGCCCTCCGGGCGTTCGGGGGACAGGGTCACGGCGCGCCTCCCACCAGGAGAGGCGGGGGAATACAGGGGGTCATGTGCGGCGATTATGCGGCAGCCATATGCCCGTGCAGCCCAGGCTCGGCGGGCGGTACGGCACCCGGCGGCATCCTCTACCTGGATGGATGAAGGTGCGGGCGCGGACGCCCTGGCCGACCATGGGAGCGGGGCCGCGCCCGTCGACGCGGCCGCAGCCCTGTCCTTGAGTCGCCGAGCCGAGGGAGTGTCGGATGCGAGCGGACGGCAGCGCCCCCGGACGGCCGGCACCGGACGGCCAGGACGCCAGGGAACTGCTGCGCCGGTGCGCGCGGGACGTGGTGGACGTCGCCGAGGGCATCCGCGCGGTGTCCGAGCGCACCAGCACGGCGCTGTTCGCCCCGGCCCTGACCGCCTCCGCCCGCCGCCGCCCCCGTACCGCCCTCGCCGCCCGGTGGGCGCTGCTGCGGGCCCTGACGAACAAGCAGGGCCTGGGCGGTTCCGCGATCACGGCACCGAAGGGCATGGGGCACGTGATCGGCGCCGCCGGGGAGGTGCTGGGCCGGGAGAGCCTGGCCGCGCTGGTGGCGGTCACCTCGCTGCGGCTGCGGATCGCCGCCGTGCTGGTCGACCACCCCGAGTTCGAGCGCGACCCCGGCATGCGCCGGCTGACGGAGGCCGTCACCGCCGACAAGGACCTGGCGGCCGTACGCTCCCTGCGCGCCCTGTTCCGCGACCAGGGGGCCCAGCGCGCGCTGTCCGGGCTGGCCCCGCTGATGGCCGAACTTCTCGCGATCCGCGCCCTGCTGGACGAGGACCCGAAGAACGACGAGACCGGCTGGGCGCTGGCCACCGGCCGCGAGCTGTCCGCCGACCCGCTGCACGGCATCAGCGCCGCCTGTCTCGCCGGCATGGACAAGGGCGAGGGCGCCGCCGAGGCCGTCGACCTGACCGATCAGGAGCGCCAGGTCATCGCCCCGGAGGGCTCCTTCCTCGCGTTCCTGCGCAACATCGAGATGCTCTCCACCGACGGGCGGATCCTGCTGCAGAACGTGCGCGGTCCCGACGGCGTCGTCCGGTACGTCCTCCAGGCGCCGGGCATGGCACCCGGCCGCCCCCGCAACGACTCCCCGCAGGACTTCGTCGGCGCCTGGCGCAACCTGTTCATGACCGACTCGCCGTACACCCGCTCGATCCTGCTCGCCCTGGAGGACTACGGCATCCCGCGCGGCGCCGACCTCGCGCTGATCGGGCACAGCGAGGGCGGCATCGCGGTGATGAACCTGGCCCAGGACGCGGAGTTCTGCCGCACCTACCGGGTCACCCATGTCATCGCCGTCGGCTCCCCGGTCGACAACAAGAAGCCCGCCGATCCGCGCACCTGGGTCGCCAGCATCACCAACCAGCACGACATCGTCCCCGTCCTCGACGGCCGCGGAGCGGGCTCCGCGTTCGACCCGCATCCGAACTGGTACGAGGTCGACTACACCGGTCCCACCCACGAGTTCCCGCTGTGCCACATGCTCCGGGAGTACATCGAGCACCTCAGGAGCGTCATCCCCGAGGCCCGCGAACGCGTCGACGAGGCCCTCGCCCCTTACCGGGGCCCCGTCGTGCGCACCCAGGCCTACCAGCTCAAGGACCGCGCCAACCCGCCCGAGGGCTACCCCTTCCTCACCCTGCCCACGACCTCGGTGCCCACCGCGGCCGGTCCGGTCGACGTACCGGTGCGCTACTACGACTCCTCCGCCGCCCACCTGTGCTTCGCCGTCGACGCGGACGCGGCCCGCGGACTGCTGCCCGACGTCACCTGGATGACGCCGAGCCGGCTGGGCCGGGGCGCCATGGCGGTGCTGTCGCTGTACGAGCACCGCTGCACCACGATCGGCCCGTACACCGAGATCGCCCTGTCCGTGCTGGTCGACGACCTGTGGCGGCCCCGCCCCTACGACGTCGCGCTGGACCTGCTGCGCCGCGTCGACCTGCGTCGCACCGGCCGGCACGTGCTCTGCCTCGCCGTCACCAGCGAGGAGGCGAGGGTCGTCGCCCAGGAGATCTGGGGCCAGCCCGCGCTCCGGGTGACCGCCGAGGCCGACCTGATGGGCCGGGAGATCGGCGTCCGCTCCCCGGACCTCGGCATCGCCGTCGACGGCCGCCTCCGGCGCGGCGTGCGCTGTCCCGAGGCCGACTGGGTCCTCTACGGCCGCCGCGGCGAGAGCACGATCCGCACGCTGGTCCGCGCCCACGGCAGGCTGCGGCTGCACACCGGCGCCGGCATCCGGCTGCGGCTGGACACCGCGGCGGCCGAGCCCCTCGCCGGGCAGCTGCGCCGGCTCGGCCTGGAGGATACCCGGCCCCGGTTCGTCCTCACCTGCCCCCAGTTCATGCAGCACCGCAGCGCCGGCGCCGTCCTGCCGCGCTGACGCCTCCACCCCACCGCCCGCGGGAGCACGCCATGGTGACCGAGTCCCCCGACGTCACGTCGTACGACACCGAACTCCTCGACCACATTGCCTCGTTGCGGTCGGACGCCGAGCTGATGGAGGATTACGCCCGGCGGCTGCGCGCCACCGCGGTCACCCTGGACCGCTGCCCGGCGGGCCCCGCGTGGAGCCGGCCGGCACTGGAGCGGCAGGCCGCCTCCTGCGTCACGGCGGCGGACCAACTGCGCACCGCCGCCGAGGCGTTGCTCGCCCACGCACGAGCCCAGGACTGAGCCGGGTTCAGCGGGCCGCGGCGGCCCGGGCGTCGGCCGCGCTCCGGCCGAGCGAGACGTCGTAACGCGCCGTGTCCTCCGGCAGGTTGCGGTGCACCAGGTCGGAGAAGCTGCGCGTCTCGCGGACGACGCGCAGACCCTCGGGGGAGAAGGTGGCCGGCCCGAACAGGCGGGGCGAAAGCAGCGGGTTGTTCAGCGCCTCGGAGAAGGCGTCGACGGAGATGATGCGTTCGAGCAGCCGCCCGAAGATCGCGCCGGGCTCCGGCTCCTCCGCGAACAGCCCGACGTACAGGTCGATCGCGTCGACGTCGCCGTACACGTCCAGCAGCGCCTCCTGGACCCGCGGGTCGCCGGAGATCTGCCGCGGGTCGGTCACCCGGGGGAAGCCGTAGTAGGCGCGGTAGTCGTTGTACGAGGCCAGCCGCAGCTCCCGGCCGACGGCGACGCTGTGCGCCTCGATCGGCATCAGCAGCTCGTCGGTGTTGAACAGGCCGGACAGACCGGCGGGCTGACGGGACAGGTCCTCGAAGAGCGGGCCGAGCCCCCGCTCCACGACCAGCTGCCCGTTGGCGATCGTCCGCGCGAGCGGCACCGGACGGCCTGCGATGGTGTACGTCGACGGGATCAGACTGTGCCAGCGGTAGACGAGGCTGAACTCGATCGTCGACCAGTTCTCCCGGTGCCACACCCCCCGGTCGGTGCGCACCGGATCGAGGACGAAACCGAAGTGGTACGGCGTGATGTGGTTGATGTACTCCTCCAGCATCACCCGGATCATCAACACGATCAGCGTGTTGCGGGTGGTCTGGAAGATCCGCTCGTCGTCCCAGTCCGGATGGGCGGCGGCGAGGATGCCGGCGACCCGGTTGTGCTCGCGCAGGAACAGCACGTTCAGCGCCATCGGCCCGATGTGCGCGTGCACGCGTTCCCCGCCGCACGCGAACAGCGTGTCCAGGAACTCCTCGGGCACCTCGTCGAACCGGACCGGCCGGATCGCCCGGAACTCGTCCGTGATCTTCCCGTCCGCGCACAGGCCGGGCGGGAACTCGGCCCCGTCGATGATCCGGCTCTTCAGCCGCCCGCCCTCGAAGGTGCGCAGACAGGCGGTGACCTCCTCGCGGTCGCCGTACAGCTGGCACATGTCCAGGGTGTGCGGCGAGTCGGTGCGGCGCGGGTCGCCGGTGGCCGCGTGGCCGCGCAGGAAACCGTCGGTGAACCACTGCGCGAACGCCGGCAGCAGCGCGCTGGACCGGGTGCAGGAGCGGCCCTCACCCTCCCGGCGGAACAGCTCGGCGACCTTCTCCGGGGCGGGCAGGGCCTTCGGCGGCGCGGCCACCGGCGGCAGATGCCGGCCCACCCAGGAACGGTCGGTCAGCGAGTCCCAGGAGGTGTACGGGGCCTTGGTGCTGAGCGGGTTGGGGCGCGTCGGCGCCTTCAGCACGGCCAGGTCGGTCAGCTTTGAGCTGAGCCTGCGCTGCAGCCACCGGCTGCGCTGGGCCGCCTTCCATGCCGGGCCGTAATGGGTCAGCAGATGCGTCTCGAAGCGGTTGCGCAGGCCGTCCCGGGACCTGTCCCGGGCCCCGGTCCACGGCACGGTCCCGGTCTGGGACGGACGAGTGGTGACGGTCATGGGTCCTCCGGTCGGTTCGCGGTCGGATCCCGGTGCCGCGACGCGGGTCACGGCCGGGCCGCACGCGCAGGCGGGTCGTGGTCGCGCTCGTCGGGGTTCGCGGTCGGGTCGGGGTCTCGGCCGGGCAGCGGTCGCTGTCCTGCCGGGTGGTCAGCTCGTGGCTACGGCGGGACGGCCCGAGCGCACCGCGTAGTGCTGCGGGAACGGGGTGCCCGCGTAGTCCAGGGCGCGTTCGGCGCCGGGCAGCGGGCGCACACCGGGGCGGAGCAGCACGCGCCGCACCAGCTCGGGCACGATCACCTGGGCCGCGTACCTGCCGACGCAGTCGTGGGCGCCGTAGCCGAGGACGAGATTGTGCGCGGGCGGCCGGCCGGGCCGGAACTCGGCCGGCGCGTCGAGCACCTCCTCGTCGAACATCGCCGACGCGAAGCAGGCCAGCACCACGCTCTTGGCCGGGATCACCGTCTGCCGCGGGGTGCCCGCGGCCAGCACGTGGTCGCGCAGGCACAGGCGGGGCGTGACCGGCACGAACGGGTGGAAGCGCAGCGCCTCCCACACATAGGCGTCGAAGCGCGCCGGGTCGCCCTCGCGCGCCGTGCGCACCGCCTCGGCCAGCACCTCGGGACGCACCGCGAGTTCCTTGAGGGCGGTGGCCGTGCACTGGGTGGCATTCTGCTGGTAACCCGTCAGGTACCCCACCAGGTTGGCGTTGATCCGCTCGTCGTCGAAGCCGTACTCGGCGGGCAGCCGGGTGCGCAGCATCCTGCCCAGGACGTCGTCGGGGCCGCCGTCGTGGGCCGTGTCCCGACGGCGTTCGATCAACTCGGCCACCTCGTCGTGCAGTTCACGGCCCGCCGCGACGCCCGCCGCGTGGATCTCCGGGTCGCGGTCGGGGTTGACGGCGAACGCCCACTGCATCCGGCGGGTGCACGAGTGCAGCGTCTCCTCCTCGATGCCGGTGAACCCCAGATAGGCGACGGCGACCCGGGCGGCGGCCACGCGGGCGTAGTCCTGGATGAGGTCGAAGGTGTCGGCACCCCGGCCGGTCACCTCGTCCAGCACCTCGTCGGCGATCCGCCCGGTCAGCTCCCGCACCCGGGGCGCGTCCTCGGCGGCGAGCATCAACTGCCCGTACCCGCGCTCCCGCCAGTGCACGTCGGCGCCGTCCCGGGCCAGGATGAACGGTGCGCCGAGCACGTCCTCCAGCGCAGGACCGAACACCCCCACGGTGAACGTCCCGGGCGCCGACAGCACCTCCAGGACGTCGGGGTGCCGGGTGACGAACACGCCGACGGGCGTGCTGAACACCGGCCGGCGGGCGCGCAGCTCGGCGAAGAGGGCCGCCCTGCCGGCCGCCATGCTCGTGCGCAGCAGGGCCACCCGCTGCGGGACGTCGTCCTCCGGGATCGCGTCGTACGCGGCGAGAAAGTCCATGACGGCCATTCAGCCACCGGCCCGCGGACACCGCACGTCAAACAGGCATCCGGGGCAGAATGGGCGTGCGTGTGTGCGAGCGCGCCGCCGGTGACGACCGGCACCCGGGGCCGACACGGCGGAGAGGAGTGCCCGATGCTGTCCGCATGGGCCGGGGTCCTGGTGCCCGTCTTCAGCGACACGAGCGTGAGCGGCACCGGCCACCTGGCGCAACCGCCCGGCACCGGCTACGTCCTCGCCGCCAACCACACCTCGTTCTTCGACCCGGTGCTGCTCATCGGCACCCTGCACCGGCTCGGCCTGCGCCCCGCCGTGCTCGCCGCCGCCGGGCTGTGGCGGGTGCCCTTGCTGGGCCGGGCCCTGACCCGGGAGGGGTACGTGCCCGTCCACCGGGGCAGCCGCCGTGCCCCGGACGCCCTCCGGCACGCCGCCGACGCCCTCGCCGCCGGGCGCGGTGTGCTCATCTACCCCGAGGGCGGCCTGCCCCGCTACTACGCCTCCCACGACCGCCCGCCCGGGCGCCTGAAGTCGGGCGTGGTCCGGCTCGCCCTGTCCACCGGCGCCCCGGTGATCCCGGTCGGCCACGCGGGCGCCCGCCGGGTCTCCTCCGGCAGCCGCGCCAAGCAGCTCGCCGGCTGGGCCACCGCCCCCGTGCGCCGCCCCCGCGTCCACGTGCACATCGGCCCCGCCCTCAGGCTGGACACCTCCGACCGGCCGCTGGACGACCTGGAGGCCGCGCTCGCGGGAGCCTGGTCCAGCGCGGTCCACGCGCTGGAGGACAGGCCCGACGGGCGGCACTGACCTCCTCCGGTCCGCATGCACGCGTCCCGATTCACGCATCCGGGTGGTAGCACCCGCCGACCTGGGCCGAATGAGTTGCGGCGGCCCGGAACCGCTCCCTGCGGCCCGGATAATCACGCCTCATGCAGCAGGTGAGAGCAGGCGCGCGGCGGGCCCCGGTCGCGGTCACCGGACTGGGCATGGTCACCCCGGCCGGCGTCGGCCGGGACGCGGCCTGGGCGGGCCTGTGCGCCGGGCGGTCCACCGCCACCGCCGACCCCGCCCTGGACGGGCTGCCCGTGGCCTTCTCCTGCCAGGTGCCCGGCCTGGACGCGGTCGGCCGGCTCGGGCACCGGCTGGCCCGCCGGCTCGACCGGTTCACGACCTTCGCGCTGCTCGCCGCCCGCGAGGCCGTCGCCGGCGCCCGACTCGCCCCCGACGGCTGGGACGGCGCCCGGGTCGGCGTGGTGATGGGCGTCGGCACCGGGTCCATGCAGGGCTGGCAGGCCGAGTTCGACCGGCTCGCCGCCCACACCCCCGACCGCGTCTCCCCGCTCGCGCTGCCCCGCAGCGTGCCCAACATGGCCGCCGCCGAGATCGCCCTGGACCTCGGCGCGCTCGGCCCCAACATGGTGGTCAGCACAGCCTGCGCCTCCGGCACCAGCGCGCTCGGCCTGGCCCGGGACTGGCTGTTGTCCGGCCGCTGCGACCTGGTCCTGGCCGGCGGCAGCGAGTCGGCGCGGCTGCGCATGACCGCCGCCTGCTTCGCCCAGATGCGCGCCCTGTCCCGCCGCGCGGACACCCCGGACGCGGCCTCCCGCCCGTTCGACCGGGACCGTGACGGCTTCGTCCTCGGCGAGGGCGCCGCCGTCCTCGTCCTGGAACGCACCGAGGACGCCCGCGCCCGGGGCGTACGGCCCGAGGCCCTGCTCGCCGGTTTCGGCGCCTCCTGCGACGCCCACCACTTCACCGCCCCGCACCCCGACGGCGACGGCGCCGCCCGCGCGCTGAGCGGCGCCCTTGCCGACGCCGGCCTGGCCCCCGAGGACATCGACCACGTCAACGCGCACGGCACCGCCACCCCGCAGGGCGATGCCGCCGAGCACAACGCCCTGCACCGGGTCTTCCGCCGGCCGCCGCCCGTCACCGCGGTCAAGGGCACCATCGGGCACGCCATCGGCGGCGCCGGGGCCATCGAGGCGGCCTGCACGGTGCTCACCCTGCGCCACCAGCTGATCCCGCCCACCGCCAACCTGGACACCCTCGATCCGGCGATGGACCTGGACGTCGTCACCAAGGTGCCCCGTTCGCACCGGATACGGGCCGCCGTCAGCAACTCCTTCGGCTTCGGCGGCCAGAACGCCGTGCTCGCCTTCACCGCCGTCGGCTAGCCCGGCCCCGGCCGAGAAAGGGTCGCCATGTCCTCCGACTTCTCCGGATCCACCCCGCTGGCGGCCGGCAGGCGGTTCTGGCCCACCGGCGAGCAGCTGATGACCGGAGTCTTCGTCGCCGTACCGTTCCTCGCCCTGCTCGCCGCCGTGCCACTGGCCTGGCGGCACGGGCTCAGCCCCACGGACCTCGCGCTGGCCGTCGCCTTCTACCTGGTCAGCGGACTCGGCATCACGGTCGGCTTCCACCGGCACTTCACCCACGGCTCGTTCAAGGCCAGGAGGCCGCTGCGGATCGCCCTCGCACTGGCCGGCAGCCTCGCCGTGCAGGGCCCGCTCCTCACCTGGGTGGCCGACCACCGCAAGCACCACAAGTACTCCGACCGGGACGGCGACCCGCACTCGCCCTGGCGGTACGGCCACTCGGCCCGCGCCCTCGCCAAGGGCATGCTCTACGCCCACCTGGGCTGGCTCTTCGACACCGAGCACGCCTCGCCGCGGACGTACGCGCCCGACCTCGTCCGCGACCGCACCCTGATGGTGATCTCCCGACGCTTCGGCGTCCTGGTCCTCGCCTCCCTCGCCCTGCCCGCCCTGCTGGGCGCGGCACTGACCCGGTCCTGGCAGGGCGCGCTCACCGCGTTCTTCTGGGCCGGACTGGTCCGCATCTGCCTGGTCCACCACGTGACCTGGTCCATCAACTCCATCTGCCACTCGGCCGGTTCCCGCCCCTTCCGCAGCCGCGACCGTTCGGGCAACGTGTGGTGGCTGGCCCCGCTCTCCTTCGGCGAGTCCTGGCACAACCTCCACCACGCCGACCCCACCAGCGCCCGACACGGCGTGCTCACCGGCCAACTCGACGCCAGCGCCCGCCTGATCCGCTGGTTCGAACACCTCGGCTGGGTCTACGACGTCCGCTGGCCGGCCCACCACCGGGTGACCGGCCGCCGCAGTAACGCCGACTGACACGCAGTGGCGCCCAGACGAGGCCGCGCGTCGGCAACCGGCACCGGGCGGCCGCACGTGGAGGGGGTGTCGGCGGATCGGGTGGGAGTCCCACGCCGGTGGCCGGCGCCGAGGCCGACGCTGGCGTGCACCCCAGGGGTGAGGTGTCGGCAGCCGCGCCGCGTCAGTCGCAGCGGGTGGTTGTCGGGGTGTCGTGGCGGTGCCAGACCGCGTCGATCACGCGGCCGTCGGGCAGGGTGTGCCGCAGCGGGCCCCGGTCGGGGAGGAAGCCCGCGCGGGCCAGGGACCGCCGGCTCGCGGTGTTGGCGGGCTCGGCCCCGGCGCGGATCGTGGACAGGCCGAGATGGGTGTGGGCCAGCTCCACGCCCGCGCGGAACAGCTCGGCGCCCAGGCCCTGACCGCGGCAGTCCGGCGCCAGCCAGCCGCCCATCTCGCCCAGCCGGTGCTGCAGTTCGAGGGCGCCGGCGTAACTGAGGTCGGACCTGCGCACGCAGACCAGCAGGAGCGGGTCGTCGGGGCCGGGGGTGAACGGCTCGGCCAGGCCGGGCGGGATCCGGCGGCCGTCGTCGCCCGCGGGCCGCCAGGCCAGCAGGGCCCGGCGGGTGCGGGGGTCGGGCAGCACCTCGTCCGCCTTGGTGCCGAGCCACCGCTGGGCCTCGGCGTCCGCGCTCGCGGCCAGCGCCGCCACCACGTCCAGCCGGGTCCGCGGGGTGAACAGCAGCAGCCGTTCGGTGGCCAGCACATGCCGGCCGGGCGCGCACCGCCCCGGCACCGGAAGTCCGGACGCGGACCGGCCGCGGCGGAACAGCGACCAGACCATGGCACCCCCGGCGGGAACGGCAGGCGCGGCGGACACGGTGTCCGCACGAGAGCCGGGCCGCCGACGGGTGCGGACGCTCCGCACCGGCGGTGAATCTAGCGCGTCGCGGGCCGGATGCCGTAACGCTGCACGGCCGGGCTCAGCCGGGCTGTGGCCGCGAGCCGGGCTTGGGGTGGGTGCGGGTCCAGGACGGGTCGGCGGCGGGAGCGGGGGTGGGGGTGGTGTGGTGCATGGCTGTCCTTCGGACGAGTGGGGTGGTCCGGGGTGTGACGGTGGGGGAGCCGAGGCGGGCGAGGCCTCTCCCGTGTCGCTGTGGAAGAGGCCTCACCCGTACCGGAGTTCTTCAGGCCGCAGCACCGTCCGGGCCCGCCGGCCGCCTGCGGCCCGGGTCCCCGGAGGCGAGCCGGTCGGGGCCGTGGGGCCCAGGGAGTCGACCGGGACGCTCGCCTCCGGGTGGTCCGGAAACGCCGGCCGGAGCCGGCACTGCAGCCCGGAACAACCCGCCCCGCATCAGGCGCGGTCGGTCCGGTCCGTTGTCGTGGGGCGGTCGGGGGAGGGAGGGCGGAGCCATCGCCGTGCGCCTTTCGTCCGGCCTCGCGGGTGGGGCTGCGGGCATCGGGCCGGCCGCTCGGGCAGCAGACGTCACACCGTCCGACAGCAGGCCGTGCCGGCGGCTGTCGCCCCCGAACCGGCCGCGCCGCCTGCTCCGGGGTGGGCCGGAGCAGTGAGTCCACTTTGGCACCAGCCAACCACGCATCGCAACCAGCAAGTTGAAATTTGCAAGTGGCGAAGTGCATGCTGCATCCGCCAGAACGTGATCGAATGGGCTCGCAAGCCCGATCGCGTGCGAGGGTGACGTGCGGGACCTGGGATCTGACGAGGGGGTGGGGCGTGACCGCGGAGACCGACTGGGGCGGCGCCCCTTCCGTGCTGCGCATGATCCTCGGCCGTCAGCTGGAGGAACTGCGCACCCGCGCCGGCCTCAGCTACGCCGAGGCGGGCGCCGCCATCGGCGTCAGCCACTCCACGATCCGGCGTATGGAGGCCGCCAAGGTGGCCCGGCTGCGGCTCGCGGACGCCGAGAAACTCCTGCAGGTCTACGGCGTCACCGACCGGCAGGAGATCGACACCTTCCTGCAGTCCGTTCGCGAGGCCAACAAACGCGGCTGGTGGCACAGCTACCGCGACGTCATGCCCGACTGGTTCGCCGCCTACCTCAGCCTGGAGCAGGCGGCCCTGCAGATCCGCGCCTACGAGGACCAGTTCGTGCACGGCCTGCTGCAGACCGAGGACTACGCCCGCGCCCTGCTCACCGCGGACAACCCGCACGCCTCCGCCGAGGCCACCGAACGCCGCGTCGCGCTGCGCATGCGCCGCCAGGAACTGCTGTCCCGGCCGGCACCGCCACGCCTGTGGGTGGTGATGGACGAGACCGCGCTGCGCTGGCCGGTCGGCGGCCCGGAGGTGATGCGGGCGCAGATCGACCACCTCATCGAGGTCAACCGGCTTCCCCAGGTCACCGTGCAGCTCATGCCGTTCGCCAACGGGCCGCACCCCGCCCTGCGGGCCGGCGCCTTCCACCTCTTCCGGTTCCAGGCTCGCGAACTGCCCGACATCGCCTACCTCAGCGGCCTCGTCGGTGCCGTCTACCTCGACAAGGCGGAGGACGTCGTGGTCTACCGGGAGGCCCTGGACCGGCTGAGCGCCCAGGCCGCCTCCCCCCGAAGAACCGAGACCCTGCTCGGCACGCTGCGCAAGGAGTTGTGACCCGCACCCGCCCCCCTGTGACGCGAAGCCCCCGACCCCTCGACCGAATGGGAGACACGGCGTTGCCCGACAACGGATGGCCGGCCGACCGGATCGACACCGAGAACGCCCACTCCGCCCGCATCTACGACTACATACTCGGCGGCAAGGACTACTACCCCGCCGACAAGGAGGCGGGCGACGCGATGGCGAGGGAGTGGCCCGCGCTCCCGGTGCACATGCGCGCCAACCGCGACTTCATGAACCGTGCCGTGCGCTGGCTCGCCGAGGAGGCGGGCATGCGCCAGTTCCTGGACATCGGCACCGGCATCCCGACCTCGCCCAACCTGCACGAGATCGCCCAGGCCGTGGCCCCCGAGTCCCGGGTCGTCTACGTCGACAACGACCCGATCGTGCTCACCCTCTCCCAGGGCCTGCTGGCCAGCGCCCCCGAGGGCCGCACCGCCTACCTCGAGGCCGACTTCCGGGACCCCGCGGCCATCCTGGACGCCCCCGAGCTGCGCGAGACCCTGGACCTGAGCCGGCCCGTCGCGCTCACCGTCATCGCGATCGTCCACTTCATGCTGGACGCGGACGACGCGGTGGGCGTCGTACGGAGGCTGCTGGAGCCGCTGCCCTCCGGCAGCCACCTGGCGATGTCCATCGGCACCGCCGAGTTCGCGCCGGAGGAGGTGGGCCGGGTCGCCCGCGAGTACGCGGCCCGCAACATGCCGATGCGGCTGCGCACCCTGGACGAGGCCCACGCGTTCTTCACGGGCCTTGACCTGGTCGAGCCCGGCATCGTCCAGGTGCACAAGTGGCGCCCCGACGGCAGCGGCGAGCAGGGCATCCGCGACGAGGACATCGCGATGTACGGCGCGGTCGCCCGCAAGCCGTGACAGACCCGGGGCCGGGGTCCGACCCACCTCCCGGACCCCGGCCCCGCCTCCCGTCGTACGACGGCCGGGGCGGTCGCCGGGCGGCTACCGTGAGCCCATGTACACCACCCGAGTCACCCGGCACGTGGAGGCGCCGCCGCACGCCGTCTACCGGGCCCTGACCGACCCGGAAGCGGTCGCGGCCTGGCGGGTCCCGGCCGGCATGACCGCCCGCGTGCACACCTTCGACGCCCGCGAGGGCGGAGCCTTCAGGATCTCCCTCACCCACGACGATCCGGCCGGCGCCGGGAAGTCACGCGGGCGCACCGACACCTACCAGGGCCACTTCGCCCGGCTCGTGCCCGACGCCCTCGTCGTCGAGGTCTTCGCCTTCGAGACCGGTGACGACGCCCTGCGCTCCACGATGACCATGACGACGGCGCTCGCCGAGGCCGACGGCGGCACGGACGTGGAGATCCGGCACGAGGGTGTCCCCGACGCGATTCCGCCCCGGGACAACGAACGAGGCACCCGGATGGCCCTGGACAACCTCGCCCGACTCGTCGAAGGGCGGGAGCGGTCCGCTCCGGAATGACCGAAAAGAACAGGAGCGGAGGCGGAACCAGGCCGAGGGAAACGCGGTCTTAAGGTCCGTCGACGGCCGGGATCGGACCGGTCGCGAAGAAACCGGGGGAATGACACATATGCCCGTCCGCAAGCGCAAGGCCCTGCTCACCGCAACGGCCCTCACCGTCGGCCTCACCCTGGCCGCCGTCACGCCCGCCCTGGCGGGTGTCTCCGCGAGCCACACCACCCGCGCCGCCGCCGTGTCGTCCGCCCAGGGCGACCCGCGCAACGCCACCCAGCACGTGGCCGACTTCTACGGCGCCTACATCGACGCCACCTGGGCCACCGACGACGCCACGGCCGCGCCCGCCGCCAAGGCGCTGCGCGGTTTCTACCTCTCGGCCGCCGCCCGGAAGCAGGTAGCCGCCTACGAGAAGAAGGAGCACGCCGACGGCATCCTGTTCGCGCAGAACGTGCCGGTGAAGTGGAAGGTGACCTACACCGGTTCCGGGATGGGCCACGCCACCAGCCGGGTCACGCTCACCTGGGGCGACGGCCCGCACCCGCAGGTCAGCCGGATCGACGTCCAGTCCGACCTGAAGACCCTGAAGATCACCGGCCTGAAGCCGGCCGGCTGACGAAGGGCCCGGACGTGGGTCCCGCCCCGCCCCATTCGGAGCGGGGCTCACGCCCGCCGAGCCGGTCAGCCGCGGCCGTGCGGGCGGTAGGGCCGGGGCAGCGGCATACCGCGGTCGGCCATGATCCGCCGGACGCGGTCGGGATAGTCGGTGATGATCCCGTCGACGCCCAGCTCCATCAGCGCCGCCACGGTCGCCGGGTCGTCACAGGTCCACGGCACCACCTTCAGCCCCCGGGCGTGTGCCTGAGCGACCATCGCCGCGTCGGAGTAGAAGCGGAACCCGGGGTCGCCGACCTTGCCGCTCTGCGGGAAGCCGTAGTTGGGGGAGAGGGTGGCGACCCCGGGCAGGATCGCGGCCGCCCGGACGAAGTCCCCGTCGTAGTCGTCGGCGTCGATCCCGCCCAGCCACGGGGACGCGCCTGGCTTGCCGACCTCCAGGAAGTCGTAGTTCGTCAGCGCCACCAGCGGCCACCTCGGCGCCAGCCGGTGCATCGCCCTGAGCGCGCCCCAGTCGAAGGACTGGATGGTGACCTGCCGCTCGATGCCCGACCGGTGGATCTCCTCGTAGACGCGTCGGACGAACACCTCGCGCGGCGCGGTCTGTTCGGGCGCGGCCGCCTCCACCTTGGTCTCGATGTTCAGCCTCACGCCCCGGGCGTGGTAGCTCTTGACCAGGTTCAGGACGTCCTTCAGCTCCACCATCCGGAAGCCCCTGACGACCTCCTGCTCGGGGAAGCCGGGCAGCTGCCGGTAGCCGCAGTCGAGGGTCCTGACCTGAGCGAACGTCAGGTCCTTGATGTACTTGCCGACGTACGGGTACACCGGATCGCCGGGCGTGACGGGGCCGGTGTCCCGGCACTTGACGGCGCTGACCTGCCGGTCGTGGTTGACGACCACCCGCAGGTCCTTGGTGACCTGGGTGTCCAGCTCCAGCGTGGACACCCCGAGCCGCAGCGCCTTGCCGAACCCCTCCAGGGACTCCTCGGTCGTCAGGCCGAGGCCGCCGCGGTGTGCCTGGAGGTCGAAGCGGCCCTTCACGGGACCGCCGGGCGCCGCCTGCGCGGCCACGGGGGACAGCAGCGCCGGCAGCAGGGCCAGACCGGCGAGCAGACGTCGTACGGGTGCAGACATCGGGAACCTCTCGGGTCGGAGCGGGCGCACGCGCGAGTAGGGGTTGGCGTTGGCGGGCTGCGCGGAGTCGTGGCAGTGACCGTTGACGTCACCGCCCGGCCTGAGGCCGGGGTCGATCGCGCGGGCGGGAAGGTCTGTTCCGGGCCGTCGGCGCTCCGCGGCAGCATCAGCCGCAGCACGCTCGCGCCGGCGCTACCGGGCGCGGGGAGGACGAGGGCGAGCGCGGAGGCCGACTGACGCACGGGGGCTCCCAGTTGTCGAGGCGCCGCAGATTCTCGCAACGCCCCGGCGGGAGGGGCCACCCTCTGAACTGAACTTTGCCGCACAGACAGTCGAACACGAGCACGGGAGCGGGCGCGGGGGCGCCTCCGGCCGCTCGCTCAGCCGCCGCGGCCCAGGTCCCCGCGGCCGAGGTGCCGGCGGCGTTCGACGTGGGTGCGGTGGACCGCGATCAGCGCGGCGTCGTCGCCGAGCCGGCCGCCGGCGTGGGCGAGCAGATCGCGCCGCAGGTGGTGCATGAGCGCCTCGGGGCTGTCCTCGGCCCACCGCAGGACCCGGTCCGGCAGCGGATAGAACCGGCCGCGCTCGTCCCGGGCCTCCACGACCCCGTCCGTGTAGAGAAGCAGCGTGTCACCCGGTTCGAAGGAGAACACGTCCAGCGTGTGCTCGCTGCTGTCGTGCACCCCGAGCGGCGGCGAGGGGTGCAGGCTCGGGACCGTCACGCCGTGCTCGGGGCTCAGCAGCAGCGGCGGTGGATGACCGCAGCTGGTCATCCGGGTGACCGGGTCGCGGTCCGGGATCTCCACGAGGAGGGCGGTGGCGAACCGCTCGCCCTCCTCCTCCGGGGTCTCCAGATCGGCCGCGTAGCGGGTGACGCTCTGGTTCAGCCGGTTCGCCAGCTCGGCCAGCGGGATGTGCCGGTGGGCGCTCTCGCGGAAGGCGCCGAGCAGCAGCGCCGCCTCGCCGATGGCGGGCAGCCCCTTGCCGCGGACGTCACCGATCAGGAGACGGATCGCGCCGTCGCTCACGGTCGCCGCGTACAGGTCGCCGCCGATCTGCGCCTCGTCCTCCGCGGCCAGGTACAGCGAGGCGATCCGCAGCGGGCCGATCTGCTCGGGCAGCGGCCACATCAGGACGTGCTGAGCGGCCTCGGCGACGGTGCGGACCTGGGCCAGCTGGGCCTGCCGGCGCTGCCGCAGCGCGCTGTAGACGACGGTGAGCACCACGAGGATGCTGAGGGTGATGATCTGCACGATGTGGTTGGTGGTGCCGATCCCGCCGTGGTGGAAGCCGATGAGGGTCTGGGCGGCCACCGCGAGCGCCCCGATGCCGGCCGTGGTCCGGGGCCCGGCGAAGGAGGGGGTGAGCGCGGGCGCGATCACCAGGGCCGGCCCGAGATGGACGTCGGTCGGGGACCGCAGGTCCACCACCGTGATCACCGCGATGAGCGCGACCGGAAGCACCAGCAGCGCGTGCGCCGACTGCCACGGCTGCCGCGGGCCCGGGCGCCCGAGCGGGGGTGCCATGCCTCCCAGCGTGCGCCCCGGGCGGGTGCCGCGCACGTCACACCCGACCGGCGATGCGCGGTGGCGGACTGAACCTTTCCGGCGACGCCGTGTCGCGGGCGGCGCGCCGGGTACCCGTACGACCCCCGGGACCGACCCGCCACCCCGGGGTGCAAGGGTGCCGAATGGAGAGGTCATGACGCACAACGGGGAGGACACCGCGCCCCTGACGCGACCGGAGGTCACCGAACTCCGTCTCGCCTCGGGGCCGGACCCGCTCACGCCCACGCCCGAGCCGTCGGAACTGCCGCAGGACCGCAGCCAGGCGATTCTGGAGGCCACCAAGGCGATCGGTGCGCTGCTCAAACGCGCCGGCCATCCCTTCGCGCTGGCCGGCAGCGTGGCCGTCTACGCCCACGGCGGCAGCCGCTACCTCCAGCACGACGCCGACTTCGCCATCCTGCCCGAGGACGCGGAAGCGGTGGCCGCCACGCTGCGCGAGGCAGGTCTCGGCGTGCGGATCCCGCCGGAGGACTGGCTGCTGAAGACCACCTGCCACGGGCAGAACATCGACATCATCTTCGCGCTGGCACACCAGCCCGTCACCCGGGACATGCTCGACCGGGCGCACGTCCTGCCGGTCGACTCGGTACTCATGCCCGTGCTCTCCCCGACCGACCTGATCCGCAGCCTGATCAGCGCGTTCTCCGAGCACTACTGCGACTTCGGGTCGGTGCTGCCGGTGGCCCGCGCGGTCCGCGAGAAGGTCGACTGGGACACGGTCCGCGCGTCCTGCGGTGACCAGCCCATGCCCGCCGCATTCCTCTTCCTGCTCGAACGGCTGAGCGTGATCGACCCCCAGGAGGGGCAGCCATGACCGACACCAGCCCGCCGCCCCCGCCGGCGGCAGGGAGCCTGGACTACCGCGTCGCCCACCTCGCCGAGCACCTGGCCTGCGGAGACCTCGCCGAACTCGGCGTACGGCTCGAACTGCGCGGCGACGCCGTCCTGCTCACCGGCACGGTGCCGTCCACCCAGTGCCGGGACGACATCCTGCGCATGGCCCGCGAGGAACTGGCGGGGCACCCGGTCCACAGTGACCTGCTCGTCGCCGGGACTTCCTCGCCCGACCACGGAGAGGACCTGACATGATCCGCGTCGCGGCCGTCGGGGACATCCACATGGGCCCCGAGAGCCAGGGCACGCTGCGGCCCTCCTTCGAGACCCTGCCCGGGTGTGCCGACGTCCTGCTGCTCGCCGGCGACCTCACCCGGCACGGCACACCGGAGGAGGCCGCGATCGTCGCCCGGGAGATCAAGGACCTCGGGGTGCCCGTCGTCGCCGTACTCGGCAACCACGACCACCACGACGAGCGGCCCGAGGAGGTGACCGCGATCCTCCGGGACGCCGGCGCGCACGTTCTCGAAGGACAGGCCGCCGTCGTCACCGCCGACGGCGCCCGGATCGGGGTCGCCGGGACGAAGGGCTTCGGCGGCGGTTTCGTCGGCCGCTGCGCCGGTGAGTTCGGCGAACCGCTCATGAAAGAGTTCGTGCGCTACACCCGCCGGTGCGCCGACGGCCTGCACAGCGCCCTGAAGGAGCTGGACGAGCAGGACTGCGACGCACGGATCGCGCTGACCCACTTCTCGCCGGTGCCGGACACGCTGGCAGGGGAGCCGCCGGAGATCTATCCGTTCCTCGGCAGCTATCTGCTCGCGGAGGCCATCGACACCGGCGGCGCCGACCTCGCGGTGCACGGCCACGCCCACGCCGGCACCGAGCACGGCATGACCAGCGGGGGCGTCCGCGTGCGCAATGTGGCCCAGCCGGTGATCGGGCAGGCCTTCCACGTGTACCACCTGCCCGGCCGGCACGGCTGACGCCGGCCGACCTCGGGGCCGGGGGGTGTCAGGCCGCTGTCTGGAGGGCCTCGCGGCCGGTCACGTCGCCGTCCTTCGCGCGCACCGTCAGCGGTACCGGTCCGCCGCGGCGGCGCACCAGCAGGCCCGCGCCGACCGACCCGGCGATGAGCAGCCCGCCGGCCACCAGGGCGCCGCGCGCCCCGGCCCACTCCATCAGCAGGCCCAGCAGCGGCGGCCCGCCGAGGCTCCACACCGTGCCGACACTGCTCCACACCCCGAGCACCCGGCCCCGCAGGTGCGGCGGCGGGTCGGTCTGCAGGACGGCCGTACCGGCGGTGTCGGAGACGGACTCCACGATCGCCATCGGCAGGACCAGCACCAGCAGCACGGCCAGCGACGGGGACAGACCCGCCACCACCTGCAGCAGCGCGCCCGCCGCCGCGAGCAGACCCACGGTCCGCACGGACGGCCTGCGCAGCCGGGCGCCGAGGACCGCGCCGAGGATGCCGCCGACGGCCAGCACCGTGGAGACCGTGCCGAACGCTCCGGCGCCACCGGCCAGCGGCCCGGTGACGAGGACGGCGAGGGTCAGGCCGTAGTTGCGGCCGAAGACGGAGCTGAGCCCGGTGATGCCCGCGAGCGCGACCAGGCGGGGCCGGCGGGCGAAGAAGGACAGACCCTCCCGCACGGTCATCCGCGCCGGAGCCGGAACCGCCCGCGGCCCGGCCGCCGGATCCGTGGCGGCCCCGGGAGCCGGCCGCAGGAACGGCACCACCGCGGCCACGAACAGGAACGACAGCCCGTTGGCGGCGTAGGCGGCACCCGTGCCGAGGAAGCCGACGGTCACGCCGGCCAGGGCGGTGCCCGCCAGCCGGCCGGCGCTGTGCACGAGTGCGCCCACGCCGATCGCGGACGGCACGTCCGCCACCGGCACCAGGTCGTTGCCGAGCAGCGCGCAGGCGGGCCCGTCGACGGTGGCGATGACGCCGGTCACCGCGGCCAGCACCAGCAGGGCCGGCATGTCGATCCGGTCCAGGGCCACCAGCAGCGCCGTCGTGAAGGCGACCGCGCCGAGCAGGGCCTGGCTCACGGTGACCGTCAGCTTCCGGGGCCAGCGGTCCACGGCCGCGCCGCCGAGCAGGCTCACGAACAGTGCCGGAGCCGCCTGGACCGACATGGACAGACCGGTCGCCGCCGCAGAGCCCGTGATGTGCAGGACCAGCAGGTTCTGCACCGTGAGCTGCATCCAGGTACCGGCGTTGGAGACGAAGTTCGCGGCCGACCACCAGCGCATGCTCCGGTACCGCAGGGAACGCCACGGCGAACGGGAGGCCGGAGCGGTGGAGGTGGACACGGGCAGGGCAGACGCAGAGGGCACGGCGGGGTACTCGACAACCAGGCGGCGGGACAGACCGGCGGTTCCCGTCGGTCCGGCGGCGTTGCACGGCCGGGCCGCCTGGTCAGGGCGCCGACCATCGTGGCAGACGGGACACCGGGGTCGACGCCGCCCCGACCGCCCGCCCCGGCCGATGTCCTCCAACCGCCCATGTGTGTCGGCGATTTGGACCCCGCGTGGGGTTCCTCACAGCCGTGCCGCCGACCCTGCCCGATCCGAACCTGCTGTGCCCTCGGCCACACCGGACCAGAACCTGCCGTGCCCTCGGGCACAGCGGACCCGCCCCTCCCACGCGCCGGCTAGCGATTGACCGTCCGCATCCCCGCCTCGTCGTACCGCTCACCCGACGCCTGCGGCAGCTCGGCGTCGATGCGGGCCAGGTCGTCCGCGGTCAGCTCGATGGTGGCCGCGGCGGCGTTCTGCTCCAGGTAGGTGCGGCGCTTGGTGCCGGGGATCGGCACCAGGTCCTCGCCCCGCGCCAGCACCCAGGCGATCGCCAGCTGGGCCGGGGTCACGTCCTTCTCGGCGGCGATCTCCTTCACCTTCTCCGCCAGCCGCAGGTTGGCCTGCAGATGGGCGTCCGTGAAGCGGGGGTTCTCGCGACGCCAGTCGTTCGCGTCCAGCTCGTCCGGGGAGCTGAACCGGCCCGCGAGGAAGCCGCGGCCGAGCGGCGAGTACGGTACGAAGCCGATGCCCAGCTCCCGGCAGACGGGCAGCACCTCGGCCTCCACGTCCCGGGACCACAGCGAGTACTCGCTCTGCACCGCGGTCACCGGGTGCACGGCATGGGCCCGCCGGATGGTCTCCGCGCTGGCCTCGCTCAGCCCGATGTACCGCACCTTGCCCTCGGCGACCAGCTCGCCCAGCGCGCCGACCGTCTCCTCGATGGGCACGTCCGGGTCGACCCGGTGCTGGTAGTACAGGTCGATGCGGTCGGTGCCGAGCCGCTGGAGCGAGCCGTGCACCGAGGCGCGCACATGCTCGGCCGAGCCGTCCTGCCGGCCGACCGTGCTCATGTCGCCGGGTACGGCGTCGTCCATCCGGTAGTTGAACTTCGTCGCGATCACGTACTCGTCGCGATGCCCCTTGATCGCCTCGCCCACCAGAGACTCGTTGGTGAGCGGCCCGTAGACCTGCGCGGTGTCGAGGAAGTCGATGCCGAGTTCGAGGGCGCGCCGGATGGTCGCGATGCCCTCGCCCTGGTCGGCGGAGCCGTAGAAGGCGGACATCCCCATGCATCCGAGCCCGATGGCCGATACCTGGAGGTCCCGCAGCCTGCGCTTCTGCATGGGGAATCCCTTCCTGCGTACTCGATCGTCGTTCCGGCGCGGCACATGGCCTCTCTCCATCTAGCGACGGATCGCGGCACCCGGCATCCCGTGGGGAAGGCCGTGCGCGCCGTCCGGAACGCTATGAGTTGGAGCGCTCTCGAAGTCAAGGCGTGCCAGGGCCCGCGACCCCGGCATGATCCAAACGACATCTCCAGCCGGGACAGCGGGGTCGGCGGAGGGGGCGCGGGATCAGCGCGACCACCTCGATGCCGGTCCGCGCGATCACCTCGGCGGGTCCCCGCGCCCGCCCATCGGATCGGCGTGCCCCTGTGGCGCTGCCCACCTCGTCAATGTGATGGTTTTCGCACCTCGACCCGTGCGGGCACCCCCTAAGGTGGCCGCGAGTACGGCAGGGCGTGGCTGACACCAGGGTGTTCGTCGCCGGCAGGCAGCTGAAGGGAATCCAGGATGTTCCGCAAGGTGCTGGTCGCCAACCGTGGAGAGATCGCGATCCGCGCGTTCCGGGCGGGCTACGAACTCGGCGCGCGTACCGTCGCCGTGTTCCCGCACGAGGACCGCAACTCGCTGCACCGGCTGAAGGCCGACGAGGCGTACGAGATCGGGGAGCCGGGGCACCCGGTGCGGGCCTACCTCTCCGTCGAGGAGATCGTGGGCGCCGCCCGCAGGGCGGGCGCCGACGCCGTCTACCCGGGCTACGGCTTCCTGTCGGAGAACCCGG
Source organism: Streptomyces sp. NPDC088810 (assembly GCF_044750305.1). Taxonomy (NCBI): domain Bacteria; kingdom Bacillati; phylum Actinomycetota; class Actinomycetes; order Kitasatosporales; family Streptomycetaceae; genus Streptomyces; species Streptomyces sp. NPDC088810. Next base: position 298,957 of record NZ_JBIVJQ010000006.1, read on the forward strand.
AACTGGCCCGCGCCTGCGAGGAGGCGGGCATCACCTTCGTCGGGCCGAGCGCGGCCACGCTGGAGCTGACCGGCAACAAGGCCCGCGCGGTCGCCGCCGCCCGCGCCGCCGGCGTACCCGTGCTCGGCTCCTCCCAGCCCTCGACGGACGTGGACGAACTGGTGCGGGCCGCCGAGGAGATCGGTTTCCCCGTCTTCGTCAAGGCGGTCGCGGGCGGCGGCGGGCGCGGCATGCGCCGCGTGGAGGACCCCGCCCAGCTGCGCGAGTCCATCGAGGCCGCCTCCCGCGAGGCCGCGTCCGCGTTCGGCGACCCGACCGTCTTCCTGGAGAAGGCCGTCGTCGAGCCCCGCCACATCGAGGTGCAGATCCTCGCCGACGGCGAGGGCAACGTCATCCACCTCTTCGAGCGCGACTGCTCGGTGCAGCGCCGCCACCAGAAGGTCATCGAGCTGGCCCCCGCGCCCAACCTGGACCCGGAGCTGCGCGACCGGATCTGCGCCGACGCCGTCCGCTTCGCCCGCGAGATCGGCTACCGCAACGCCGGCACCGTGGAGTTCCTGCTCGACCGCGACGGCAACCACGTGTTCATCGAGATGAACCCGCGCATCCAGGTCGAGCACACCGTGACCGAGGAGGTCACCGACGTCGACCTGGTCCAGGCCCAGATGCGGATCGCCTCCGGCGAGACCCTCGCCGACCTCGGCCTGTCCCAGGACACGGTCACCCTGCGCGGCGCCGCCCTCCAGTGCCGGATCACCACCGAAGACCCCGCCAACGGCTTCCGCCCGGACACCGGCCGGATCAGCGCCTACCGCTCCCCGGGCGGCTCCGGCATCCGGCTCGACGGCGGCACCACCCACGCCGGAACGGAGATCAGCGCCCACTTCGACTCCATGCTGGTCAAGCTCACCTGCCGGGGCCGCGACTTCCACGCCGCGATCGGCCGGGCCCGGCGTGCCGTGGCCGAGTTCCGCATCCGCGGTGTCGCCACCAACATCCCGTTCCTCCAGGCGGTCCTGGACGACCCCGACTTCCAGGCCGGCCGGGTCACCACCTCCTTCATCGAGCAGCGCCCGCACCTGCTGACCGCCCGCTCCTCCGCCGACCGCGGCACCAAGCTGCTCACCTTCCTCGCCGACGTCACCGTCAACAAGCCGCACGGTCAGCGGCCCGACCTGCTCGACCCACTGACCAAGCTGCCGCCGCTGCCCGCCGGCGAGCCGCCCGCCGGCTCCCGTCAGCTCCTCGTCGACCTCGGCCCCGAGGGCTTCGCCCGGCACCTGCGCGAGTCGCCGACCATCGGCGTCACCGACACCACCTTCCGCGACGCCCACCAGTCCCTGCTCGCCACCCGGGTGCGCACCAAGGACCTGCTCGCCGTCGCCCCGGTCGTCGCCCGCACCCTGCCGCAGCTGCTGTCCCTGGAGTGCTGGGGCGGCGCCACCTACGACGTCGCCCTGCGCTTCCTCGCCGAGGACCCCTGGGAGCGGCTGGCCGCCCTGCGCGAGGCGGTCCCCAACATCTGTCTGCAGATGCTGCTGCGCGGCCGCAACACCGTCGGCTACACCCCGTACCCGACCGAGGTGACCGACGCCTTCGTGCAGGAGGCCGCCGCCACCGGCATCGACATCTTCCGCATCTTCGACGCCCTCAACGACGTCGGCCAGATGCGGCCCGCCATCGAGGCCGTACGCGAGACCGGCACGGCGATCGCCGAGGTCGCCCTCTGCTACACCGCCGACCTCAACGACCCGAACGAGCGGCTCTACACCCTCGACTACTACCTGCGCCTGGCCGAACAGATCGTGGAGGCCGGCGCGCACGTCCTCGCGATCAAGGACATGGCCGGCCTGCTGCGCGCCCCGGCCGCCGCCAGGCTGGTCTCCGCGCTGCGCCGCGAGTTCGACCTGCCCGTGCATCTGCACACGCACGACACGGCCGGCGGCCAGCTCGCCACCTACCTCGCCGCGATCCAGGCCGGCGCCGACGCGGTCGACGGCGCGGTGGCCTCCATGGCCGGTACGACCTCCCAGCCGTCGCTGTCCGCGATCGTCGCCGCCACCGACCACTCCGAGCGGCCCACCGGCCTCGACCTCCAGGCGGTCGGCGACCTGGAGCCGTACTGGGAGGGCGTCCGCAAGATCTACGCCCCGTTCGAGGCGGGCCTCGCCTCGCCGACCGGCCGGGTCTACCACCACGAGATCCCCGGCGGCCAGCTGTCCAACCTGCGCACCCAGGCCGTCGCCCTCGGCCTCGGCGACCGCTTCGAGGACATCGAGGCGATGTACGCCGCCGCCGACCGCATCCTCGGCCGGCTGGTCAAGGTCACCCCGTCCTCCAAGGTGGTGGGCGACCTGGCCCTGCACCTCGTCGGCGCCGGTGTCTCCCCGGAGGCCTTCGAGGCGACGCCCGACAAGTTCGACCTCCCGGACTCGGTGATCGGCTTCCTGCGGGGCGAGCTGGGCACCCCGCCCGGCGGCTGGCCGGAGCCGTTCCGCACCAAGGCGCTCCAGGGCCGCGCGGCGTCCAAGCCCGCGCCCGAGCTGTCCGCCGAGGACCGCGAGGGACTGGCCAAGGAACGGCGGGCCACCCTCAACCGGCTGCTGTTCCCCGGCCCGACCCGCGAGTTCGACACGCACCGGCAGAGCTTCGGCGACACCAGCGTGCTGGACAGCAAGGCCTTCTTCTACGGCCTGCGCCCGGGCAAGGAGTACGCCGTCGACCTGGAGCCCGGCGTCCGGCTGCTGATCGAGCTGCAGGCCATCGGCGAGGCCGACGAGCGCGGCATGCGCACCGTGATGTCCACGCTCAACGGCCAGCTCCGCCCGATCCAGGTCCGTGACCGCGCGGCGGCCTCGGACATCCCGGTGACGGAGAAGGCCGACCGGTCCAACCCCGGTCATGTCGCGGCTCCCTTCGCCGGTGTGGTGACCCTCGCCGTCGCCGAGGGCGACGAGGTGGCGGCCGGCGCCACGATCGCCACCATCGAGGCGATGAAGATGGAAGCCACGATCACCGCTCCCAAGGCGGGCCGCGTCTCCCGGCTGGCCATCACCCGCATCCAGCAGGTGGAGGGCGGCGACCTCCTGGCGGAACTCGTCTGACGGCCGGACGCGCGCTGCCGGCCGGTCCGTCCGGCCGGCAGCGCGCGTCCGGTGCAGGACGCCTACCCCCGGCCGATGAGGTGGCGCAGGCGGGCGAGCAGGAGGTTGGGGTCGCGCCGGGTGGTGAAGGCGGCGCTCGGCACGTACACGGTCCGGCCGCGGGCGGCCACGGAGGTCGGGTTGGACAGGCCGTCCCGCGCGGTGAGCACGTCCGTGACGGTGCCGTCCGGTTGGATCAGGACGACCTTGCCGGCGGAGTTGAGCGCGGCCAGCACGCTCTTGCCGTACCCGGGGAAGCTGAAATCGTCGATGCCGGTGAGCGCGTCGGCCCGGGTCTCGACGGGGCCGGCGGAGCCGTCCGGGCCGACGGGGATGCGCAGCAGCGTGCCCCGGTCGCTGTTGGACACCCACACGGAGTCCCGGCGGACCTTGATGCCGTTGGCGCCGAAGCCGTGCGCGGGCGGCGCCGGGAGCGGGGCGAGTGCCCGGCCCGTCGCCCACGCCGTGGCCGTGCCGCCCGTCTGCGGGACGCGCCAGATCGTGCCGCGCACCGAGTCGGCCGCGTAGAGCACGCCCCGCCGCTCGTCGAGGGCCAGCCCGTTGGGCAGCCCGTCGGCCGGCAGTGCGGCGATCCGCTGCGGTGCGCCGCCGTCGGGGGAGAGGCGCCAGATGCCGGTCGCGTCGGTGCCGGTGGCGTACCCGACGTACAGCGTGCCGTCGTGGGCGCGGGCGATGCCGGTGACGGCGGCGCTGTGCAGGAGCGGGGTGGCCGGGTGCGCCACGGCGGGCAGGGTCGCGCGGATGCCGATGTGGCCGTCGGGGGTGACGTGGGCGACCTGCCGGGCGAAGGCGAAGGTCAGGTCGGCGGAGCCGTCGCGGTCGACCACGATGTTCTCGGGTGTCTGCCCGGCGGCCAGGTCGAAGTGGGCGAGGACGCGTGCGTCCGTGACGAGCGGCTCATGGCCGGTGGCGGGCGCGGCGGCGACGAGGCCGAGCGCGAGCGCGGCCGTTGCGGCGCCGGTCAGGCGGGGGAGTCGGGGCATGTGACCTCTTTCCGGTCGGCGCGCGAGGCGCCGGCGTGCGGGGCCACACCAAGATGACGGGGGACGGGTCGCCGGTGGCGGGAGCCGGGCCGCGGAATCGCCCGCGCGGCCCACCGCCGCGCACCCCACCGGGCGCGCCCGGGTGACACCCGGGCCCGGACCACCGGCCCCAGCCGTCGAACCCCGCCGTCAGTCCCAGAGCGGATACGTCATGACCTGCTGGAAGCCCTCCGGACGGTCCTGGTCGTAGGTCAGGCTCATCCGGGTGTAGTGCTGGACGCCCGGATGCTTCTTCCAGGGCTTGGCGTCCTCGAGCCGGACGGTCACCGGATACGCGTGGAAGCTGCCGGCCGCACAGTACGGCTTGCAGTCGTTGACCATGTTCACGCCCACGGCGGTCGCGCCGCCCGGACCCCACTGCGACCAGTGGAGTCCGGTCAGCCGGCTGTTGCCGTCGCCGCAGGCCAAGATGAAGTCGCCGGGACGGACCGTGCGGTGCCAGAAGCAGTCGACCAGGACGGGCTGCGTCGCGTCGGCGCGGGCGGGAGGTGCGGTGGCGGTGGCCGGCGGACTGGCCGTGGCCGTGGTCATGGCCGCTGTGAGCAGGGCTCCGGCCGCGAGGGTGACCGCCGTTCCCACCACTGATCCGCGCATGGTCGCTCCCACCCGTCGTACTGTGTCCGACCGCGTGCACCCGACGCTACGACCGTCCCGCCGATTGCACCAGTCGCGCAGGTCGGGCCGCGTGTTAGCCGTGGGAGACGGTCAGCCCGTAGAACGCCACGCGGGCGCCGTCGGTGGTGCTGTCGGAGGAGGACTGGTTGTAGGAGCCGGCCTTGAAGTACTGCTTGTACGGCTTGAAGGCGGACGGGATGGCGTAGCGGCTGGTGGTGCCGTTCACGGTCAGCTCGACGGTGTTCCCGCCGGAGACGGCGATGGTGTAGTTCCAGGTCTTGCCGAGGGGGACGTGCCCGACGGGGTGCTGGGTCTGGCCGCCGGACGGCGAGTCCTCGGTGCCGAGAACGACGTCCCCGTTCGCGTGGTAGTACAGCTCCACCAGCGGCTTGGTGGAGGAGCCGCCCGAGCCGAGGTGGATCTGGCCGACGCACACGTTCCTGGTCACGGACACCACCCGCAGGGTCGCGCTCATCCGGTGGCTGCCGGCGAGCGCCCAGTCGGCGGGGGAGCCGTTGCGGTTCATCTCGCGCAGCTCGGAGCGGGCGTACTTGGAGTTCGGCGTGGTGACGCCCTTCTCCGGCGCCCAGAAGGTCATCGCGCCGTCGCGGGTGTCGGTGTAGAAGTACGCGTCCTGGTAGCCGTCGGGGCCCTGGAGCCGGGACGAGGGGATGGTGGTGGGCTTGCCGGGGGAGCCGACGGGCTCCTGGAGCTGCCAGACGGACAGGTCGAAGTTGCCGCCGGGCGCGACACGCGGATCGGCCGCGTCCGCGCCGCCGGTGCCGAGCGCGGTGAGGGCGAGGGCGAGGGCCGCCGGGGCCGTCGCCGTGACAAGCCGTGATCGGGTCATGTGGGGGGTCCCTCCGTCGGACCGGGATGCGTTCAGCATGGTGAACGCCGAACGCATCCTTGGTCGTCGATGACCCGAGAAGCTAAAGGTCTGAACCAGGCACGTCAAGAGGGGCGGCAGCGTCAGCAGGCGCCCTCGTCCTGCCAGGGCCCCCACTCCGAGGCGCCGGGCACCTCGTTCTGGGTCCACCACTTGGCCTTCCAGTTGTGCCGGTTGTACGAGACCTCGTTGCCCTGGGTGTACACCGCGCTCGCACTCCAGGCCGGCTTGCAGGAGGCCGGCGTGGGCGTCGGCGTCGGCGTGGGCGTCGTGCTCGGCGGGGTGGCTCCGGCGAACTTCACCGAGTACTTGGCGAAGTCCCACGCGTTCTGGGCCACGCTCGAACAGGTGCCGGAGGTGCGGCCGCCGTTGTCGGCCGGCGTGCACTGCCGGTCGCGGTTCAGCGACCAGAAGGTGAACCGGTCCATGTGGTGGCTCGTGGCGTAGTCGAGCACGGTCTGGAAGTCGGCCTGCGTGAAGTACTCGCCGGTGTCGCTGCGGCCGTTCATGCCGGAGAAGCCTTCGTGGGCGTAGGCGGTCGCCTGGTCCCAGCCGAACGTGGACTGGAGGACGGAGTTGAAGTTGGTGAGCGCGCCGGTCTGGCTCGCCGCGCTGTTGAAGCCGCCGTCGAACGGCATGATGGAGAAGTTGTTCGGGGTGAAGCCCTGCGACTTGGCCTCCAGCAGCATCTGCTTGCCGAACCAGCCCGTGCCGTCCGCCGTGCCGGCCGTGGTCACGGAAACGTACAGCCCCGGGTTGTTCCGCTGGAGGATCTTGGCGGCGCCGATCTCGTTCCGGATCGCCGCGCTGTTCTCGTACTCCGGTTCCTCCAGGTCGAAGTCGATGGCGTGCAGCCCGTACTTGGTGATGACCTGCTGGTAGGCCGCCGCCGTGGACGCCGGGTCGGCGCAGGCCTGGCCGAGCTTGGTGCCGCCGTAGCCGCCGATGGAGACGGAGACGTCGCCACCCTTGGCACGGATGGCGCCGATCGCCGACTGGACCGCGGTGTCCGAGGCGACCGGCGCCGTGCCGCCCCAGGTCGGCGTGCAGCCGCCGCCGTTGGGGGCCAGGACGAACGCCAGCTGGAACGCCTTCAGGCCGGTGGCGTCCATGATGGCGGCCGGGTCCGGCGGGTCGTTGTCCAGCGGCATCAGATAAGGGGCGGCGGCGTACCAGCGGTCGCTCAGCGCGGTGGTCGCGCCCGAGGCGTTGCCCGCGACGAGCGCGGTGCTGCCGGCGGCGGCGAGGGTGACGGCCGCCGCCGCGCCCAGGCATGCCCGAAGACGTCTCACGTGTGCCTCCAGAGGGTGGGGACCCCAGAGCGGGGAACCCCACCCTCCGAGAGCTGTTGCGGTCACGTCAATAACTTGGACTAGACCAAATCCCACTTTGGACTAGACCATGCGATTCCTTTACCTGGGATCGGCCAGCCGCACGGTGAATTCGCGGTCGAGCGGCAGACTCCGCGTGCTGACGGTGGTCACCCGCGTGCCGGCGTCGTACGACCATGCACGGTCCGGCAGTCGGTGGCCGTCGAGCAGGACCCGCGCGGGGGCGGTGCCGCCGTGCACGGTGAACCGGTAGGTCCGGGCGTCCGGCTTGCCCGCGTAGTCACCCCTGCTCGCGCCGACCGTCACGGTCGTACCCCGGGCGTCGGCCCGCACCGACACCCGCTGCGTGGCCGCCGCGCCCTTGGCGAAGTCACGGGTCACGCCGTCGTCCTCGTACAGCGTGTAACGACCGGTGCCGTGCGCCGCCGGGTACAGGTCCCAGTCCAGCTCGTGCCGGTCGCGGGTCTGCCAACTCGTCGTACCCTTCGGCCACATGGGCACGATCGCGCCCTCGCGCACGAACAACGGCAGGGTGTCCAGCGGGGCCTGGTAGCCGTTCAGCGTGGTCGGGCCCTGGTAGGTGCGACCGGTCCAGTAGTCCGTCCAGGTGCCCTTGGGCAGATAGATGCCGTCGCGGGTGTCCGAGTCCTGGTAGACCGGGGCGACGAGGAAGTCGGGACCGGACAGGAACTCGTACTTCGCCTGCGCCCCCAGGGTGTCGGGGTCGTCCGGGTACTCCAGCCACAGCGGGCGCACCGCGCCCACGCCCGTCTGCGCGGCCCGAGCGGACAGGGTGTACATGTACGGCAGCAGCCGCTCCTTCAGCTGGAGGTACCTGCGGTTGACCGAGGTGTACGGCTCACCGTCCCGCCACGGCTGCTGGTCGGCGGGCTTGCCGGTGGTGAGGTCGGTGGCCCAGCCGTCCATCGTCATGACGGCCGGCAGGAACGCCTTCCACTGGAGGTCGCGGGTGTACATCTCGGCGTCGTGGCGGTAGATGCTGCCGACGTCACCGGTGTTGTAGGCGATGCCGGACATCGTCGCCCCGGCGTACGTCGGGATCTGCCAGCGGACGTAGTCCCAGGACAGCTTCTGGTCGCCGCTCCACAGCACCCCGCAGCGCTGGGCGCCCGCCCAGGACACCGGCAGCCACACGAAACCGCGGGCGTCGCTGTTGTCCTCGATCCCCTTCTTGGCGGCGTCGCAGGCGTCCAGCGCGAACTTGTAGCCGTTGCCGACCCAGGCCACGTCCAGCTTGGCCACCCGCTGACCGGCCTTGACCTGGTCGGCGAGCTTGCCGATGCCGTCCTGGGTCCACAGACCGAGCTGGGCGTGGTGGTCCTGGAGGCCCTTGGCGGCCTGCTCCAGGTTCTCGTACCCGCAGCCGTACCCGTCGTTGACCAGCATCCAGCCGAGCGGCATCTGGTGCTCGGTGTAGCCGTCGGCGATCTTCAGCGCGTCCAGGGTGTGCCGCTCGCCCCGGTTGGCGTTGTGCAGGTAGCAGTCGGAGTCGCCCGGTTCGAGGCCGTACACCGGCGGCATGAAGGGCCGGCCCACCAACGCGGTGTACTTGCCTATCACTTGCTTGGCGTCGCCGATGAAGTAGTAGGCGTCCAGGCGCCGTTCCTGCTGCCCGGTGGTCACCGGCGAGCCGAAGGTGTACACGCCCGGCGCGAAGGTGTTGCGGAAGACGCCGTAACCCGCGCTGGAGAGGTAGAACGGCTGCGAGTTGTTGTAGCCGCCCTCGTTCCAGTCGAAGCTGTTGGCCACGTACATGGTCCGGCCGCGGTGCGAGAAGCTGCCGTTCTGCTCGCCCCCGCCGAAGAACTGCTCGTCCGCGCCCCGCGTGAGGCTCTGCCGCATCCCGCCGGTCGACCAGCGCAGCGGCTTGTCCTCCTGCCAGATCCGGGTGCGGTTGTCGGGCCGGTACAGGCCGAACCGCAGCGGCTTCTTGTACACCCGCAGCACGGCCTCCGGGGACCGGATGCCGTAGTAGTCCCCGGCGTCGAAGGACGAAGTGTGCCGCTGGAGCGCGGGCTGCTCGCGCACGATGGCGGTGCCCGCCGGATCGCTCGGCGCACCGGACGGATCGGCCCGGAGCCGCAGCTGACCGCCCTTCAGGAAGTCGGCCCGTGCGGTCAGTCGCCCGGCGGCGACGGTGTAGCTGCCGTCGCCCCCGGAGAACGACGTGAGGTCGCCTGCGTCCGTTGTCGCGGGCAGGTAGGCGGTGCCGGTGAAGGAGTTGTCGTGCACGTCGTACGGCACCACGAGCACGTGGTAGCTGCCCGAGGCCCGCGGGATCACCGTGGCCTCGGGGTCCGCGGTGCCCGCGCTGGAGGCCACCTGCTTGCCGTGGTCGTCGTAGACGTACAGGTCGAAGTCGTCCGAGGGGCGCTCCCACTTGACGGACAGCGGGATGCCGCCCTCGGGGTTGTCGTCCCAGTAGCCGTCCGGCACCGAGACCGTCAGGTCGAAGCGGGCGCAGACCGCGCCGCCGGGGTCGGTGGCGGCGTCCGGGCAGGTCTCGGGGCCGCCGCCGGTGCCCTTGGCGTAGACCGGGCTCTGCCAGCTCACGCTGCTGTGTGCCGGGTCCAGTACGGCGCCGGCCGCGGGGGCGGCGGCCCTGGCCGGGGCGGCGAGCGCGGTCCCGGCCAGGATGCTCGCCAGCCCCAGCGGTATCCAGGCCGGCCACGGCACACGGTGTCGGAGTCTTCGCACGGCGGAACAGCTCCCCTCGCACCTTCGCGGACTGACTGTTCTTACGGCTGCATTGCTCGGAAACGCTTGAAACGAGCGCCAATCAAGCAACTTCACGCACGAAGCCTCGGGGTTGATGCAGGTTCATGTCAATACCGTGCTCGCCGCCGACCGGCCCCGGCTCAGAGCGAACTACCTGCCGTGAGCAGGTCGTCCAGCCCCGCCCGGCGGAAGAAGTCGGCCCGGATGCGGTCGGCGACCACGGAGACCACCTCGCTGCCGTCGCGGCTCGGGTCGACGTGCGTGCGCAGCGGGCGGGCACCGGCGGGCAGGTCCACCAGGCGTACGACGGCCTCGGCGACCTCGGCCACGTCCGCCTCGGGCGGGACGAGCGCCGCCAGCCGCTGGTCGAGACCGGCGAGCAGCCCGCCGTAGCGCTCGTCGTAGGCGGCCGCCCGCCCGGTGTCCGCGGGGGCGCCCGCGTGCGCGAAGTGCCGGGTGCCGGAGGTGAACGCGCCGGGCACCACGATCGCGGTGTCGATGCCGAACCGGATCAGCTCGGCGGCGTAACTCACCGCCAATGCGTCCATCGCGGCCTTCGCGGCGAAGTACGGTGCCAGGAACGGCGGGCAGCCGCCGCGGGTGCTGGAACTGCCGATCCACACCAGCAGCCCCTCGCCCCGCTCCCGCAGGTGGGGCAGCGCGGCCCGGTTGACCCGCTGGGTGCCGAGCACGTTGACGTCGTACAGCTCGGCCAGCTGTTCGGGAGTGAACGCCTCGGCGGGGCCGGTGACCATGTGGCCCGCGTTGTGCACCACCACGTCCAGGCGGCCCTCCGCGGCCAGCACCCGGGCGACGGCCGCGTCCGCGGAGTCCTGGCTCTGCACGTCGAGCTCCACCGCGTGCAGGGACACACCGTGCTCGGCCGCGTAACGGTCGAGGCCGGCCACGGCGGGCGCGTTGCGGGCGGCCGGCTGCCGGATGCCCGCGTAGACGGTGTGACCGGCGTCGGCGAGCGCGCGCACGGTCAGCGCGCCGAAACCGCTGGAGGCACCGGTGACCAGGACGGTCCTGGGGGTGTCGGTAGGCATGGTTCCTCGCAGAAGGGGAGTGGGCGGAAGGTTTCTCGCGGCGGAGGTCAGACGATGCCGCCGTTGGCGCGGACCACCTGGCCGTTGACCCAGTGACCGGCCGGGGAGGCGAGGAACGCCACCACCTCGGCGATGTCGGCCGGCGTGCCGAGGCGCTCCAACGGCGGCTGGGCGGCCAGGCGGGCGACGGTCTCCTCGTCCTTGCCCTCCAGGAACAGCTCGGTGGCCGTCGGACCGGGCGCCACGGCGTTCACGGTGACGTCCCGGCCGCGCAGCTCGCGCGCCAGCACCAGGGTCAGCGCCTCGACCGCGCCCTTGCTCGCGCTGTAGGCGCCGTAGCCCGGGAACGCCAGGCCCACCACGGACGTGGAGAAGGTGATCAGCGCTCCGCCCCGGCGCAGCCTCCGGGCGGCCTCCCGGGCCACCACGAAGGTGCCGCGGACGTTGGTGCGGTGCAGGGCGTCCAGTTCCGCGAGGTCCAGCTCGGCGATCGGCGCCAGGTGCATCCGGCCCGCCGTGTGCACGACGACGTCGACACCGCCGTACTCGGCCGTCGCGGCCTCGAACAGCGCGGCGACCTGCTGCTCGTCGGCCACGTCGGCGCGCACGGCGAGCGTGCGGCCGCCCGCCGCGGTGACCTCCTCGACGGCGGCCCCGGCCCCTTCGCGGTTGCCCGCGTAGCCGACCACCAGGGCGTAGCCGTCGGCGGCGAGCCGCGTCACCGTCTCGCGGCCGATCCCGCGGGAACCGCCGGTGACGACGGCGACGCGGGGCTGTGCGGGGTGTGCCTGAGCGGACATGGAAGCTCCTGTGATCAGAGGCAGCGGGAAGTCGTGCCTTCAGCCTCGCCCCCGGCCCGGGCGCCGACCAGGGCTGTCCTCACCCTGGGGTCGGCAACCCCTGGCTCCGCACGGCCGCAGGCGTGACCATGGAGGGCGTGAACCACTCGGAGCTGGCTGCATTCCTGAGGTCCCGGCGCGACCGGGTCCGCCCCGCCGACGTCGGCCTGACCGCGGGCCCCCGCCGCCGGGTGCCGGGCCTCAGGCGCGAGGAGGTCGCCCAGCTGGCCGGGCTGTCCGCCGACTACTACACGGAACTCGAACGCGGACGGGGCGCCCAGCCCTCCGCGCAGGTCCTGGCCGCCCTCGCCCGCGCGCTCCGGCTGAGCGGCGACGAACGCGACCACCTCTTCCACCTCGCCGAGCGCCCGCTCCCGGCCGTCGCCCACGGCCCCGCCGCGCACGCCCAGCCCGCCCTGGCCGGCCTGCTGGACCGGCTCGTCACCACCCCGGCCCAGATCATCACCGACCTGCACGAACCCCTCGCGCAGAACCCCCTCGCCATCGCGCTCCTGGGCCCGGCACCGGTCGGGCGCGGACTCGAAACGAGCTTCGCCTACCGCTGGTTCACCGACCCCGCCGCCCGCGCGCTGTACCCGGCCGAGGACCACCCCCACCACTCCCGGGTGTTCACCGCCGATCTCCGGGCCGTCGCCGCCCGGCGCGCCAAGGATCCCGACGTCACCAGGATGGTGGCCACGCTGCGCCGGCGCAGCGAGGAGTTCGCCGCGCTGTGGGAGCAGCGGGACGTGGCCCTGCGCCGCAGCGACCACAAGCGGATCGTCCACCCCTCGCTCGGCGTCATCGAACTCGACTGCCACAACCTGTTCAGCGAGGACGGCCGGCAGCGCCTGCTGTGGTTCAGCGCCCCGCCGGGTACCGAGGGAGCCGCCCAGCTGGAACTGCTGTCGGTGATCGGCACCCAGGACCTCGCACCGGGCACGGACCGGCTGGGGCGGCACCCTTGACAGGGTGCGTGCTGTTTCGCGAGTTTTGAGCCTTGTTCTACGGTTCGGGGCGCGCCCGGCGCGTCATGGGGGGAGACTGGTGTGGAGATCACCGTCCACAGACCGGATGAACTGACGCCGGCGCTCCGCGCGGCCTGGCACGGCGCGATGGACGAGTCGCCCGAGTACGCCAACCCCTTCCTGGCACCGGAGTTCGCGTCCGGCGTCGGCCGGTTCCGGGGCGGGGCGCGGGTGGCGGTCCTCAGGGAGGGCGGGGAACCGGTGGGCTTCCTCCCGTACGAGCGGGGGCCGTTCGGCACCGGTCGGGCCATCGGGCTCGGCCTGTCCGACTGCCAGGCACTCGTGCACCGGCCCGGGGTCACCTGGAACACGCGGGAACTGCTGCGGGCCTGCGGGCTGAGCGTCTTCGAGTTCGACCATCTGGTGTGCGAGCAGCGGCCGTTCGGCCCCCATGTCACCGGCACCTTCGCCTCACCGGTCATCGATGTGAAACCCGGCGACGGCACGTACGCGGAGTGGCTGCGCAGCACCTACCCGGGGCTGGCCAAGACGACGCTGAAGAAGGAGCGCCGGCTCGGCCGGGACATCGGCGAGGTGCGGTTCGTGTTCGACGAGCGCGACCCGCGGGCGCTGCGCACCCTCATGCGGTGGAAGTCCGCGCAGTACCGCAGGACCGGCCGCATGGACCGGTTCTCCCGGCCGTGGATCGTCGGCCTCGTCGACCATCTCTTCGGCGTCCGCGAGGAGCACTGCACCGGGGTGCTCTCCGTGCTGTACGCGGGCGACCGCCCGGTCGCTGCCCACTTCGGCCCCCGGTCGAGGACGGTGCTGGCGGCCTGGTTCACCGCCTACGACCCCGAACTCCCCTCGTACTCGCCCGGGTTGATGATGCACCTGCGGACCGCCGAGGCCGCCGCCCGGCACGGGGTGACCCTGGTGGACCTCGGACGCGGCGACAAGGAGTACAAGGACTGGCTGAAGACCCGCGAACTCCGGGTCGCCGAGGGCTTCGCGGCCCGCCCGCACCCGGTGGCACTGGCCCACCGGCTGTGGCGGCGGCCGGTGCGCGGCCTGCGGAACACGGTGCTGGCCCACCCAGGGCTGCGCGAGCCGGCCGACCGGCTGCTGCGGACGGCGGGCACCTTGCGCACACGCGGCCGCGACTCCGCCGCCACCGTCCGGCCGGGGCCGCGAGCGGGCTGAGGTCCCGGCGACCGGCCGTCCATGTGCCGTGGCGGCTGTGCCCGGGTGCGCGGCCTCCGCCGACCCGTACATTGAGAGGTGGGACTTCCCAGGGGCCCGGGACGGCGGGCAGCAGCCTGCTGCACGCCGACGGCACGTACGAGCTGCTCGACCGGGCCACCGATCCGCCGCTCGGGGCACACGCCGAACACGTCCCCCGGAGCGAGGCACGGCTGCCCTACGCCGTCGGCGACACCCTCGTGCTGTACAGCGACGGGCTCATCGAGCGCCGGGGCGAGGACATCGACGCGGGCCTGCGCCACCTGTGCGACGCCCTCTCCCACTCCGCCCACCTCGGCCCCGAGCGCCTCACGGACGCGCTGCTGGCCCGCCTGGGGGTCAGCGGCGGCGCGCGGGACGACATCGCGCTGATCGCCGTCCGGCTCGACGAGCGCGCTCCTGCCGCAGGCGGATGAGACGTCAGGTGCCGGCGGTGACGTCGGGGGGAGTTCCGCACCGGTGGGGGAGGCTCGTCCTCACGGCCGTTGCTTCTCCCCGCGGCTGCGGGCCGGCCGGCCGCGGGCGACCAGGCACGCCGGTACCGCCACACCGGCGCCGAGGTAGAGCAGCGCGGGATAGCCCAGGGCGTGCACGATCTGCCCGCCGACCGCGCCGGCCAGGGACAGGCCCACGAACAGGGCGCTGTTGTTCCACGACAGCAGGGCGGTCGTCCGCTCGGGGAACAGGTCGACCAGGTGGCGCTGCTGGGCGGGGAAGAAGGCGTAGGCGGCCAGCGCGAACAGGGTCAGGGCGCCGGCCAGCGCCCCGGTGAGCGGGAAGACCAGGGCCACGACGGCTTCCAGCACCGCCGTCAGCGCCAGCGCCGACCTGGTGACCCGCACGGGATCGGCCCGGTCCGCGCACCGGCCGCCCACCTGCCCGCCGACGACGGCGCCGATGCCGTAGGCGACCAGCAGCCACGGCACGGTGGCGGCCCTGCCGTCGGAGTGCAGCGCGACGGCCAGGAAGGTGTAGAGGCTGTACACGGAGAAGGCCCACAGGGTCGTCACCGCCACGGCGGACACCGCGACGCCCGTACCGGGCCGCCCGGCCCGCTCCGGAGCCGCGGCGGCCACCTGTTCCGGACGGGCCCGCCAGACGAACGCGTGGGGGAGGGCCAGCAGGAACGTGCCCGCGGCCAGGATGACGAAGGCGGGCCGCCAGCCCACGTACCGCCCCAGCAGCGACCCGGCCGGCGCGCCCACCCACAGGGCGGTGAGCAGGCCCGACCCCACCACGGCCAGCAGCTGCGCCCGGGCCTGGGACCGGGCGCGCGTGCTGACCAGGGCGTACACCGTGGGGCCGGTCGCGGCGGCCGCGAGGCCGGCCACCACGCGGGCCACCAGCAGCACACCGAAACCCGGCGCCAGAGCGGTGCCGACGTTGGCCGCGGAGAACAGCACCAGCGCCACCACCAGCACCGACGCGCGGTCCCAGCGGTCGCAGACCCAGCCGGCGAACGGCGACGCCACCACGTACGCGATCGAGAAGGCCGTGACGAGCAGGCCGGTGCCGGCCACGGAGACGGCGAACGACGCCGCGATGTGGGGGAGCAGCGGCGCCACCACGAAGAGGTCGGTTCCCACCAGGAACTGCGTCAGCCAGGCCAGCGCGACGGGCCCGGCGGACAGGCCGGGCACCGTGTCCACGGCCGGCTCGCCGCGGGGCGACTGCATGGTCCGACGCTAGGGCCTCCGCCGGGGCGCGGCCATCGGGGACGGACAGCGGGCGGAAAGCGGGGCGGCCGCCCGGGCCGTCCCGGTCAGGCGGGCGGACCGGCGACGCGCAGGGCGGCCGCCAGGGCCGGTGCGGGGGTGCCGGTCTCGCCCGTGGCGTCCGTCCACCAGTCGCTGCCGTCCTCGGCATAGCGCAAGAGCACGCCCTCGCGGATCGCCCAGGGGCAGACGACGGCCCGGCGCAGGCCCATCAGCTTCAGTGCCGTGTGCCCGACGACCGCTCCGGCCAGGCTCTGGGCGGCGCGCGGTGCGGAGATCCCGGGCAGCCGGGCGCGTTCGGCGGCGGGCAGTCCGGCGAGGGAGCGCATCGCCTCGCGCAGGTCCCGGCAGGCCAGCTGCCGCTCCACGAAGGGGCCGTACCGCCCCGGTGCGGCCCCGCACAACCGGGCCAGCTGCTGGAACGTCCGGGAGGTGACGGCGGCGGTACGCGGACGCTCCCAGCGGATCCGCGAGGCCACGTCCCGCAGTTCGTGGCGGATACGGCGGCGCAGCTCCTTCAGCTCGCCCGGCGCGGGCGGGTCCTGGACGCCCAGGTACTCCCGGGTCAGCCGGTTCGCGCCCAGCGGCAGCGACGCGGCGAAGTCGGGCAGCCGGCCCCGGCCGAAGGCCACCTCCAGCGAGCCGCCGCCGATGTCGAGCAGCGCGAGGGGGCCCGCCTTCCAGCCGAGCCAGCGGCGGGCCGCCAGGAAGGTCAGCTCGGCCTCCGTCTCGCCGGGCAGGGTGCACATGCGGATCCCGGTACCGGACGCCACCCGCTGCAGCACCTCGTGGCGGTTCGGGGCGCTGCGGACGACGGCGGTCGCGAAGGCCAGCGGGCCCGCCGCATGCCACCGCCGGGCCGTGGCGCCCGCCGCTGCCACCGCCTTCACCAGCTGTTCCACCGCCTCGTCGGCGATGGTGCCGTCCGGGCCGACCTGCTCGGACAGGCGGAGCTTCCACTTGACGGTGTGCACCGGCAGCGGAACACCCCCCTCCACGTCTGCGATCACCAGCCGGACCGTGTTCGAACCCGCATCCACCACGCTCACCCGCATGAGCTGGGGAGTACCCACTCCACCGGCGGCGACCCGTGACACAGGGGGCGTGCCGGTGCACGCCGCGCCGTCGCCGCGCCTCAGCACAGGCTCGCGCGGCAGCCCGACGCGGACCGGTAGCGCGAGGCGCACGGACCCGGGGGCCGGCGGACGCCCGCCGCGCGGCAGTCCCTCCCACCGGTCCGCAGCCTCTCCGCCGCCCCTGTCCGAATCCCGCCCCCCACCAGCACCGGCACGCGCCGCGCTGCCCTTAGATGATGGTCGTGACCACTGTCGGTACGGGAAGCGGCAGGTGACCGGAGCGGGTGCGATGAGGGTACTGGTGATCGGCGGTGGCATCGCGGGGACCGCGACCGCCCTGGGCCTGCACAAGGCCGGAATCGACGTGACCGTGTTCGAGGCACACCCGGACACGGCGGAGGACATCGGCGCCTTCCTCACCCTGGCGAGCAACGGCATGCGGGCGCTGGCCGAGCTGGGCGCCACCCACGCCGTCACGGCCGTCGGTTTTCCGCTGACTTCGCTGCGGCTCCTCGACAGCCGGGGCACCGAGGTCGCCCACCAGCCGCTGGGCGAGGCCGACGACCCCGCCCTGCGCTACCGCTGTCTGCGCCGCGGCGAACTGAACGCGGCCCTCCAGGGCGAGGCGGTCCGGCGCGGCATCCGGCTGCGCCACGGCGCCCGCCTGGTGGCCGTGGCGGACGGACCGGACGCCGTCACCGCCGGCTTCGCCGACGGCACCACCGCCACCGGGGACCTGCTCGTCGGCGCCGATGGACTGAACTCGACCGTACGCCGGCTGCTCCGGCCCGAGGTGCGCCCCGGGTACGCCGGCCAGCGGGTCTACTACGGCTACACCGGCGCCGCACCCGCCCCCGGCCCGGAGGGCGCCATCACCATGGTGCGGGGCAGCGCCACCGCGTTCGGCTACGCGGTGTCCCCGGCGGGGGAGACGTACTGGTTCGCCCGCGCGGGCGGCGACCCGCTGCCCGCCGGGGCGTCCGCCGCGACCTCCGCCGCGTCCTCCGCCGAACTGCGCGCCCGGCTGCTGCCGCTGCTGCGCGAGGACGCGACGCCCGCCGCCGGTCTGGTCGAGGCCGCCGACGGAGCGATCATGGTCACGAACGCCACGGAGCTGCCGCTCGGCACCGCCTGGCACACCGGACGGGTCCTGCTCGTCGGGGACGCGGCCCACGCCGCCTCCCCGGCGACCGGCCAGGGCGCCTCGATGGCCCTGGAGGACGCCGTCGTCCTGGCCAAGGCGCTGCGCGACCTGCCCGACACGGAGACCGCGTTCACCGCGTACCAGCGGTACCGCCGCCCGCGGGTCGAGCACAACATCACGGTCAGCGGCGGCCTCTCCCGCGGCACCCGCACGCCGTCCGGCCCGGCACCCGTCACGGCCCGTCCCGCCGGGCCGGACGAGCGGCTGCTGCGCCAACTGGCCTGGGACACCCCGCTGTCCGCGGTCCCGCCCGAGCCGCACTGAATCACGCCCCGTGCGCGAATGCGGTCACAGCGACCGCCCCGCGCGCACGAAAGTGTCAAGAGGCGGAGCGCGGGAGTCCATTGCCGGGGCGTCGCCGGGGCCGGATCGTTCCGTGCAACCGGCCCTTCGGCAACAAGGAGCGCTCGTGCGACGATTGAGCAGAGCAGGCGGCACCGTCGCCGCGGCCGTCCCCCTCGTGACGCCGGCTACACCGTGACCGTCGGGACCCCGGTGCCGTTCCCCCACCCCACGGACGCCCCCGCCACCCCCTGCCTCGACAAGGACGGCACCTTCCACTCCCAGCAGTCCGCCGCCCTCCACGGCGCCGACGGCCCCCAGCGCCTGCCCCGTGGGCGGCGGACGCACCGCGGCCGAACAGATTCTGACCTTCACCGCGACCACCGCCTGACCCGACGGCCGCGCCCCCGCACCCCCCGCCGGTGCGGGGACCGCCTATCGTGCACACCGTGACGATTACCAACGGGGAGTACGACGGCCGACTGGCCGTGGCGGCGGCCCAGGCGGGCGCGGCGGTGGTGCGCGACCTGTACGGCCGGCACCTGGACCGCTACGAGAAGTCCGCCGGCGACTTCGCCACGGCAGCGGACCTGGCCGCCGAGCGGGCCGTCCTGGACGTCCTGCGTGCCGCCCGCCCCGAGGACGCGGTGACGGCCGAGGAGAGCGGCCGCACCGGCGCTGCCGGCGCCCGCCGCCGCTGGCTGGTCGACCCGCTGTGCGGCACCCTCAACTACGCCGTGCAGACCATGCTCGTCGGCGTGAACGTCGCGCTGTGGGCGGACTCGGAGGTGACCGCGGCCGCGACGGCCGATCCGTTCGCCGGTGAGGTGTTCTGGACCGACGGCGAGCGGGCGTGGGTCCGCCGGGACGGCGACGACACGGAGCTGACGCCCGCTGCCGGGTCAGCGCTGGTGGACGTCAACCTCGACCCCCCGTTCCCGAACGCGCCCGGCTTCCGGGCGGCCCGCCTGCTCGCCGACCCGGGCTTCACCGAACGGTTCCGGCCCCGGGTGATCTCCAGCACCCTCGCGGTGGCCTGGGTCGCCGCCGGGCGCCGGGCCGCGTACGTCACCGACGGCGACCTGACCGACAGCGTGCACTTCGCCGCCGGCATCGCCCTGTGCCGGGCGGCCGGCTGCACGGTGACCGGCCTGTACGGCGAGCCGCTGCACACCGGCGCGGGCGGACTGATCGCGGCGGCCGACGCCGACACGCACGCCGCCCTGCTGAAGATGGTCGAGAACCAGACCTCACCGGCGAGTTGACCCGGCCGGAGGCGTCTCGGCACTTCCGCCGGGCTGCCCCGAGACGGCCGCCCGGATGGTTGCCGCTGACATCTGAGCGAAGTCGGCGCCACAGCGGGGTGGTTGAAGGATCTGGTGTCCGAAGTCTTGTGGCCCGCTTGGTTCATCACTTAAATCAAAACATGAACTAAGCCGTGGGGTCAGGTCCGCCGACCCCGCCCTCGTCTGGAGCCGCCGAATGAGACTGAGATCCCTGGGTGTCGCGCTGGCCGCCACGGCAGCGCTGGTCGCCCTGCCCACCGCACACCCGTCGGCCACCGCGGCCGAAACCCCCTTGTCCCAGGGGAAGACGGCCACCGCGTCGTCCGAGGAGAACAACGGCACCACCGCCGCCCTCGCCGTCGACGGCGACACCGGGACCCGCTGGTCCTCGGCCGCGGGCGACGACCAGTGGATCCGCCTCGACCTCGGGAGCACCGCCACCGTCAACCGCGTCGTCGTGGACTGGGAGGCCGCCTACGGCAAGGACTACCGGGTCCAGATATCCGCGGACGGCACCACCTGGACCGACCTGAAGTCCGTCACCGGCTCCGACGGCGGCGTCGACACGCTCGACGTGTCCGGCCAAGGCCGCTACGTACGGATGCTCGGCGTGCACCGGGCCACCCCATGGGGCTACTCCCTCTGGGAGTTCCAGGTGTTCGGCAGCTCCGACGGCGGCCAGGCGGGCTGCGGCACCGCCAACGCCGCCCAGGGCAGGCCCGCCACGGCCTCCTCCACCGAGAACGCTGGCACACCCGCCTCCGCCGCCGTCGACGGCAACACCGCGACCCGCTGGTCCAGCCAGGCCGCCGACCCGCAGTGGCTCCGGGTCGACCTCGGCTCCGTCCAGGACCTGTGCAGGGTCGACCTGAACTGGGAGGCCGCCTACGGCAAGGACTTCCAGATCCAGGCCTCCTCCGACGGCCAGAGCTGGAACACCCTCAAGAGCGTCACCGGGGCGACCGGCGGCACGGCGTCCTACGACGTCGGCGGCTCCGGCCGGTACGTGCGCATCCACGGCACCGCCCGCGGCACCGGCTACGGCTACTCCCTGTGGGAGCTCGCGGTCCACACCGGCACCACCGGCGTCCCACCCGTCCAGGGCGGCGGCGACCTCGGCCCGAACGTCATCGTCGTCGACCCCTCGACCCCGAACCTCCAGCAGAAGTTCGACGACGTCTTCGCCAAGCAGGAGTCGGCCCAGTTCGGCACCGGCCGCTACCAGTTCCTGCTCAAGCCCGGCACCTACAACGGCATCAACGCCCAACTCGGCTTCTACACCTCGATCTCCGGTCTCGGCCTGAACCCCGACGACACCCGGATCAACGGTGACATCACGGTCGACGCCGGCTGGTTCAACGGCAACGCCACCCAGAACTTCTGGCGTTCGGCCGAGAACCTCTCCCTGAAGCCGGTCAACGGCACCGACCGCTGGGCCGTCGCCCAGGCCGCGCCCTTCCGCCGGATCCACGTCCAGGGCGGCCTCAACCTCGCCCCCAACGGCTACGGCTGGGCCTCCGGCGGCTACATCGCGGACTCGAAGATCGACGGTACGGTGGGACCGTACTCCCAGCAGCAGTGGTACACCCGGGACAGCTCGGTCGGCGGCTGGACCAACGGCGTGTGGAACATGACGTTCTCCGGCGTCCAGGGCGCCCCCGCCACCAACTTCGACAGCGGCCCGTACACCACCCTGGACACCACCCCGGTCTCCCGCGAGAAGCCCTTCCTCTACCTGGACGGCTCCGCCTACAAGGTGTTCGTCCCGGCCAAGCGCACGAACGCCCGGGGCGTCTCCTGGCCCGCGAACGCGGGCACGTCCCTCCCGCTCGACCAGTTCTACGTCGTCAAGCCGGGCGCCACGGCCGCCACCATCAACGCGGCCCTCGCCCAGGGCCTCAACCTCCTGTTCACGCCCGGTGTCTACCACCTCGACCGGACCATCGAGGTCACCCGCCCCGACACCGTCGTCCTCGGCCTCGGCCTCGCCACCCTGGTCCCGGACAACGGCGTCGACGCGATGCACGTCGCCGACGTCGACGGCGTGCGGCTCGCCGGATTCCTGATCGACGCGGGCCCGGTCAACTCCGACACCCTGCTGCGCATCGGCACCCCGGGAGCGAGCGCCGACCACTCCGCCGACCCCACCACCATGCAGGACGTGTTCATCCGCGTCGGCGGCGCGGGACCCGGACTCGCCACCAACTCCGTGGTGGTCGACAGCGACGACGTCGTCATCGACCACACCTGGCTCTGGCGCGCCGACCACGGCGACGGTGTCGGCTGGAACACCAACCGCGCCGACTACGGCCTGCGCGTGAACGGCGACGACGTCCTCGCCACCGGCCTGTTCGTGGAGCACTTCAACAAGTACGACGTCTACTGGAGCGGAGAACGCGGCCGGACGATCTTCTTCCAGAACGAGAAGGCGTACGACGCCCCGAACGCCGCCGCCATCACCCACGACGGCATCACCGGCTACGCGGCCTACAAGGTCGCCGACTCCGTCACCACCCACGAGGCGTGGGGCCTGGGCAGCTACTGCAACTACACGGCCGATCCGTCGATCGTCCAGGCGCACGGCTTCCAGGTGCCCGTGGCCCCGGGCATCAGGATGCACGACCTGCTGGTGATCTCCCTGGGCGGCAAGGGCCAGTACGCGCACGTCGTCAACAGCACCGGCGCACCCACCTCGGGCACCGACACGGTCCCGTCCAAGGTGACGTCGTTCCCCTAGGACGCGCCCAGGGCTCCGGTCAGCCGCTGGTCAGGGTCTCGTGCGGGGCCCGCCGGTAGGTGTCCCGGTACAGGGAGGCGAAGCGGCCCGGGTGGTGGAAACCCCACCGGGCCGCGATCTCCGTGACCGTGGCCCCGGTGCCGGGGTCGGCGGCCACCAGGTCGTGATGGGCGTGCGCGAGCCGCACCCGGCGCAGCTGGGCGAGCGGAGTGGTGTCCAGATGGCGGCGGAAGACGTACTGGAGCGCACGGACCGTCACATGGGCCGCGGCGGCGATGTCCGCGACCGTGACCGGCTGGTCCGCGTGGTCGTCGATGTAGGCGAGCGCGCGGCGCAGCACCGCCGGGTTGGCGTCGGCGCGATCGGCGGCGGGCTCGTCCAGCGCCGTGTTCGGGAACGCGGCCAGCACACTCGCCGCCAGGTGCTGGGCGGCCGTGGCCGCGACCAGCGGCTGGTCCGCCGTCTCGGGATCGGAGAGCACCGTGTCGCGCAGATGGGCGATCGTGCGGTACAGCTGCCGCGCCGACGCCGCCGAGCGCGGCCGGTGCCCGGTCAGCCGTACCGGCCGCGAACCGTCCGCGTCCCCGGCCACCTGGGCGAGCAGCGCCGGTTCCAGCATCGTGATGTTGTAGCGGGCGTTGCAGATCCGGCCCGTGTACGGCAGGTCCGGCGGCGCGAACAGCACCACGTCACCCGGGCCGAAGGAGTCCTCGACGCCCTGGAAGGCGTGGTCCCGCACGGTTCCCTCGTGCACGACGCACAGACAGATCCGGCCCAGCGGGGTCACCGAGTAGTCCATCTCGAAGTCCAGCGCGAGTTCGTCGACACTCACCGAGTCGATACCGGTACGGCGGATCCGGGCGCGGTTGGAGCCAGGGCTGCCGCTGCCGATGCGCATCCGGGCGTAGGCGCGGCTGAGGAAGTCCTCCGTCACATTCAGGTCGTCGCTGTCGAAGGTGAGTGTCTCCATGGCCCCCCGCTGCCCCTGAACACCGCTCGTATGGGGCCCTCTACCAGCCATTTTTCGTTTTCTGTACGGAGGCTTGCCCAGGTGTTCGCCTGGCGGCTGGCGGGGGGCGGCCGGGCCGCCCCAGGGTGAATCGCATGATCGGACCCGACGAGCAGACGGACCACGAGCAGGTGAAGGCACTCCAGGACGAGGTGGACCAGCTGCGCCAGGCGCTGGTCTCGCACGCCCTGGTCGACCAGGCGATCGGCGTGGTCATCACCGTGGGCGGTCTGCGGCCGGAGCAGGGCTGGGAGGCCCTGAAGCACATGTCGCAGCACACCAACGTCAAACTGCGGGAGGTCGCGCGCTGCCTGGTCGAGTGGCCGGCCCGGCGCAACCTCCCCGAGGCGATCCGCCGGGCGTTGCCCGCCGCCGTGGAACACGCGCGGACCCAGGCCGACGCCGACGCCCGGAAGGCCGGGCAGGAGGTCCGGTGCGGCCGGCCGGGGTGAGCCAGGCCGCGGGCGGCGCGATCAGGCCGGGGCCCGGCGCAGGTCCTCCCACGCGCGCCCGCGCAGCTCCGCCTCCCGCAGGACGTCCGCCGCCGTGCAGGCCAGCGCCTCCACCACCGCCAGGAGCACACCGCGCGCCCGCTCCGAGGCCGCGGCCTGGGCGAACTCCGGCGTGTGATCGGAGCCGTCGGCGCCCATGATCGCGACGAACGGGTGGATGGCGGGCACCCGGCCGCTGACGTTGCCGATGTCGGAGGAGCCCAGGTAGACGCCGGGAGCGGGCGGGGTGAGGGTGATCCCTGCGCGGTCCAGGTGCCCGGCGAACCGCTCGGACAGCACCGTGCTGTCCCGGAAGTGCTCGTACCGCACGCTCGCGCGTTCCACCGTCACGCTCGTCCCGGTCGCCAGCGCGACGCCCTCGGCGGCCGTGCGCACCTGTGCGGCCAGCTCGTCCAAGGCGGCGGTGGTGAGCGCGCGCAGCCCGAAGCGGCCCTCGGCGTACTCCGGGACGATGTTCGTGGCCGTACCTCCGTGGGTGATGATCCCCTGCACATGGGACCCTTCCGGCAGCCGCCGCCCTAGCGCCGAGACCACGTTGAACAGCTCGATCAGCGCCGCGAGCGCGTCGATGCCCTCCGTCGGATTCCCCGTGGGGTGCGCGGCCCGCCCCCGGAAGGCGACCCGGTACTGCTCCTGCGCGGTCAGCGGCGCCCGCATCCAGTCGTACACCCCGGGGTGGAACATCAGGGCGGCGTCCACCCCGTCGAAGACCCCGGCCTCCACCTCGAGGGCCTTGCCGCCACCACCCTCCTCGGCCGGCGTCCCCACCGCGAGGACCGTGCCCGGGGCGCCGTCCCGTACGGCGTCCACGACCAGGGCGGCCCCGAGTCCGGCCGCCGCGATCAGGTTGTGCCCGCAGGCGTGCCCGAGCCCGGGCAGGGCGTCGTACTCCAGCGGGAACGCCACCACCGGCCGCCCCTCGCCCGAGCGGGCCGTGAACGCGGTCGGCAGGCCCGCGACCTCGCGCCGCACCTCGAAGCCGGCACCCTCCAGCTCGCCGCTGAGCAGCGCCGCCGCCCGGTGTTCGGCGAACGCGGTCTCCGGCTCCGCGTGCAGGGCCGAGGCCACGGCCCACAGCGCGTCGGCGCGCCGTGCGGCCTCCTCCCGGATCCGCTGGTACAGCGACACGAGACCTCCTCCGGTTCGGCGGGCGTGGTGCGTGCCGGGCCGGGTTCCACCCGGACGGCCCCCTGACACCGGCCGGAGGGTTTGGGGCGCCCGGCCGGTGCAACACGGTGGATGCGGCACCGACCAGCTCAGGAGGACTGCCATGGACCATTCGCGCGTACCCGTCCTGGAGGCATTGCAGGAGTTCCGGCGCCGGGGAGACGTGGCATACGGGCCGCCGGGGCACAAGCAGGGCCGCGGGGCCGATCCGCGCGTCGCCGAGATCGTCGGCATGGACGTCTTCCGCTCGGACGTGCTCTCCCTGAACGGCCTGGACGACCGCCGTCAGTCGCAGGGCGTGCTGCAACAGGCCGAGGAGCTGATGGCCGACGCGGTCGGCGCCGAGCACGCCTTCTTCTCCACCTGCGGCAGTTCCCTGTCCGTGAAGACCGCGATGTGTTCGGTGGCCGGGCCGGGGGAGAAGCTGCTGCTGTCCCGCAACGCCCACAAGTCGGTCATCTCGGCGGTGATCATCAACGGTGTGGAGCCGATCTGGGTCCACCCGAAGTTCGACACGGAACGGCACATCGCCCACCCGCCGGAGCCCGACGACGTCCGCGCCCGGCTGCGCGAGCACCCGGACGCCAAGGGCATGCTGCTGATCACCCCCACCGACTGGGGAACCTGCGCCGACATCCGGGGCGTGGCCGACGCCTGCCACGCCTTCGACGTACCGCTCATCGTGGACGAGGCCTGGGGCGCTCACCTGCCCTTCCACCCCGGGCTGCCGGCCTGGGGCATGGACGCGGACGCCGACCTCGTCGTCACCAGCGTCCACAAGATGGGTGGCGCGATCGAGCAGAGTTCGGTGTTCCACCTCCAGCACGACCGGATCTCACCCGACGTGCTCAAGCAGCGTGAGGACCTGCTCGGCACCACCAGCGCCTCCTCCCTGGTCTACGCGACCCTCGACGGCTGGCGGCGGCAGATGGTGGAGCAGGGCCACGGGCTGCTGGACGCGGCCCTGCAGCGCGCCGAGCGCATCCGGGCCCGGCTCCGGGAGCTGCCGGGGCTGCGGGTGATGGGCGGCGAGATCATCGAGGAGGGCCTGGCCGCCGAGTTCGACCCGCTGAAGATCGTCGTCGACGTACGGGAACTCGGCATCAGCGGCATGCAGGCGGCCGAGTGGCTGCGCGCCAACTGCCACATCGACGTGGGCGGCTCCGACACCTGCCGGATCAGTGCCTCCATCACCCACGCCGACGACGAGGAGACCGAGAAACTGCTGCTGGAGTCCGTGCGCACGCTGGTCGAGCGGGCGGACACCATCGAGCGGCAGCCCGCCGTGCACCTGCCCGAGCCCCACGTCCTCGAACTCGAACAGGCCGTCCTGCCCCGCGACGCCTTCTTCGGACCGGCCGAACAGCTGCCCGCCGAGCGGGCCGTGGGCCGTGTCGCCGCCGAGATGATCTGCCCCTACCCGCCCGGCGTTCCGGTCGTCGCGCCCGGCGAGGTGATCACCGCCGAGGTCCTCGACTACCTGCGCAGCGGTGTCGCGCACGGCTTCCTCATCGCGGGCGCGGCGGACCCGGACCTGGAGACCGTGCGGGTGACGGCCCGCCCGTGACCGGCCCGGTCCGGCCCACGCGACCGGCCGCTCCCGGACTGCGCCGGCCGCCGTCAGCGCCTAGGGTGGCGCGTGTGGGCGGCCGGGTGTCCGTCTGCCCCGGGTCAAGAAGCCGGCCCTGCGGACGAACACGTCTTCGGCAGGGGGCGCTTGGCCCTGCCGGCGGTTCCCGGGTCCGGACCAGCGCGTCCGGCGGGCCTGCCGTCCCGGCAACTCCCTATGAGACGGCCCGACTTCACCCCGACCGGAAATCATCTGTGATTCCCGGTTTCGGACGCCCCGGCCCGGGGACCTCGGTACCAGGGCCGCCGTCGACCCTTTCCTTATGGATTCACCCGATATGCCCTTGGTGTCGGCCGCATGCCCCGGCGTGGCCACCGCGCATCGGACACCCCCATCCCGCCATGCCGGGCCCGCCCCCGTGACCCTGCGAAGGAATAGGTACTGATGAGCGAGACGAACCCCCTGAAGCGAGCGGCGGACAAGGTGGCGGACGCCCTCCACGGTGGACCCGCGGGCCCGGAGGACGGCATCCCCGGCAAGCCGGGACCTCAGTCGCCGCCGGTCGCCGAACCCACCGAACCCCGTGAGCCGCTTCCCCCCAAGCCCGACCAGAGCGGCCCGGACACCGTCTCGCCCACCGGGCAGCCGACCGGTGCCGACCAGGCGCGGATGGCCCAGAGCGGCAGCCATCTGACCAACGCCCAGGGCACCCGGCTGTACGACACCGACCACTCCCTCAAGGCCGGCCCCCGCGGACCGGTGCTCCTGCAGGACCACCACCTGCGGGAGAAGGTCATGCACTTCGACCACGAGCGCATCCCCGAGCGCGTGGTCCACGCCCGCGGCGCCGGGGCGCACGGCGTGTTCCGCAGCTACGGCACCGCGGCCGACGTCACCAAGGCGGCCTTCCTCGCCGAGGACGTCGAGACACCGGTGTTCGTGCGCTTCTCCACCGTGCTCGGCTCCCGGGGCTCCTCCGACACCGTCCGCGACACCCGGGGCTTCGCGACGAAGTTCTACACCAGCGAGGGCGTCTTCGACCTGGTCGGCAACAACATCCCCGTCTTCTTCATCCAGGACGCCATCAAGTTCCCGGACGTCATCCACGCCGGCAAGCCGCACCCGGACCGGGAGATCCCGCAGGCGCAGAGCGCCCACGACACCTTCTGGGACTTCGTCACCCTGCACACCGAGGCCACCCACCACACCCTGTGGAACATGTCCGACCGGGGCATCCCGCGCTCGTACCGCACCATGGAGGGCTTCGGCGTCCACACCTTCCGCCTGGTCAACGCCGAGGGCCGGACGACCCTGGTGAAGTTCCACTGGAAGCCCAAGCTGGGCGTGCACTCGCTGGTGTGGGAGGAGGCGCAGATCATCAACGGCGTCGACCCCGACTTCCACCGCCGGGACCTCGCCGACGCCATCGAGGCGGGCGCCTACCCCGAGTGGGAGTTCGGCATCCAGACCTTCCCCGACACCCCCGACCAGACCTTCGAGGGCATCGACCTGCTGGACCCGACGAACATCGTCCCCGAGGAACTGGCCCCCGTGCAGCCGATCGGGCTGCTCACCCTCAACCGCAACCCGTCGAACTTCTTCGCCGAGACCGAGCAGGTCGCCTTCCACGTAGGCCACCTCGTCCCCGGCATCGACATCACCGACGACCCGCTGCTCGCCGGCCGGCTCTTCTCCTACCTGGACACCCAGATCACCCGGCTGGGCGGCCCCAACTTCCCGCAGCTGCCCATCAACCGGCCGCACGCACCCGTCAACGACATGCTGCGCGACGGCATGCACCAGACCGCCGTGCACCGGGGCGCGGCCCCCTACCGCCCCAACTCCCTCGACGGGGGCTGCCCGTTCACCCCGGGCGCGGCCCTCGACGACGCGTACGTCGAGACGCCCGTCCGGGTCCCCGAGGCGACCAAGGTGCGCGAGGCGCCCGAGACGTTCGACGACCACTTCAGCCAGCCGCGCCGGTTCTGGCTCAGCATGAGCCCGCCCGAGCGCGAGCACATCATCGGCGCCTACACCTTCGAACTCGGCAAGTGCTACGAACAGGCCATCCGGGAACGGGCGTTGCAGGTGCTCGCCAACATCGACCCGGAGCTGTGCGCGGGCGTCGCCGCCGGTCTCGGCCTGCCCGCGCCCGAGCCCACGGTGCCCCTGGCCGACGTCGAGCCCAGCCCCGCGCTCTCCCAGATCGGGCACACCTGGCCCACGGACGGCCGGATCATCGGCATCATCACCGGCCCCGACGGCGACCTCGACGGCGTGCGGACCGTACGCCAGGAGGTCCTGGACAGCGGCATGGTCCCGCTGATCGTCGCACCGGCGGGCGGCACCCTCGGCGACGGCACGGACGCCCTGACCGTCCAGCGGACCTATGCCACCGCGCGGTCCGTGGAGTTCGACGCGCTGCTGGTCGCCGGCACCCCGGGGGTGGGGGCCGACGCCTACGGCGCCCGGGACGCCAAGGCGGGCCAGCCGAGCCTGCGGGAGGCCACGCCCGACCCGCGGGTGGGGCTGCTGCTGGCGGAGGCGTACCGGCACGGGAAGGCCATCGGTGCCGCCAAGGGCGGGGAGGTCGCGCTGGAGGCGGTCGGCATCCCGCTCGACGCGCCCGGCGTGGTCGACGGCGACACCGCCACAGCGGTGCTCCAGCAGCTCACCGGACTGCTGGCCGCCCACCGGGTCTGGGAACGCTTCCCGTCCGCCGCCTGACCCGGGGGGCCGGGGCGGGGGCACCGCCCGGACGGCGCAGCGCCGGCCCCGTCACGGGGCCGGCGCACGGCTGGTCACTCCTGTGTGGTGCGGCACAGCAACAGACAGATGTCGTCGTCGTGTTCGGAGTCGTGCAGCATCGGCTTGAGCAGCGCGTCGGCCGCCGCGTCCAGATCCACCAGATCCGCCCCGCCGAGCGCCCCCATCGCCTGGGCCAGCCGGTCGATGCCCGCGTCGATCCCGGCGGCCCGGCGCTCCACCAGACCGTCCGTGTACAGCGCGAGCGTGGACCCCGCCGGCAACTCCAGGGTGTGCTCCTCGTACGTGTACGGCACCGGAACCCCGAGCATGATCCCCGGTTTGGCCTCCAGCACCCGCACCTCGCCCCGCGGACCGCGCGCGACGGCCGGCGGATGCCCGGCCGCGGCCCACACCACCCCGGGCTCCCCGGGCGTGAACCGGGCGATCGCACAGGTCGCGTACAGTTCCGGCTGCTGGTGGCGGAGCATCCGGTGCAGCAGGGTGAGGATCCGCGCCGGGCCGTTGCCCTCGACGGCGTAGGCGCGCAGCGCGGTGCGCAGCTGTCCCATGATGACCGCCGCGCGCAGCCCGTGCCCGGTGACGTCCCCTATCACCGCCAGCACACTGCCGTCCGGCTGCGGGAAGGCGTCGTACCAGTCGCCGCCGATGTTCAGACCGTGCGTCGCCGGCAGATAGCGGGCGGCCAGGTCGAGACCCCGGGTGGCGGGCAGGTCGGTGAGCTGCGCCCGCTGCAGGGCCTCGGCGACGTCCCGGTGCTGCTCGTACCGGCGGGCGTTGTCCAGGGCGATGCCCGCCCGCCGGGCCAGCTCCAGCAGCATCACGGTGGTGTCCGGGTCGAAACGGTCGCCGGGCGCGGCCAGCGTGAGCACGCCCTGCACGGTACGCGCGCCCAGCGGCAGACACAGCAGCGGCCGGTCCGGGCACAGCGCCGACGCCGGCAGGTCGTCCACGCCCGGCAGTTCACCGGGGTGCGGGCCCGCGTGCTGCGGGCGGCCGGTACGGGCGGCCGTCACCGTGGCCGCCGCCCGCTCGCCCGGCGGGGTCCGCTCGTCGTCCACGAGCCAGATGTCGACGTGCCGCGCGTACTCCGGGACCAGCAGCTCGGGCAGCCGGCGCAGGATGTCCTCGTGCTCCAGGGAGGCGTGCAGGACCGCGCTCGCGTTGGCCAGGAAGGTCAGCAGACGGCGGGCGTTCTCCGCCTCCGCGCGCGCCGCCCGCTCGGCGTCGAGGAGTTCGCGCTGCGCCAGCGCCGCCGCCTCCAGCTCGGCGTGCAGCGCCAGCACACCCTGGTTGGTCTGGTGCAACTCCTCCCGGTGGAACCCGAGAAGCTCCTCCGTCTCGGTCAGGCGTGCCAGCAGGGCGTCGGCGTCCGCGTCGGCGTCCAGCAGCGCCTCGGCGAGCGGGGCGTCGTCCAGGCCGGGCGGCGGACCGGCCACCGGTGCGGGGCAGACGAGGGTGTGCTGCCAGGGCTCCGGGCCGCCCAGGGCGACCCGCAGCTCGCCGCCCGCGCCGGCGGTCACGGTCAAATCCGTGCCGCCCGTGGCGAGGCCACTGCGCAGCCGGGCACCGAGCGCGGCGAGGAAGCGGACACGGTCGAGAGCGGACACTCCGGCGTCCGCGAGGAGCCGGGCCAGCACGGCACGGGCACGGGCCGCGTCGGCGGCGGAGGCGATGGTCCAGTTCTCAGAGGCGGCTGTCATGGGCGCTGGTCCGGCGGTCGGGGGCCAGTACGGCCACGCTGGTGTCGTCGCGTACGGGGCGGGCGGGGCTGCCGGCGTCCCGCAGGATGGCCGCGGCCACCACCGACGGGTCGTGGGCGAGCAGCAGGGGGTCCTCCGGAGGCCTCCAGCGGCTGGGCAGTCCGTCGCTGTGCAGCACCAGCAGACTGTCCCCGCGCCACGGCACCCGGCGCACCGGGACGTGCGCCGGGAAGTACGCCCCGACGATCCCCGGGTGGGAGACGAGGGACGTCCAGGAGTCCCCGGTGCGCATCCGGGCGCCGACGTTGCCGACCCCGGCGAAACTCAGTTCCGCCCGCTCCTCGTCCACCTGGGCCACCGTGACCGCAGCGCCCCGGGTGGGCCGCAGCACCCCGTGCAGCCGGCGCAGCAGCTCCCCCGGCGGCAGATGCGCGGCGCGGCGCAGCTCCTCCACCGCGGCGCCGGAGGCGTGCGCGGCCTTCGCGCCGTGCCCGAGACCGTCCGCGAGCAGCACCGTCAGCAGACTCCCCGAGCGCGCCCAGGTCCAGGCGTCACCGCACTGTTCGGCCTGCGCGAGGGCGACCGTGATCCCGCCCGCGGGCACCGGCGCCGCGGACCCCCCGCGCCGGCCTGGCTCGCGGTCTATCCGGGCCGTCGCCACCGTCCCGCGGCCCGGCAGGCTGTACAGATGGAAGGAGTTGGCGCTGCGCAGGCAGCTGCCCAGGCCCGCGCCGAGCGAGCCGGCGGCGGTGGACCAGCCGTCCCGCAGCGCGGCGCCGACGTCGGTGATGCCCGGCCCGTGGTCGAGCGAGCAGAGCTGCACCGACGTGCCCGCCCCACCGGTCGGCGGCACCACGAGGTTCACCACCATGAGGCCCCCGCCGGCGTGCTTGAGCAGATTGGTGGCCAGCTCGGTGGCGACCAGCTCCGCGTCCGCCGTGCGCACGGGGGCCAGGCCCGCCTGTACGCACGCCTCACGGGCCGCGATCCGGGCGTCCCGGACCCGCGTGGAGTCGTGCACCGGGACCTCCCACACCCGGCTCATCCCACCCCCGGACGGGAGGAGGGAACCTGGGCGACCCAGGCGACGGCCGTGACGGTCGTGCCCCGGCCGGGCTCGGTGTCGACGCTGAACTCGTGCACCAGCCGTTTCGCTCCGCTCAGCCCGAGTCCGAGGCCGCCGCCGGAGGTGTATCCGTCGGTCATGGCCAGCTCCAGGTCGCGGATGCCCGGACCGTCGTCGATGAAACACATCCGCAGGCCCCTGGTACGGCCGTTGTCCAGCGGGGTGATCTCCGCCCGCCCGCCGCCGCCGTGCACCAGCGTGTTGCGGGCCAGCTCGCTCGCCGCCGTGACCAGCTTGGTCTGCTGCACCAGGCCGAAACCGAGCTGCGCCGCGCACTGCCGCACGTGCTGCCGGACCCAGGCCAGATCCGCGTCCGAGCCGATGGGCAGGCTCGTCGCGGTCGCCTGGCCGGACGGCTGCATCAGCTCCCCCTCTGGGTGAGCAGTTCCATGGCACGGTCGACGTCCAGGGCGGTGACCAGACCGGGCAGGGTGAGCCCCAGTTCGACCAGGGTGATCGCCACGGCGGGCCGCATTCCGGCCAGGACCGTACGGGCCGCCAGCAGGCTGGCCGTGGAGGCGATCTCCGCGAGCACCCGGCCGAGGAAGGAGTCGACGATGTCCACGCCCGAGATGTCGAGCACCACACCGGTCACCCGGCTGGTGGCGATACGGCTGGTGATGTCGTGCTGCAACTGTTCGGCCATGCCGTCGTGCAGCTCGCCCTGCAAAGAGACCAGCAGGACGTCACCCAGGGCGAGCACCGGGACCTGGGCGGGCTGACCGGGAGTGGGCTGGTTCACCGGGCGCTCGCACCCGCGTCCGAACGGGAGACCTCGATGCCCTGCTTGCCCAGCGCGTAGGCCAGCGCGTCGGACAGCGAGGCACGGGTGAGCACGGTGCCCAGGTCGATGCCGAGCTGCACGATGGTCTGCGCGATGGCCGGGCGGATCCCGGAGACGATGCACTCGGCACCCATCAGGCGGGCCGCGGCCACCGTCTTCATCAGGTGCTGCGCGACGAGCGAGTCGACCGTCGGCACACCGGTGATGTCCAGGATGGCGTACCGCGCCCGCTGGTCGACGATGGCCTCCAGCAGCGACTCCATCACGACCTGGCTGCGCGCGCTGTCCAGCGTCCCGATCAGCGGTACGGCGACCGTGCCCTCCCACAGCTTGATCACCGGGGTGGCCACTTCGAGCAGCTGCTGCCGCTGCCGCTCGATCAGCTCCGCGTTCGCGTCCAGCGCCGTCTCCATCACCACGAGGCGCAGGGTGCACAACAGCAGGGTCAGCGCCAGCACGGACTCCTGGGCCTGCGGGGCGGCGGGGTCGAGGAACTCCCCGCGCAGCAACTCGACCGCGGAGTCGCGCAGTCCGCCCACCTCGTCGGCGATCTGGGCCGGGGTGGATCCGGCGCGGGCGCGGGTCTGGGTCATCCGCCC
This sequence comes from Streptomyces sp. NPDC088810, assembly GCF_044750305.1. Classification (NCBI taxonomy): domain Bacteria; kingdom Bacillati; phylum Actinomycetota; class Actinomycetes; order Kitasatosporales; family Streptomycetaceae; genus Streptomyces; species Streptomyces sp. NPDC088810. The sequence continues at coordinate 332,372 of NZ_JBIVJQ010000006.1, forward strand.
CAACTGGTCACGCACCGGCGCGAAGCCGGGCGCCCCGATGTCCTCCAGCCGTCCGCTGACGGCCACCTCGGACAGCGCCTCCAGCACGGCCTTGCACGCCTCGACCGCCTCGTCTCGGGAGACGGTGAAGACCGACCGGAACAGGGGGGCGTCGGCCCAGCGCTGGGCGATCTGTTCCTTGCGCTGTTCCAGGAAGGAACTCACCACCTGTGGTGCCGATTCGACCGCGTCCTGCTCGGGCACGCTCATCCTCTCCTCTCGCACGGCCAGGTCTGCCGGTCCGCCGGCTCCCGACGCCGATCATTGCCGACCGCCCACCGTAGCTCTCGGTGTCCGGCACGGCCAAACCCGCTCCCGGAACCGCGCTCACACGAAATTCCCCCAGGTCACAGGCCCTTTGTCCGGAACGGCGGGCGGCGTACCGGGCGGGCGGACGGGCGGCTGGGGGTGTGGTCGCGCCGGTGGCCGGGCGGCCGGGGCGCCGGGTGCCGTCCCGGGCCGGCAGGCCGCGGTGACGGAGGCGCACGGCATGCGCGAGCGTGGGTCGTACGACCCCGCTGCTCCGCTTCCCGCGCACGTCGACTCGGCTCCTTCGGTGCGTTCGACTGGTGCCGGCCCGTCGGCGGGCGCCGCCGGGCCGGTGTCGGGAGCCGCCTACCCCGAATGGCGCGGGACTCTCCTGACTGTTGCGGACGTCACCCGCGCGTGCGACCGGCCGGGAACCGCCGCGCGGGGTGGCGACGGGGCGCCGCGCTCGCCGTGCCGGTGATGCTCAGTCGCGCGCCGGTGCCGGGGCCTCCCGGCGGGCCGGCACCAGGTCCGGCCGCGGGGCCGGCCGGCGGCGGCGCAGCAGCAGGCGCCGTGCCGGGCACTCCACGGCCTCGTACAGCAGCCAGGACAGGCCGAGCGAGACACCGAACGCGGCCGCGGTGACCGCCAGCCCCGCCGGGGCGCCGAAATGCGGCTTCTTGCCCAGCACCTCCGTCGCGGCGCGCAGCACCAGCAGGTGGATCATGTAGAAGGCGAACGACAGCTCCCCGAGCCGCACCAGCCGCCGGCGCCGCCACAGGGACGGCAGCCCTTGCAGGTCGGCGACCGCCGCCGCGGGGATGAGCAGGGTGAAGCCGGCCAGGGTGCACACGGTGGCGGAGTAGCCGGGCGTGACCTGCGGCACCATGAAGTAGCCGATGACGGCCAGGGCGAGCGAGGCCTCCAGACCGGGTCCGCGCCAGCGGCCGAGCAGCACCAGCCGCGCGGTGACCGCGCCGAGCACGAACTCGGGCAGCCGCGCGGCGGGGAACGAGTAGATCGGGTGGGTCCACCAGTGGTGGGCGTCCGACCAGGCCAGCACCAGGACCGCCGCCACGGACAGCCCGCCCAGCGCGATCGCACCGCGCACCCCGAGCCGGCGCAGCAGCAGGAACAGCAGCGGGAAGGCGGCGTAGAAGAACGCCTCGCACGCCAGGGACCAGCTCACGGGGTTGAGGGTCTGCCACCACGGCTGCCACCAGGAGTGCAGCAGCAGCACGTTCGCCAGCGCCTGCTTCACCGTCGGCCGGGGCTGGTGGGCCAGCGTGTACGCCATGACGAGCGCGACGGCGAGGGTGGCCAGGTGCACCGGGTAGATCCGCGCGATGCGCCGCCGCCAGAAGGCGAGCGCGCGGTCGCGGGGCCGCGCCGACCAGGTCAGCACGAATCCGGACAGCACGAAGAAGAACGACACTCCGGTGGCGCCGGCGCCGAAGGCCCAGTTCACGAGGCGGCCACCGGTGCCGCCGAAGTAGCCGAAGTTGTTCACGTGCAGGCCGAACACCAGCAGCGCCGCCATCCAGCGCAGCCCGGTGAGCGACGGCAGGGAGGCCGGGGCGGCCGGTGCGGGAGGCCCGGCGCCGGCCGCGCCGGTCCGGGCGGGCGGCGTCCGGAGCGCCCGGGGCGTCGCCGTGGTCATCACATCACCTGCCGCTGGGGGTTCGCGTGGGGCATGAAGGGGAACGTTGCCCGTTCACGCCCGGTCCATCACGTCACATGGCAAACATCACACTGCTGCCGAACGACCGGCCACCGCGGTTGCCACGGACGGCGGGACCGGGTGCACCCACACGAGTGAGGACGCCCGGCACGGGACGGCGGCACCGGCCCACCAGGCTGCCGATTCCGTCGGCGGCGAGCCCCGGTCAGCCGCGTTCCCGGTAGTTCAGTGAAGCGCACGGCACTGACCCTCCACTGCGACCGTGGCGTTCACACCCCACACCGTCATCCCGGCGCCTGGTCCGGACCGTACTCCGGGCGGCGTGTCCTCGATGACCAGGCACTGACCCGGCTCGGCTCCGAGCTGCTCGGCGGCCAGCAGATGCGGAGTGGACGGGATCCGGCGTCGAGGGTCGCTTCGTCGAGCCGATGGACACCCCCTGCGGCCTGCGGGAGTTCGCTTACGTGGACGCCGATGGCAGCGCTCACCGCGTGGCGTCGCCACCGGCGCACGATGGGCGCCGCGTGTGAACCCGGGAAACCGTTCGACACACCCCCCGGAAACGGACCATGATCCGCTCGTGACGACGTCGAAGCAGTTCATGGTCCGGGCCGCCGCCCGTAACAACGCCGAGTGGTGCGCGGCGATGAGCCGAGCGCACGGCCTGGTGAGCGAGTTCGGACCGGAGGCTTGGGCGGCCCCCGCCCGGACGCCGCGGTACTACCCCGACGCGGTGACGCTGGCGCCGGGTGCCGGCCCGGCCGTGCTGGCGGCGCGCATCGACACCACCGCGCCGGGCGCCTCCGTCAAGGACAGTTTCGCCGACCTCGACCTGACCGCGGCCGGCTTCCAGGTCCTGTTCGAGGCGCAGTGGATCCATCGCGCGGCGAGTGCGCCCGCCGCCGCATCCGATCTCGCGTGGGGCGTGGCCGACGCGCCGGACACCTTGCGTGCCTGGGCACTCGCCTGGGACGACGGTGACGGTGACGCCGACCTCTTCCGCCCCGAACTGCTCGACGACCCGGCCACCTCCGTGCTCTGTGGGCGGGACGCGGGCGGTCGGGTGGTCGCCGGAGCGGTGGCGAGCCGCAGCGACCAAGTGGTCGGCATCTCCAACGTCTTCGCCTCGGACGGCGGACCTCACGCGGCCTGGCCGGGCGTACTGGAAGCGGTACACCGGCTGTTCCCGGGCTTGCCGGTGGTCGGCTACGAGCACGGTGCCGGCCTGGAGGCCGCCGTACGCCACGGCTTCGAGCCGGTCGGTCCCCTGCGGATCTGGCTCCACGGGTAGCGCCGCTCCGAAGCAGCCCGAGCCCGGCCGCCCCAGCCTTGATCACCATCCGGGGCTCCCTGTGCCGTCCTCTTCCTCCGCTCCATTCGATTCCGGCCCGCCAAGCCTGTGGCGGGACGGCGACTTCCGCCGGCTCTGGCTGGGCCAGACGGCCTCCCAACTGGGCGAGCGTGCCGGCCTATGATGGCCCTGTCCCCTCTCGCCCACCTGGGACGGACGCTTCCCGCCCCGCCGGAGGCCCCGGTCACGTCCGCGTGAGGGCTTCTACGCCGTGGACAGCCGACACCCGTCGGAGTCAGGTCTCCGGCAGGACGAGCCAGATCTCGGAGAAGGCGAGACCGTGCTCGCGACTCACCGCCCCACAGGCGCAGCCCAACGTGGCCTGGCGCCAGTCGCAGGTCACCGTCCACGGGCCGTCCTTGCCCCCGCACTCCGGGCAGCCCCCGGTTTCGGCCGCCCATACCCCCGGCGCGGGTCTGGTGTAGCGACGGAACCTGCCCTGGTAGCGGGCCTGCCACGGCTCGACCGGCGGTGTGAGCGGGACGGCGCCGGGCGCACTCGTCGCGGCGAGGGCGGTGAACAGGGCGGCCAGGTCGGGGAGCAGGGCCTCGCCCGCTTCGGTCGGCGGTGCCGCGCGTTCCGTCGGCTCCGGCGCGATGCCGTACTGCGGAGCCGCGGCCGCACGGGGTGGATTCGGAGCCCCGTGCCAGGGCATCAGGGCACGGGCTACGGCGGCCAGCAGAGCGGCGGCGGGCGGGCTGACAGCACCGGCGTCGAGGTGGTGGACGGCGGTCCTGAAGATGCGTTGCAGCCGTCTGTCCCGGTCCGTCGCCCGGATCCGTACCGCCGCGGCCCGCCGGGTCGGGAGCGGGGCGAGGAGACGGGTGCGGACAGCCGTCACCGCCTGGGCGTCCGCCGAGGACAGCCGCCACTCGCCAGCGGCGAGCAGCTGCCGGGCTCTCTCGGACTCGCGGGTGAGAGCGCGCGCGGCGCCGGACGGCTCGGTCTTGCCCATCCAGGGATTCTCGCAGGGCCGCCTTCGCTTCCGGCCCCCGGTACGAGACGGCCCCGGTCGGCGTGGTCGCCGGCCGGGGCCGGACCCGTGGAGGGCGGTTCCCCAGGCGGGGCTCAGACGAACGATCGTTCCCGCACCCGAGGAGGGCTCAGCGCTTGAGCGTGAAGGTGAAGTCGCCGGAGAGCCTGCCGCTCAGCCGGACTGCCGAGACGAGTTTTCCCTCCGTGATCAGTCTCTCGACCTCGGCCCGTGAAAGACCGCACCCTTCGGCGATCAGCCGCACCGGCCGGACAGGGATCGGCGCCGCGAAGCGGACCGAGACGTCGATGACCTCGCGGCCCAGATGATCCGAGCCGCCGGTGTCGAGAGACCAGGCGCCGTCCCAGTCGAGGGCGATGCGATTACGGCGCCGTACGACCGGATCCCGGAGCAGCTCGGCTGCCAGGCCAGGGTCGTTGTCGTGCAGCCGGTCCAGCAGCTCGGGTCGTACGGAGCGCACCTTCATCCGCTCCAGGACCGTGAACTTCGCGGTGTCCCCGCAGGCGGTGCAGAGCGCGAGGAGCCAGGCGTCGATGGCCTTGTGGTGTGCGTTGACGCGGAATTTACCGCTTGTCCGGAAGCGCTCCGACGCGCACGTGTGGCAACGGTGGAGAACGAGGGGCAGGCAGGTGGGCGCGACCACCCAGTTATCGAGCACAGAAGTACACCGGTTTCAGTGAGAAGTCCGCAGCAAAAAGCAGCGCGGCGCGCAGGCGCGACGCGCGACGAATCAGCGCTCGGGAGGTCTCACACGGTGTACAACGGCACGCCTTTGGCTAGACGACTCGGTCCGGCGCCACGCTACTGGCGCACAACTGCGCTGTTCCACTGGTTTTCGGGCGCCTCGCCCTGGTGGCCCTAGCCGGCCGGGGCCGGGCGGTCCACCCGTGCGGCGGCCGTATCGGCCCGGCGCCGGGCCTCGCGGACGGCCCGGTCGGCCTGCCGTGCCCGTTCCCGCGCGTCCTGTTCGGCGGCCCGAGCCCGGCGCTGTTCCTCCTCGGCCTGCCGCAGGTGCTCCCGCAGCTCGCGGACCCGTTCCTCCGCCCCGGCCACCCGGGTACCGGCCTCCTCCACCGCCCGTCCGGCGGCGTCGGCCTCCTTCTGCCGGGCGCGCAGCTCCCGCTCGGCCTCGCGGGCCTCTGCCTGGAGCCGGCGGTGCTCCTCCCGGCGGGCCTTGTCCTGGGTACGGCCCCTGCCCCGGGCGGGCTTCTCCGGTTCGGGCGCGGGCCGGCGGGCGAGCAGGGTCTCGTCGGCCGCCGGGAACCCGGCCGTCGAACGCAGCGGCTTCACCAGCCGGCCCGCCGCCCACTCCCGCGCGGCCTCCGGATCGGCGAGCACGGCGTGCAGCGTCTCCTCGACCTCGCGCTGGACGCCCTCACCCACCGGATGTCCGGCCTCCGCGGCCAGCCGCCGCGCCTGCCGCCCCAGCGCGCCGATCACCTCGTTCTGCTGCCGGGCAAGCCGGCGCAGCCGGGCGCCGTCCAGCTCGAGGTGCGCGCGGCGCAGCTCCTCGCCGAGGCCGAGCAGCGGCTGGACCTCGTCCGGCTGCCGGCGCACCAGCAGATTGCTGACCCAGGCGGCCAGGCTCGGCCGCCGCAACGCGCCGATCTCCTTGGCGAGGGGCTGGTCACCGGCCTTGCGGGCATCCAGGGCGCGGCGGTCGCGGACGGCCACGAACTCCTCCGGCCGCAGCCCGTACAACTCGTCGGCGACGGCGTCCAGGTCCACCAGCGTCCCTCTCGACGACCACCTCGATGACGGAGTCCGAGTTTCTCACGTGAAGGCGTTCATGTGCTGTTTGTGGTTGTTTGCCGGGGAGTGCGACTTTCGGCGACGGATTCCCGCCCTTCGGCCCCGCTCCGTAGACCGTCGGCGGACGGCGCCGGTGCGGCCGGGCCCGGCAGGGTGACCGTATGCAGAGGACCAAGGGGATCAAGCGGGCACAGTTCCTGGCCGGCCTGGCGTCCGCGGGGCCGGCCGCGGCCGTGCTGCCGTCGGGCCCGGCGCGGGCGGCGCAGCGCGGACTGTGCCACCACGGGGTCGTGTACACCGTGGGGGAGGGCGAGACACCGGGTACGGCCTTCAGCGCGGCCCGGATGCGCGAGGACATCCGGGTCGTCCGGGACGAGCTGTACGCCGACACCGTCGACGTGACGGGGGACGGTGTGGAGCGACTCACGGCCACCGCCGCGGAGGCGGTCGAACGGGGCCTGCGCGTCTGGCTCCAGCCGACGCTCGGCGACGTCCCGGAGCGGGACATCCTGGAACACCTCGCCGAGACCGGCCGGTTCGCGGAACGGCTGCGTCGGCAGGGGGCCGCGGTGGACCTGAGCGTGGGCTGTGAGTTCTGGCTGTTCGTGCCCGGGATCGTGCCGGGCGACACCGCCCTCGAACGCGTCCGGAACCTGCTCGCCGGCCGGGTGGACCCCGTGGTGATGCAGCGCCGCCTGGATCGCTTCACGGCGAAGGCCGCCGCGGTCGGGCGGTCCGTCTTCGGCGGCCGGCTCAGCTATGCCGCCGCCCAGGACGACCGGGTCGACTGGCGCCTCTTCGACATCGTGGGCATCGACTACTACTCGTACTTTCCCCACCCGGCCGACCACGTACGCGAGTTGGGCCGCTATCTGCGGTGGGGCAAGCCCGTGGCCATCACCGAGTTCGGCACCTGCGCCTACGTCGGGGCGCCCCAGGCCGGCGGGATGGCCTGGGACGTCGTCGACCACGACAAGGAGCCCGAGGAGATCAAGGGCGACCTGGTCCGCAGCGAGCGCACGCAGGCAGTCCACCTCAGGCACATCCTCGACGTGTTCGCCTCGGTGGACCTGTACGCGGCGATGGCCTTCGAGTTCGTGACCCCCGACGCGCCGCACCGCCCCGACGACCCGCGGCACGACCTCGACATGGCGAGCTACGCCCTCACCAGGACCGTCAAGGACCGCCCGGAGGACCCGGACTCCGGCTGGCACTGGGAACCGAAGCAGGCCTTCCACGCCCTGGCCCGCCGCTACCGGGACACCTCACGTCAGGCATGAGACGACGAGCCGGCCGGGGCCGAACCGCGCCCCGTCGGTCCCGGTGAGGCTACGGCCGCTCATGCCCCGGATGGCGGAGGCGATCTGCTGGGGGATGTGCCCCCCGCGCGGATGGCAGCGGGCCGCGGCTGTGCCGCCCACCCACGTCCGTACGTTCACCGAAACGCTCCCCGTTGCCGCCGCGAACAAGGCGTGGCTGACCGCCGGCGCCAGAGCCCGGCCGCCGTGTTCCGGAAGCCGCCCCGACGCCCGGGCCTTGCTTGGGTGCCACCCGGCGGGCGGATCGTGATGATGCGGCCCACCGGGCGCCGCGGCAGTTCCTGCAAGCCATTCGCCGGCCTGGAGGCCCTCCCGGTCACGGTGACGGCCACGCTCGCCTTCGCCGCGATGGAGCAAGCGGCCGAGAGCACCGGCGCGACCGACCGAACCGCCCGCTGGCTGGGGCCCGGTGCCGGAGGGGTGCGGCCGCCGTACACGCCGCCGCCGGTCGGGAGGGCGCCCCAGCCTGCCCCAGGGTGCAGGTTCCGGACTCCGAGAGGTCCCAGCCCCCAGGCACGGCACGCCGGGCCACCCGTCACCGGATTTGCCGTTCGCCAAGGCCCGTACACAGTGCGCCGGAGTCGCCTGTTCGGAGGACCGTTCGGCTCGCCGCGCGGCCGCCGTCGGGCCGGGGCCGCATGATGCGTGCATGGCCAGGGCCCAGTCCCCAACCGACGGCCGGACCGGCCGCCCCCCTCCCCGGACCCGCCGCGCCCCTCGAACCGGCCGTGTCCAACGGACCGGCAGCGCCCATCAGCCGGCCCCGGATGCGCGGATGCAAACGTGCCGGCAAGCCGTCCGGCGGGTGCCGGACGCGCCCCGCGGACGGCCGGCAGGCCACAGCACGCGGCTAAAACTGGATCGTTCGTTTTCTTGAACCTCTCGTGTTTATGACGGTAGGTTCGCCCTCATGACCGCCTCCCCGAGACCGACCACCGCCGAGGAGCTCCGCGGTGCCGGCCTGCGCGTGACGGCAGCCCGCGTCGCGTTGCTGGAGACCGTCCGGGACGGCGACCACCTCGGCGTCGAGGCGATCGCCGCCGGAGTCCGCGATCGCGTGGGCCACATCTCCCTGCAAGCCGTCTACGAGGCCCTTCACGCGCTCACCGCCGCGGGCCTCGTGCGCCGTATCGAGCCGGCCGGCCATCCGGCCCGGTTCGAGGGGCGCGTGGGCGACAACCACCACCACATCGTCTGCCGGTCCTGCGGCACCGTCGCCGACGTCGACTGTGCCGTCGGCGACGCGCCCTGCCTGACCGCCGCCGACGACCACGGCTTCGCCATCGACGAGGCCGAGGTCGTGTACTGGGGCCTGTGCCCCGGCTGTTCCACCCGCCGCAGTTCCTGAGCACCGAGTTCCGCACAGTTCGGAAGGATTGCCATGACTGAGAACCACGACGCGATCGTCACAGACGCGAAGTCGGAGGAGGGGAGCGGCGGTTGCCCCGTCGCGCACGACCGGGCCCTGCACCCGACCCAGGGTGGCGGCAACCGCCAGTGGTGGCCGGAGCGGCTCAACCTGAAGATCCTCGCCAAGAACCCGGCCGTGGCCAACCCCCTCGGTGAGGAATTCGACTACGCGGAGGCCTTCAAGGCCCTGGACCTCGCGGCCGTGAAGCGGGACATCGCCGAGGTGCTCACCACGTCGCAGGACTGGTGGCCCGCCGACTTCGGCAACTACGGCCCCCTGATGATCCGTATGGCCTGGCACAGCGCGGGCACCTACCGCATCAGCGACGGCCGCGGCGGCGCCGGCGCCGGCCAGCAGCGCTTCGCCCCGCTCAACAGCTGGCCGGACAACGGCAACCTCGACAAGGCCCGCCGTCTGCTGTGGCCGGTGAAGAAGAAGTACGGCCAGAGCATCTCCTGGGCCGACCTCATGATCCTGACCGGCAACGTCGCCCTGGAGCAGATGGGCTTCCAGACCTTCGGCTTCGGCGGCGGTCGCGAGGACGTCTGGGAGGCCGAGGAGGACGTCTACTGGGGCCCCGAGACCACCTGGCTGGACGACAAGCGCTACACCGGCGACCGCGAGCTGGAGAACCCGCTCGGCGCCGTGCAGATGGGCCTGATCTACGTCAACCCGGAGGGCCCGAACGGCAACCCGGACCCGATCGCCGCGGCCCGCGACATCCGTGAGACGTTCCGCCGCATGGCGATGAACGACGAGGAGACCGTCGCCCTCATCGCCGGTGGCCACACCTTCGGCAAGACCCACGGTGCGGGCCCGGCGGACCACGTCGGCGCCGACCCCGAGGCCGCCTCGATGGAGGAGCAGGGCCTGGGCTGGCGGAGCACCTACGGCACCGGCAAGGGCGGGGACGCCATCACGTCCGGCCTGGAGGTCACCTGGACCGCCACGCCGACCCAGTGGAGCAACGGGTTCTTCAAGAACCTCTTCGAGTACGAGTACGAGCTGGAGCGGAGCCCGGCCGGCGCCCACCAGTGGGTGGCCAAGAACGCCCCGGAGATCATCCCGGACGCGCACGACCCGTCGAAGAAGCACCGCCCGAGGATGCTCACCACCGACCTGTCGCTGCGCTTCGACCCGATCTACGAGCCGATCTCCCGCCGGTTCTACGAGAACCCGGACCAGTTCGCGGACGCCTTCGCCCGCGCGTGGTACAAGCTGACCCACCGTGACATGGGCCCGAAGTCGCTGTACCTCGGCCCGGAGGTCCCGCAGGAGACCCTGCTGTGGCAGGACCCGCTGCCGGAGCGCGAGGGCGAGCTGATCGACGGGGCGGACATCGCCACCCTGAAGACCAAGCTGCTCGAGTCGGGCCTGTCGGTGTCCCAGCTGGTCACCACAGCGTGGGCGTCCGCGTCCACCTTCCGTGCCAGCGACAAGCGCGGCGGCGCCAACGGTGCCCGCATCCGCCTCGCCCCGCAGCGCGGCTGGGAGGTCAACGACCCCGACCAGCTGGCGCAGGTGCTGCGCACCCTGGAGAACGTCCAGCAGGAGTTCAACGCCTCCTCCGGCGCCAAGAAGGTCTCCCTGGCCGACCTCATCGTCCTCGGCGGTGCCGCCGGCGTGGAGAAGGCCGCGAAGGAAGCCGGCTTCGAGATCGAGGTGCCCTTCACCCCGGGCCGGGTCGACGCGACCGAGGAGCACACCGACGTCGAGTCCTTCGAGGCGCTGGAGCCGACCGCGGACGGCTTCCGCAACTACCTCGGCAAGGGCAACCGCCTGCCGGCCGAGTACCTGCTGCTCGACAAGGCGAACCTGCTGAGCCTGAGCGCCCCGGAGATGACGGTGCTCGTCGGTGGCCTGCGCGTCCTGGGCGCCAACCACCAGCAGTCGCAGCTCGGCGTCCTCACCAAGACGCCCGGCGTCCTCACGAACGACTTCTTCGTCAACCTGCTCGACCTGGGTACGACGTGGAAGGCGACCTCCGAGGACCAGACCACCTTCGAGGGCCGCGACGCCGCCACCGGCGAGGTGAAGTGGGCCGGCAGCCGTGCCGACCTGGTCTTCGGCTCCAACTCGGAGCTGCGCGCGCTCGCCGAGGTGTACGCCGGCGACGACGCGAAGGAGAAGTTCGTCAAGGACTTCGTCGCCGCGTGGAGCAAGGTCATGGACGCGGACCGGTTCGACCTCGTCTGACCCGCCTGACGCGCTGAACAGGACGTCCGGGTCCGCCCCGCTGGGCGGACCCGGACGTCCCGCTGTGCCCGGAGGCCGGCGGCCGTACGCCCGGGCCGGCCGGGATCAGCGGCCGAGCACCGCCGCGCCCGCCCGCGCGTACCGCTCGTCCAGGTCGCCCGACGGAGCGCCCGCGACGCCGATGCCCGCGACCGGAGCGCCCTGGGCGGTCACCGGCGTGCCGCCCGCGAGGAACAGCGTGCCCGGGATGTCCTTCAGATTCGGCGCCTGTGCCAGCCGCGCGGCCAGCTCCGAGGTCGGCGCGTTCCAGGACACCGCGGTGAACGCCTTGCGCTCCGCCGACTCGTACGACTGCGGGCCCGCCCCGTCCCCGCGCAGGATGACCAGGGTGTTGCCGTTGCGGTCCACGACGGCCACCGACACCTGCCGGCCGTCCTTCTCGGCCGCCTCCACCGCGGCGCTCGCCGCCTTCGTGGCGGCGTCCAGTGTCAGGTGCGTGCTCCGGGTCAGCTCGCCCTCGCGGGCCGCGACGGGGGCGGTGGGCGTGGCGTCCGTGGAGTCGGCGGCGTTAGCGGCGACCGTGCCGACGACACCGGCACCCATGACGGCCAGGGCGGCGCCGCCCACGAGAACACGGGTACGGCGGGACGGCTTCTTGCGGCTGGGCATGCTGGGGAACCTTCCGGTAGGGCAGGGGCCGGGGGCGTGGGTCGCTCCCGGAACCGATCCTCGGCCCGGATCCGGCCGCCCTGCGTCGCCGTACCGGTCGTCCCGGTGGTCATCCGATCGGATGACCCCGCGGGCCGCGGACCTGGGCACAATGGGAGGTGTTTGCCCAGTTCAGCGAGGTGAGGGAGGTGCCGACCGTGACCGGACCCGAGCGCGACGACACTCGCGCCCTCACCGTCGTCATGCACACGGCCTTCTTCGTGCTGCTGGCCGCGTCCGTCGCCCGCTACCTGGCCCGGCACGCCGGCGGACCGCACACCCCCTGGGTGCTCGCCCTGTCCGCACTGCTGGCCGCGCTCTACGTCCTCGGACCCGCCCTCGGCACCCGGCCCACTCCGCGCCGCCTGACCTGGCTCGGCCTGGTCGTGGCCGCCTGGGCGCTGCTCGTCGTCCTGGCCCCCAGCTTCGCCTGGTGCGCGGTCCCGCTCTTCTACACCGGCCTGCGCACCCTCCCGCCGCGCGCCGCGGTCCCGCTGGTGGCACTGCTGACGGCGCTCACGGTCGTCGCCCAGCTCGGCCTGGCCGGCTGGCCCGACCCGAACGTGCTGCTGGCACCGCCCGCGGTGGCCGCCGTCGCCACCACCGTGTTCGTCGTCATGCAGCGCCAGGCGGCCCGCCGGGACGCCCTCATCGACGACCTGGTCCGCACCCGGCGCGAACTCGCTGCCACCGAGCGCCGCGAGGGCACCCTCGCCGAACGCGAACGGCTCGCCCGGGAGATCCACGACACCCTCGCCCAGGGCCTGTCCAGCCAGCGCATGCTGCTCCAGGCGGCCGACCGGCTGTGGGACACCGCGCCCGGCACGGCCCGGGAGCACGTCCGTACGGCGGCGGCGATCGCCGAGCGCAGCCTCGCCGAGGCCCGCCGTTTCGTCCACGACCTGACCCCGGCCGACCTGGCCGAGGGCGGCGGCCTGCTCCAGGCCCTGCGCGCCGTCGCCGAGCGCGAGACGACACCCGCGCTCACCGTCCGTGTGCACACCGAGGGCAGCCCGCCCGACCCGCTGCCCGCCCCCGTGGAGTCGGCCCTGCTGCGCATCGCCCAGGGCGCCCTCGCCAACGTCCGCGAACACGCGGCGGCCACCACCGTGACCCTCACCCTGACCTGCCTGGACGACCAGATCGTCCTGGACGTCACCGACGACGGCCGCGGCTTCGACCCGCGCACCCCGGCCGGCCCCGCCTCTCCGGCCGCCGCGGCGGCCGCGCGCGGCCACGGCCTGCCCGCCATCCGCGCCCGTCTGCGCCAGCTGGGCGGCACCCTCACCGTCGAGTCGGCACCGGGCGAAGGCACGGCCCTGTCGGCGGCGATCCCCCTGGAGCCACGATGACCCCCGAGACGGCGGCACGGACACCGGTGCGCATCCTCGTCTGCGACGACCACGCCGTCGTACGCGCCGGACTGCTGGCGCTCCTGCACAGCGCACCGGACATCGAGGTCGTCGGCGAGGCCGGCAGCGGCGAGGAGGCGCTCGCCCTTGCCCGCAAGACCGCCCCGGACGTCGTCCTGATGGACCTGCAACTCGGCGAGGGCATCGACGGCGTGGAGACCACCCGCCGGCTGTGCGCCACCTCACCCGCCCCGCACGTCCTGGTCCTGACCACGTACGACACCGACGCCGACGTCACCCGCGCCATCGAGGCCGGCGCCACCGGCTATCTGCTGAAGGCCGAGCGCGCCGAGGACCTCTTCACGGCGATCCACGCCGCAGCCCAGGGCCGCCCGGCGCTCTCACCGCCGGTGGCCGACCGCGTCCTGTCCCGCCTGCGCAACCCTCGCCCCTCCCTCACCCCACGCGAACGCGACATCCTCGCCCACCTCTCCCGAGGCCTGCCCAACCACGCCATCGCCCGCGCCCTCCACATCAGCGAGGCCACGGTCAAGACGCACCTCCGGCGCATCTACGACAAGCTCGGCGTGGACACGCGGGCGGGCGCGGTGGCGGTGGCGAAGGAACAACGCCTGCTGCCCTGAGGGACATGAGGCTCCGCCGCGTGGGCGCGACCAGCCCCTACCCCCGCAGCGCCTCGAACGCCCCCCGCCCCGCCACCCCGATCGCGAGGTCGATGTCGGGAGCGAGCCCCGCCCGACGCCCCGAACGGGTCAGCGCCGCCATCGCCACCCGCTCCCCGGACTCCGCCTCGACCACCCCGATCTCGTGCCGCAGGTGCAGAAACGTACCGGTCTTCCCGCTCCACCGGAGCGTGTCCGTGCGCAGCTCGCTCGCCAGCCGCTGCGTGAAGACCTGGAGCCCCATCAGCCGGCGCAGCTCCGCCGTCGCCGGGGGAGTGGCGATCTCGTCGCACCACACGCGGTGCAGCAGTCCGACGAGCGCCGCGGCCGAGCCGGCGTTGGCGTGGGCCGGGTCCAGGGTCTCGATGGTGTGCCGGCCCGCGCGCTCGTCCCGGACGGCCAGCTCCAGCGCGAGGGAGAAATCGTCTCCGGCGGCACCGGCGGCGCACTCGTACAGGTGGTTCATCCGGTGCCGCATCCGGATGCCGTCGCACCCCCACGCGCGCAGCCGGGCGTCGACGTCCGCAACCGGCACCAGGCCGAGCAGCGCGTCCGCGGCGGCGTTGTCGCTCACGGACAGCATCAGCAGGACCAGGTCGGCGACGGCCACGGTGGCCGGATGCCGGAAGGCGGCGAGCCCGGTGGGACCGACGCTGCTCGTGCCCGGGTCCACCGTCACCGGCAGCGCCGGATCGAGGTCACCGGTCGCGATCCGCTCCAGCACGACGAGGGCGAGCGGCACCTTCACCACCGACGCCAGCGGCGTCGACTCATCGATGTCGAAGCCCAGTTGCTCGCCGGTGTCGAGGTTGCGGGCGAGGAAGGAACCGCGGACGCCGAGGGCCGCCCAGTCCGTGGCGATCGCCTCGGCGACGTCCAGGAGGGCGGTGTCGTCCCCGGTGTACACCGGGTGGTGCACCGCTGCCGCACTCATCCGTGTGCCGCCAGCCGCGCGCGGAGGTCCTCGTTCCCGGCCCCGGATCCCGGCGCGCCGCGCCGGGCGGGTGCGCCACCCACGGCCGCCGCGAGCAGCGCGGCCAGCCAGCCCGGCACCGCGCCCCCGCCGTTCCGGCCCGGGGCGGCGCTCACGTCGTACCCGCGGTGCAGGGCGCGGTCGGCCAGGGGCGTCCAGTGGGCCCCGTGCTGCCGGGCGAACGGCTCGGCGCACAGCAGCAGCGCGCTCCCGGCCAGGGTCTCGGCGAGCGCGGTGGCCGCCGGCCCGGCCGGCCGGATCCGGTCCTCGGGCAGCCCCGCGCGAGCGGCGGCCCGCGCCAGCCTTTCTTCGAAGTAGGGCACTTGGTCCTCTGTCAGGAGCAGCAGGGGTGGTGGTGCGGTGGGTGCGGCGGCGCGAGTGCGGCGTGGCCGCAGCTCTTCGAGGTGGACCCGGTGCCTCCCGGTGCCGTCCCGTGCCGGCGCGGACGCCAGTCCCAACGGTGTCCGGAACGCGGCCTGTTCCGGAGCGGCCCGCACCAGCGCGTACCCGAGCGAGCCGTCGGCCAGCCCGGAAACCCGCTCCAGGGGCGGAAGTTCGCGCATACCGAGGGTGACCCCGTGCTCGGTGCCGGCGCGGAGGGCCCGGGCCAGCGCGGCCGGGGCGCAGTCCGCAGGCACGCCGACGGCACGCACCCGCGACTGCCGGGCCGAGCGGGCGACCTGCTGCAGCCGCTGGGCCCGGTCCAGCACGTCCCGGGCGTACGGGAGCAGCAGCACGCCCAGTTCGGTGGGCGCGATCTGCCGCCGGGACCGGTCGAACAGCGGGCCGCCGAAGTGTTCTTCCAGCGTCTTGATCCTGCGGCTGAGCAGCGGCTGGGCGATGCCGAGCCGGTCGGCCGCCCGGGAGAAGCTCTGCTCCTCGGCCGTCGCCACGTACGCGTCCAGGTGTGCCAGGAGATCCACCGGTCACTCATATCAACAAGGTTTCTACCGTGTCGACTTGGCAGTGATCATTACCTATGGCAAACATGCAGGTCACAGTGGTAGCGCCCCGGAGCGCTCCGGGGCTCAGGCGCTACCCGTGCTGCCTGTGTGCTGACCTGTAGGCACCTGTCATCACCTGAGGAACCCGTCCTGCGCTGGGTCGGTGCTGATCTCCTGTGTGTTCCCGTTTCGGGTGGGGCATCGATGTGGTGGCCGACCGTTGCGGCTGTGGGGGGCGGGGCTGGCCGGGTGCGGAGCGGGGACCGTACGTCCTCTGGTTCGGGGAGCATCCGTCGTGCACCGGGCGGACGCTCTGATCGGGCAGTCGGCGCTGTGCCGCATGTGAACGAAATGGCCTGCGGCCGCGGGCCGAAGACTGGGAGGCGTATGTGGCTTGCGGGCGGGTTCTCGCCCGCCGGGCCGCGCTTTAGACTGCGACCGCTCCGAAATCTGGTGATCTTCTGGAGGGTGTGCAGGATGAACCGAGCTCTCATGACCGCATTGGCGGCAGCAGCGTTGGTCGCGTCCGGGGGCAGCACCGCCTCTGCTTCCGACACCCCGCCGCGAACCACGCACGGCCCTTGCCAGTACACCCAGACTCCGGACGAGCCGGCGGCGCGGCCGGTTCCCCTGCCGTCCGATCCGCGGCGCACCCCCAGTCACGGCACGGTCGATATGGCTGTCCCGACCAGCCAGGGCCCGCTCCCGCTGCGTCTGGACCGGGCGAAGGCACCGTGCACGGTCCAGAGCTTCGTGCACCTGGCACAGCACCGGTTCTACGACCGTACGGTGTGTCATCGGCTGACGGCGTATCCGACGCTGAAGGTTTTGCAGTGCGGCGACCCGACCAGCACTGGCGAGGGTGGGCCGGGGTACAAGTACAAGGACGAGCTGCCGGTGGACCTGCCGCCGGCACCGAGCGATCCGACCGGCGTCCGTCGCCTTTACGGGCGCGGCCTGCTGGCGATGGCCAACGCCGGGCCGAACACGAACGGTTCGCAATTCTTCGTCGTCTACGGCGACTCCGCGCTGCGACCGAACTACACGGTGTTCGGCACGGTCGGTGCAGCCGGCCTGGAGACGCTCGACAAGATCGCTGCTGGCGGTATCGAACCAACTGCGCAGGACCCGGCGCCTGTCGACGGCACGCCCGTGCTGCGGACCGAGCTGCTCCGCGTCCGGCCGTCCTGCCGACCCTGACGAATGGTGGTGCGGTCAGCGCGGTTCGGCTACGCGACTGGCCGCGCCACGGCGATGCTGGTCACGGCGGTGATGGTGCCGTCGGCGTGGGGCAACGGGTCGCGGAGGATGCAGGGATCGCGAAACCACTCCGAGGGTGCGTTGGGTGCTGTCGCGTCCGGCTGACGCTGAGTGCCTGAACCTGCGGGTCCGGCCGGCCGTCATGAGCCGGCCGGTGCTGATGGATCCGGAGGGCGGCTGTGGCCATCCGGTGCTGGGCTTCGATGTCGAGGCTGGCCGAGTCGTCCTCCTCGCAGAGCCGCCGGTCAGGTGACTGCGGCTGATGGCTGGGGTTCGTAGAAGGTGCCGTCCTCGGTCACCGGGCGAGTCCGGCGTAGGCGGCAAGATGGCCGGCGTTCAGGAAGGTGCTGCCGTCGCCGGCATCGATCAGGATGCGCGCTCCGGTGCTGACACCGACTCCCGGCATCGACGTCAGGACCGCGGAAGGAGGGTGCGCCTCCAGCAGTTCCTCGATCCCCCGCGGCCAGCAGCTTGCGCTGGTCAAGGACGGCCGTCAGCGAGCCGGCGAGGCTCGGGACGATCAGTGCGGCTGCCTCGGTGCCGGGAACGGTGACGGTCTGTTCGTCCAGGACTGTGAAGATCCGTGACCAGTACGGTGCCGACGCCCGCCAAGACGACCGGGCCCGAGTATCAGCGGACCCGGCCGGAGGCGACTGCACATATCAATAAGGTATGGGATCTTCAAAGTTCCCTCTTGGACATGGGTGCCTGCCTGCTGTTTCGCTGTCCCCGTCGGAGATCGACACCGACGACGGACGACTGGGAGGACCACACCCATGACCGGTACCGACCGACCCACCCCGCTGCCGCGCCGCCGCCTGCTCCAGGCCGGCCTCGCGGTCACCGGCGTCGCGATGACCGCCACGGCGCTCTCCGCACCGGCCGCGTCCGCCGCGCCGGACGTCCGGGCACGCGCGGGGCAGGCCGAGTTGGCCGAGCTGGAACGGCGCTACGGCGCCCGGCTCGGTGTGTACGCGCGCAACGTCCGCACCGGGCGGACCGTGTCCCACCGGGCGGGGGAGCGGTTCGCGATGTGCTCGACGTTCAAGGCGTTCGCCGCCGCGGCGGTCCTGCGCGACCACGGCGGCTGCGCGCCCCTGGACCGGGTCGTGCAGTACCCGCCGCACGACATCCTGCCCAACTCGCCGCGCACCGAGGAGAATCTGGCGACCGGCATGACCGTGGCCGACCTGTGCGCGGCGGCCATCCAGTACAGCGACAACGCGGCCGGCAACCTGCTGCTGCGGGAAGTGGGCGGCCCGGCCGGTCTCACCCGCTTCTACCGGTCGCTCGGCGACGGGGTGAGCCGGCTCGACCGGTGGGAGCCCGAGCTGAACGCCGCGGTCCCCGGGGACCCGCGCGACACCACGACCCCGGAGGCGATCGCCGCGAGCCTGGAGCGCGTCACCCTGGGCCGGGCGCTGGCCGACGCCGACCGCGAGCGGTTCGTCACCTGGCTGAAGGGCACCGTCACCAGCGCGGAGCGGTTCCGCAAAGGGCTGCCGCGGGGCTGGGTCGTGGCGGACAAGACGGGCACCGGTGACTACGCGAGCGCCCACGACGTCGGTGTGGCCTGGACGACCCGGCGGACCCCCCTCGTGCTGGCCGTCCTGTCCAGTAAGACGGCCCCGGACGCCCTGGTGGACCAGGCGCTGATCGCCGACGCGGCGGCCGTCGTGGCCCGCACCCTCGCCCCCGGCGAGTAGCGCCCAACTCCCACCTCGATTCACACTTCTGAATAGAAATCATGTACGCGACGGTTGACGCGTGCATGTCGTCTCCCTACCGTCGGGAAGGTCCAGGGGAAAGCGCTTTCCCTCACCCGTCACCATGCCACGACCGGGCGTCGGGTTCACCCCCCTGGACCACTCGCATCCGTAGAGCAGAGCCAACCCGCAGGGAGACAAGCCGATGCAACTGAGACCAGCCATCGCGTGTGCCGGTCTGCTCGCCGGCGCGCTCGTCGCGCTGTCCGGCACCACGGCCGACGCCGCCACCACACGCTATGAGGCCGAGAGTGCCAGCGCGGTCTGCACCGGAACCATCGACTCCGACTGGACCGGCTACTCCGGCAGCGGCTTCTGCAACGGCGCCAACGCCACAAGCGGATACGTCCAGTTCACCGTGAACGCCGCCGACGCGGGCACCGCGACCCTGGGCGTCCGCTTCGCCAACGGGGCGACCGCCGCCCGGCCCGCGACCGTCGCGGTCAACGGTACGACGGCCACCACGGCGTCGTTCGAGGCGACCGGTGCCTGGACCACCTGGGCCACCAAGACGCTGACCGTGCCGGTGAAGGCGGGCAGCAACACCATCCGGCTCACCCCGACCACCGCCGGCGGCCTGCCCAACCTCGACTATCTCGACGCCGACGTCTCCACGGCGGCGACCGGCGCCGTGCTCTACGTGTCACCGAACGGCACCGACGGCGCGGCCGGCACCGAGTCGGCCCCCACCACGCTCGCCTCGGCCATCAGCCGGATCACCCCCGGCGGCACGATCTACGTGCGCGGCGGGACGTACAACTACTCCTCCACGATCACCATCCCGGCCGGCGCGAACGGCAGCTCCAGCGCCCGCACCACCCTCTCCGCCTACCCCGGCGAGAAGCCCGTACTGAACTTCTCGGGGCAGAGCGAGAGCCCGTCCAACCGGGGCATCCAGCTCAACGCCAACTACTGGCGGCTGTACGGCCTGACCGTCGAGCACGCCGGTGACAACGGGATCTACGTCGGCGGCAGCAACAACGTCGTCGAGCGGGTGGTGACCGCGTTCAACCGGGACACCGGGCTGCAGCTGGGCCGGATCGCCTCCACCACGCCCGGCTCCCAGTGGCCGTCGAACAACCTGATCGTCAGCTCCGAGTCGCACGACAACGCCGACTCCGACGGCGAGGACGCCGACGGCTTCGCCGCGAAGCTGACCACCGGGACCGGGAACGTCTTCCGCTACGACGTCTCGCACCACAACATCGACGACGGCTGGGACCTGTTCACCAAGACGGACACCGGCGCCATCGGACCGGTGACCATCGAGTACTCCCTGTCCTACAACAACGGCACCCTGAGCGACGGCACCGTCAACTCCAACGGCGACCGCAACGGCTACAAGCTCGGCGGTGACGACATCGCCGTGAACCACGTGGTCCAGCACAGCATCGCCTACAAGAACGGCCACCACGGGTTCACCTACAACAGCAACCCGGGCACGATGACGATCTCCAACAACGTCGGCATCGACAACGCTCAGCGCAACTTCTCGTTCGACGCGGGCACGTCGGTGTTCCGCACGAACACCTCGTGCCGCTTCGGCGCCGGCGGCTCGAACGACAAGACCGTCGGCAACGCCGACAGCTCCAACCAGTTCTGGACCGGCACCAACGGCTCCCGCTGCTCCTCGTACACGGGCGCCCTGGGCTGGTCCTTCGCCTCCGACGGCCACCTCGTGGTGACCTTCGGCGGGAGCGTCGTGAACCCGTAACCGGTGCACGACGGTGCGAGAAGGCGGGACGCCGCTCCGGGCGGCGTCCCGCTTCGGGCCGTTCAGCAGGCGGAGTTGGTCTGCGTGAGCAGGCCGAGCCGCCACGGCAGGCTGTTGTAGTCACCGCCCGCGTTCGGGTCCAGGCCCTGGTAGAGGTACTGGAGCCTGCACGCGGGGACGGTCAGCGTCTGGTCGTACCCGGCGCGGATCATCTCGCCGTGACTGATGTCCTTGGTCCAGGCGCCCGACGGGAAGGCCACATTGCTCGCCCGCGCGAACGGATTGCCCTCGGACGCGGCCAGCGGGCTCCAGGAGCCGGCGAGACTGCCGGAGGTCCAGGAGCGGAAGTAGCGCCGCCCGTCGGAACCGACCGCCTCCACGAGCAGCAGATACTGGTTGGCGCCCTGCACCTTGTAGATGTTGCTCGCCTCGAACAGGGCGTACCTGTTGGAGTCCTGGGCGGCGATGACGGTGTTCGTGAACCCGTTCGGGAACTGGCCGACGGTGGTCTGCGAGCGGTAGAGGTGCCCGTTGTCGTCGGAGGAGAACAGGTAGCAGTTGGCGCTGTCGCAGATCACCCACATGTCGACCCAGTAGCCGTTGCCGATGTTCTGCCTGATGACGTCCGGCATCGACGCGTAGAAGTTGCGCGGCGCGCTCCAGCCGTTCGGGTTGCTGATGTCCGGGTTGGTGGAGTACGACGCGTTGCCCGTCTGGTAGACGAGGTACCACAGTTTCTGCGGCGCGTAGTAGAACACCTGGGGCGCGGCCCGGTAGCCGCTGCCGATGGCCGTGCGGTCGAGGTAGTGGTGGGTGGCCGACCCTGCCTGGGACCAGTCGCTGAAGCTCAGGTAGACGAGGTTGTAGCCGGAGGAGCTGGCCACGCTGGCGAACACGTGCCACTTGCCGTTGTAGTAGACGACGGACGGGTCCTTGATCCCGGCGATCTTGTGGGTCGCGTCGGGCTTGGGGGCAATCAGCTGCTTGCTGGAGGACCAGCGGAAGCTCGAGGGCAGCGCGGCCGCGGCGGACGGTGCGGCCGCCGTACCGCCGAGCGCGGACAGCACCGCGCCGTACGCGGCCTTCTTGTTCCCGGCGCCGTCGAACAGCAGCGGGTTCTCCCCGCCGCGCCAGGAGTCGCTGTCACGGATGCCCCACACGCTGATGCCGGTGCAGCGCCCCACGTTCATGCAGGCCTTCACCGTGTTCGCGTACGCGGTCGCCGGCGCCTGCGCGATGTCCAGCTCGGTGATCTGCACGTCCACACCGAGAGCCGCGAAGTTAGCCAGCGTCGTCCGGAAGCTCGCGGGCGGCCCGGACGAACCGAAGTGGCTCTGGAAGCCGACGCAGTCGATCGGCACCCCCCGGGACTTGAAGTCGCGCACCATGCGGTACACGGCCTGCGTCTTGGCGTCCGACCAGTTCTCGATGTTGTAGTCGTTGTAGCAGAGCTTGGCCGCGGAATCGGCCGAGCGGGCGGTGCGGAAGGCGTCCTCGATGTAGCCGTCGCCGAGGACCTTCTGGAACACGGAGGCGCGGCGCGCTCCGCTGCCGCCGTCGGCGAACGCCTCGTTCACCACGTCCCAGGCGTACACCTTGCCCTTGAAGTGGGCCATCTCGGTGGTGATGTGGTTGCGCAGCACACTGCGCAGGGTGGTGGCGTCGGAGATCGAGCCGACCCAGCCGGGCAGTTGGGAGTGCCAGACCAGGGTGTGGCCCCGGACGCGCTGCCCGTGTGCGACGGCGTGGCTGACGATCTGGTCGGCGGCCGTGAAGCTGAACGAGCCCCGGGAGCGCTCCGTGGCGTCCCACTTCATCTCGTTCTCGGGCGTGACCGCGTTGAACTCCCGGTCCAGGATCGCGGTGTACGTCCCGTTGCCCAGCTTTCCGGCGGCCACCGCGGTGCCGAAGTACCGTCCGGACTGGGCGGCCTGGGCGCCGAGGGTGCTCGCCTGCACCGGTGCGGGCTGGGCGCCGGCCGTTCCGGTCACCGCGAGGGTGACGGCGGCGAACGCGCCTAAGAGGGAGGCCAGGCGTCGGCCGGGCCTTCGGGGACACTTCATGGTTCTCCTCGTACGGTCGATCGTTGCGGACGGCTGTTGTGTCATGCGCATGACATGCCGGGGAGGCATGAACGGCCGTTTGACATGCCGAACAGTGGTCGGTGCCCCGGATGCTCTGGATGATAGGAGCGGGTGACGGGGCGTCAATACCCCTCGCATCATTCGAGGTTCGGAGCGAAATGTTTCGGAGTGCTCAGCCGACCGGATCGGCCGGGCGCACGGGATGGGCCTCCAGGTCCGGCGCGGCCAGCAGGTCGGCGATCAGCTCCGGTGAACCGCCGACATAGGTGCTGACCAGATCCACGTCTCCGCCCAGACACCAGGCGCGGTCCTGTGGCCACCACAGATCGGGAAGCTCGGCGAACTCGTCCCAGGACACCGGGGAGACGGCGTCGGCCAGCCGGCCGGCGAGCAGCACCTCGTCCCGGCCCGGCGTCTCGAACGTCGGGAACCGCTCCCAGTCCCCGCGGCCGTACCCGCTCCACAGCCCGAACCAGCACTCTTCCGGGGTCCCGGTGTGCCGGGCCAGCACGGGCAGCAGCGCCCGCGCGACCTCCTGCGGGGTCGGCCCCTCGTCGGGATGCTCGTCCCACACACCGGGCAGACCCAGGTCCGAGCGGTTGACGTAGCCCTGGTCCGCGCCGATGACCTCGTGCCAGCGGGTGACCGGCGTGACCCGGGTGCCCTGGGCGGCGGCCACGGTGGACCAGCGCACCGGCCGCTCGTCGAGCCGGGCCGGGTGCAGGATGCGGGCGTACGCGGCGAAGCCCGGCGCCGAGACGCCCGCGACCGTGCCCATGGCGGCCTGCCACGGCCCGTGGACGGTGAGCCAGTCGGCGGGGGAGAGGCCGGTCTGCACCCGCAGCTGTCCGTACCACTGCGGAGCGGGGTCCTGGTGGACCGGGCGGAAGTCGTTCATGCCCACAGTGTGCCGTGCGGCCGGCCGGGGCGGGCAGGCCGGGACCGAGGCCCTGGCCTGCCCCTTCCCTCAGGACTGCGGCTGCTGGTGGCTGCCGTAGGGGCGGGTGATGATCTCCATGCCGTGTCCGGCCGGATCCATGAAGTACAGGCCCCGGCCGCCGTGGTGATGGTTGATCTCGCCCGGCTGCTTTCCGTGCGGATCGGCCCAGTAGGTGATGCCGGCCTGCCGGATCCGGGTGAAGGCCGCGTCGAACTCCTCGTCCGACACGAGGAAGGCGTAGTGCTGCATGGTGATCGACTCCGCCGGGATCGTGGCGAAGTCCAGGGTCACCCCGTTGCTCGTCGCGACGGGGACGAACGGGCCCCACTCGGGACCGACCTCCAGCCCCAGGATGTGGGCCAGGAACGCGGCGGACTCCCGGTTGTCCCGGGCGTGGACGATGGTGTGGTTCAACTCGACTGACATGAGAGGAATGCCTCCGAGGGCAAACTCCCGGCACCTCCATGCCTCACCCGGCCGGTGACCGACACGCGATGCCGTACGACGATCTTACCAACCGGGTCCCGACGGCGCCCGGTCCGCCACCTGCCGCCGGTCGCCGTCAACACCACCGGCGATTCGGTCAGTTCGTCACCCGGCGCGTGCACCGGGTCCACGGACAGCGCGGTGGTGAGCCCCGCCTGGTGTGCCGCTGACTCCCGCGCCCGTCAGGGGTGCTCAGCGGGCCGGGGTCAGGTCTCCCGTCAGGGGCACCTCCGGGTGGCCCGCGTTGGTGACGACGGTCAAGCGGGGGCCGTTCGGTCCCGGCTGCCACTGGCCGCCGACCAGGGGCAGCAGCGCGATGTTCGGTGCCGGACCGGTCGTCCAGTCGAGCGTGCCCGCGATGGTGTCCAGCCGGGTGCGGGCAAGGGCATCGGCGACGGAGGCGCGGTCGGCCGGATCGGCGGCCGTGGCCAGGGCGTGGTGCGCGGTCTCCAGCAGGGGGTGCGCGAGCCCCAGCGGCTGGAGCCAGGGCGCCCCGGTGTCCTCCTGGTAGGCGCGGGCCAGCTCGGCGCACGTGATGCCGTCCAGGCCGGAGCGGTACGGATGGCCGGGGCTCCAGTAGACGAGGGTGGCCACCCGCGCGTCGCCGAGTTCGGCGTGCACGTCGGGGTCCGGGCTGGTGTGGATGTGCGGGTAGGTCAGCCAGCGAGAGCAGGTGATCAGCCGGGGCCGCAGTCCCGCCTCCCGGGCCTGGCGGTGGAAGAGGGCCAGGTCGGTGGCGGTGGCCGCGCTGGTGACGATGCCGGCGCCGTGCTCGCGCAGCCGGCCGACCTGCTCCCCGAAGTCACCGGCCGGCTCCCGGTAGGCACCCAGGTCGGCGAGCCTGTGGCCGCGCCCGGACAACGCCGGCGGGAACCCGTACCGCTCGTGCCGCAGCAGCCGGCCCTGCAGGTCGTCGTTCCACAGGCAGCCGACGGCACCCGACACGGAAACCCCCTCCCACAGGCCGGCGAAGACCCGTGCGATGTCGTCGAGACCCCAGGCGAAGTGGTACGTCCACCGGAAGCGGTGCTCCCGGCCGACGCCCCGGGCGTGCAGGTACGCCTGCCAGGGGAACGTGGTCGACACACAGGGCACCGCCGCCTCCTCGCAGGCGTCGGCCACGGCGGGCAGCACGCGGGTGCCGGCCATGGTCAGCACGATGCGGGCGCCGTCCTCGTCCGCCAGCGCGCGCACCGCCTGCCGGGCCGCCTCGGGCTCGGAACGGCTGTCGCGCACGGCGACGGTCACCTCGTACCGCCGGCCGCCGTTGCGGAGGTGCGTGAGGTCCGGCGCCAGCGCCCGCAGTACGTAGCCGAGCGGCGCCCCGAGCGGGGCCAGCCGGCCCGTCAAGGGAGCGACCACACCGATGCACAAGGGAGTGGAGGCCATGCTGCTTGTCCTTCGCTGGGGCGCCGGGCGTGTGGTGCCGGATCACCCGGGTCAACGAGGAAGCGGACCTCCGGCTGCGCCCCGCCAGGGTGAAAGCCCCGGCGGCGGACGAGGAACCGACCGGAATCCTCCGCACCCAGCAGTACGAGTTTCCCAGTACCGCCAGTAACATGATCACCTTGTTCCGGGTATACCAGTCAGTCAACTCGGCGCCGTTTCCCGACGCCGCCCTGCCCGGAGAAGTCGATGTCTTCTGTCAACGACGCGTTGGACAACGCGCGCTTCACCTATGAGCAGCACATGCGGACGTGCCGCCAGTGCCATGTCGACGCCGCGCCCTGTGCCGTGGCGAAGCACCTCCTGCGGATCTACAACCTCGCCCGCAGGGACCACCTGCGCGCCACCGGCCAGGACGCGCCCAGGGCCTGACCGGCACGGACGCTTTTGACCCGGCCCGAGCAGGGAACCCGGTCGCCTGTCAGTCCCCCGAGACGCAGGAGGCCACCGTGACGGACCAGCAGGGTGACCGGCCGAACCCGGTCACACAGCACGCCCGCCCCGACTTCCCCTCTCAGGACCAGCCGCATCCGGGCTGGACCGGCCCGATGGACCCGCCGCCCGACCACGGCGAGGAGTCCTACCGCGGCTCCGGCCGTCTCGACGGCCGCAAGGCCGTGATCACCGGAGGGGACTCCGGCATCGGACGGGCGGTGGCCCTCGCCTTCGCCCGCGAGGGCGCCGATGTGCTCTTCACCCATCTCGAGGAGGAGGAGGACGACGCCCGCGAGACGTCCCGGCTGGTGGAGGACGCGGGACGCAAGGCGATCGCCGTGCCCTGCGACATCCGCGACGAGGACAACTGCCGGTCGCTGATCGAGCGCGCGGTCGCCGAGTTCGGCCACATCGACGTCCTCGTGAACAACGCCGCCTACCAGATGTCCCAGCCGGACGGCATCGAGGCGATCAGCACCGAGCAGCTCGACCGGGTGATGCGGACGAACCTGTACGGCATGTTCTGGCTGACCAAGTTCGCCCTGCCGCACATCCCGGCCGGTGGCTGCGTCATCAACTCCACGTCGGTGCAGGCCTACCAGCCCAGCCCGCACCTGCTGGACTACGCGATGACCAAGGGCGCGATCGTCACCTTCACCCACGGGCTGGCCCAGATGCTCGCCGAGCGCGGCATCCGGGTCAACGCGGTCGCACCGGGGCCGGTGTGGACCCCGCTCATCCCCTCGACCATGCCCGACACGGCGGAGTTCGGGAAGCAGAGCCCGCTCGGCCGGCCGGCCCAGCCCGCCGAACTGGCCCCCGCCTACGTCTATCTCGCCTCCCCCCAGGCGAGCTTCATCACCGCGGAGATCCTCAACGCGACCGGCGGCACTCCGCTGCCCTGACCGGCACGCGGCCGCGGGGAGCGGTCAGCCGGCCCGGAACGGGGGCTCGCCCAGGAGCGCCAGCAGCCACGCGGCGCCCTGCGCGGCCCCCGGCTCGGCGCCGGACGCGTCAGGGAACATCCGGCCCCAGGAGGCGGCCCGGCCCAGGGCACTCAGCCGCCAGGCGAGTTCCGCCGCGCGCCGCAGCTCCGTTGCGGTGCGGCCGTCACCCGTCCACGGCTCCAGATAGGCGTCGAGCAACCGGGGCAGCACCTGCGGCCCGTAGCGGTCGCAGGCCCGTTCGACCGGGACCCGCAGGCTGCAGAACGGGTGGGAGACGGTGGCGTCGCCCCAGTCGAAGAAGGTGAACCGGCCCGGCGCCGGCCGGAACAGCTGACCGTCGTGCAGGTCGGCGTGGTCGAGGGTGTCCGGGACACCGGCTGACGCGAGTTCCGCGCACCAGTCCGCGAGCCGGGGCCGCAGGCCCTCCAGCCGGGCGCGCTCGTCAGGGGTCAGCGCGGAGTTCTTGGCGAGCAGCTCGTCGAACACCTCGGGCAGGTCGCGGGTCCGGGCGGCGGGCACCCCCAGCCGCTCGATCTCGTCCGCGTGCGGAAGCAGGTCGCCCTGCATGCACGCGTACTGGCGCAGCAGCGCCTCCCAGTCCCGCGGCTCTACCGGCTCCCGGCCGAGCACGGACCGGAACAGGTCGCCCCCGTCCGGAAGCAGCATCCAGCCGCGCGCCGCGTCGACGGCCAGCGGGCGCAGCACATGCTCCGGCACCCAACGGGCCAGCGCGGCGGTCAGCGGGCCCTCGAACGCGCTGCCCGGCGGGTTGGCCTTGAACCAGACGGCGGAGTACGGCGGTTCGTCCGCCTGCCGCGGACGGGCCGGGCGTACGGCGACGCTCGCGTGCCTCGCCTCGGCCGTCCGCCCGGCCACGGACGGCTGTCCAGCCGGAGCCGCCGCTCCCGCCACAGGCACCCGAATCAGCACCGACCACGGCCGGAGCCGTACCTCCGGGGCGCCGGTCGCGCGCAGGCCGTGCGTGCCCAGCCGGGCGGCCACCCAGTCGAGGGCCGCGGCGCGCCAGGAATCCCGCTCCCACGGGGTCGCCGCGTCCGGATACCGGCCCCGGTCCACGGCGATCGGGTCATCGTCTCGCATCGCCCCATCCCAGCATCCCGGCCGGCGGCCCGGCCAGCGGTTTTCCCCCGCGCCGACCGGGTACCGCGGCACGCTGTGGCGCAGCGACGGCAACGGCAAGGGCTCCTTCGGCGCCCGCACGAAGATCGCCACCGGCTGGGGCGGCTACAAGGGCGTCTTCTGACCCACCGCACCACGGACGGCGCCCCCGGCCGGGGGCGCCTTTCGCGTGCCGGGGCGGCCCCTCAGGACTCCTGCGTCCGGCGGACCTCGCCCGTGCCCAGGGTGATCACGGCCCGGGGCCGCATGGGCTCCTCGTCGCGCCGGGACAGCAGGACCACCTCCTCGACCAGCGCCGACAGCGTGCCCAGCCGGACGGCACACTCGGCGGCCAGCCGCTTCGGGTTCTGGGTGCGGCCGAGGGACAGATGCGGAGTGAAACGCCCCCCGCGCCCCTGGCAGAGCGGGAACCGCAGTTCCAGCTCCCGGTGGAGCCGGGACCACGGCGCCGGGTCCGCAGCGGCCGGGTCGAGCCACACCGTCGCGTAGTGCCGGTGCCGGAACCAGCGCACACCGGCCAGGCGCGCCGGGAACGCCGTACGCTGTGCCGCCGCCGCGGCGAGCAGCGGTACGGCCTGCTCGAACTCCTCCTCCGGTACGAAGCCGAACAGCAGGTTCACATGCGGCGGCCACCGCCGTACCTGCGGATCGTGCTCCCAGCGGATCTCCTGGATCGCCGGCCACAGCTCGGGCGGCGGCAGCCAGGCCACCGCGGTCCGGGGCGTCGGCGCGAGTTCGAGCACGTCCACACGCCCATGGTCCCAGGGTCAGCGGGCGGAGTGATGCGGACGCCCCAGGGCGAGGAGGGCGGTGTCGTCGTCGAGTCCGTCGCCGAAGCTCACCAGGAGAGGGATGAGGGCATCGATCACGGCGCGGGGGCGCGCGGGGGCCAGCGCGGTGGCGAACGAGTGCAGCGCGTCGTAGCCGTACAGCTCCTCTTTTTCCCCCGTGCGCGCCTCGGTGAGGCCGTCGGTGTACAGCAACAGGGTGTCGCCGGGGTGCAGAGCGGTGCGGACGGTCGTGAAGGAGGCGTCGTGGAAGGCCCCGACCAGCAGTCCGCCGGGCGTCCGCAGGTACTCGGCGCGGCCGTCCGCCCGGAGCAGCAGCGCAGGCGGGTGTCCGCCGGAGGCCAGCAGGACGCCGGCGTTCTGCCCTTCGGGTTCGAGGATGCCGAAGACGGCGGTGCAGTACCGGGGGTCCGCGCCGGTGTACCGCTCGAGCAGTGCGGCGTTGAGGGTGGACAGCACGGCTTCGGGATCGAGGCCGTGGAGCGCCGCGGTGCGCAGGGTGTAGCGCACGAGGGAGGTCACGGCCGCGGCCTGGGGGCCCTTTCCGCAGACGTCGCCGAGGAAGAAGGCGAAGCGCTCGTCGCCGAGGGGGAACAGGTCGTAGAAGTCACCGCCCAGCTGTATCGAGGAGGCCGTGTGGTAGTACGCGGCGGTCTCCACGCCGGGCACGGTCGGCAGACTGGCCGGGAGCAGGCTCTGCTGCAGGACGGCCAGCGCCTCGCGCAGCTGCTCGCGGTCGGCCTCCGCCTGGCGCAGGGCATCCTCGGCCGTGCGGCGGGCGCGCAGCAGCTCGGTCTCGTAGGAACGCCGGTCGGTGGCGTCGAAGACGGTCGTGCGGATCAGCAAGGGACTGCCGTCGGCGCCGTGCTTCACGGTCGAAGTGATCAGTACCGGAAGCCGGGACCCGTCCGCGACCCTCATCTCCAGTGCGATCCCGCCGATCTGCCCCTGCATGCGCAGCAGCGGTGCGTAGTGGGTCTCGTGGTAGAGCTTGCCGCCCACGGTCAGCAGGTCGGTGAAGCGCCTGCGGTGCACGACCTCCTCCCGGGAGAGGCCGAGCCAGTCCAGCAGCGTCTTGTTCACCTTGACGATGGTGCCGTCCATCAGCGTGGACAGGTAACCGCAGGGGGCGGACTCGTACAGCTCCTCCGTACTGTCCTCCAGCAGCACGGTGACATCCGTACCGAGGTGTGGCCGAGCCTTCCCACGAGGGCGAGGGGCCGGGCCGGAGGGGGACATCAGTCCAGGTCTTCCACGAACCCGGTGATCGCCTGGGCGGTGGCTTCCGGGGCGCTCAGCTGCGGGCAGTGGCCGGTGGCGGCCAGTGTGACCAGGCGGCTGCCGGGGATGGCGGCGTGGACGTACGCTCCGACCTCCCGGGGGGCTATGACGTCCTGCTCGCACTCGAGGACCAGGGTGGGGACGGTCACCGTCTTCAGGTCCTGACGGGTGTCGGACAGGAACGTGGTGCGCGCGAAGACCCGCGCGATGTCCGGGTCGGTGGCGCAGAAGCTGTTGGTCAGTTCCTCGCCCAGCTCCGGCCGGTCGGGGTTGCCCATGATGACCGGGGCCATGGCCGCGGACCATCCGAGGTAATTGGCTTCCAGCGAGTCCAGCAGCTCGTGGATGTCCGCCGCGGTGAAGCCGCCGCGGTAGTCCTCCTGGTCGATGTAGGAGGGGGAGGGACACACCATGACCAGGGAGCCGATGCGGTCCGGCGCCCCGGCGGCGGCCAGGACGCCGGCCATGGCGCTGACCGAGTGGCCCACGAACACGGCGTCCCGCAGGTCCAGCTCCTCGCACACGTCCACCACGTCCTGGGCGTAGCCGTCCAGGGTCGCGTAGCGCTCCTCCTGCCAGGCGGCCAGGTCGGACCGGCCGGAGCCGACGTAATCGAACAGCACGACGCGGAAGTGCTGCGCCAAGCCGGGCGCCACGAGGCGCCACATGTTCTGATCACAGCCGAAACCGTGTGCGAGGATCATGGTCCGGCCGGATTCCGGACCGATGACGCGGACGTTGTTCCTGCGGAGGATGTCCATCTTTTCATCCTCGCACGTCGGGGCCGGGCTCGTTCGCCGGTGATCGATCGGCGTCCGTTCGCCGGTCAGCGCACCGGGAAGCCGAACGCGTAGCCCTGCTGCTTCAGCCAGGGCAGCAGGGTGCGCAGCGCCACCACCGTCTGGGAGCGGTCGCCGCCCGCGTCGTGGAAGAGGATCGTGGGACCGTTGGCCAGCTCGCCCTCGACGGTCGCGATGATCGCGGCGCTGCCCGGCCGTTCGAAGTCCTTCGAGTCGACGTTCCAGCCCAGCGGCCGCATCCCGTGGGAGGCCGCCAGTTTCCGGCTGAACGGGGTGAAGGCGCCGCCCGGGGCCCGGTAGTACATCGGGCGGACGCCCCCCGACGCCTTGGTGATCTGCCGTTCCGCGTCGACGATCTGCTGCGCCTGATAGGACTCGGGCTTGGTGTCCATGGTGGTGTCGTGGGACACGGTGTGGTCGCACAGCCGGTGCCCGGCGGCCACCACCTGCTTGACCAGGTCCGGGTGCGCCTGGGCCTGCGTGCCGACCATGCAGAACGTCGCCTTGACGCCGTTGTCCCGCAGCACCTGGAGCACCTGCGGGGTCCAGACCGGGTCCGGGCCGTCGTCGATGGTGATGTTGACCGCGTGCTCGCCCCGGTCGGAGGCGTGGGCGATGACCGCGGACACGGGCGCCGTCTTCGGCGCGGCGTGCCGGGCGGCCTCCGGCGAGGCGGACCGGCCGCCGCTCTGACCGGCCTGCGCGGTCCACACCGAGGTGGCCGCGGCCACCGCCGTGACCCCGACCGCCGCCGCGACCACCCGGCCGTACCATCCCCGTCCGCCATGCCGCGCCATGTCCGTCCCGCCCCCTGCCGTGTCTGCGTTCTGCCGTGCCGATGTGCTCGGCACCTGGCAGGACGGTCACGGTTGAGCAGGGGATCCCGCTGTTACGGATCACGGACAATTCCGCGGCGTTTCCGGGACAGTCGCCCGGCTCGCGGGGCCGGAGATGCCGGAAGCCGGCGTACGGACGTGGGGGGTTGGAGAGGCAGGGCGCGTCGTGGTACCGACGGCGAGGGGCAACTCGGCCTGATGCGATGACCCCGACGACAGCCGCACAGCTCCGCGCACAACCCGCGGCCCCCCGGACGTGACTCCGGCGGGCCGCAGGTCGTTCCCTGCCACGGCGGGCACTGACGTCAGCACCCGCCGGGAGGGATCACATGTCGCCGCTCACCAATAGTGGCGCCGTCCGGCGACGGCGTGGCCCATGGCTCCCATGATCCACAGGATGGCTCCCACCACCAGCAGGATCACGCCGATGGTCCACAGGATCGATATGCCTGTGATGAAGCCGATGATGAGCAGAATGACGCCGAGGGCGATCATGACGTGCCTCCAGCCGGTGAAGGTGGTGCTCCTGTCCTACGGGTGCCCCGGATCCGGGCGGATTATCAGGCTGTCGGCTTTTCAAAAGTTCTGTCGGCAATGTTGACTCCGCACTGCGGCGGCCTCACATTACCTAGCGGTAGTACCCGGCGGTAACCCCCGCCGTACCCGCCGGCCGGCGTCGCACGGCCGCCCCGCACACCTTTTTGCTCGATCGAGCCGCCCCGTTCTCGCGATCCACCCCACCCACGGCACCGCCATGCCCGGCTGTCCCGTGTCCCCGTCCCGAGAAGGGAGAGCACCACATGCCCCTGCATGCCCTGCGCCGCGTCCTCACCGCGACCTCCGCCGCCGTCGGCGCGCTGGCCCTCGGCCTCACCACGACCCCCGCCCAGGCCACGACACCGCTGAACTACGCCGCACTGGGGGACAGTTACAGCGCCGCCTCGGGGGTCCTCCCCGTCGACGTCACCAGCCCGCTGTGCCTGCGCTCCACGGCCAACTACCCCCACGTCATCGCCGCCCGGACGGCGGCGCGCCTGACCGACGTCACCTGCGGTGCCGCCCAGACGAAGGACTTCACCACGGCCCAGTACCCCGGCGTCGCCCCCCAGACGGACGCGGTCACCGCGGACACCGACCTGGTCACCCTGACGATCGGCGGCAACGACAACGGCACCTTCATCAACGCGATCACCGCGTGCGGAACCGCGGGCGTCCTCAGCGGCGGCCAGGGCAGCCCGTGCAAGGACCGGTACGGGACGTCCTTCGACGACCAGATCGACGCCACCACTTATCCCGCGCTGAAGTCCGCCCTCCGCAGTGTGCGGGCCAAGGCGCCCCAGGCCCGGGTGGCGGTGCTCGGCTACCCGTGGATCACGCCCGCCGC
This sequence comes from Streptomyces sp. NPDC088810, assembly GCF_044750305.1. Taxonomy (NCBI): domain Bacteria; kingdom Bacillati; phylum Actinomycetota; class Actinomycetes; order Kitasatosporales; family Streptomycetaceae; genus Streptomyces; species Streptomyces sp. NPDC088810. Next base: position 365,331 of record NZ_JBIVJQ010000006.1, read on the forward strand.
GGCCGACCCCTCCTGCTTCGTCAGACTGCCGGTCGCCACCGGCGATGTGCCCTATCTGCACGCCCTCCAGGCACACCTCAACGCCGTGGTCCGGCGCGCCGCCGAGGAGACGGGGGCGGCCTACGTCGACTTCGCCGAGGCCTCCGCCGGGCACGACGCCTGCCAGCCCGTCGGCACTCGGTGGATCGAGCCGCTCCTGTTCGGGCAGAACGTGGTCCCGGTCCACCCCAACGCCCTCGGCGAGCGGCGCATGGCCGAGCGCACCCTGAGCGTCCTCGGCCTCGGCTGACCGCTCACCGCCGCACCGGGTCCGCTCATGCGTCGGCGTCCGCTCACGCGTCGGCGAGCAGCGGGTCGTAGGGCGTAGAGCGCTCCCGGCCCGACATGAAGGCCAGGAAGTCCCGCACGAACGCCCCCCGCGTGTACGTGCCGTCCGCGCCCGGCACGTCCCGGCGGAACCCCGTGCGGAACAGCGCCCGGTACTCGTCCGCGTCGACCCGCTGGTCGCCGTTCGTGTCGGTGACGTCGAAGAGCACCTCGGCGACCCTGATCAGCGCGGGACCGGCGAGGGAGGGCACGGCCGCCGCGAACTCCAGGGCGCCGACCCGGCCGTCGCCGTCGGTGTCGAGAGCCGCCTGCAGCTCCCGCCACCAGGCGGCGAAGGCGTCGTAGAGCCGGGTCTCCGCCGGCTCGTCAAGGTCGAGACGGCCGGCGATCTCGCGGGCCATGGCGGCGAGGTCGGGCCAGTCCAGGTAGCCGTCCCCGGTCTGGTCCAGCACCTCCGTGAAGAACTCCTCGGCACTGCGCCGCGCCACGGCTCCGGCGCCCGCATCCGGCTCCGGCGGAAGCGGGGCGAGCAGCCGGAGCAGCGCCCCGGCCCGCTTCATCCGGTCCCGCAGCGCGCCGATCGTCCGGGCCCGGGGGTCGTCGCTGTCGGGGGAGAGGGAGAGCAGGCCGATGACGGCCTCGGGCCGGACCCAGCCGTCCGGGAGGAACCGGGCGAGGCCCGCGCCCAGATAGACGCTCTGCATCAGCGTCTGCGCGCCGGGCAGTTCGGGCAGCCCCGTCTTCCGGCGGAACGGTTCCGGAAGGGACGCCACGGTGACCACACCGAGCAGCGGACCGGCGACCGCGCGGCCGGCCGCCCACAGGGTGGGCAGGCCGTGCAGCAGCGGCGGCGCCGGCAGATGGTCGAAGAGCCGGTAGAGGATGATCCGCATCGCCTCGGTGTTCTCCAGCTCCTCCTCGACCACCCGGTCGTAGTACGGCCAGAACTCCTGCACCGTGGGCGGCAGCTGGTCCGCGTCGCCGTCCAGGGCGGCGAGATAGGCCCGGAACTCGGCGTACAGCCGCTCCATGACGGTCTGCTCCAGCGGCTGCCCGCTCAGCCGGCACATCGTGACGCTGCTCTCGAAGAGCGTCGCGACCACCCAGGCCCGCACCGCGGGATCCAGCGCGTCGTACGGCCGGTGGTGCGCGTCGGTGCCCTTCAGCCGGGCGTGCAGCCGGTTGAGCCGCGCCGCCTCCCTGCGCCGTACCTCGTCGTCGGGCCCGAACATGCGCTGCAGACTCACGACCGTGTTGCGCAGCCGGCGCCACGGGTGGGCCACGAACGTCGAGCTGTCGACGAGGGCCGCGCCGACCTGAGGGTGCGCGGCCTCCAGAACCGTGGCCCGGATGATGGCCGGCGCCCAGCGCGGATCGTTGAAGAACTCCTCGAACTGGCTGCCCGTCTCGGTCACGCTGGTGGTTCTCCGTTCGCGTTCGGCGGCACGCCGCCGAAGCGGCGGTCGCGCTGCTGATAGGTGTGCAGGCACTCCAGGAAGTGGGGCGCCCGGAAGTCGGGCCAGAGCACCGGCGGGAACATCCACTCCGCGTAGGCGACCTGCCAGAGCATGAAGTTGGAGATGCGCTGCTCCCCGGAGGTTCGGATGACGAGGTCCACATCGGGTGTGTCGGGAAAGGGCAGATGCGCGGCGAAGCTCCGCTCGTCCACGGCCTCGGCCGGCACCCCGCTGCGGATCAGGGACCGCGCCGCCGCCACGATGTCCCTGCGCCCGCCGTGATCGAACGCGACGGTCAGCGTCATGCCCCGGTTCTTCTCGGTCAGCGTCATCAGGTCGGCGAAGTCCCGGGCCAACGCCGGCGGGATGCGCGGATCCGCCACACCGAGGAACCGGCAGCGGATCCCGCGCGCGTGCAGCAGCGGGGCGTGCTTGCGCACCACGCGGCGCACCAGCCGCATCAGGAAGTCGACCTCGGTGCTCGGGCGCCGCCAGTTCTCGGTGGAGAACGCGTACAGGCTCAGCCACTCCACGCCGGCCGTCCGTGCCGCCTCGATGACGTCGATCACCGTCGTCTCCGCCGCACGGTGACCCGACGTACGCGGCAACGACCGCCGTGCCGCCCAGCGCCCGTTGCCGTCCATCACACAGGCCACGTGCCGCGGCACCCTCCCGACGGCACCGCCGGCGGCCTCCCCAACCGTCATGCCTGCCCCCCAGCGGCAACGAGCGGACCCCTTCGTCCCGCCCTAGGGTGTCAGCCCCCGGCCCCGGAAGACGGCGCGTGCGCTTGAGGTTCACCCTTGGTACGCCTGTCTGACGGCGCGATCCCCTGCCGGGCCGGGGGGTTCTCCTCCGGGTGCTCGCTGGTGCTGCCCCCCGCACCGGATCGCCTGCCTGCCGGAGTGAGCGCGGTGCGGGCGGTGCCTAGCGTGAGGTCACATGGCAATCTCCTTGTCCAGTTCCGCATTCCGCCGGCGTACCGGCCTCGCGGCCATGGCGCTGGCCTGCCTGCTGACCGCCGCCCCGGCCGCCGCCGAGCAGCCCCCACCGGACGCGCCCCGCGCGTGCGGCCCGCACCCGGCGCTCAGCCGGTCCGTGCAGCACCTGGTGACGCACGACCGGATCGCCGGCGCCGCGGTCCTGGTCACCGGCGCCGGCCCGGACGCGCCCTGCGCCCGCTGGACGGCGAGCGGCGGCGTCGCCGATCTGCGCACCGGCCGCCCCATGAACACCACCGACCGGCTGCGCGTCGGCAGCGTCACCAAGACGTTCACCGCGACGGTCGTCCTCCAACTCGCCGCCGAGCGGCGGCTGTCCCTGGACGCGCCCGTCGAGCGGTACCTGCCGGGCCTGATCCGCGCGGGCGGTCACGACGGCCGCCGGATCACCGTACGGCAGCTCCTCCAGCACACCAGCGGGCTGCCCGACTACCTCGACGCCCCCGAGTGGCAGCACATCGAACGGCTGCGGTACCGCCACTTCGAGCCGCGCCGGCTCATCGCCCGCGCCCTGCGGCTGCCACCCCCGGAGCACACCTGGCGCTACGCGACCACGAACTACCTGATCGCCGGGCTGATCGTGCGCGCGGTCACCGGCCACAGCCCGGAGACGGAGATCAGCCGCCGCGTGATCGGCCCGCTGGGCCTGCACGACACCTACTGGCCGGGCGACGCCCTCCGCCTCCGGGGCCCGCACTCGCACAGCTACTTCACCGCCGGCGACGGCCGCCGGGTGGACGGCACCGACTGGAACACCACCTTCGGCGGTGTCGGCGGCGCCCTGGTGTCCACCCCGGCCGACCTGACCCGGTTCGCCACCGCGCTGTCCGCCGGCCGGCTGCTGCCCGCGCCCCAACTCGCCGAGATGCGGCGCACGGTGGCCGCCGACCCAGACCGGCTCTGGCCCGGCGCCCGCTACGGGCTCGGCCTGATCTCCTCACCGCTGTCGTGCGGCGGCACCTGGTGGGGGCACGCCGGGACCGTTCCCGGCGGCCACCGCGCGCTGGTCGCCACCGGCCCCGGCGGCCGCGCCGTCGCCGTCGCCCTGAACGAGGTGCCCGCCACCCTCCAGGCCGAGCTGGACTTCCTCGACGTCGTCGACAAGGCCCTCTGCGAGGGCACGTCCACCGAAAGGACACCCGCATGACCCGTTCCACCTCCCCGGCCGGCGGCCGGCGCCCGCACCGCCTCGTCTCCCGGGGCGCGGCAGCCGTCGCCCTGTCACTGGCGGGTGCGCTGGCCCTGGGCGCCGCCCCCGCCGCCCCCGCCGCGGCCCGGCCGGTCGCCGACCCCCTCGCCCGCTACCACCACCAGCACCTCCACTGGAAGAGCTGCCTGCTCGGCCCGGACGACACCACCGGCAAGGAACTCGAACAGGCCGGCGCCCGATGCGCCGACGTCACCGTGCCCTTGGACTACACCCGCCCCGCCGGCCGTACGATCACCGTCGCGATATCCCGGATCCGGGGCACCGACACCGCTCACCGCGCCGGTGCGCTGCTGCTCAACAGCGGCGGACCCGGCGGACAGACGATCGGCGATCCGCCGTGGGTGCGCAAGGCCATGAAGGACGTCGCCGCCCGCTATGACGTGGTCGGTGTGGACCCCCGCTTCGTCGGCCGGAGCACCCTGCTGGACTGCCGGTGGCCCACCGGCAGCATGGTCCGCGGAGCCGGCACCGGCCGCCCCGGCTTCGACCGCATGGTCTCCTTCGCCGCGGACCTCGCCGACCGCTGTCGCACCCACGCCGGTGACCTGCTGCCGTACGCCGGCACCCGCAACACCGCCCGCGACATGGACGTGATCCGCGCGGCCCTCGGCGAGCGCAGGATCTCCTACCTGGGCTACTCGTACGGCACCTACCTCGGCCAGGTCTACGCGACGATGTTCCCGCAGCGCGTCGACCGGGTCGTCCTCGACGGCGTGGCGGACCCCGCCCGCTACGGTCCACGGCTGCTGCGGGGCTCGGAGGAGGCCAACCGGCACGCCCTGCGCGGCTGGGCCGACTGGGCCGCCGCCCACCACGCCACCTACGGGCTGGGACGCACCCGGAACGCCGTCCTGGACACCGCGGACGCGGTCCGCGCCGCCGCGGCCCGCACACCCCTGCGCCTGGGCGGCTACCGGGTGGACGACCACGTACTGCCCGTCGTCGTCTTCAACGGACTCTCCCAGGACAACCCCCGGGCCTACGGCGACTTCGCGCAGGGCGTGCGGGACCTGCGGCGCGCCGCCGAGCGCCGGACGGTCACCCCGTCCCCGTGGCTGGCCTCGGCACTGGAGTTCCTGCTGACGGGGCACGCATCCGCCTACGGCAGCGCACAGACGTCCATCCTGTGCGGGGACGTGGCCGCGCCTCGCGACCCGGAGACGTACTGGCGCGATCTGCGGCGCGCCGGGACGGGGGACCGGCTGTTCGCGCCCGTCACCGACAACATCAGCCCGTGCGCCTTCTGGGACCCGCCGCGCGAACGCCCCACCACCGTCCGCGACGACCTGCCGGCCCTGCTGGTCAACGCCACCGGCGACCCGCGCACCATCTACCGCGGCGCCGAATCGGTGCGCCACCGCTGGCCCAGCTCCCGCCTGGTGACCCTGCGCGGAGCCGACCAGCACGCGGTGTACGGCGTGTTCGGCAGCCCGTGCGTGGACACCACCGTCAACACGTACCTGGCGACCGGACGCCTCCCGGCCCGGGACGTGACCTGCGCCCGGCCCACCACGTGACCACCCCCTGCCGGTGGGGATGAGCCGTCGGTCGGTCCCGTACCCACCGACCGGTCCGCCCGCTACCTGAGGCGGTTGGTGAGTCCCTTGACGAGGTCCGTCCGCGCGACCTTGAGAGCAAAGCGGTCGGTCGTGCCGGCCAGGGGCCGGGCGTACCAGGGCAGTGCCCGGCGTCGCCACTTGGCGGGGGCCAGACCCGAGGGGAGCGCGGGCAGCGGTACGGCCCAGGACCCGAGCCGCAGCTCCGCCGTCCAGACGCCGGCGGGGAGGGCGTCGACCGGCACGGTGACGTGGAAGGCACCGTCGGCGGCGATCTCACGGACCGCGAGGGTGACGGTGTTGCCGGTGCCGTCCTCCAGGGCCAGGGTCAGGGCGTCCGCGGGATATTCGGCCAGGCCCAGCCGGCCGCTGACGCGCAGCTCGGCGGGGGAGCCGTCGGCCCAGCGGATGTCCTTGTCGACGCGCAGTTGCGACCGCACCTTGTGCTTGAGCTCGCCGAGTTCGAGCGTGAAGTTGCCGTACGGCTTGGTGGTGTAGAGGGTGACGGCACGCAGGCCCTCGCCGGTGCTGAGCACCCGGGTGCCGGGCTCGCCGGAGACGTCCTCGGCGCGCTTGCTGCCGATCCGGACCTCCTTGCTCAGCCCCTGGGCGCCGACAGCGAGGGAGATGTCCCACAGTCCGTCGGCGAGCGGCTTGCCGTCGGCGGCGGTCGCGATGTCGACGGTGGCCTCGAACCCGGCCAGGTCGTACTCGTACCGCCCCTCGTCCTCGTCCGCGCGGAGCCCCGGCGTCGGGGTGTGCGTGACGGGCAGCCGGTACTCGGTCTTGCTGTCGCGTTCGCGCAGGACCAGTTCGGTGGTGACGTCCCGCGTCTCCACACGGTGCAGGTAGCCGTGTCCGGCCAGGTGGAGCACACCGCCGTCCATCTCGGCGCGGCTGACGCGGTGGCGGAGGCCGAGCTGCGCGGTGACGTCGTAGTACCGGTCGGGGATCGCCCGCTCGGGGTCGCGCAGGAACGGGTAGCGGGCCAGTGCCCGGCCGTTCTCGACCAGGACCGGGGTGGCGACCTTGGACCGGGCGAGCCGCTTCTCGAACGCCACGAGTTCGAGCACTTCGTCCAGCATGCGGTGGCGCACCAGGTGCAGCCGCAGCCGGGCCATGGCCGAGAGCTGGTCGTCCATGCCCTCGTGCCACAGGGGCTCGATGATCTCCGCCAGGCGGTCCAGCGTCTTGAGCTGCGTCTCGCGGGGCTCGTGGACGAGGTGGCCGGCGAGCAGCTGCTGGACCTCCACGGTCAGATGCCGGTGCGCCAGGTGGTCGCGGCCCGGACCGGGGGGCACCAGCTCCAGGATCAGGTCGACCATGCGGGGCAGGAACTGCAGCCGCCGCTGCGTCCCCTTCAGCCGAAGGGTGATGTTGCCGTCGTCCTCGCGCTGCACCCAGTACAGGCAGTCGTAGTCGGCGACCACGGAGATGCCGGACGCGTGCAGATAGGCGGCACCGACGAAGAGCTGGTCCTCGCCGATGGCCAGGTCGGTGGGGAAGCGCAGCCGGTGCCGCTCCAGCAGCTCCCGGCGGAACAGCTTCATCGGGTTGAGCGTCCAGTACACACGGGAGGAGAACACGTCCGTGCGCGGCTGGTTGCGCTTGAACATCGACGTGGGCGCGCCACGCCCGCCGACCCCGACCATCTTGCCGAGCACGACGTCGGTGCCGTTCTCCTCGGCCATCCGCACCATGCGTTCCAGGGCCTCGGGGCCGAGACTGTCGTCGGCGTCCAGGAAGAACACGAACGTACCGGTCGCGTGGTCGAGCCCGTGGTTGCGCGGGGCCGACGGGCCGCCCGAGTTCTTCTGCCGGAAGACGCGCAGCATCTCCGGGTAGACACCCTTGAGGCGCTCCAGCTCGTCGGCCGTGCCGTCCGTGGAACCGTCGTCCACGACGATGACCTCGAGCCGCTCACGGCCGATGCTCTGCTCCGCGACCGAGGTGATGCACTGCGTCAGATACGGCATCGCGTTGTACGCGGCGATGACGACCGAAACGGTGGCGCCAGGCATGAATTCGCGCTCCAAAATACCGGGCAACCCGGGGCGGCTTCGATTTTTCTGTGAACCTACCATGACCAGGGAGTGTCGGTAGAACGGATGAGCGGTGAAGCGCCCACCCGCCCTTCGGGCAGGTCGGAGGACCCGTACACGGACGGTCGACGGACGGTTCCAGGTGTTCCACGGGGGCGGCCCGTCGGCCCCGCGCAACGTCGGCAACCGACTCCTGGACAGCGGTTGCGGCCTCGACACGGATCCGCTCGTGCTGCCGGCGGCCGTCGCGGGGGCGACGACGCGTCTGCGGCTGCTGACGTCCGTACTCGTCGCGCCGTACTACCCGGCACTGGTGCTCGCCAACCAGGCCGCCACCCTGGACGTCGTCTCCGGCGGCCGGCTGGTCCTGGGCGTCGGCACCGGGTGGAACCCGGACGAGTTCGCCGCGGTCGGCGTACCCGCCCGTGAACGTGGTGCACGCACCGACGACCACCTCGCCGCCGCCCGGACCCTGTGGACGCGGCGGCCCGCGGACTTGGACGGGCCGTTCACCACCCTGCGCGCGGCCCACCTCGGAGTGCCCCCGGTCACCGCCGGCGGTCCGCCCGTGCGGGTCGGCGGCCACGGCGACGCCGCCCTGCGCCGCGCGCTGCGCTTCGGCGACGGCTGGTACGGCACCGGTGTCGACGCCGCGGAGATCACCGACGTACGACGCCGCCTGCGCGGACTCGCCGGCACGGCGGACGCCGACCGCCCCACGCTCTTCACGGCCGCGTTCCTCACGCCACCCGGCCTGCCCGCGGCGGTCACGGCACCGGGACGGCCGCTCGGCGGCACCGCCCCCACCGCGGCGAGCGTCGCCGCCGACCTCACCCGGCTCGCCGAGGCAGGCGTCACCGCCGGCACCCTGTGGCTGCCCGGTGAGCAGGGAGCGGTACCGGTCGGGGGAGCGGTGGTACGTGACCTCCGGTACGCCGTGCCCGGTTGTCGTCGCGGTCCGTGCAGTGCACAGCGCGCCCGCTGTCGGGGGGGGGATCCCTTCGGCTGAGGCAGCACTGCCGCGGCCGGCGCCTAGTGGGTGCGAACGGTTGACCGCGCGGCTGAGCATGTACGTCCCGCCCCCAGATGCACGACACCGCCCGCGACGGAAGGATCGGGGGTACGGGGGCATGCTCCACGACGCTGCGTGGAGCCGACCCCCCACCGGTTGCTCGGCAGGCGTCCGAGCTGGGGGAAACGCCCGCTCTGGCCTTCCCACCGGAGCACTGTCATGTTGATCAAGCGCATTCTGAACCGTTCCGCCCCTTCCTCCCGACCCGCCGCGCATCCCACCGGCCCCGAGCCCCTGGCGACCGCCGCCGACTGCGGCCTGCTGCTCCTCCGGCTGGCCTTCGGCCTGTTCATGGCCGGGCACGGGGCGCAGAAGCTCTTCGGACTCTTCGGAGGTGACGGCCTGACCGCGACCGCGAGGGGGTTCGAGGCGCTGGGCTACCGCCCGGGAAAGCCCTTCGCCGTGATCGCAGGCCTGTCCGAGCTGCTCGGCGGCCTCGGCCTGGCCCTCGGGCTGCTCACGCCGCTCGCGGCCGCCGCCCTGATCGGCGTCATGATCAACGCGATGGCCACGGTCACCGGCGCCCATGGTGCGTGGGAGGCGGACGGCGGCGTGGAGTTCAACGTGTGCATCGCCGTCGTCGCCCTGTCCGTCGCCGCCATCGGCCCGGGCCGACTGTCCGCCGACCGCCTCTTCCCCTGGGGCAGGGGCGGCTGGGCAGAGGCCGCGGTCGCCCTCGGCCTGGGCGGCGTCGGGGCGGCGATCACGCTCGGTATCTAGGCCGAGGACGACGGGGCATCCGCGGTGCCCGGGAGGCGTTGCGTCCCCGGGACGCCGGGGCCCTTCGACCGCGTACTGAAACGCGGGCGGCCGCGTACTGTCACCTCCCCTCCGCCGGCCGTACCGACAGCGCCGCCCGGTCGGCGAGCATGACAGGATGGTCCGCGCCGAGCAGCCGTTCGCGGTCGGCCACCGCCTGCTCCAGCAGCGCTGTGGCCTCGGGAAATGGCGAGGTTGAAGCGGGCGGTGAGGGTGCCGAGCAGCCGTTCGGCGTCGGCCACCACGTGCCCCAGCAGGGTGATGGCCGCATCGACGCGATCCGCCTGCGCGTAGGAGAAGGCGAGGTTGCCGCGGACGGTGAGGGTGGAAGGATGTTCACGGCCCAGCAGCCGCTCGAAGTCGGCCGCCGCGCGCTCCTCGATCGCGATGGCCTGCTCCGTACGGCCCGCCTGCCGGTAGGAGGAGGCTCGGGCCGCCGGGAGATGGCGGTGGACGGGTGGTCCCCGCCAAGCTGCCGCTCCTGGCCGGCCACCACCTGTTCTGCCCTGGCGATCGAGGAACGAGTGGTCGTCGACAGCGAGCGGGTGTTGGGCCGTAATCACCCCGCCCCCCTTACGGCCCGTGCCGACCGCGCCCTTTCGTACCGGCAGGCGGGCCGCACGGATGAGACCGTCCGGTTGCTGACGCAGGTGGTGGCGGATCGTGAGCGGCACCTGGGCGCGGACCGCCCCGGCTCCGTGGCGGCCAGACGCACGCTGGTGACGTGGCGCCGGGACGCTTGAGGGCGGCTCCGTGCGGCGTGGCCCACCGGGCCGGCGACGCCGGTGCTCATCGCCTGCCCTCGGCCAGCACGGCGGCGAGCAGTCCGGGGAAGCGGGTGTCGAGGTCGGTGCGGCGCAGGGACATCAGGCGGGCCTTTCCCGCCCGGCGGGTCTCGGTGATTCCGGCCTCGCGCAGGATCCGCCAGTGATTGGACAACGTCGACCGGGGCACGTCCAGGCCGTCCGGGCTGCACGCGGTCTCGCCACTCTCGGCCATCCGGCGGACGAGTTCCAGCCGGACCGGGTCACCCAGTGCGTGCAGCACCACGGCCAAGTCCGGTTCAGCCCTCACGAGTTGTGCCACCGGTCCTCCTCCTCGCCTGTGCAACACCCGTAGTATGCGGCTTGCTTCGATGTTTCGGGAAAGTCGAAATGATCTAGGAGATGGCCATGCCGGTACTTGCCACCCTCGCCCGCGTCTACGTCGACGACCTGGACGCGGCACTGCCGACCTTCGTGGAACTGACCGGAGAACAGCCGCGGCTGCGGTTCACCTACCGAGACCTGGACCTCGCGAGCGTCGGCGGCTATCTGCTGCTCGCGGGCACGGAGGAGGCCCTGGCCCCGTACCGCGGCACCCACGCCACCACGATCGTGGAGTCCATCGACCAGGTGCTGCGTATCGCCGAGCGGCACGGCGGGGAGATCCTCGACGGCCCCAACGACGTTCCCACCGGCCGCAACCTGACCGTGCGCCACCCGGGCGGTGCGACCATCGAGTACGTGCAGTTCCACGCGACCGCACGATCCGCGTTCGGCTGAGCCGTTCGGCCGATGCCCGGCGGGCACTGGCGAGTTCACATGTCTGTTGTGTTTCCTTTCGTTCGCGAGACAGTGGATGTCACGTACGGCCGGTGAAGTGGACCACCGTTGTCAAGATGTGCTCGGGGCACGGTCGCCCCCCGACCATTCGTGAGGTGCATGCGCATGCGTCGTACCCGCATCCGGGGTGCTGCACGGCGCTCCGCTCGTGTCCGTGCCCGGCTCGCGGCAATCCTCGTGCTCGCCGTCACGGCCCCGGCCTTCCTGCCCGGTGCGGCGGAGGCGGGCCCCGCGCACACGACGGCGACCGAGCGGTGGACCGCGCAGACCGTCGCCCCCGGTGTCACGGTCCGCACCGGTGTCATCCAGCACCCCGGCACGCGGCATTCCTGGACGGTCACCGTGCAGGCGCCGACCAGCAGCCGGTGGAGCACGAACGATCCGGACGCGCCCGTGACCTGGGCCGAGGTCTCCACCCGCACCTGGGCTGACGACACGGCCCGCAAGCTGACCCGGGCAGGCTTCCAGCCGCGCGTGGAGAGCGTGCAGTGGCCGTACTACGCCGACACTCCGCACGGGCTGATGGGGTACCGGGTCCGGGTCGGCCGTTTCGCCACCCAGGAGCAGGCGCGGACGGCCGCGTCGGCGGTCACCGCGGCCGGGTTCCGCACGACCCCGTCCTGGACGGGGTACGACATCCAGGAGCCGGCCGACCTGGAGAACGTCCACGTGGCGGTGATCGACCCGAAGACCTTCGACGGAAGCATCGAGGCCACGCACGACGGCAACGTGGCACAGCGCGAGACCACCTCGGCGGTGGCGCGGAAGCTGAACTCGCTGGTCGGAGTCAACGGCGGCTTCTTCGTGATGTCGCCGGGCGACGGCGTGCCGGGCACCATGTCCGGGATCGGCGCCTACCAGGGGGAACTGGAGTCGATGGCGGCCGGCTCCCGGTCCGCGCTGCTCATCGAGGACGGCGGCCACAGCATCCGGATCGCGGACCTGACGAGCACCGCCACCGCCCGGGCGGGCAAAGCCGCCTACCCGATCCAGGGCATCAACCGGGTGCCCGGCACGGTCCGGGACTGCGGCCGCCCCGGCAGCACGCCCAGCGAGCTGCCCTGGCAGGACGTGACCTGCCGGCTGGCCGACGACATGGTCCGGTTCACCGATGCCTTCCAGGCCGACCTGCCGGCCGGTCCCGGAACGCAGGTCGTGCTGGACGCGTCCGGCCGTGTCCTCTCCGCCGGCGCGCGCGGCGGCCGCGTCCCCGAGGGCGGGCATGTGCTGCAAGGCGTCGGCAGGGCGGCCGACTGGCTGACGGCGCACGCCGAGCCGTACCGCCGTATCAAGGTCAGCGAGGTCGTCCGCACCGCCGGGGGCGGGCGGGTCGCACTCGACGGCGACGACTCCATCGTCAGCGCGGCGCCGACGCTGGTGAAGGACGGCCGGATCGACATCGACGCCGCCGCCGAGGGCGTGGTCGACCCCGAGTACACCTCCTTCGGATACGCCTGGGCCAACGTCCGTCAGCCGCGCACCATGGCGGGCATCGACAGGCGGGGCCGGCTGATCCTCGCGACGGTGGACGGACGGCTGAAGAACGGCAGCGAAGGGTTCACCCTCTACGAGGCCGCCGCGTTCATGAGGTCGCTCGGTGCCGTGCAGGCGATGAACCTCGACGGCGGCGGCTCCACCGCGATGGCCGTCAACGGCACAGTGGTCAACCACCCGTCCGACGCGGCCGGCGAACGCGCGGTCGGGGACACCGTCCAGGTCCTGCCGGCGGCAGACTGACGACCGCCGGAGCCGTGCCTCGGCCCGGGGCCGTGATCCGTACGAAGGCCCACGTGGCCCCTTCCCGACCGCTACCGGGCAACCGGGACGAGTCGGGGGCTCCTGGTCTGCGTGCCGGGAGCACAGAGCACCACGGCCCAGAACTCCATCGTGTGCGCGGAGCTGCTGTTGCGGGCCACGGCGCGCCAGCCGTCGCTGGTCGGCGAGTTGGTGCTCACCATGAGGTTGACACTGCCTCCGTCGAAGGCGTCGTAGCCGCCGCCCGTCGGTACTTGTCCGGGCGGGCACTGGGCTTCGGAACTGCCGGTCTGGCCGGGTGTCAGTACGGCGTGTCTGCCCTCGGCCCAGGTGTAGTCCTCCGCGCGCGGGGTGGTTCGCTTTCCTTCCGGCTGATCGGCCGTGTCGAGGGCGGTGGCCGTCCCGCCCGAGGCGAGAACCGCGACGGTGACCAGGGCGGGAAGAGCGAGGCGTTTCATGCCGGAACCTTTCGGATTGCATGAGGGCGACAACCCCGATATGCCCGCTGTGCGAACGGGGTCTGCTCCCTCTCACACGTGCGGAGCAGGCAGAGCGCCTGCCGGGAGGTGATCGCGCCCTGGCTCCGGGGCGGCGGCTGGACGGTCACGGCCTGCCGGGGGTCTTCCACGACGAAGCGGGAGGCGTGCTGTGACGGCGGGACCGCCGAACCGGCCCACATCGGGGAGGCCTTGAGCCGGATCCGGAGGAGCCGCTGTCCGGCGTGCTCGACGGGCCCGGGTCAGGCGCCGGAACGGGTACGGGCGCCGGTGGGTGCGGAGCCCGGGGCCTTCTTCAGCGCTTCGTCGTCGGCGGCGCCCGCCAGGATGGCGTCCAGGAGTCCCGGGTAGCGCGCGTCGAGGTCGTCGCGCCGCAGGGACAGCAGGTTCTCCCCGCCGGAGGGTGCTGCCAGATGACCCCGCTCTCGCGCAGTACGCGCCAGTGGTGCGTCATCGTGGACTCGGCTGTGATCCCCAGGAGTGCCAGTACGCTGCCGCAGTTGTGCTCCCCGCCCGCGTCGAGCACGCGGACGACGGCGAGCCGTACGGGGCTGCGTCACGGTCGCCCTCGCGTACGGCTTCGACGCCGACACGGGCTACGGCCTGCTGGTGCCCGGCCTGGCCGTCTTCACCGTCATCGCCGGCATCGGCACCGAGGGCAAGACCGGCCACGCGCTGGAGGCCGCCACGGCGGACGGCGAGTTCCTGGTGGTGCTGCTCGCCGCGGCGGGCATGGTCGTAGGCCTTCTCGTCACGCTGCTTCTGAAGCGGCCTGCAGCTCCCGCGCCCGCACCCACGCTGACAGCGAAGAGACCCTCGCGGCCCGCTGATCCCCGGCTTGCGGCAGTCTCCGCTCCTCGGCCGGCGTTGTGCCCCGCAACGGTGACAGGGCCGGCCGAGGAGCGGCCATCAGGTGTGTCACCGCGGCGCTGTGGCCGGCCCCAGCAGAGCGTCGCACAGCACTCCCGGTGAATTGGAGCCCACACACAACCGCAGGCCGCCGTCGGCGCGGACGACTCCCAGGCTCGCGTCCGGCTCCATGTCCGACGGGTGATGATCCGGCCGGAGCGCCACCAGGCCCCCACGGTTGTCGAGCGACCACTTCCCCTGGCCCGTGAACCCGTCGACCGACGTCGCGATGGGCAGTCCCACCGCCGAGAATCGCCCGTCGGCGGCGAACTCCACCCGCCCGGTGCGGCCGCCCTCCAGCCTCCACACCCCGACGATCGCGGATCGGGAGGAGACGACGGTCAGCCGGGGTCTCGCCGCGTACCGGGAGACGACATGCCAGACACCCCCGGCGAGGAGCACGGCGGTGACCCCCGCGATCACCGCTCGCCGACGCCACCGCGCCGCCGGACGCGGTCGCTCGTCCCGGCGCTGTTCCCAACGCTCCAGCGGCCCGTCACCCGGGTCGGTCATGTTCTCGTACTCCCTGCGCTCGGACGGACAGGTCGGGAAGGCCCGTCACGACTGCCCATCCATACCTCGGTGCGCACCCGACGCCAAGGGCAGCCCCTTTGACATGGAGTGCGCTCCAGCAACTAGCGTCCCAGGGAAACGATCAACGAGCCCAGGAGGCAGCAGCATGACCGACGTCCCCATCCGGTATCTGGGCGAACTGGCCGTCTCCGCGCAGGGACTCGGCTGCATGGGCATGAGCCACGGCTACGGTGCCACGGACGACGCGCAGTCGATCGCCACCCTGCACCGCGCCCTCGACCTCGGCGTCACCTTCCTCGACACCTCCGACTTCTACGGCTTCGGGCACAACGAGGAGCTGATCGGGCGGGCCATCGCCGGGCGGCGGGACGAGGTGGTGCTGGCCACCAAGTTCGGCTTCGCCAATCGCCTGGGCGAGCCCACCCTGATCCGCGGCGACGCCGCCTACGTACGCCAGGCGTGTGAGGCCTCGCTGCGTCGGCTCGGCGTCGACCACATCGACCTCTACTACCAGCACCGGGTCGATCCGCAGGTGCCCATCGAGGAGACCGTCGGCGCCATGGCCGAGCTGGTGCAGGCCGGCAAGGTCCGTCACCTGGGGCTGTCCGAGGCCGGTGCGCAGACCATCCGACGGGCGCACGCGGTGCACCCGATCTCGGCGTTGCAGAGCGAGTGGTCGTTGTGGACCCGGGACCTGGAGGCGGAGGTCGCCCCGGTCTGCCGCGAGCTCGGCATCGGCCTGGTCCCGTTCTCGCCGCTCGGGCGCGGCTTCCTGACCGGCCGCTACAGCTCGCTCGAAGGACTGGCGGAGACCGACGTACGGCGCAGCCAGCCGCGGTTCGCCGACGGCAACCTCGAACGGAACCTGGCGATCGTCGCGAAACTGAACGAGCTGGCCGCCGCCAAGTCCGTCACCGCCGGCCAGCTCGCGCTGGCCTGGGTGCAGCACCGGGGCGAGGACGTGGTGCCGATCCCCGGCACCCGGCGGCAGCGGTATTTGGAGGAGAACCTGGCGGCACTGGACGTCGAGCTGACCGCGGAGGACCTCGCCGCGATCGAGGCCGCCGCCCCGGCCGGGCAGATCGCGGGCGACCGCTACGACGCGAGCAGCCTCACCTTCGTCAACCGCTGACACCGCCGGCGCACTCCGCTCCCGGACGGGCTCCGGCGGCTCAGCCACCCTGGTACGAGGTTCGCGTACCGGGGAAGGCTGGGTACACGGCACACCCGGCCTGCCCCGCCCCGGGGACGCACGCACAGGCCACCACCCGTCATCGCCGTGAGGGAGGCACACCCTATGCGCTCGATCAAGCGGAGCATGGCCGCGGCCCTGCTGGGGGCCGCGGCCCTGGGCCTCTGGGCCCCGGCCCTTGCGGTCGCCGGCACCGGGGCCGCCGGCTCTGACACCGCTCAGCCTTCGATGTCGTACTGCGGCGCGGACAGGGCCACCGGGCTGGCGGTATCGGCCGACCGGACCGTCTCCTGCGCCACCGCCCTGCAAGTGGCGGGTGCCTACACCAAGGCCGCCTCCGGTACGGGGGACGCACCCGCGACGGTCCGCGTCGGCGGGGCTGCGTGGAAGTGCCAGGAGCGTCAGGGCGACCCGAACCCCTACCAGGAGTGCGTCGACGCGAGCGACAGCGGCCGCCGGGTCATCGTCTCGTCCTGACCGGGTGGACTGCACCCTGGGTAGGTCCGACGACGTGGAGGCCGTGCTGCTGCCCCGGCTGCGACACCTTGACGGGGGAGGTCCGGCTACTGCGCCGGGTCCTCCTCTGCGCTCCGGACCGCCTTCTTCACCGCCTGCTCCAGCTCGTACCGCGACATGCCCTCGTGCGCCGAGTGCTCGGTCACCGCAGCCTGGAACGCTTCGGCCGCCCGGCGCCAAGCCAGCCACTGGGCGTCGTACTCCTCACCGCTCAGGCCGGCCAGCTGCGCGCGCTCCGCTTCAGCGGATCGTTCCAGCTTGACCAATTCGTCGGGAATGTCTGCCATACCTGGATGCTATGCACAGCACCACCAACATGCCCGTCAGCGCCACTGCGGGGCCGGCGGGCCAGGTGCCGTCCTCCGGCGCGGGACTGGGCCGGCTCACCCGCCGGGAGGCCGCCACGATGGGCCTGCTCCTGCTCCTGCCTGCTGATGGGCGGGCACGAGACCACCGCCAACATGATCAGCCTGGGGGCCCTGCTGCTCCGGCATCCCGACCGGCTCGCGCTCGTCCGGTGACGTGATAGTTTCAAGTTCAACAAAGTTGATCCGGAGGAGTCCAGGTTGACCAGTCCCGAGCCGGCCGGCACCACGCGGCGGATCTTCATCGACAAGCAGAGCCCGAAGGCGTACCACGCGCTGGTGCAGACCTCCGAAGCGGTCCGCTCGGTCGCCGCCGACGCGGGCCTGGACCGGGTCCTGGTCGAACTGGTCAACCTCCGTGTGTCCCAGCTCAATGGCTGCGCCTACTGCCTGCACCTGCACACCCGGGCCGCGCTGCGTGCGGGCGACACCCCGCAGCGCCTCGGCGTGCTCGCCGCCTGGCGCGAGACCGAGCTGTTCACCCCCGCCGAACGCGCCGCCCTGGCCCTCGCCGAGGCGACCACCGCCGCGGCCGACACCGCCGCCCAGGACACCGCATGGGCGGCGGCACGGGACGTCCTGACCGAGGACCAGATATCGGCGGTGATCTGGGTGGCCGTCACCATCAACGCGTTCAACCGGGTCTCGATCATGAGCCGGCACCCGGTGAGGGCCGAGTAGCGGTTGGACCTGCCGACGCCGGTCGCCTAGCGTTCGGCGCATGACGGAACGACGCGCGATCCTGAGCGGCTCCACCTTCGAGGAACAGATCGGGTACGCCCGCGCCGTGGTCGACGGGGACTGGGTGCACGTCTCCGGGACCACCGGCTTCGACTACACCACCATGACCATCTCCGACGACGTGGTGGAGCAGGCCGAACAGTGCCTGCGCAACATCGGGGCCGCACTGGCCGAGGCGGGGTGCGGCTTCGCCGACGTGGTGCGGGTGCGCTACCTGCTGCCGGACCGCGCGGACTTCGAGCCCTGCTGGCCGGTGCTGCGCCGCTGTTTCGGCGACGTCCGGCCGGCCGCCACCATGCTGGAGTGCGGCCTTGCCGACCCCCGGATGAAGATCGAGATAGAGACCTACGCCCGCCGCCCGTCCGCGACCTGAGCCGCTGTCTCGCTGGGGGCTGAGTGGCCGTTGCGTCGTGGGGTGGGCCACCGTCCCCGCTGTGGGCTGGGCCACCGCCTCCGCTGTGGGTTGAGCGACCGTCCTGCTGTGGTGCGGGCTACCGTCCTCGCCGTGAGGTGGGCCGCTGTCCCGTTGTGGGTTGTGGCCGTCCCCGCCGTGGGCTGAGTCGCCGGTCCGCCGTTGCCCGGACCGGCGGTGCCGCCGCGTCGCCGCGCCGTCGGATCAGTACTTCGCGCGGCAGCAGCCGGGGGTCAACCACCACCGGACCTCGGACTCGGCCCGAGCCGCACGAAGCGGTGCACCGGCCTGCGGTGCAGTCGGGCGAACGGGCCCCGCCGCCGAGCCTTGCCGCGAGGCGACCGAGCGGAGCACCGCCCGCCGCCAGGCCGAGACCCTGCGCGACGCGCTGACGGCCGACTGGCGTGCACCGCCGTTCCCTGAGCCGCCTCACGTCGTGGAATGCTGCTCCTCGGCCGGCACCGGCAGCACGATGATGCGCTGCACGGCCCGGCTGAGAACCAGCACACCCCCCACGATCAGCAGGGCACCGCAGGCCTCAGGCACGAGCCACCAGCCGGTGCGGATGCGCTCGTCGAAGAGGGTGATCCCCAGGGTCAGGCTGACCACCGCGTCGCCGATGGTCAGCGCGGGCTGCGCCGCCGCCAGCGGGCCGGCCTGCAGCGCGTTCTCCAGCAGCAGCACGGAGGCGACACCGGCGAGCGCGAAGCCGTACGTCTGCCAGGACCGCAGGAACGCCGAGAAGCCGTTGTCGGCGAACGTGCCGCTGGCCGACTTCAGGAGGGCGGCGGTCAGGGCGTTGCCCGTCGCGGAGGCGGCGGCCAGGAGCGCGGCGCGCCGGGCCGGCGGGCGTCCCCGGCCCGCCAGCAGCACGGCCGCGGCCATTGCGGCGACGCACAGGCACAGGGCCGGGACCCACCGGGCGACGGGCGCGTGATCGGTCGCGCCGTGCGGGGCGGCGGCGACGAGCAGCACGGCGAGGCCCGCCACACAGCCGCCCACCCCCCACCAGCCCCAGGGGGGCAGCCGCCGGTGCATCAGCGGTGCGGCGACCAACAGCGCGAAGGGCAGCTCCAGGATGAACAGCGGCTGGACCAGCGCGAGCGGGCCGTTGACCAGCGCCAGGCTCTGGAACAGCGCGGCACAGATCACGCCGGCCATGCCGATCATCCAGAAGGGCTGGCGCACCAGATCCGCGAGCAGCCGGAGCCCGCCGCGGCTGCTCGCCGAGGCCGCCTTCCGCTGGAACGCGGTGCCCACGGCGTTGCTCGCCGCTCCCGCGACGGCGAACGCCGCGGCCAGTTCGATCACGACCATCTCCTGCCTGCCGGCAGACCTCCGCGAGGAGGAACGGGTCTCTTCAGCCTACGAAAGGCCCCGCCTTGCCGCTCTGGCCGAGGGGTCGGGGGTGCGGGGTGGGCCGGGGACCGCGTCGGATGGGCGGGGAGCCCGCGTGGCGCCGGGTGGACCGGGTCAGCCGGACTGGGCGGGCCAGCAGGGGCGATCCGCCGGGTTAGTCGGGGCGATGAGGGCAGCCGGGGCGTACGAGGCCCAGGGTCGGTCGGGGAACCTGGGTCGATCGGGGCAGTCAGGGCCGGAGGCGATCGGGGCAGCCGGGCCGGTCGAGGCCGCGGGTCAGTCGGGGCAGCCGGGTCGGACAGTCGCCGGACCGGCCGTACTGGTCGGGCCGGCTGGACCGGGCGGGCAGGTACGACTGGTGGGGCCGGTCGGCCCGGTCGGAGCCGTCGGGCTGGTCGGGGCGGTTTTGGGCGGCGGGCCGGGCGGGGTGTTCGGGCCGGTGTGCCGGTGTGGGATCACGCGGCGGCCCGGCCGGGCGTGCTCAGGGCCGTCTCGGCCTCGTGTACGCGCCACTCCTCCACGGTGTCCTGCTGGCGTTCGGCCCGGTCGAGGAGCGTGTCGAGCAGGGCGGGGTCCAGGCGCTCGTCGGAGGGGGCGAGCCGGCGCAGGGTGGTCCACCCGGCCGCCTTGCCCTCCACCGCCAGCCGCAGCGCCTCGAGTTCCAGCACGGTGCTGAGCGGAGAGCGCCGTACCAGGCGGCCGTTGCCCTTCAGCCGCGCCGCCTTCTCGGCCGCCCAGCCGGCCCAGACCTTGTAGTGGCGCACGGGGACGTCCAGGTCCCGCATGATCTCCAGCAGCGTCGCCCGGTCCTCGGCGATCTCGGCGGCCACGCCGTCGAGGGCACGGCCGAGCGCGGTACCGCGGGAGGCGCGCGCCAGATGGCCGACGCGCTGGGTGCCCGCGGTGGCGCCGGCGAGGTGGTCGTTGAGGTAGATGGCGAGCAGCTTCATGTCGGTGCCGCCGGTGGGATGCGGCCGGGGCGTACGGGACCGTACCGGTCCGTTCATGACGGTCCTCCTTCGTCGTTCCTGCGGCTTCGGGCGGGGGAGTGCACGGCTCTCAGCCGCGCGCGGCACGCTCACCGTCGTGGTGACGCGTACGAGGCTCGGTGTGCGGGGCGCCGAGCCGAAACCGAACCGGACGGCGGGCTCGACCGGGGCGAGCGAGCCGAGGTCGCGCCCTTCGTGGACGGCGCTCGCCGCGGTGATCCGGTGCAGATCGCGGGCGCCGTACCACTCGCGCCGGCCGCCGCCCGCGCTCCCACGGGTCCGCGCCCCCAGCAGCACACGGGCCGGCGGGTCGGTCAGCGCCGTCCAGCCGGTCCGGGCGGCCAGCGCTCCGGGCACGGCCCTCAGCAGCACACCCGGCAGGCTTCTGCGACCGACGGTGAGACGCAGGTCGAGCAGCGCACCGGCGGTCACCGCCCAGTGGTCGCCGGCGACGCGGACCCGTACCGGCACGATCCGTACCTCGTCGAAGGCGTAGGTGCCGGCGATGAAGTCCGCCGTGCGCCGGGTCGGGGCCAGCAGCAGACGGTGGCCGTCCTCCCGCTCGAGCATCACGTCGCTGAACGGGCCGAACGGCGAGCGGGGCCAGTGGCCGAGCACCACACGGGTCCCGGAGGCCGTACCGATACCGGCGATCCAGCCGTCGAAGCGCAGCCGGGCGGGGCCCGGTGGGTTCCGGTTCATCCGTCCGGGGCCGCACCGTCGAGGGCCCTGCCGCGGCGCCGTACCGGGTGCGAGACGCCCAGGCGCACGTTGCGGACCCCGTCCGAGAAGTGCACGACCGGCTCCGTCACGGGCGGGGGCAGTCCCGCGACCCGGGTGACCGTCTCCGACAGCGCGTCGAGGCGCGCCTCGCGCAAGGGCCACGGGGCGTGTTCGACGGGGGTCTCCCAGAGGGCGCCGAGCTGCCGGGTGAAGGCCCGCCAGCGCGAGGTCAGCCACACGTCCCGGCGGCTGGGCCGGATCGGCTCGCCCGGCCGGACCGACAGGCTGTACCCGGGGCCGCCGCCCCGCCGCGCGCCGCTGTAGGCCACCACGCCGTCGCGCCGCGCCAGCTCCAGGCGGCCGACGTGATACGGCACCCCCACCGCGCGGGCGGCCAGCATCACCGGGCAGGCCACCTCGATGGACAGGAACCACAGCCCCTGCCCGCCGTCCGGGCCCCGCACGTAGGTGCGCAGGTTGGTCTCCGCGAAAGAGGGAAGGGCGGCGGGTGAGCCGGGCGGGCGCACCCCGGCCATGACGAACGGTGTGAGGCTCACCCACGCCGAACCGTCGTACGTGTCCACGGTGAGCCCGCGCGGGAGGAGCGACTGGATCCGAGCGGGCGGGTAGGCCCAGTGCACGAACGTCTGGGTCAGCCAGTCGGCTCGCAGCGCCGGCACGTGCACACGGTGAGGGGGTCCATACGAGACCACGGGCACCGACTCCCCCGGAGCGCGGCCCCGAAACCCGGGGCGCCGTGCCAACGGCGCGCTCAGCCGCCCCACACGGACCAGGACGCCGTTCCGTGCGCGGACGCCAGGACGGCGAGCAGGACCAGGTCCGCGATGCCCAGTCCCAGCCCGAGGAGGGCGCGGAACCGGCGGGGGGTGTCCCGCCGCAGGGCGATGACGGCCAGCACGATGGCGATGGGGCCGAGGACGAGGTTGAGGACGAGCAGTCCGACGAGTCCGAGGACGAAGGAGGCCACGGCCATGCCCTCGGTGTCCCGCCGGCCCGTCCGGTACGAGGGGGGAGCGGTCAGCCGCATGTCAGACCCTCCTCGTCCGGTTGCGGCGCCGTCGTTCGCGGCCCGCGAAGACGACGAGCCAGACGGCGATGAGCGAGCCGAGCACCAGCGTGAGGGGCCAGGGGAGATAGGCGGCCGTTCCCACGACGAGGCCCAGCAGGAGCAGGGCGACGACCAGGAAGAGCACGGCTACCTCCCCGCTCCGCGGACCGCTGCGGTGGTGTCCGGGCACGGCGGTTTTCGCGCCGGTACCGTCGCCTGTTTGCTCGGCTGCTGCGGCTGCTGGGTCCGCTTCTTCAACGCGTTCATGACATCGCGGGTCACCCGCGAACGCCGTCTCACGCAGCCCTTCCCGACGGGCCGTCAGCAGCACCGGCCCCGGCTCAGGTCGCGCGTGTTCCGCCACCTCGGCGGATACGGCCCAGCAGATCCCGGTGGTAGGCGGCGAGTTGACCGGCCGGCACCGGTGCGGGACTGCCGGCGAGGGTGTACCAGGTGTCGCTACCGGAATGCTGGATGGCGACCCGCGCACTGTGGCCGTCGGCCAGGAGGATGGTGGCGACGGTGAGGTCGCCGGTGATGACGCCGACCTCGGCGGTCAGCGCCCCGCCGGGACCGGCCGTGACCCGGTCGACGTAACTGTTGATGCTGGGAGGGTTGTTCATGGGGCGCAGGTTTCCATCAACCCGGCCGCGATGCCCCGCACCGCGCAGGTGTCGCCCGCGCGTGTCCCCACGTTGGGCGTGCGGCCGGGCCTCAGCCGAACAGCGGGAGCCGGTCCGCCGCCGCACCGAGGGCGGCGCGTTCGGCGGCGGTCGGCCCGGCCCGTCCGGTGCCCACGCGCGCGTAGCGCTCGTCGCTCCAGTCCGCCGGGGCGGCCCCGCCGAGCAGACCGTCGAGGGTGGCACGCACCGCCGTCAGGCCCTCGGGCGAGGGGCCGGCGGCGAGCGGGAGCCGGACGGTCAGGTCGAGATGGTGGACGGTCGCCTCCACCGCCAGCGTGGTGATCAGGTCGCCGGCCGTCAGCACGTGCCCCTGGGTGGCCACGCGCCGGGCCGGATCGGCCGCGTCCGCCGCGTGCACGGCCGCCGCCAGCGTCTCCAGATACAGCTCCTGCAACTGACCGAAGACCAGGAACATGCTCCCGTTCACCCGCGCCCAGCGCCGCCCGTTCGCCGCGCCGGCGGTGTCCGGCCGCCAGTCCTGCCAGTACGTCACCGCGTCCCGGTCGACGGGCTCGTCCGACGGCGTGTGCAGGGCCACGAGTCCGCGCTGGGCGTCCTGCAGACAGTGGAAGACGAGGTCGCGGACCGCCCAGCCCGTGCAGCCGGTCGGCAACCAGGACTCCTCGTCACCCAGCCCCGCGACGACGGCCGAGGCGGCCTCGTAGGCGGCGCGCAACGTCCGTGCCGGTGCCGTGATGCGTGCAGTGGTCATGCGATCTCCCCGGCGTGTGCCTGCGATACGTCCGGGTACCCACCCCCAGCGTCGCCCGCGCCTTGCGGTAGGCCCGCAGGCTGGAATCCCTGCGGTGGCCGAACGCGCAAGGCGCGGGTGTTCACACCCGGCTCGACGTGGCGGTGCCGGCGGACAGCCGCTGGGCGACGTAGATCGGGATGACCGACAGCAGGACCAGTACGGCGGCCACGACGTTCACCACCGGCGCCTGCCGGGGGCGGGTCATGTTGCCGAAGATCCAGATGGGGAGGGTCTCGATGCCCGGCCCCGCGGTGAACGTGGTGACCACGATCTCGTCGAAGGACAGGGCGAAGGCGAGCAGACCGCCCGCCAGCAGCGCGGAGCGGACGAGCGGGAAGGTGACGTCGGCGAAGGCGCGGAAGGTGGTGGCGCCGAGGTCCATGGCCGCCTCCTCGTAGGAGGAGGCCGTACGGCGCAGCCGGGCCACCACGTTGTTGAAGACCACGACGATGCAGAAGGTGGCGTGCCCGACGATCACGGTGAACAGCCCGAGACCCACGCCGAGCGGCGCCAGGACCGTGCTGAACGCCGAATTGAGGGCGATGCCCGTGACGATGCCGGGCAGGGCGATCGGCAGGACCACGACGAAGGAGACGGTGTCGCGGCCGAAGAAGCGGTGCCGGGCCACGGCGAAGGCGATCAGGGTGCCGAGGACCAACGCGATGGCGGTCGCCCCCAGCCCCGCCTTCACCGAGGTCCACAGCGCCGCGCGGGCACCGGAGTTGTCCGCCGCCACCGACCACCAGTGCAGGGTGAGCCCCGGCGGTGGCCAGCTCGCGCTGCGGTCGGGGTTCAGGGAGTTGACCAGGACGAGCAGCAGCGGGACGTAGATCACCGCGAACCCGAGCCCGGCGCCGATGCGCAGGGCGATGCGCGCGGTGCGGCTGAGGTGCATGACGCTCTTCTCCTCCAGGTTCTCCAGGCGTGCGGGGCTACAGGCTGTTGAGGGCGCCCGTGCGGCGGATCGCCAGCAGATACAGGACGATCACGGCCACGGGCACGGTGCCCAGCGCGGCGGCCATGGGCAGGTTGAGTTCGATGTTGGAGTACACGAGGTTGCCGATCAGCTGCGTCTTGCCGCCGACGATCTGCACGGTGATGTAGTCGCCGAGGCTGAGCGAGAAGGTGAACACCGAGCCGGCGGCGACCGACGGCAGCACCATGGGCAGCACCACCGAGCGGAAGGTCCGTCCCGCCCGCGCCCCGAGGTCGGCGGAGGCGTCCAGCAGGTGGGCCGGGAGCTGCTCCAGGGCCGTGTGGATCGGCAGGATCATGTACGGCAGCCAGAGGTAGGTCAGGGTGAGGACCGTGGCGGGCAGGCCGTAGCCGGGGCCGCTCAGGCCGAACGGCGCGAGCATCCAGTCGGCGAGGCCGCCCTCGGAGAGGATCAGCCGCCAGGCGTACACCTTGACCAGGTAACTCGCCCACAGCGGGGTGAGGATCGCCACGACGAGCAGCGGTCGCCACGCCGGCCGGGCCACGCGGGCGGTGTAGAACGCGACCGGGAAGGCGATCACCGCGCACAGCACGGTCACCGCGAGGGCCACCCCGACGCTGCGCAGGACGACCTGGCGGAAGACGGGGGTGGTGAACAGCGCGCGGAAGTTGTCCGTCGACCAGACCTTCACCACCTGGGAGGTGAAGGAGTCCGTGGTCCAGAAGGCGGAGACGAACAGGACCGCCAGCGCGCCGAGGTAGAGGACGGTGAGCCACAGCAGCGGGGCGGTGAGCAGGAGGGCCAGGCGCAGCCGGGGCCTGCGGTGCAGGGTTCCGGCGAGCCGCCGGACGGTGCCCCGGCCGGCGGCGGTCGGCACGTCGGTGGTCACGGCTCAGCCCTTGATCTCGGTCCAGGCCTGCACCCACCTGGCGTACGGCACGCACTTCACGTCCGTGCGGCCGTCCAGGCACTGCTCGATGGGCGTGTTCCAGAAGGCGATCCGCTTCCAGTAGTTCTCGTCGGCGGCGTGGTAGACGGTGCAGAAGTTCTTGTCCGAGGTCTGCGCGCACGCCTTGGAGTTGGCCGGGGCCTCGCCGAAGTACTCGGCGACCTGGGCGTTGACCTTGGGGGAGACGATCCAGTCGAGCCACTTGTAGGCGCAGTTGGGGTGCTTGGCCTTCGCGGAGACCATCCAGGTGTCCGACCAGCCGGTCGAACCCTCCTCCGGGACCAGCGCCTTGACCTTCGCGCCCTCGGAGGAGGCGAGGTTGGCGATGACCTGCCAGGTCGTGCCGACCACCGAGTCACCGCTCTTGAAGGCGGAGACCTCCTTCAGGTAGTCGCTCCAGTACTCGCCGACGTCCGCGTTCTGCCGCTTGAGCAGCGCCACGGCCGCGTCGAACTGCTTCTGGTCGAGGGCGTACGGGTCCTTGATCTTCAACTCGGGTTTGGTGGCCTTCAGGTACAGGGCCGCGTCGGCGATGTAGATCGGCGAGTCGTACGCGGTGACGTGCCCCTTGTACCGCGAGGCGTCGTCGAAGACGGCCGACCAGGAGGTGGGCGCCGGCTTGACCTTCGCGGTGTCGTACATCAGCAGGTTGGCGCCCCGGCCGTGCGGGATGCCGTACATCTTCCCCTTGACGGAGTTCCAGGCGCCGTTCTTCAACCCCTCGAAGACGTCCTTGTAGTTGGGGACCAGGTCGGTGTTGACGGGGGCCGCCTCACCGGAGGCGATCAGGCGCAGAGAGGCGTCGCCGGAGGCGGAAACGGCGTCGTACTCGCCGGTCTTCATCAGCTTCACCATCTCGTCCGAGCTGGCGGCGACCTTGGAGTGGACCTGGCAGCCCGTCCGCTTCTCGAAGTCGCCGACCCAGTCCGCCTTGGGGTCGTTGGAGCCGTCCTCGACATAGCCGGCCCAGGCGATCAGGTTGACCTGACCCTCGGTCGTGCCGAGCTTCGTCGGTGCCTTGAGGTCGGGCGGGTTGAGGCCGGTGGCGGACGTACCGCCGGAGCCGGTGGAGTCGCAGGCGGTGGCGAGCAGCAGGGCGGCGGCGCAGACGGCCGAGGAGCGCAGGGTACGGGTGAGGCGCACGGCGTTCTCCAGGGGGAGGGGACGGTGTCAGGAGGGCAGGCGGACGGCGTGCCGGCGGTGCCACTGGAGGCGGACCCGGGTGCCGCGGTAGGCGGCGACGTCGGCGGAGGAGGTCTCCAGGTTCTGCTGGAGCGCGGTGAGCCGGCCGCCGCCGTCCAGGTCGACCAGGAAGCGGGTGGCGTCGCCGAGGTAGACGACCTCGGCGACGGTGCCGGTGGCGGTGGTGTGCCCGGGCTCGTCCGGCTCGGCGGCGTCCTTCAGGACGCGGATCTTCTCCGGGCGGATGTTGTAGGTGCCCGGGGAGCCGGTGATCCGGTGGGCCGCCTCGCCTTCGAGGAGGTTGGAGGTGCCGACGAAGGAGGCGACGAACGGGGTCGCAGGGCGCTCGTAGATCTCCGCGGGGGTGCCGATCTGGGCGATGCGGCCCTGGTCGAAGACGGCGATCCGGTCGCTCATCGTCAGGGCCTCCTCCTGGTCGTGGGTGACGAAGACGAAGGTGATGCCCACCTCGCGCTGGATCGCCTTGAGTTCGACCTGCATCTGCTCGCGCAGCTTCAGGTCGAGGGCGCCGAGCGGCTCGTCCAGCAGCAGCACGCGGGGCCGGCCGACGAGGGCGCGGGCGAGGGCGACGCGCTGGCGCTGCCCGCCGGACAGCTGGGCGGGCCGGCGCTGGCCGTAGCCTTCGAGGCGGACCTCGGCGAGTGCCTTGCGGGCGCGGACCAGGCGTTCGGCCTTGGGCACCTTGCGGACCTTGAGCCCGTAGGCGACGTTCTGCTCGACCGTCATGTGCGGGAAGAGCGCGTAGTCCTGGAAGACGGTGTGTACGTCCCGCTCGAACGGGGCCAGGCCGGTGACCTCCTGTCCGGCGAGTTCGATCCGGCCCTGGTCCGGTGTCTCGAACCCGGCGACGAGCCGCAGGACCGTCGTCTTGCCGGAGCCGGACGGGCCGAGCATCGAGAAGAACTCGCCGTCCCGGATCTCCAGGTCGACCCCGGCCACGGCGGTGCTCTCGCCGAACGACTTGCGCAGGCCCTGCAACCGGATCGCAATCCCCTGCATGCGGGAACCTTTCTGGCGCGCTGAACGTTGACCGCAAACATATGAAGTCATAGGTCATAGCTCAAGGTCCCCTTAGGGTAAAGCTTGAGTCAACGCACGAGGTGGTGACCGTGAGGCAGCACGAGATCGACGCAGGCGCCCGCAAGGCCGTCTTCAGTCCGGTGGACAACCGGGCCCGCGTGGACGCGGTCGTCCGCCGCATAGGCGACGCCATCGACCTGGGCCTCCTCGCCGACGGTGAGCAGCTCCCCGGCGAGAGCGAACTGGCCGGCCGGCTCGGCGTCTCCACGGTCACCCTGCGCGAGGCGCTCATGGCGTTGCGGCAGCAGGGCCTGGTCACCACCCGCCGGGGCCGCGGCGGCGGCAGCTTCGTCTCGCTGCCCGAGATCCCCGCCGACGACCGGCTCAGGTCCCGGCTGCGCGGCTGGAGCACCGAGGAGCTGCGCGACCTCGGCGACCACTGGGCCGCCTTGTCCGGTGCCGCCGCCCGGCTCGCCGCCCAGCGCACCGAACCCGCGGACCTCCAGCCGCTGCGCCGCACGGCCGGGGAACTGGCGGAGGCCGGGGACACGGCGGCGCGCAGCCGGCTGTACGGCCGCTTCCACGTCGAACTCGCCGCCGCCGCCCAGTCGGCCCGGCTCACCCGCGAACAGGTCGCCCTGCAGAGCGAGGTGGGCGCCCTGCTGTGTCTCGTCCTGGCCGACGACGCATATCGTGAAGAAGTTGCGGAGCGTCACCGCTCCGTGATCTCCGCCGTGCAGGATGGGGCCCACGAAACGGCCGGCACGCTGGCCGAGCGGTGCGTCAGGGAGTCGACGGCGCGGCTCGTCGCCGTACGTCTCGCGCTCTGACCGCGCCGCGTCCGGTTCCCGTCCGCTGGAGGACACGATGGGCGTCAGCCCCGGGGCCACCGTCGCCACGGACCCGGAGACACGGGTGGCCGCGCAGGTGTGCGGCGCGCTGGAGGCCGTCTTCGCGGCGGTCGCCGCCACCCGGGCCGACACCGCGGCCCTGCTGCACCGGGTGGCCGCCGAGGGCCGCAGGCCCGCCAGCCGCGACCTCGCCGCCCTGCGTCCCGGACTGCATCTGCGGCTGCGGCACGAGGAACTCGTCTCCGGTGTCGGCTTCGTCGCGGCCCCCGGCCTGCTGGCCGACGTACCGGCCTGGCTGGAATGGTGGCAGACGGGCGCCGACGGCGCCGTACGCCCGCTCCTGCTCGATCTCGACCCCGGCCGGTCGGCCTACTCCGACTACACGCACTGGGACTGGTTCGCGCTGCCCCGCGACACCGGGCGCCGGGCCGTGGCCGGACCCTACGTGGACTACCTCTGCTCCGACGAGTACAGCCTCACCCTGTCCCAACCGGTGCGGATCCGAGGGCGGTTCGCCGGAGTGGCCGCGGCCGACGTGTATCTGCGGCACTTCGAGGCGGCCGTGCTGCCGCTGCTGCGGGGACTGCCCCGGCCGGCCCGTCTGGTGAACGCCCGCGGCCGGGTCGCCGCCTCCGCCGACCCCGCCCATCTGGCCGGCTCCCTCACCAAGGGCCCGGACTTCGGCGAAGTCCTCACCGCCGCGCGGCCCGGTGTGTACGACGGCCTGCGGCTGGTGCCGTGCCGGGGCGTCCCCCTGGTGCTGGTCCTGGCCTGAACGCGGCCGTGCGCACCACGGACCCCGGGCCGGCGCGGTGCCGGTCCGGGGTCCGCGGTGCGGTACGGGGGGACGCTCAGGCGGCGAGACGCTCCGCCAGCTGCCGGGCCTTGGCGGCCGCGGCCTCGAAGGCACGGTCACGGGAGGCCTCGTACAGCGGGACCAGCTCGGCCATCGCCGGGTTCTTCGTCGCCATGGTCAGCTCCGGGACGATGAACTCCAGGTCCAGGCCGAGGGCGTCGGCCAGGACGGCCTTGAGGTAGTTCTGCACGTACTCGTAGCCCTCGCGCGGGGTGCCCGGCGCGTACGAGCCGCCCCGGCTGGCGATGACGGTGACCGGGGTGCCCTTGGCGGACGGGTTCTCGCCCGCGGTGCGGCCCATGAGGATCACGTTGTCCAGCCAGGCCTTGAGGGTCGACGGGATCGTGTAGTTGTACATCGGGGCGCCGATCAGGATCGCGTCGGCCTGCTCCAGCTCCTCGATCAGCTTCACGCGCTCGGCGAAGACGGCGGCCTGCTCGGGCGTGTGCGCGCTCTGCGGTACGAAGCCGGCGAGGTGGGCCTCGGCGGTGATGTGCGGAACGGGCTCGGCCGCCAGGTCGCGGTAGATGACCGTGCCCTGCGGGTGCTGCTCCTCCCAGTGCTTGCGGAAGGCCTCCGTCACGGCGCGGGACGCCGACGCCTCGGCCGGGAAAACGGACGAATCGATGTGCAGCAGGGTGGCCATGTATGTCTCCAGAGAAGCTCAGGACAGCCGGACGCCGCAGCGCGCTCGGCTCACGTTTAGTACTGGACTATGTTTAACACACTGACTTACTTTTTCTCAGCCCCATACCGGGAAGTAGTACCCTGAGGTCATGGCGGCGGAGCAGAACCACGACAGCGCGGCGTGCAAGCGGGTGGACGATGGCATCACCCGGGTCTTCCAGCTGCTCGGCAAACGCTGGAGCGGCCCGATCGTGGCCGTCCTGGTGGAGCAGCCCGCGTACTTCGCCGATCTCCGGCGTGCCATCCCCGGCATCAGCGAACGCATGCTGTCCGACCGGCTCGCCGAACTCGGCGCGGCCGGCCTCGTCCTGCGCGAGGTCGACGAGGGCCCCCCGCTGCGCGTGTCCTACCGGCTGACCGATGCGGGCGCGGCCCTGGAGCCCGCCCTCCGCGCACTCGCCGAGTGGGCGAAGTTCCATCTGCCGGAGGCGTCGGCCTGCCCCGAGACGAGCCTGGAGCGGCCCGCCGTACACCGCTAGCGTCGGCTGCGCCCTGGGGCTGTCCCCCGGGCCGGAGCGCCGGTCCGCCGGATGGCGGGGGAGCCGGGGCGTCCGACACGGTGGGGGTCCGCCCACCCGCCCGACCCGGAGGACCCCACCGTGCGCATCGTCACGGCCGTCGCCGCCGCCCTCACCATCGCCGCCACCGCCTTACCCGCCGCCTCCGCCGCGCCGGCCGGCCCGCCCGCCACCGACGGGGTGTGGCGCACCGACGGCTACGGCACCCTGTTCGTCCTCGGCGGGGGAGCCCTGCGGGAGTACCAGACCACCTCCCTCAGCTGCATCGAGGGCGACTCCGCACGGCAGACCGGCCCCGGCAGCTACCTCACGGCCGACGGCACCGCACTCACCGTACGGACCACCCCCGACCGCGTTCACGCCCGGCTCGCCGCGGACAGCGCCGTCGGGCACCGGCGGCTGACCCGGCTCCGGGCCCTGCCCGCGAACTGCACCCGGCCCGCGTCCGCAGACCCGCGGACAAGCTTCGACGTGCTGTGGCAGACCTTCGAGGAGAACTACCCCTTCTTCACGCAGAAGGGCGTCGACTGGCACGCCGTCCGCGACCGGTACCGGCCCCAGGTGCACCCCGACACCACCAAGGCCGAACTCTTCGGCATCTTCAGCCGCTTCGCCGAGGTACGGCCAGGCACTGAGCTGCCGAGCAAGGAACTGGACGCCAAGGCCAAGCAGTTCATTGTCACCCGCGATCTCCACGACGCCGTGCACCGGCAGGACTTCGCCGCGGGCCGGATCACCTACGCCGACCTGCCCGGCGACCTCGGCTACCTGCGGATCTCCGGCTTCGGCGGCTACGCCGGCGACGGCGCGCCGTTCACCGCCGAGCGGGCGGAACTCGACCGGACGCTCGACACCGTCCTGACCCCGGCCCGCACCCGGCGCCTGCACGGCCTGATCATCGACCTGCGCGTGAACGGCGGCGGCTCCGACGCCCTCGGCGTCCGCATCGCCGCCCGGCTGACCGACACCCCGTACACCGCGTACGCCAAACGCGCCCGCAACGACCCGGCCGATCCCACCCGGCACACCCGGCCCGAACCCGTGCCCGTCGTCCCGGCCCGCGCGCCCCGGTACACCGGCCCGGTCGCCGTCCTCACCGGCGGATCGACCGTCAGCGCCGGCGAGACCTTCACCCAGGCCCTGCTCGACCGCCCCGGACGCACCGTGCGGATCGGACAGCCCACCCAGGGCGTCTTTTCGGACGTCATGATGCGCGCCCTCCCCGACGGCATGCTCTTCATCCTGCCGAACGAGGAGTACCTGACCCGCACCGGCCGCACCTTCGACGGTACGGGCATCCCGCCGCAGCTGACCGAACCGGTCTTCACCGAGGAGGAGTTCAGGCAGAACCGCGACTCGGCGTTCGACCGCGCGGTGAGCGTCCTGCGCCCGCGCCGCTGACCCCGCTCAGTCCACCGGCCAGGTGTGCACCGGGGCGTTGAGATGCATGTAGTCGATGTACACCTGGGTCATCCGGCGCAGCGCCTCGTGCCGGCCGGCGTGCGTGGTGCCGGCGACGTGATGGAACATCTCCTTCTGCCACACCGCTCCGTTGCGTGCCGTCACACAGCGCTGCTCGATGACGCCGAGCAGCGGCTCCCGCCACGCCGCGTCCATGCCGGAGTGCTCCAGCCCGCGGTGCGCGAGCGGCAGCAGCCGCCGCAGCACCAGCTCCGGCACCGGCACTTCACCCATCCCGGGCCAGTACAGCAGCGCGTCGATGCCCTGCCGGGCGGCGGCGTGCAGATTGTCCTCGGCGGCCGCGAAGGACATCCGCGACCACACCGGCCGGTCCTCCTCCACCAGGGCGCGGGTCAGCCCGTAGTAGAACGCACCGTTCGCGAGGGTGTCGGCCACCGTGGGTCCGGCCGGCAGCACCCGGTTCTCCACCCGGATGTGCGGCAGGTCGTTCGCGACGGCGTACACCGGCCGGTTCCAGCGGTAGATCGTGCCGTTGTGCAGGGTGAGTTCGGACAGCTCGGGGGTGTCGCCGCGGTCCAGCGTCTCCACCGGATCCTGCTCGTCGCACAGAGGGAGCAGGGCCGGGAAGTAGCGCAGGTTCTCCTCGAACAGGTCGAAGACGCTGGTGATCCAGCGCTCCCCGAACCACACCCGCGGCCGGACCCCCTGCACCTTGATCTCCTCCGGGCGGGTGTCGGTGGCCTGCTCGAACAGCGGGATCCGCGTCTCGTGCCACAGCTCCTTGCCGAACAGGAACGGGGAGTTCGCCGCGAGCGCCACCTGCACCCCGGAGATCGCCTGCGCCGCGTTCCAGTAGCCGGCGAACTCCTCCGGCGACACCTGCAGATGGAACTGCGTGCTGGTGCACGCGGCCTCCGGTGTGATGGTGTCCGCATACGTCCGCAGGCGGTCGGCCCCGTCGATCTCGATGCGCAGGTCCTCGCCGCGGGCCGCGAAGATCTGGTCGTTGAGCAGCCGGTAGCGGGGGTTCTCCGACAGGGCCTCCTCGGTGATGTCCTCCTGCCGCAACGTGGGCAGGATCCCGACCATGAGCAGCCGGGCGCCGACCGACCGGGCGCGCTGGTCAGCGTGGTTCAGCGCGGCCCGGATCTCCGACTCCCAGGCGTCCGGACCGCCCGCCGTCAGCCGCCGGGGCGGGACGTTGATCTCCAGGTTGAACCGGCCCAGCTCGGTGGACCAGAACGGGTCGGAGATCGCCTCCAGCACATCGGTGTTGCGCATCGCCGGCTCGGCCCCGTCGTCCACCAGGTTCAGCTCTATCTCCAGGCCGACCTGCGGCCGCTCCGACTCGAACCGCGCCTCGCGCAGCATCTGCGCCAGCGCGTCCAGGCACTCGTGCATCTTGATCCGGTACCGGCGGCGGTCCTCGCGGGTGAAGACGAGCGCCGGGACGTCGCGCCCCATCGGCCCTCCAGGTCCCCTCGTCGGACACCTCTCCACCCAGCGTCGCACCATCGCCCGAGGGGCACCAAGCGAGTGGGGGGCGCGGAGGTAAGGGCGTGCCGGGCGGTGTGCGGGCGTAACCGAGCGGAAGTGCGGATTCTCCTTGTTGTGCGGGCCGATCATGCGTCCGCGCCTTCCTCCCCGTGATCACTTGTCAGTAGGGTGCGGCAGTCCACACGCACCGCCTTCGAAGGAGCCCTCGTGTCCGCGCCCTCAGCCCGCCCCTCCCGCCGCCATCTGCTGACCGGGAGCGCCGGCCTGGCGCTCGCCGCCTCCGCCGCGTCGGTGGTCTCGCCGCCCCGGGCCGCCGCGGCCGAACCGAAGTCCGCCGCGCTGTACCCGCTCAAGCCGACACACCTGCTGGAGGCCGAGACGCTGGTGGAGTACCTGCGGCTGCGTGCCAACCCCTGGGACCACAACCGGTACAACGTGGAGACCGACGGCAGGACCCTGGGCAGAACCACGGTGACCTGGGGCCGTCCCGGACACCCGGAGGAGTTCGAGAACCTGTCCCAGTGCGCGTCGTTCATGACGCTGCTGCTGGAGCGCGCCTACGGCGCCGACACCGCCTACGGCTGGGCCACCCCGTCCTACTTCGACCAGTACTTCCCGACCAAGGGCGCCCCGGCCGGCACCACCCGCACCGGTACCTACCCCACCGCAGAGGACCTCCAGGCCGGTTTCCTCAACGCCTCCGACGTGCCGCACTTCGACCCGGTGACCAAGCCGGTCAACCTGCGCCCCGGTGACATCGTGGCCTGGGACAAGAACCCGGACGAGAAGACCGTCCCCTACACCGGGCACACCGTGATGATCCGCGCCTACCTGGGGACCTACGCCTCCTCCGTCGACAGCAAGCTCGACATACCCGGTGTCGTCCCGCACCTCTTCCAGATCGTCGACTGCACCGACAACCCGCACGGCGGCCCGGACCTCGCCAGCCAGACCAGCATCGACCGCTACCGGGCCTACCCCGACACACGGGCCGAGCTGAGCGACGACAACCGCACCTGGACGCAGCACAACGGCGTGGGCTACGGCCACATGGTCTTCTACGCCGACCCTGCCACGGGCCTCTTCGCGGGGTACCGCTGGAGCCTCAACAGCTCCCAGCCGTACCCGGCGGTGGCGCAGCCGGTCGAGGGCAAGCGGCAGATCGCCGCGGGGCGCGTCAACGCGTTCGTGGTGTAGGACGGCACTGCCGGCGGACCGGGCCCGGCGACCGACACCCCGGCCGGTCAGGCGGTCTTGCGGGCCACGCCGCCGTAGAAGCCGATCTCCTCGGACCGGGGCGGCGGCGGGGTGTCCGGGCGCCAGTACGGGACCTGGGCCAGGCCCGGCTCGACCAGGTCGAAGCCGTCGAAGAACAGCTCCACCTCGGCGCGGGTACGCAGGTTCAGGGAGGCGGTCGCCCTGGTGTAGACCGCCTGGGCGGCGCTGCGGTCGGCGAAGTCGCCGGTGGCGTGCGAGAGCACCAGGAAGCTGCCGGCCGGCAGCGCGTCGCGCAACGTGGCGACGATCTCCTCTGGCCGGTCCGCGTCGGTGAGGAAGTGCAGGACGGCGACGAGAAGCAGGGCGACCGGCTGGTCGAAGTCGATGAGCCGGCGGACGTCGCGGTGGTCCAGGACCGACCGTGGGTCCCGCAGGTCGCCGAGGATGATGCGGGTGGTCCCGGAGCGGCTGAGCAGGGCGTTGCCGTGCGCGGCCACGATCGGGTCGTTGTCGACGTAGGCCACGCGGACGTCCGGTGCCACCGACTGGGCGACCTCGTGCACGTTCGGCGACGTGGGCAGGCCGGTGCCGATGTCCAGGATCTGGCGGACCCCGCTGCCGACCACGTACCGGACGGCGCGCTGCAGGAAGGCACGGTTCGCCCGGACACCGATCCGCGCCTCGGGTGCCGCGGCGGCGAGTTCGTCGCCCGCCCGCTGGTCCACCTCGTAGTTGTCCCTGCCGCCCAGTAGATAGTCGTAGATCCGGGCGGGATGCGGTCTGCTGGTGTCGATGCCCACGGCCTCGAAGCCGTCCTGTGTCACGCCGAGCTCCTCTCCACGACCGGCACGCCTCGCTCCGCACACGGCCGGGCACAGCCTCCCACGCCACCTTCAAACTTCCGCGCGCACCTTGGGAGTTCCCGCAGAGGTGATCCGGTCGGGCGGTGCCGTGGACGGGGCGGCGGTGTGGGCCGACCGTGCCGCCTCACCCGGCCGGACCCGTCGGGCTGGCGCGTGCGGGCGCGGTGCCGGAGGGTCGGAACAGGATCGATCATCGGAGGGTCTGCGACGGGACCGGTGGTTCGGTACGTCCGCCGAGGTCGTGAACCCCACGGACCGGCACGCCGCCTCGGCCCCGAGCGGCGGTGGGCCGACCGGCAGGGACGGGGAACGGTGAATCCATGCGCTCGGGCCGTTCCCCGCCCCGTCGGACTCCGGCTGGTGACCGGGACCCGGCGACGGCTCGCCCGGGCTGTTTTTTCGCGAGAGTCAAAAAAATCTCGCCGGCGATGTCGAGAACCCCCGACCGGCTGCGTCCCAGGGGTGAACGCGACCACAATGTGTCGCACGACCACCAGGGAGAAGCACGATGGCCAAGTACTTGCTGCTGAAGCACTACCGCGGCGCTCCGGCTCCGATCAACAACGTGCCGATGGACCAGTGGACGCCGCAGGAGATCTCGGCGCACGTGCAGTACATGCAGGACTTCGCCGCACGGCTCGAGAAGACCGGCGAGTTCGTCGACGGTCAGGCGCTCGCCCCCGAGGGGACGTGGGTCCGTTACGACGGTGAAGGGCGCCCGCCGGTCACCGACGGCCCGTTCGCCGAGACCAAGGACCTCATCGCCGGCTGGATGGTGATCGACGTCGACAGCTACGAGCGTGCCGTCGAGCTGGCCGGGGAACTGTCGGCCGCCCCCGGAGCGGGCGGGAAGCCGATCCACGAGTGGCTCGAGGTCCGCCCGTTCCTGGCCGCGCCGCCCACCGTCACGGAGTGATCTCCTCGATGGACGAGGCCCTGCTCAGGAGCCTCACGCCGAGGGTGCTCGGGATCCTCGTCCGCCGCGGAGCAGACTTCGCGGCGGCCGAGGACGCCGTACAGGACGCCCTGGTCGAGGCGATCCGCGTCTGGCCGGCCGACCCGCCGCGGGATGCCAAGGGCTGGCTGGTCACCGTGGCCTGGCGCAAGTTCCTCGACCAGGCCCGGGCGGACACCGCCCGCCGCCGTCGTGAGGACCTCCACGACGAACAGCCGGCGCCCGGGCCCGCGCCCGCGGTGGACGACACACTCCAGCTCTACTTCCTGTGCGCCCACCCGTCCCTGACGCCGGCCTCCGCGATCGCGCTCACCCTGCGCGCGGTCGGCGGTCTCACCACCCGCCAGATCGCGCAGGCCTACCTGGTGCCGGAGGCGACCATGGCCCAGCGCATCAGCCGGGCCAAACGCACCATCTCCGGCGTACGGTTCGACCAGCCCGGCGACGTCGCCACCGTGGTGCGCGTCCTGTACCTCGTCTTCAACGAGGGCTACTCCGGCGACGTGGACCTCGCCGCCGAGGCGATCCGGCTCACCCGGCAGCTCGCCGCCCGGATCGACCACCCGGAAGTGGCGGGGCTGCTCGCCCTCATGCTGCTCCACCACGCCCGCCGCGCCGCCCGGACAGCGCCCGACGGCAGCCTGGTGCCCCTCGCCGAGCAGGACCGCAGCCGGTGGGACACCGGGTTGATCGCCGAAGGCATCCGGATCCTGCAGGCGGCCCTCGCCCGCGACCGGCTGGGCGAGTTCCAGGCGCAGGCCGCCATCGCGGCACTCCACGCCGACGCGCCCACCGCCGAGGAGACCGACTGGGTACAGATCGTCGAGTGGTACGACGAGCTGGCCCGTCTGACCGACAGCCCCGTCGTCCGGCTCAACCGCGCGGTCGCCGTCGGCGAGGCCGACGGGCCGCGGGCCGGCCTGACGGCGCTCGCCGGGCTGGACGCCTCGCTGCCCCGCCACGCCGCGGTGGCGGCCTACCTCCACGAGCGCGACGGCGACCTGGCCACGGCGGCACGGCTGTACGCCGAGGCGGCACACAAAGCGCCCAACCTCGCCGAGCGCGACCACCTCACCCGCCAGGCCGCCCGCCTCAACGCCCGCCGCCGGCCCTGAGGAACGCGGCCGGAAAAACGGCATGCGCCGGTGCGGGCGCCCGCGTTACCGTGGCGGCATGTCTACGCCCCGAATCTCCTAGCCGAGAACCCGCTTCCACGCCAGAAGTGTGTCCTCTTGCTTTTCGGAGCGTTTCCACATGATCACCGTTCGTGACGCCGAGCTGCGCGCCGGCGCCCGCCTCCTGCTCTCCGGCGTCTCCTTCACCGTCTCCCCCGGGGACCGGATCGGCCTCGTCGGCCGCAACGGCGCCGGCAAGACCACCCTCATGACCGCCCTCGCCGGGCAGTCCCGGCCCGCCGCCGGCGTCGTCACCCAAACCGGGCCGGTCGGCTTCCTGGCGCAGGACTCGCGCGCCGCCGACCCGGCCGTGAGCGTCACCGACCGGATCCTGTCCGCCCGCGGACTCGACAGCGCGCTGCGCACTCTGCGCGAGGCCGAGACGGCGCTGGCCGAGGCCGCCGACGCGGCGGCGCTGGACCGGGCGATGCGCGCCTACGCGCACGCAGAGGCCGCCTTCCAGGCGGGCGGCGGTTACGCCGCCGAGGCCGAGGCGGCCCGCGTCGCGGCCGGACTGGGCCTGCCCGAAAGGGTGCTGGGCGAGCCCGTCGGTGCCCTCTCCGGCGGACAGAAGCGCCGCGTGGAACTGGCCCGCATCCTGTTCGCCGGCACCGACCGCACCCTGCTGCTGGACGAGCCGACCAACCACCTCGACGCCGACTCGCACGCCTGGCTGCGCACCTTCCTCCAGGCACACCAGGGCGGTCTCGTACTGATCAGCCACGACACCGCCCTGCTCACCGACGTCGTCAACCGCGTCTTCCACCTGGACGCCACCCGGGCCGCCCTCGACATCCACAACACGGGCTGGCGGACGTACCTGAGCCGGCGGGAAGCGGACGAGCGGCGCCGCACCCGGGAGCGGACGAGCGCCGAACGCAAGGCCGCCGCCCTGCACGCCCAGGCCGACCGGATGAAGGCCCGCTCCGCCACCGCCACCATGGCCCGGAGCATGACCCGGCGCGCCGACCGGATGCTGGCCGAGCTGGAACCGGCCCGTCGCACCGAGAAGACCGCCCGGATCCGGCTGCCCGAGCCCGCCCCGTGCGGGCGCACACCGCTCGGCGCGATCAGCCTCGCCAAGTCCTACGGCGGCCACCGCGTCCTCGACGGGGTCGACCTGGCGGTGGACCGGGGCAGCCGGCTGGTCGTGCTCGGCCTCAACGGCGCCGGCAAGACCACCCTGCTGCGCATCCTCGCCGGCGCCGAACGGCCCGACGGCGGACGCGTGGTGCACGGCCACGGACTGCGCCTGGGCTACTTCGCCCAGGAGCACGACACCCTTCGCACCGGGCGCACGGTGCTGGAGAACCTCACCCTGGCCGCACCGCACCTGAGCCCGGGTGAGGCACGGCGCGCGCTGGGCGCCTTCCTGTTCACCGGCGACGACGCCGACAAGCCCGCCGGTGTGCTCTCCGGCGGGGAGAAGACCCGGCTGGCGCTGGCCGGCCTGGTGCACTCCGGGGCGAACGTGCTGCTGCTCGACGAGCCGACCAACAACCTCGACCCGGCCTCCCGCGACGAGGTGCTGGCCGCGGTCGGCTCGTACCCCGGCGCGATCGTGATGGTCACCCACGACGAGGGCGCCGTCGACGCGCTGCGACCGGACCGGGTGCTGCTCCTGCCGGACGCGGCCGAGGACCTGTGGAACGAGGACTACCGGGACCTGATCGCCCTGGTCTGACACCGGGTTGCGTCCCTGGGCCGGCCGCCGGGCCCAGGGGCGTTGTCAGTGGGTCCCTTTACCGTGAGGAGCAGTTGAGGACCTGCGGGAACGGCCGGGGGTCCGCACTCGGGGAGGGGTCTGCCATGTCCACGGGGTCCGCGGTGTCGACGACGTATCTGGAGCTGTCGCAGGAGGGCGGCGGTGCCCACAAGTTCTACGAGGTGACGGTCGACGGGCAGGTGGTGACGGTGCGGTACGGCCGGATCGGCGCCGCCGGGCAGACGCAGACGACGACGTTCCCGACCGCGGAGAAGGCACGGGCCGCCGCAGCGAAGAAGGTGGGGGAGAAGGTCCGCAAGGGATACGCCCCGGCAGTCAGGGGCGGGCGCCCCCCGCGTGCGGTGACCCGCCGTCAGGTCAGCTCCGCCCCGTCCACCGCACGGGCCGTCGCACCGGTGCTGTGGCGGTTCCGCACCGGCTCCGCCGCGTTCGGCATCCATGTCGACGACGAGCGCTGCTGGGTGGGCAACCAGGCGGGTGACGTCTACACACTGGACCACGAGGGCGCCGTGCTGGCCCGCTTCAGCCTGCCGGACGGGGTGAAGTGCCTGGTCGCCGACGACTTCTGGATCTACGCCGGCTGCGACGACGGCAAGGTCTACGACCTCTCCTCCAAACTGCCCTTCGCCGCCTACGACATCGCCGCCGACGTCGACATCTTCTGGCTGGACATCCACGAGGGCGTCCTGGACGTGTCCGACCGCGACGGCCGGCTCACGGTCATCGACCACGAGGACGAACACCAGTGGTCCCGCCGCAGCCAGGGCGAGCACGCCTGGATGGTCCGCGCCGACGACCGCGCCGTCTACCACGGCCACCACCGCGGCGTCACCGCCTACGCACCGGACGGCGGCGGCGAGTTGTGGCACACGCCCACCAAGGGCGGCGTGCTCTTCGGCTGGCAGGAGCAGGACGCGGTGTACGCCGGCACCGCGCACCGCGTGGTCCAGCGGCTGTCGAAGGACACCGGCGCCATCGAGGCGACGTACGCGTGCGACAGCGCGGTGTACTCGTGCGCCACCTCGCCCGGTG
Source organism: Streptomyces sp. NPDC088810 (assembly GCF_044750305.1). Taxonomy (NCBI): domain Bacteria; kingdom Bacillati; phylum Actinomycetota; class Actinomycetes; order Kitasatosporales; family Streptomycetaceae; genus Streptomyces; species Streptomyces sp. NPDC088810. The sequence continues at coordinate 405,766 of NZ_JBIVJQ010000006.1, forward strand.
GCCGGTTCGTCTTCGCCGGGGACTCCGCCTCCTCCGTCTACTGCTTCGACCAGGACGGCACGCGGCTGTGGAAGCTCGGCACGGGCAGCGGCTCGGCACTGTCGATGCAGTATCGCGACGAGCGGCTGTACCTGGTCACCACGGACGGCTCGCTGGTGTGCGTCGACGCGAGCGAGGCGGCGATCTCGGCGGCCCAGCAGGGCACGGTGCCGGTGGTACGGGACGTCAAGCTGGCCGCCGCCCTGCCGACGTACGCCCCGGCCACGGCCGTGGCCGCGGTGTCCACGGTCGCCCAGGCGCCCGCCGGAGCGGTGGTGGTCGAGTGCGTCCAGGAGGCGGGCCGGCTGCGGGTCCACGTGCTCTCCGACGGCTACGACTCCTCCTGGAACGTCCAGTTCCCACGCGCGATACGCGAGCCCGGCGCCCGGTACGTGGTCGACGCCCTGCACTCGGCGGCGGGCGGCTTCTACCGTGTCCGCGGCGACATCCGCCGCCTGCTCTGACGCGGTGTCACGCCACCGTACCGAGCGGGCGGCAGGGCACCGGGTGCTCGTCGGTGCCGCCCGGCTCACCCGGTGTCCCCGGCTCCACCCGGTAGAGCCGGGCCCCTGGCCTCCGCGTCACCGCCTGCTCCAGACGCCCGTCCGTGAACAGGGCGCCCACGCCGTCCTCCAGCGCCCAGCCGCCGGGCAGCGTTCCGCCGGCGACGGCCTGCCGGTAGGAGGTGCGGCGGCCCGGTTCGCTGTCGTAGTGCGGGCACACGGAACCCGGCAGCAGGCCCAGCCCGTCCCGCAGGGAGGCCAGCGGGCCGAAGGAGTCGGTGTGCGCAGCATCGGCCCAGCAGTTGGCGCCGGCGCTGATCCCGCACAGCAGCGTCCCCCGGTCGCAGGCCTCCCGCAGCAGCCGGTCCACTCCGTGCACGCGCCAGACCGCCAGCATGTTCGCCGTGTTGCCGCCGCCGACGTACACCACGTCCTGGGCGAGCAGGAACGCGCGCAGCGCGTCGTCGTCCAGTTCGCGCCGGAACAGCGGTAGCACGGCGGGCGTGCAGTCACGGGGGCGGAACGCGCTCAGGAACCGGTCGACGTATCCGGGGGCGTCGCCACTCGCCGTGGGCACGAAGCACACCCTCGGGCGGGGGTTCCTCGCATGGGTGAGCAGCCAGTCGTCCAGCAGCCCGTCCTCGTCCATGGAGAACCCTCCGCCGAGGAGCACCACACGACGACCGGGAACGAGCATCACGGAGGCCCCCTTCGGCGGACTGGCGGACGGGCTGTGCCGAACGATGCCGGGGCCGGGGGCCCTGCGCAATCGAATACCGGGCGGGCGGGGGTCCCGTCCGGTCACCCGGGTCAGGAGTGCACCGGCGCCGCCCTGCCGAGGATCTCCCGCGCCGCGGGGAGCGCCTGGGTGCGGTCCTCCGGGACCACGCCGATGCGGGTGCGGCGGTCCAGGAGGTCGGACTCGTCCAGTGCGCCCTCGTGCTGGACGGCCCAGAGGAGTTCGGCGCGGGTGACGGGATGGCCGGGGAGTACCGGCTCGGCCAGGGCGGGGTCCTGGGCGGCGAGGGCGTGGACCGCGACGGCCTCCGTGCCGTAGCGGCGGACCAGGCGGCGGGGTACGGGCAGCGCGCGCAGCCGTTCGGGCGCGGCGGCGCCGATCAGCGGCAGCGCGGCGGTGGAGGAGGGCGCGGCGCGCAGGCCCCGGGCCTCGGCCGCGGCGTCCACGGCGTCCTGTGCCATCCGCCGGTAGGTGGTGAGCTTGCCGCCGACCACGGTGGTGACACCCTCGGGGGAGGTCAGTACGGCGTGCCGGCGGGAGATGTCGGAGGTGCGGTCCGGTGAGCCGCCCGCGGAGGTGTCGAGCAGCGGGCGCAGTCCGGCGAAGGCGCCGACCACCTCGTCCCGGCCGACCGGCGCGTCCAGGGCCGAGCCCAGCACGTCCAGCAGGAAGCCGATGTCGGTCTCGGGCACCTCCGGCACGTCCGGGATCCCGCCCTCGACCGGCTCGTCGGTGAGACCGACGTAGACCCGGCCGTCCCCCTGCGGCAGGACCAGCACGAAGCGGTTGGTCTCCCCGGGGATCGGGATGTGCAGGCCGGCCGGCAGCGCGCCGAGCCGCTCCGAGCGCAGGACCAGATGGGTGCCGCGGGACGGCCGGATCCGGATGCCGTCGGCGAGGGTGCCCGCCCACACCCCGGTGGCGTTGATCACGGCGCGCGCCCTGATCTCGCCCTCCTCGCCGGTGAGTTCGTCCCGGACACGGGCGCCCGTCCCGGTCAGCTCCAGCGCGCGCACCCGGGTCAGAACCCGGGCGCCGTGCGCGGCGGCCGTCCTGGCCAGGGCCGTCACCAGACGGGCGTCGTCGGTCACCTTGCCGTCCCAGGACAGCAGTCCGCCGCGCAGCCCGGCCGCGCGGACCGGGGGCGCCAGGTGCCGGGCCTCCGTCGCCGACAGCCGGCGTGGAGCCGGCAGTACCCGGCGCGGGGTCCGGGCGGCCAGCCGCAGCATGTCCCCGGCCCGGAACCCGGCCCACGCGAGCGAGGCCTGGGCCCGGGACACCAGCGGGGTCAGCGGCAGCACGAACGGCTGGGCGGCCACCAGGTGCGGGGCCGTCCGGGTCATCAGCACCCCGCGTTCGACCGCGCTCTCGTGGGCGACGTCGAACTGCGCCGAGGCCAGATAGCGCAGCCCCCCGTGGATGAGCTTCGAACTCCAGCGGGAGGTGCCGAAGGCCAGGTCGTGGCTGTCCACCGCGACGACGTCCAGTCCGCGGGCCGCCGCGTCCAGCGCGACTCCGGCCCCGGTGGCGCCGAGCCCGACGACCAGGACGTCGGCCGTCCGGCCGTCCGCGGCCTCGGCCAGTTCCCGGTGGCGCCGGTGTGCGCTCAGGGACGAGCCGGGCGCGGCCTCGGTGTGGCTCATGGCGTCAGGGTCCTCTCCAGGAGGGTGCGCAGCTCATCGAGGAACGCGGCGGAATCCAGTTCCGGGTCGTCCTCGTCGGTCATCGTGCGCAGGGACAGGGTGAAGGACTGCACGGTCAACAGCAGTGCGCGCGCCTGCCGTTCGGTGTGGCCGGGTCGTACCGAACCGTCCGCGTGGCCCTCGCGCAGCGCGTTGCCCAGCAGGGCCAGCAGCGCCTCCTGGCTCGCGCCGCGCCGGTCGAGGACGTACGGCAGGAGCAGTTCCGGATCGACGTCGACGATCTTGCGGAACAGCGGGTGCGCCCGGAACGCCTCGACCCCGGCCACCATTCCGTCCACGATCCGGGCGCGCGTGCCGGTGCCGGGCGCGGGCTCCGGTATGGCCCGGGTGGCCACGTCGATCCACTCCCGGGTCATCAGATCGCCCACCAGGGTCCGCAGGTCCGGCCAGCGCCGGTACAGCGTCATCCGGGAGACACCGGCGCGGCGGGCCACGTCGGCGAGCGTGGTGCGCCGTACCCCGACGGCCAGTACACAGTCGCGTACCGCGTCGAGCACGGCGTCGTTGTCCGAACCGTTGCCCGAACCGTTGTGACGAATAGGCGTCATGTGTCACAGTGTAACGCCCCGGTGCCCGGACGGAAGGGGCCCGGCCCCGGAGACGGCAGCCGAGCCGCGCGGACCGCGCATCCCGACCAGACCAACACCCCGACCAGCACACCGACCTGTGAGGACGACCGTTCAATGGACATGCTGTGGAACGGCTGGGGCGACCCGGCCAAGGCGGCACCGCTGCCCGAGACGGTGACCGGGCTGCTGCGCGACCTGCTCGGTGTCAAGCCACGCAGCACCCCCGCCCTCGGCCTGGAGGACATCCGCCCGCCCGCCCCCACGGCCGCCCCCGCCGCCCTGCGCGCCCTCGCCGCGGCCGTCGGCGACGAGCACGTCCGCACGGACGCGGAGAGCCGCGTCCGGCACACCCGCGGCAAGTCCACCCCCGACCTGCTGCGCCTGCGCGCCGGCGACGTCACCGACGTCCCGCAGGCCGTCGTCCTGCCCGCCGACCACGACGAGGTCCTCGCCGTCCTGCGCGCCTGCGCCGCACACGGCCTCGCCGTCGTGCCCTTCGGCGGCGGCACCTCGGTGGTGGGCGGCCTCGCCCCGCAGCGCAGCGCGTTCGTCGCCCTGGACCTGCGCCGCATGAACGGCCTGCTCGACCTGGACCCCGTCTCCCGCACCGCCGTCCTCCAGCCCGGTCTGCGCGCCCCCGAGGCCGAAGCCCTGCTCGCCGAACACGGCTTCACCCTCGGCCACTTCCCGCAGTCCTTCGAATGGGCCACCATCGGCGGCTTCGCAGCGGCCCGCTCCAGCGGCCAGGCCTCCGCGGGGTACGGCCGCTTCGACGAGATGGTGCTCGGGCTGACCCTCGCCACCCCCGAGGGCACCATCGAGACCGGCCGCGCCCCCCGCTCCGCCGCCGGACCCGACCTGCGCCAGCTCATCCTCGGCTCGGAGGGCACCTTCGGCGTCATCACCTCCGTCACCGTACGGATCCGCCCGCTGCCCGAGGTGCGGGTGTACGAGGGCTGGCGGTTCGGCTCCTTCGCGGAGGGCGCCGCCGCACTGCGCCGGCTCGCCCAGGACGGACCCCGGCCGACCGTGCTGCGCCTGTCCGACGAGACCGAGACGCTCATCGGGCTCGCCCAGCCCGACGCCATCGGCGCCGACCTGACGCAGGGCGGCGCCGGCTGCCTGGCGATCACCGGGTACGAGGGCACGGCCGAGGACACCGCGTACCGCCGCGAGCGGGCGGCGGCCGTCCTGACGGACTGCGGCGGCACCCTGGCCGGCACCGAACCGGGCGAACGCTGGGCGCACGGCCGCTACTCCGCGCCGTACCTGCGCGACGCCCTGCTCGACGTCGGCGCCTTCGCCGAGACGCTGGAGACCGCGGCCTTCTGGTCCCGCGTCCCCGAGCTGTACACGGCCGTCCGCACCGCCCTGACCGACACCCTCACCCGGGCCGGCACCCCGCCGCTGGTGATGTGCCACATCTCCCACGTGTACGAGAACGGCGCCTCCCTGTACTTCACCGTCGTCAGCGCCCAGGGCGAGGACCCGGTGGCCCACTGGACGCCGGCCAAGCACGCGGCCAACGAGGCCGTACTGGCGGCCGGCGGCACCATCTCCCACCACCACGGGGTCGGCACCGACCACCGCGACTGGTACGTCCGCGAGGCCGGCCCGCTCGGCGTCTCGGCCCTGCGCGCCGTCAAGCGCCGGCTGGACCCCGAGGGGCTGCTCAACCCCGGCGTCCTGCTGCCCACCGACTGACCCACCCGATCCGACCGCCTGCCTCGGAGGCCCACCGATGCGCCAGTTCACCGCCGTCGTCAACCCCACCGCGGGCGGCTCCACCGGGGCGGCGTCCCTGCTCCAGCTGGCCCGGCTGCTCCGCGCGGCCGGCGCCGAGCTGGAGACGGAGTACAGCCAGAGCCTCGCCCACGCCCAGGACATCGCCCGCGCGGCCGGCGAGCGTGGCCGGATCGTCCTGGCCGTGGGCGGCGACGGCATCGCGGGCGGCATCGGCGGCGCGCTCAGCGGCACCGGGAGCGTGCTCGGCCTCGTCCCCGCCGGACGAGGCAACGACTTCGCCCGCGCGCTGGACCTGCCCGCCGAGCCGGAAGCCCTCGCGGACATCCTGCTGCACGCCGAACCCCGGCCCGTCGACACCATCGAGGTGGAGTCGGCCGTCCACCCGCGCACGGTGGTCCTGGGCAGCGTGTACGCCGGAGTCGACGCGGTGGCCAACCGGTACGCCAACAACGCCCGTCTCCTGCGCGGTGCCGCCTCCTACTACGCGGGCGGCCTGCGCGCCGTCACCACCTGGCGGCCGGCCGACTACCGGGTCACCGTCGACGGCGAGGAGCACCTCCACCGCGGCTACACCGTCGTCGCGGCCAACTCCCCCTACTACGGCTCCGGCCGGCTCATCGCGCCCGGCGCGCGCGTCGACGACGGGCTGCTGGACATCGTGCTGATCCGCGAGGCGCCGCGCCGGCTGTTCTTCACCTTGATGAACGAGCTGAAGACCGGCGCCCACGTCCGCCGCCCCGAAGTACGCGTCCTGCGCGGCCGGGAACTGCGCATCGAGGCCGGCCGGCCCGTCCCGTACGGCGCCGACGGCGAAGTGGAGGCCATGCTCCCGGTCACCGTACGGGTACGGCCCGGGGACCTGCCGGTGCTGTACTGAGGCCCACGGCGCATCACCCGCCCACCCCTGGGTAGGCAAGGAGTGCGGGGAGGGGAGCCGTATGACGCCGGAGCAGGCCGAGTGTGTGGTGCGGGCGGTCGTCCTGTACGACGGCCGGGTGCTGCTGGTGCCGGAGGGAGACGGCTGGGGACTGCCCTCGGGCACCCCGGAACCTGCCGAGACCGCCCAGGCCACGGCGGCGCGGATCGTGTACGAGGTCACCGGGTACCTCGTCGACGGCACCGAACCGCTGGAGCCGGGGGAGGCGACGGGGGAGACGGCCGTGGTCTGCCAGTTGCTGAGCGAGTCACCGTCGTCCGGCGGTCGCTTCACGTCGGACCAACTGCGCTGGGCCCCGATAGAGCAGACCACCGACACACCGCTGCCGGACACCGTACGCGCCTACCTCCAGGGGCACACGCAGGTGTGAACACCCCGGTGCGACGGGGCACGTGTGAACAGGTCCGCCCGCCGGACCGGTGTGAACAGCCCGTACGACGAAGCCTGTGTGATGACGTCCGACATCGGCGCGCACCGGATTCCGGAGCCACAAGGGCGGTGTGTCCGAACCCAAGGGCGCGTTGACGGACGACCTGCGCGGCCGGTTCCTGCCCGAGTTCCTCAACCGGCGCAGGGCCGGGCGCCCCGGTCATTCCCCGATCGACACGACGACCGCCGTCGCCGGTCCGTCCGGGGTGTCGTAGTGCACGGTGTCCCCGGGCCGGCGCCCGAGCAGCGCCCGCCCGAGCGGGCTGTCGGCGGTGACCAGCGTCTGGTCCAGCGCCTCGGCGACCTCACCGATCTGCAGGGTCTCCGTCGCGCCGTCGGAGAAGCGCACGCCGACCGTGCTGCCCACGCCGACCACGTCGGTGGGGGCGGGCCCGGCCTGCGCCGCCTGTCGGAGCCGTACGGTGATGTCCTCGATACGGCGGTCCAGGCGCTCCAACTGGTCGGCGCGCCGCAACTCGTCGGCCTGGTCGGCCTGGTCGCCCACCGAGGTGGCGTCCCGAAGCGTGCCGGCGACCAGCCGGCGCTCGGCCTGGAGGTCGGTCAGCTCCTGCTCCAGGGCCCGACGGGCCTGGGCGCTGATCGGCTCCGGATCACCGGTCATGGGGTCTGCTCCTCTGCGCGCGGACGGGCAGCCGGATGAAGTGTGGAAAGTCCGGCATTTCGCATCATAGCCATGGGTGTGCCGGGCGCCCGGCTCCGGTGGATTCACGCCGAATGCAGGGATATCGTGCTTATGTCCTCGGGCGGAGCCGATCGTGCTCCGTTCATTGCCGTCAGGAGGTGTCCATGTCCTCGAAGCGACGTCGGAAGAAGAAGGGGCGGCGCAAGCACGCGGCCAACCACGGGCGACGCCCGCAGTCCTGACACCCAGTCCCCTACGGGGAAGGGGGGGACCGGTTGAGGCGGGCGGCCTGTCAGCCCTCCAGGGCTTCGCCGACGCTGGGGTAGCAGGGGAGGAGGGGGGTGAGGCCGACGATCTCCAGGGTGCGCAGGACCGGCCTCCGCACGCCTGCCAGCCGTAGCCAGCCCGCGGGAGCGTGGGCCTGATGGCCGGCGATGAGCACGTTGATGCCGCTGGAGTCCATGAACGGCACGCCGCTGAGATCCGCCACGGTGCGCGCCCCGTCGGGGTCCTCCGGGGTGAGGGCCTGGCGGAGGGCGCCGGACGTGTGGTGGTCGACCTCGCCGATCACCGTGACGACGGTGACACCGTCGACGACCGACCGGGTGACCGACAGCCCGTCCGGTTCTGCCTGTTCGTTCGTGTCTGCCGCGTCTGCCGTGTCTGCCACGTGATCCTCGTCCACGCTCGCCCGATCCTTGCCCTGAGCTTTTCTCTCCGGGAGGCTGCCCAGGATCGCACGGAGGATGCCGGTCGGTCCTGCCGTGCTCCCGCGACACCGGTGAATTCCCTGCAACCTCTCACGCCTCTCGTGTGTCCAGTACATGACGGCCGAGCCGTACCGGGCCCGGCCGCCGGCTTGCGGCATGCCGATGTGCATACCCCTGTGCATACCGAAGAGGAGATTCACCGTGCGCTCACCCCTGCGTTCCACGGCGGCGGCCGTAGCCGCCGCAGCGATCGGCATCGGCGTTCCCGCCCTCGCCGTCCCCGTGGCGCACGCCGAGGAACTCGCCCCCGACCTGGTGATCTCCACCCTCCCGACCGCCTCTCCCAAGCCGGGCGAGCTCTACGACCACGCCGTCACCGTCACCAACAAGGGCACGGCGCCAGCGGCCCACGTCACCTTCCGGATCCGGCTGACCCGCGGCCTGGACTTCCCGGACCAGGCCAAGGGCTGCACCTACTCCACCCTCGCCGACCACGTCCGCCAGGCACTGTGCGAACTGGACCCGGTCGTCCAGCCCGGCGCCTCGATCACCACGCCGGTACGGTTCAAGGCCCTGCCGCAGGCGCTGATGGAGGCCGTCGAGTACGGCACGGGCCGCACCGGCGAGACGCCGGGGGAGGGCTTCGGCGACAGCTACCGGCGGCTGGCCCTGACCGCGGACAGCACCGCCGACCTGGCGGCGGAGGGAGACCTGGTGGAGGGCGCGCCCGGCAGCCGGGTCACGGTCACCGCGACCCTTCGCAACTACGGCCCCGGCTGGATCCGCGAGGAGGAGAGCGACGACCAGCCGGCCCTGATGGTGCGCATCCCGGAGGGAACCGCCGCCAAGGAGGTGCCCGAGGACTGCCAACCGTTCGGCATCGACGGGCCGACCGGACCCTCGGAGCCGGGTCACCCGCGGTACGTCTGCCGGCCCGCCGACCACACCATCGACGCCGACCAGTCCCTCGACTACACCTTCGTCCTGGAGATCGGGAAGACGGCACGCAACACCAAGGGCCGGGTGACGGCCAGTTCGGTGTACGGCATCCACCCCGCGTTCGACAAGAACCCGGCCAATGACACCGCTTACCTCGCCGTCGACGTCACCGGCAGCGAGGACCCGGGCACCAGCACCACCGGCGGAACCACGACCGGCGGCGACACCGGCAGCGGCGGATCCGGCACGGGAGGCGGCGGCGACCCGCACGGCCAGTCGACGGGCGGCTCCGGCACGACGGGCACGACGGGTACCACGGGCACGACCAGTACGACGGGGGCGACGGGGGCGACGGGCACGTCCGGCGGCACGTCCGGTACGACGGGCACCTCGGGGTCGGCGGCCACCGGCTCCACGACCTCCGGTTCCGGCACCGCGACCGGCGGCACCCTCGCCAGCACCGGCAGCGACGGCATGCCGCTCCTGGCCGCCGGCGCGGTGGGCGCGGCGGCCCTCGGCGGCCTCGTGCTGGTGGCCGTACGCCGCCGGAGCACCGGGAAGTGAGCGGTGGCTCCCAGTCCCACCGGGAGCCAGCGGCCGGCCGTGCCGTCAGCCCGACGCGCGCAGGTCCCGCGGGGCAAGACGGCACGGCCGTCTTGCCCCGGGCCGCCCCGCCCACTTCAATGCTCCCTACCCCCGCAGGAGAACACCTGTCTCACACCAGCCAGTGAAGGGGTTCTTCTTGACAGCCGTACGCGCCACCGCCGTCACCGCCGCCGCCTGCGCCACCGTGCTCGCCGCGGCGCTGCCCTCCTCCGCGATCAACTCGTACAACGCCACGCCCGCACCCGAACGCACCGAGGTCGGCGCGCTCGTGGCCACCTGGGACGACGACAACGACCCGGCGACCCCGGACCGCGTCGACTGGGTCTGCTCCGGCACCATGATCGACGCGAACACCTTCCTGACCGCCGCGCACTGCACCAGCGACTGGCCGGCCGGCGTCCGCTTCTTCGTCTCGCTGGACCAAGACGTCCAGGCCGGACTCGACGCCGCCGCGAAGAGCCACCCCGCAGACCCGGCCGCCCAGGCGAACGCCGTGGCCGTCGAAGGCATCGCGCACACCCACCCCGACTACCCGGGCCCCGCCTCCGACCCGCACGACATCGCGGTCGTCGAACTTCCCGCCGCCAAGGTCGCCGCCCGCTGGTCCTTCACCCCGGCCGCCCTGCCGACCGCCGACCAACTCGGCGCCCTCGGCCCGCAGGGCCTGAACTCCACCCACTGGTTCGTCGCCGGCTACGGCACGCAGGAGGCCGCCAACGGGCCCGGCGGCCCGACCCACCCCGGCGGAGGCGTCCGCATGAAGGCCCCGGTGACCTTCTACGCCCTGAACGCCGCCTGGATCCGGCTGGGCATGACGGCTCCCCAGGGCAACGGCGGCGCCTGCTACGGCGATTCCGGCGGGCCTGACTTCGCCGTCCTGGGCGGCCGCACCGTCCTCGCCGCCACCACCATCACCGGCGACACGCCCTGCTACGCCACGAACGTCACCTACCGCCTGGACACACCCGGAGCCCGCGCCTTCCTGGCCCCCTTCGTGAAACTGCCGTAGGTACCGCAGGGGCTGGGCCGGGCCGGGCCGTGCCCCGGCCCCCGGCCGCGCCGCCGCATTCCCAGCTCGACAAGTCGTACCGCATGTCGGAATATGTATGCCGCACAGCGGAAAAGGTGCGTCGAGGGAGGGGCGGGGCGTGCGGCGGTCGGACGGGGGCCGGCGGCGGCGGGGGAGGGGCGCGGCATTCGCGCGGCCCCTGCTGCGCGGCCCGGCCCAGGTGATGTTCCTGGCCGACGCGCGGTCGGGCGCCGTCTTCTGCCTCGCCCTGTGCGCGGCCGACTGGCGCTACGGCTGCTACGCGTTGGGCGGCGCCGCCCTCGGCGCCGGCACCGCCCGGCTGCTGCACGTGGCCCGCGACCGGGTCGCATCAGGACTGGAGGGCTTCAACTCGTGCCTGCTCGCCCTCTGTTTCGCGGTGTTCCTGGGCGCGGGCCGACTGTCCACGGTGCTGCTCGCCGCCGTGGGCTGCGCCGTGACCTCGGTCATCACCGCGGCCGCGGTCCGGCTGCTGCACGTGTGGCACCTGCCCCCGCTGACCCTGCCGTACTGCCTGCTGGCCGGTGCGGTCACGATCGCCGCGCCCGCCTTCCGGCGCATCCGGCCGGACGGCGGCAGCCTCGCCGTCCTGCCCCGCGCCTCCTCCGGTCCGACGGAGCTGCGCCCGGGCGAGCTGTGGCGGGCGTTCTTCCGCAACGTGTCCGAGGTCTTCTTCCTGGACGAGTGGTACGTCGGCGCGCTGCTGCTCGCCGGCCTGCTTGTGGCGAGCCGGGCGGCGGCCCTGGTGGCCTGTGCCGGCAGTGCGAGCGGCATCGTGACCGCGTGGGCGCTCGGCGCACCGGCGGCCCGGATCGCCGACGGCACGATGGGTTACAACGCGGTGCTCGTCGCCCTCGCCCTGTGCGGGGTGTTCCTCACGGCAGCGCCGGCCACGCTGCTGTACGCGCTGCTCGGCGCGGCGACGGCGACAGCGGTGACACCGGCCGTCGCCCATCTGCTCGCCCCGTCCGGCGGCCACGTTTTCACCTGGCCGTTCGTGCTGACGACGCTGGGCTTCCTGACCGCCGCCCGCTCCTTCCCCCGGCTGACCCCCGCTCTCGGCAGCGGCACGTAGACTCCCGCTTCCCGAGCCGCTGCGGGCGAGTGCGGCTGCGCTGAGCTGGGCCGCCTGTGACTCGGGTGTGCATCTGCGCTGTTCGGACAACCTGTTTGCTAGATTGCGCAACTACGCAATCGAGCGCTGGTGCGACCGTTCAGGGGAGTGGGAGATGAGCGACCCGTGGGACGGGCCGGCCGGCCAGGCCACGCGCAGCCGCGGCACACAGGTTCCCGGGCAGCGCGGGGCCGAGCCGGACGGCGCGCGTCCACCGGGCGGCCGGGCCGCGGCCCGGGCTGCCTTGCGTGCGCGCGGCGGCTCACGGTCCCGGCGCCGGGCCCGCCCGGCGGGCCGCGGCAAGCGGATCCTGAAGATCACCGGGATCTGCCTGTCCGTCCTCGTCGTGGTCACCGCCGGCGCGGGCTGGTGGTTCTACCAGCACCTGAACGGCAACATCCACAGCGTCTCGCTGGACGGCAAGGGCGGCACGGAGAAGGCCGACGCCTTCGGCCGCACCCCCATCAACATCCTCGTCATGGGCTCGGACGGCCGTACCAGCGCGACGGACTGCAAACTCGGCGGCGGCTGCGCGAAGACCGGGGTGCAGACCGGCAGCAACGCGGACGTGCAGATGGTGCTGCACATATCCGCCGACCGCTCCGACGCCACCGTGATGAGCATCCCCCGGGACACCATGACCCGGGTCCCGGCCTGCAAGGACAGTGAGACCGGCCGGTCCACCGCCGGCTACTACGGCCAGATCAACAGCGCGCTCCAGTACGGCCCCGCCTGCCAGGTGGCCACGGTCCACCGGCTCACCGGCATACCCATCGACCACTTCGTCAAGCTCGACTTCTCCGGCGTCGTGAAGATGTCCGACGCGGTCGGCGGCGTCTCCGTGTGCGTCAGCGACGACGTCTACGACACCTACTCGCACCTGAAGCTCTCCAAGGGCACCCACACCCTCAAGGGCGTCGCGGCCCTGGAGTTCGTACGGTCCCGGCACGGCTTCGGCGACGGCAGCGACCTCGGCCGTACGATCTCGCAGCACATCTTCCTGAGCGCGATGATCCGCAAGTTCAAGAGCGCGGGCACGCTCACCGACCCCACCGCGGTCTACCACCTCGCCGACGCCGCCACCAAGGCCCTGACCGTGGACGACGGCCTGGGCACCGTGGCGAAGCTGAGCGCGCTCGCGGACGACGTGAACAAGGTCCCGACCAAGCGGATCACCTTCACCACCATGCAGACGGCCCCCGATCCGGCCGACAGCGACCGGGTCGTGGTGGGCGCCGGCGCCCGGTCCCTGTTCTCCACGATCGCCGCCGACCAGTCCCTGACCACCGGCTCCGGCAAGAAGTCGGTGGCGGCCTCGGCGACCGCGAAGGCGACGGCCACCGCCTCCGCCGTGCCGGCCGCGCAGATCACGGTGACCGTGGAGAACGGCACCACGGTCGCCGGCCGCGCCTCAGCCGTCGCCGCCGCCCTCACCGACGAGGGCTTCAGTCCAGGCACGGCCACGGCCAACGCCCCGAGCCCCGCGACGAGCACCACCCTCACCTACGGCGCCGGCCACAAACCGGAGGCGCAGACCGTGGCCAAGACGCTCGGCCTGCCCTCCTCGCACCTGAAACAGGGCACCGGCACCGGCCTGACCCTCGTGATCGGCAGCGACTGGCCCAGCGGCAACAGCTACCCGGGCGGCGGTTCCTCGCCCGCGCCCGCCGACACCAAGGCCGCCGTCGGAGGCGCCCACGCCTCCACCGCCGACCAGGCCAGGACCTGCGCCAAGGTCAGCCCCTACAGGACGGTCAGCCTCGACGGCGTCGCCATGACCCCGGCCCAGGCGTACGCGGCGGCACGGAACAAGCCCGACTCCGACGCCTGAGCGGCACGGCGGGCATCCGTCGGATCAGACCTTGCGCCAGCGCGCGTTGCACCAGGAGAAGGCGCCGAACGCGGCCAGGCCGAGCGCGACCAGGGCGAGCAGCCACGGCCCGGCCGGCAGGTCCCGGAACCCGCGCAGGGTGTCGTCCATGCCCCTGGCCTTTCCCGGCTGGTGCTGGACGGCGGCGACGACGGCGAACACCCCGGCCGCGGCGAAGACGACACCCCGGGCGCTACCGCCGGTCACCCCGAGGGCCTCCACGACCGTGCGGGTCCGGCCGGACATGGCGTGGGTCTGCAGGTTCTTGCGGAACGACCGCTGCACGGCCCGTACCGCGATCCACAGCCCCGCGATCACCACCCCGGCACCCGCGATGCCGAGGAGCCACTGGCCGCCGGGCCACTCCAGCACCCGGGCGGTGACGTCGTCGGTGTGCCGGTCGGAGGACCCGCTGCCGCTGCCCCGGTCCCCGGCCGCGTAGGCGAGCACCGAGTACGAGACGAAACAGTAGAAGACGAAACGGAGCAGATCCGCCGCCCGCCGGGAGAGCTTGGACCCGTCGGGGCCCGGCCCGCCGAACACCGCTTCCGACAGCCGCCACACCGCCATCCCGGCCAGCCCGATACCCACGATCCACAGCATCGCCGACCCGAACGGCCGGCCGGCCAGCTCACCGAGGGCGCCGCCGCGGTCGGCCTGCTGCCCGCCGCCGTCACCGCCGAAGGCGATCTGCAGCGCGATGACCGCCACGAGTACGTAGATCAGCCCGCGGGCCGCGAAGCCCGCCCGGGCCGCTACGGCCATGGCCGTGCTGTCCGCTGCCCGGCGCGCCCCGAACCGTCCCTGCAGTGCCCATGAGCGTGCGTTCATATACCGCCGATGCCCCCGCACCGCGGTCCGACACCTGCTCGCCGGGGGCGCGTCGGCAGCATGCCGCGGTTGCGTGCCCATGGCCACAAGGGGAACGCCGACGCGCCGGACCCGGCCACAGCCCCCGGCCCCGGGACAGAGCGGAGCGCTGCGGTGCGGTCGGTCAGCGAGATGACCGGCCCGCACTGGTCGCCGGAGCCGGGGCGGAACAGCGGGAGGAGCCGCCCGGAGGCGCCGCCGTGGACCGACATCCCCAGGCCCCTGCGCGGATGCACCGGCCGGATCGAGCTCCAGGAGGCCACCGGCAGGTTCTCCGCGGTGTCGAAGGTGAAGGCGGCCAGCATCAGGGCCCCGAGCACAGCGGTCCCGCGCCATGGCTCCGGTCGCGTCGTGACCCCGCGGTCGCGTCCCGACCCGGCCCACCGCGCCTGTTCCGTGACACCGCCCGTGGACCCACCACACCGGCCACACCGGTCGCGCCGCAACCGCATTGCGGGCCCACAGACTACGGCCAACCGCCCCGGCTCGCCTTCCCGTTGACATCGGTGCGGTATGGTACGAGCTGGTTGGTTTAATTTTCAGCTTGAGGGAGGGTCATGGCTCAGCAGGAGCGAGCTGTCCGGACCCGACGCGCTGTTCTGGAGGCCGCCGCGGCCGTCTTCGCCGAACGCGGCTACGCGGCTGCCACCATCGCCGAGATCCTCAACCGGGCCGGTGTCACGAAGGGCGCCCTGTACTTCCACTTCGACTCCAAGGCGGCCCTCGCCCGTGGGGTGCTCCAGGAGCAGATGCGGACCGAGTACCACCTGCCCCGCGAACTCAAGCTCCAGGAGTGGGTGGACGCGGGCATGACCCTGGCCAAGCGGCTGCCCAAGGAACCCATACTGCTCGCCGGGGTCCGGCTCTCGGCCGACCTCCAGGGCCAGGACGTCCTGGGCAGCGCCTGGCCGGCCTGGGCCCGGCTGACCTCGTGCGTCCTGACGGAGGCCAAGCAACGCGGCGAGGTGCTCCCGCACGTCGTGCCCGAGGAGACCGCGCAGGTCTTCCTCGGCGCCTGGATCGGCGTGCAGTTCGTCTCGCAGGCCGTGGCCGGCTGGGCCGACCTGGACGAGCGCATGTCGGCGCTGTACGGCCACCTCCTCCCCGCGATCGCCGCCCCGGCCGTCCTCGTCCGCTTGGACACCGCACCGGACCGGGGCGCCCGCGTGATCGCCGAGGTCCACGAGAAGTCGGCGGCCCTCGCCGGCGTCCCCGGCTGACACACTCCCCCCGTACGGCCGTCTCCCATGCGGCGCGACGGGCACACGTGTCGGCGCGTACCAAACCGCTGGGACGGTTTAGGCACTCCCTGATCGGCCGACAGCCGCCCGTCCGGGAGCGCTCGTGGCCGTGGCATCATCACCGTCGTCCGCACGATCCCCGCCCACCGGAAGGGCACGGGCCACGATGACCGACTGGGAGCGGGACGAGACGCCCGTCGCGGGCACGGCCCCTGGCTACCGGCAGGGCCGACTGCCGTAACCGACCGGGCTGGTGCGGAGTCTCGCCGAGGTGCTCGCGGCCGACGGCACCGGAGCCTGCCCGACGTGGGCTGCGGACCCGGACCCCGGCATGATCGCCGTGACCGAGCGCCGGGCCGCCGCCGCGGGGCCGGCCGGGCGGACCCGCTGGCTGCGGCTGCCGTACGGTCCCGGCCGCGCGTACGGCGGCTGGCGTGGGGTCAGGGCCGGCCGCCGCGCTCCAACGGGATCCGCTCACCGGCCTCGACCGCGACCGGGAGCCGGTTCTCGGTGGGCGGCAGCGGGCAGGTCGCCAGGTCGGTGTAGGCGCACGGCAGGTTCGCGGCGCGGTTGAAGTCGAGGATGACCGTGCCGTCGGGGCCGGGCGGGGCGATCTGAAGGGAGCGGTTCGCGGCGTACGTCGTCACGCCCGAGGTGCTGTCGGTGAACAGCACCATGAGGCCGCCGGGCGCCGAGCCGTTGAACGCCGTCAGGCGGTGGCGCGCGCCGGCCAGCTCGAACTCGACCTGGCCGGGGGAGTCGTACACGTGCTCCAGTCCCTCCACCGCGGCGCCGACCGTGACGGGTCGAGGCTCCGCGAAGGGCAGGAAGCGGCCGGTGACCGCCCAGCGCGGATCCGGGTCGTAGGCGGGCGTGTACCGGAAGGCGGTGCGCAGCGCGTTGCCCGGATGGCGGGGGCGCAGGATGTCGTGGCCGCCGCGCCGGGCGACCTCCAGCACGGCGTCGCCCCAGCCGACGTACCGGCTGTCCCGCTCGGGGAGGACCCCGAACGCGTACCGGCCGTGCACCACCAGGCCGTCCACCGTCAGTTCCTCGCCCTCGGCCAGCTCGACCACCACCCCGTCGGCGGTGGCCGACCAGGCGCCGGGGGCGTCGGTGAACCGCGCCGGTTCGGGGCTCAGCCAGTGCAGGCCGGTGATGGCGAGGAAGCCGTGCGGTCCGGCCAGCACCTCCTCCTTGGCTCGGTGCCACTCCTCCCACTGCTTGACGAAGTCCGCTCGGTCGATGTCCTGCACGGTCATGTCCGCTCCCTCGGTACGGCGCTGCCGGTCGGGTCCCGCCCAGCTGTCAACCACCGCGCACCACCGGTTCATCCCGCCCCGCCGGTCTGCTGCGCGCCGATCTCCCGCACGACAGCCCGCTGTTGACGGGCCGTTCACCGTCTGGCCTCGGCTTTGTCCGGAAAATTGGCCGGTTTGCCTGTCTGGCCCCGGCCGCGCGCGTCTCGTGCGGGAACGCGTGTTCACGGTCACTAGGATGTGAGACCAAGACAACCATGCGACCGGCCCGTTGGATCCGGGCCGGTCGGGTCGCCGATGCCAGGGACCGCTCCCCGGGCTGCGGTGATCTTCCTTCCCAGGAGGACCCTCCGCATGTTCCGACGAATAGGCAACGCCGTCGTCCGTCATCCCATTTGGACGATAGTGGCGTGGCTGATCGCCGCGGTGGCGATTGTCGCCACCGCCCCGAGCCTGCCCTCGAACAGTGACGAGAGCAGTTTTCTGCCCAAGAGTTACGAGTCCATCAAAGCGGCGGACCTGCAGCAGAAGGCGTTCCCCAGCGCCTTCACTCCGTCCGCCATCGCGCTCTACCAGCGCACCGACGGCGGCAAGCTCACCGCCGCCGACCAGAAGGACGTCGCCCGGATCACCACCGAACTGGGCAACAAGCACATCGACCAGGTGCAGAAGGTCGTCCCCGGCCAGCCGTCCAAGGACGGCAGGTATGCCCTGACCCTGGTGCAGATGGACAGCAAGAACGCCGGTCAGCCCAAACAGGCCGACGCGGCGAAGGAGTTGCGTGACGAGGCCAAGAAACTGGCCAAGGGCACGCATCTCGACGTCAAGCTCGGCGGCTCCGCCGCGCAGGCGCTCGACCAGCAGGACTCGTCCAAGCGCGGCGAGGCGTTGATCGGCATCGGGACCTTCGTCATCATCCTGGTGACGCTGCTGATCATTTTCCGGGCACCGATCCTCGCCATTTTGCCCCTGATACTGATCGGTCTGGTGTCCGCCGTCGCCAACGGGCTGATCGCCTACGCCACCAAGCTGTTCAACCTCGAGGCCAACAGCTCGATCTCCTCCATCCTGATCGTCGTGCTCTTCGGCGTGGGCACGGACTACTTCCTGTTCCTGATATTCCGCTATCGCGAGCGTCTGCGCGCCGGTGACGAACCCAAGCTGGCCATGATCAACGCGGTGGGCCGGGTCGGCGAGGCCATCGCCTCGGCGGCGGGCGCGGTCATCATCGCGTTCCTCGCCCTGGTGCTGTCCACGCTGGGCTTCCTGAAGCAGATGGGCCCGGCGCTCGCCATCGCGGTCGGCGCCACCCTGGTCGCGGGCCTCACCCTGATCCCCGCCGTGGTCTCGCTCATCGGACCGAAGGTCTTCTGGCCTTCGAAGTCCTGGCAGAAGGAACCGCAGAACGCCCGCTTCGCCGCCCTCGGCCGGGGCGTCCAGCGCCGCCCGGCGCTGACCGCCGTCGCGTCCGGACTCGTCCTGCTCGCCCTGTCGACCGGCATCCTCGGCTACAAGGCCACCTTCGACCTGGCGTCCGGCTCCATGCCCAAGACCAAGGAGTCGATGGTCGTCCAGGACGAGATGCAGAAGGCGTACTCGGCGGGCGCCGCTGCACCCACCGACGTCTACCTGTCCAGCACCGACGGCAAGCCGCTGGAGCGGACCGCCTTCGACGCCTACGCGCAGAAGCTCGGCGCCGTGGACGGCGTGGCGAACGCCCGAATGACCCAGCTGAACAAGGACGGCACCACCGCGGACTTCACCGTCACGCTCAAGTACGAGGCGTCGACGGACAAGGCGATCGACGCCGTGGGCCGGGTCCGCGACGTCGCGCACTCCGCGGCGCCCGACGGCACCGAGGCCCTGGTCGGCGGCATGTCCTCGATCTACAAGGACATCGACGCGGCGGTCAACCACGACTACCGGACGGTCTTCCCCGTCGCCGCCCTCCTCATCATGGTCATCCTGGGCCTGCTGCTGCGCAGTGTGGTCGCCCCCTGGTACCTCATCGCCTCCGTGGGCCTCGGCTTCGGCGCCACCCTCGGTGCCACCGTGTGGATCTTCCAGGAGGGACAGGGTCACTCGGGCCTGATGTTCATGCTGCCGGTGATCATGTATCTCTTCGTGGTCGCGATCGGCACCGACTACAACATCCTCATGATCGCCCGGCTGCGGGAGGAGGCCCGCGAGGGCCGGGAGCCGCGTGAGGCGGCCGGCATGGCGCTCCGGCACGCCGGGCCGACCGTGGCCGCGGCGGGCTTCATCCTGGCGGCGACCTTCGCCACGATGATGCTCGCGGGCAACTCGCTGCTCTCGGAGATGGGCTTCGCGGTCTCCTTCGGCATCGCGGTGGCCGCCTTCATCATGGCGATGTTCTTCACGCCGAGCCTCACGGCCCTGATCGGCCACGCGGCCTGGTGGCCGGGCCACGGGGACCGGGCGGAGGTGCCGGCCGCCGGCACCGGAGGCTCCGGCCCCGTCCGGGGTGACGAGGAGCGGGACGGCACCGCCCACGATCCCGCCGGGCGCCGCGGCTAGGGCCTTTCTTATCAGGCCGGCTCCGACCGACCGCACCACCCGGCCGACCAGGCCCCGCGACACCGGCAAGAGCCGGAAGCGAGGCCCTGGCGGCACACGGTGTGACCGATGAGTCCTGCCGGGCCCCGCGGCCCGGCAGGACTTTTTCCTGCCCGCGACCGAGTGCCCGTACAGCTCAGCGGTCGGCGTCCGCCAGCCCGCGCAGGACCTCCACCGCCTGCTCGGCCTGCCCGTACGGCACGAAGAGGTGGTCGTGGTGGAAGCCCGCGACGACGTTGCAGCTCAGGCCCGCGTCGGCGAGAGCCCGGGCGACCGCGGCGGTCAGACCGACCGCGTGCAGCGCGGAGTGGACGCGCAGGGTGATCCACCCGGCCACATAGTCGTACGCCATCCCGGCCGCGTCCGCGTCCGCCTGCGGCACCACGAGGGTCAGGCCCTCCCGCTCGGCGACCGTGACCACCGGAGCAACCCCGGAGGGCACGCCGCCCTCGGCCATGGTGAAGACATAGCGGCCCGGGTTCAGCTCCGGCCGCATGTCGCTCAGCAGTGTGCGCAGATCAGTGTCACCGGTCACAACACCCACCCTAAGGGCCGTCAGGCCGGTCGGCCGCTCAGGCGTCCTCCGGGCGGGCGGCCGGACCCTGCGCCGTGGCCGGCCGGACGGCGACCGACCTCGAACAGCACACCGGGCAGGGCGTGCGTACGCGAGGCAACAGCCGCTTTCCCCTTCCCCAACTCCCGGACAGCGCCAGGCACCCCGGCCGTGGAGCGCGCGGCGCATGCTCGTGTGAGCCCTGTATGCGCCCCCTGCCCTGCGACAAGACTGCGCTGTCGGCGGGCGGCGGCCGCCACCGTCCGCCCGTCGTCCGAGCCGAGAAAGGCAGGTGGCCCGCCGTGCTGTTGCGTCTGCCCACGTCCGTGTCGGAAGCCCGGGAATGCCTGGCCGAGGGGGCCGTACCGATCGGCGGGGCGACGCTCGTGTGGGCCACCTGGCAGCGGGACGGGTTCCCCGAACTGGCCTTCTCGCTCCGCGAGTTGCCGGAGGCCAACGTTCTGGGCCCGGAGACCGTGGGCGGTGCCGTGCTCCTGCACCGGATCGACGCCACCGTGCCGGACGTCCTGCGGCTGGCCGCCGGCACCGTCGGCACCGGTGCGGTGCGGCGGACGGCGACCGTCGGTGGCAACATCGTCGGCAGTTCGCTGCGCTGCCTGCTGCCCGCCGCACTCGTCCTGGACGCCCGGGCGACCGTCCTGGAACCCGACGGCGTCCGCGAGGCGGACCTGGCCGAGGTGGTCGCCAAGCGTCCCGTCCTGCTCAGCCTGCGCTGGCGCCCGCCGATCGCCTCCGCGTACCGCAAGCTGCCGGGCGAGGCGGGCGGAGCGCCGCCCCTCGTCGTGGCCTCGGCCCTGCACGCCGGGCACGGGACTCCCGACCGCCTGCGCGTCGCCGTACGGGACGGCTACGACGTCCTCAGCGGCACCACCCCGTGCGAGCCCGGCGCCGAAGCGACCCTCGACGCGTTGCGCGGCACCGCTCTCGGTGAACTGCCCGCCACCACGTGGGACTTCGTCCGGCCCCAGGTCATCGGCCTCCTGGGAAGCCGCGGCACGCACTGAGGAGACGGCCGGTCCGCCGGTCGTTTGCGGTCTCGGCAAAGATGCTGGCCGGTCAGCGCCGTCCTGCCCGAGCCTGGCCCGGTACACGACCCGCGTACCGGAGAGGCGGACGATGACCGTGCCGACGATGTCCCTGGCCCAACCCCCTGCGCTGAGCAGACGCAGACGCTGGACGGTGCTGGCCGTCTGCTGTCTGAGCATGTTCCTGGTCGGTCTGGACACCACCATCGTGAACGTGGGCCTGCCCGCGATCGGGCGCGGCCTGGACGTGGGGACACGCGGCCTCGAATGGACCGTGGACGCCTACACCATCGTCCTGGCCGGTCTGCTGATCTCCTCCGGCGCGCTGGCGGACCGGTTCGGGCGGCGGCGGGTGTTCCAGTGGGGGCTGACCGTCTTCGGGGTGGCCTCGCTGGCCTGCGCGCTGGCCCCGTCGGTGGGCGCACTGGTCGCGGCCCGCGCGGTGCAGGGAATCGGCGCCTCCATGCTCAGCCCCGTCGCCCTCGCGATCGTGGTGAACGCGATGCCGGACCCGCGGGAGCGGGCGCAGGCGATCGGCGTGTGGGCCTCGGTGTTCGGGCTCAGCATGGCGGCGGGCCCGGTCACCGGCGGCGCCCTCGTCGCGGGCCTCGGCTGGCGGTCGCTGTTCTGGATCAACGCACCGGTCATCGTGGCCGCCCTCGTGCTGAGCGCGGTGTTCGTGCCCGAGTCCCGGGCCCGGCAGGCGCGGCGGCCCGACGTTCCGGGGCAGCTGCTGCTGACCGTCACGATCGGCGTGTGGGTCGGCGTCCTCATCGAAGGGCCGCGTATCGGCTGGGCGTCGGTCGCAGCGCTGGCCGCCTACGCGGTCGCCACCGCGGCCACGGCGGGGTTCGTGTGGCTGGAGCTGCGCCGGGACGAGCCGCTCATCGACCCCCGGCTTTTCCGCGGCCCGGTGTTCAGCGGCGCGGTCCTGGGTGCGGTGGCCGTGTTCGTCGCCCTGAACGCGGCGCTGCTGCTGAACACCCTCTACTTGCAGCACGCTCGGGGATTCAGTCCGCTGGCCGCCGGGACGGCGACCCTGCCGATGGCGGTCGGTGCGACCGTCTGCGCCCCGTGGTCCGGCCGCCTGGTCGGCCGTAGCGGCCCTCGACTGCCGCTGTGCCTGGCGGGCGGCTTCCTCACCGCCGGCGGGCTGTGCCTGGCCGGGCTCGACGGGGACACGAGCCTCTCGCTGCTGCTGTTCGCCTACCTGCTCATCGGGATCGGGTTCGGCTTCGCCAACGCGCCGATCACCAACACCGCGGTCGGCGGGCTGCCGCCCGCCAGGGCCGGCGTGGCGGGCGCGATCACGTCCACCGCACGCCAGGTCGGCGCCGCCCTCGGCATCGCCCTCGCCGGCGGCCTGGTCGCGGACACCGGTCCGGCCGGGCTCGCCCACGCCTCCCGCCCGGGCTGGCTCCTGGTGGCCGGCTGTGGACTCGTCGTGCTCCTCGTGGCCCGCACGGCAGGGCGCACGCCCCGGGCGCGGGTCTCCGGTACGGCGTCGTCCGTGGCGCGGGCACGCTGAGCGGTCGGGGGTGTTCGCCGGGCCGCCGGGGGCGTGCCATCGTGGCGGGTATGGCGACAGCACCGGACGTGGCGGTGCTGGTCGGGCTACAGGCCTCGGGGAAGACCTCCTTCTACGCGCAGTGCCTGTCCGACCGGTACGAGCTGGTCAGCAAGGACCTGTTCCCGCGCGGTGCCCGGAACAAGCAGCGCCGGCAGATGCGGCTGCTGGCGGAGCACCTGGCGGCCGGCCGGGCCGTGGCCGTGGACAACATCAACCCGTCGCCTCAGGAGTGGGGCCCGCTGGTGGAGGCGGCCCACGCCCGGGGCGCGACCGTGACGGCCTACTGGTTCCCGCCCGACGCGGCGGGTTCCCTCGGGCGCAACGCCGGGCGCGAGGGCCGCGACCGGGTTCCCGACGTCGGCGTCCTCGCCACGCTGAAGCGGCTGCGCAGGCCGACGGCGGCGGACGGGTTCGACGCGGTGCACGAGGTGCGGTTCGACGGGCGGGGCGGTTTCGAGGTACGGCCCTGAACCGCCGGCCCGGGAGACCGGGTTTCCCGGATTCGGCTGCTTTGTTCCCCGCGCGGAATCCCCTGGTGAGAGTGGACCGGCGCCGGAAACACAAGGTCAGCGGGGCCTACCGATTCGACGGCCGACGGGATACCCCTGGAAGGACGGCCTCCGCCGAGGCCGCTTCCCCGTGGAAGGAGTCCGGCCCTGGACGGATGGTACGTGGACGACCGCTGCACGAACTGCGATGTGGCCCGGCAGTTCGCACCCGAGCTGATCGGCGAGGCCGAGGGGAAGTCGCGCATCCTGCGCCCGCCGGCCGACGAGGCGGAGAACCGGCGCTTACACGCGGCCGTCTTCGCGTGCCCCACCCGCTCGATCCGGCCGGTGACCGGCCGCGCGGACCAGTCGCTGGACCCGTTCCCGATGCCCCTGGACGACGGCGTACTGATCTGCGGGCACAACTCGCCCCACACCGCCGGCGCCAACTCCTACCTGCTCCTGCGGCCCTCCGGCACCAGCATGATGTTCGACACGCCCCGCTGGAGCCGTACCCTGGCCGAGCGCTACACGGCCTCGGGCCCCGTCACCGACGTGCTGCTCACCCACCGCGACCACGCCGCACACGGCCGCCGCTACGCCGACCACTTCGGCGCCCGGCTGTGGATCCACGAGGGCGACCTCGACGCCGCCCCGGACGCCGACCAGGTGATCCGCGGGCTCGAACCGCTGGAGATCGCCGAGGGTGTCACCGTCCACCCCCTCCCCGGACACACCCGGGGCAGCGTCCTCTACCTCGCCGACGACCGGTACTGCTTCAGCGGCGACAGCTTCTACTGGTCGCGTACGACCGGTGACCTGGAAGTCGCCGAGAGCGTGACCTGGTACTCCATCGAGGAACTGGCCGCGTCCCTGGCCAGGACGGCCGGGCGGCTGCGGTTCGAGTGGGTCCTGCCGGGCCACGGAGACCGGCGCCGCCTGCCGGCCGACGAGATGTCCCGGCGGCTGCATGCCCTGACGGACCGCACCCGCCTGCTGCGCCCGCGCCCGATCGACTTCACAGGGCTCCGCTGGTGAGCGCCCGCCGGGCCGTTCGCTGACGGACAACACCCGGGGCGCTGTCGGGAACACCGCCCCCGCGTCCGTAGAGGGTGCCCCGGGTTCCGGGTTCCGGTGCTGTTGCCTGCGGCGCCATGATCTCCGCCCTTCGCAAGTGCGCTTTCCGGACACACCCTGCCAGCGTGGCGTGGCCGCCACATCACGTGAATCCGTGAGACCAGGGGTAGGGGGAGGAGGCTGCCGGGCTCGGTGTGATGTGTCCCACGGGCCCTTGGCGTGGCCGAAAACTGTACCTAAGTTCGGTCATATGTCCACCCAAGACGCCGCACTTCCTCCCGAGCCCGTCGACTTCGCCGTAGACCTCACCGGCCATGAAATGACCCGGCGGACCCACGTCATGGCCGCGCTCGGCGCCGACTGGGACCCCGTCGAGGCGCTGCGTGGCGAGGAGGAGGCGTACGACATGCTGTACTCGGGCCTCGACGAGGAACAGCAGCGGCTGTACGACACCCTCGTCGAAGCGGGGGTCCTCCCGGTGCGTGGGAGCGGCAGTGCTGCCGCTTGACCCGCAGGCGGACATCGGGCGCCGCGCCTGGGTGACCTGCCCGAACTGCGAGGACCACCTCGCCTGCGCCACCTGCCGGCAGGGCCGCAGGTGCACGGACCACTGGCGCTACCTGCTCTCCAACACCGGCAGCCTCCTCCACCTGCAGTGCCCCTCGTGCACCCACATCTGGGACCACGAGACGGGCTTCGGCGCCACCCGCACCCGCTGGACCCGCACGATCAGCGGCCGGGAGCCGGAATGACGTCCCGCGTGCGCGCCGAGGCCGTCCGCCGCGGTGCGCCGTGCGCGTGTGCCGGGTCCGACGTGCCGGTGCGGTGATTGCGTCCGCGCGGGGCGCTGGCCACCGTTGACGGGTGATTCTCGTTCCGGGCTGGCTGTGGCAGCGGGGGACGGTGGGCCGGGGCGTGGGCGCCGGCCTCGCCACGGGCGTCTTCTTCGGTGCCTTCGTCCTCGTCGAGTCGGGGGCATGGGCGGGCGCCATGGTCGTCCTCGTGGTGCTCGGCCTGTTCTACGGGATCCGCGTGCCACGCCGCATGAGCCGGCTCTGGCCCGAGGCCGAGGACCTGAGCCGGGCCGACCGGGCGGCGGTGGTACGCGCCACCCGGCGGGGCGAGCCGCCCGCCGATCCCGGGCTGGCCCCCTCGGTCGTGGCGTACGCCGACGCCCTGCGGCGGGCCGCGGAGGAGGACCGGCTGCGCCGCTGGGTCGTCCTGGTCGTCACCCTGCTCGTGATCGCCCTCGCCGGGTACGACACCCTGACCGGGACCACCGGCGAGATGATCTCCTCGTGGCTGGTGGTCGCCCTCTGCCTGGCCGACCTCGTGTGGTGGCCCCGCAGACGAGCCCGCCTGCTGGACCGGGCCGGCCGGGCGGTGGCGTCGGCCCGTCCGTGACGGCAGGCCGACGTCCTGATGCTGCGGCGCGATCACCGGCGAGGGGCACTCCAGTACAGCTGGGCCGGCAGCAGGTACAGAGGGTTTCCCGGTGCCGAGGTGCACCGGTGACGGGATGGCGGGCGGGCGGGGGCGCGGACGCACCCGGCGGGATCGCGGTCACGCGCGCCCCCGCCCCCGCCCGGTCCGCCTTCGGCGGCCCCCGCCCGGTTCAGGAGCGGACGAGCGGGGTGTCCACCAGGTGTTCGGCCAGGAACCAGGCCTGCAGCTCGCCGGTGCGGATGATCTGTGAGACCAGCAGGTCGTTGGTGCCGTCGTCACCCAGCTCGGCGACGCGCGCGGCCGCGTCGTGGGCCTCGGTCAGGATGGTCTCGTGGGCCTCCAGCAGTCGCGAGAGCATCGCCGGGACCTCCTCGGCACCGTCCGGCGGGCGCGGGATCGAGGTGATCTCGGCGACGTGCCGGGAGTCGCCCACCGCGACGCCGCCCAGGGTCTGGACGCGCTCGGCGAGGGTGTCCACGAGTTCCAGCTGCTCGCCGGCGTGCTTGTCCAGGAGCAGGTGCAGCTGGTAGAAGGTCGCGCCCCGCATGATCCAGTGGTGCTTCTTGTACAGGCCGTGGAGGATCTGGGTGTCCGCCAGCACCTTGTTCAGGCGCTGGCTGGAGTACATGCGCGCCTCGTAGGACAGGGCGAGCGGGAACTGCTTGACGGTTCCGAACTCCTGGATGACCTCACCCTTCTGGTGCAGCCACGGCTGGCTGCTCGGGGGCTTGGTGCTGGTGGTCATGGGGTGCCTCCTGCGGATGGCGTGCTGTGTACGCGGTCGACGCTAGGGGCGGAAACAGGGGGCGGGTTGCCCGGGAGCGCACGTACGGGTGCTCGTCAGCGCACCGGGCGGGTCACTCGCTGCCGGCCGTCAACTGCTCGACGACGCGGTCCAGATCGATGTGGCGGTGCTCCGTGCCCGGCGGCACCAGCGCATCGGCGCGCCGCAGAAACGCGGTGACGGCGGCGCCGGCGACCTCCAGGACCGCCGCCCCGGCACGGGTCCTGAGCAGGATGCGGATCGCGTCGGAACGGGGCCGGAGCCTCGGGAACACCACGACGTCCCCCGACCCGCTGGGCCGGCGCAGCCCCTGGGCGAGGAGCGACCGGGCGAACACCCAGTCGACGGAGGGGGCGGTGGGCGCGCCGAGGGACAGGCACACGGCGTAAGGGTCGGCCGCCGAGTACCGCAGCTCGGCGGGGAGCGGCACCGGCGGATCGTCGGCCACGGTGACGTGGACGCTCGTCCTGCATACGATCGGATCTTCGTCCGCGGCCTCGGCGGGCTCGTGTGTCATGCCGTCCCCCTGTCTGCGTCGGTTCGGTTCGGTTGTTTCGGTCCGTCCTGGGGCGGGCCGAGGTGCTGACGACCGTAGGGAGGGTCCGGGGGAGTGGCTTGCCGAGGAGCGCACGGGTTGTAGCCCGTAGACGAATCGGCATGGCGCCCGGGCCCGTCCGGCCGCATGATGGTTGAATATAGAACAACTAGCGGTCGAGAGGTGGTCCACGATGAGCAATGTCGAGACGGAGCCCGTCGAAGTGCGCTGCGGTACGGCGGCGGCGGAGGAGGAGCCGGCGGCCGGGACGCCCCGGGTCGACGTCCTGACCCCGCGCGATGTGCCCCTCGGTGGCCCCCGGGCGATGACCGTGCGGCGCACGCTGCCGCAGCGCGCCCGGACCCTGATCGGCGCCTGGTGCTTCGCCGACCACTACGGCCCCGACGACGTCGCCGCGACCGGCGGCATGGACGTCGCCCCGCACCCGCACACCGGGCTGCAGACCGTGAGCTGGCTCTTCAGCGGCGAGATCGAGCACCGCGACAGCCTCGGCAGCCACGCCTTCGTACGGCCCGGCGAGCTGAACCTCATGACCGGCGGGTCCGGCATCAGCCACTCCGAGGTCTCCACCCCGCGGACCACCGTCCTGCACGGCGTCCAGCTGTGGGTGGCCCTGCCGGAGGGACACCGGGCCGCCCCGCGGGACTTCCAGCACCATGTGCCCGAGCCGGTACGGACCGACGGCGCCGAGATCAGGGTCTTCCTCGGTGCCCTCGCCGGAGCCGCCTCCCCGGTGCCGACCTTCACGCCCCTGCTCGGCGCCGAGATCGTCCTCGAGCCGCACGCGGCCCTCACGCTCGCCGTGGACCCCGGCTTCGAGCACGGCCTGCTGGTCGACCGGGGCGCCGTCCGCCTCGCGGACGTCCACCTGAAGCCCGCCGAGCTGGGCTACGTCCACCCCGGCCCCGGCACGCTGACCCTGACCAACGAGTCGGACGACACCGCACGGGCGGTCCTCCTCGGCGGAACTCCCTTCGAGGAGGAGATCGTCATGTGGTGGAACTTCATCGGCCGCAGCCACGAGGACATTGTCAGGGCCCGCGAGGACTGGCAGAACTCTTCCGATCGCTTCGGCGCCGTCGAAGGATATCCGGGAGCCCGTCTCCCCGCCCCCGTCCTGCCGAATGCGACCCTCACGCCGCGCAGGAATCCACCGCGTCGCTGACGCCGCCAGAAAGGCACCCGATGAGCCAGCCTTCCCCCGTTCCCGTCGTCGAACGCGTGGACGCCAGGAATCGCTACGACATACGCGTCGACGGCGAGCGCGCCGGACTGACCGCCTACCGCGACCGCGGTGAGCAGCGCGTCTTCTACCACACCGAGATCGACGACGCCTTCGCCGGACAGGGCCTCGCCTCCCGGCTGGTCCAGGAGGCCCTCACCGACGTACGCGACTCCGGGAAGCGGATCGTGCCCGTCTGCCCGTACGTGGCCAAGTTCCTCAAGCGGCACGAGGAGTTCGCCGACCTGGTCGACGCCGTGACGCCCGACGTCCTGCAGTGGCTGGACACCGAACTGGGCTGAAGGGAACTCGTCCGCGGTCGGCTCGCGCGCCCCCGTGTTGAAGGCTCAGTCGACCCGGCGTTAATTGACGGCGCAACCTTCGAATTCCACAGGTTGCGTGCAGTGTCCTGAGGTGCGTTCTGGTAGTGGCAGCGGCGGGCGCCAAATAGCACCTGCGAATCGACACCTCGCCATCACCCGAACGGACGCATCCAAATGGCGGTACTCCATCTGGCGACTCTACGGTCGGTTCAGATCTCGGTTCCGAGACAGGTGGCTAGCTAGGGAGGTCAACCATGAACCGACTTCGCGCCCTCGCCATCGCGGCCGCGCCCGCGGCATTGCTGATCGGCCTGGCCATTCCGGCTCCCGCCACACCCGCGTCGAAGGCGCCGACAACGCCGAACGCCGGCTGCTACATGCCGCGGGCCGACCAAGTTCTCACTGCCCACGAAGGCATCAAGCTCGCCAATGCCTGTGCGACTCAGAAGAAGGCCGACCCCTCGTGGCACTGGATGGGCAACTACGGCTCGGTCTACGACGTGGTAAGCGTCGCGAACAGCAGGGGCGTCGGCGCCGGCGGGCTGGTAACGGTACCGAATGCCAGCGGCGGCGGCCTGATCCCCACGTTCATGTACTACTGAACAGGCGGCCAAGAGCGCCAGGGAGCAGACTCGTGCCCATCGTACCCGGGTCCACCATCACCCGGTCCGCGCCGCGTTCCGGGCCTGTGCGGGCGGCGCGTCACCTCACTCCGAACGGCCGCCGCCGCATCCTCGACTCGTTCGTGCACGGCTCCACGGCCAACGCGCTGCCGCAGGCCATCGGCGCGCAGTTCCTCCCCGCCCCTGGGCCACAGGCACGGTGGGGGTGACGGCCGCCGGCCGTCACCCCCACCGTCGTGTCACGTGATCACGGGCGATGTCACCGTGCCCGTTGCTCAGGACGGCGGCCGGGTCCAGGGCGCGTCGCCGGCGGACAGGCGGTGGGTCACCACGGAGGTGAGCGCCAGGAGCAGCAGGCACAGGCCCAGCGTGAGCACCAGATGCCCGTGCAGGACAAGTCCGGCTCCGCCGAGGGCGCCGAGCACCATGGCCAGCACGGACAGGATCCGCCGTCCGGGCCGCGGCGCCGCACCGCCCGCCGGGGTGGAGTCCGCGGCCAGACCGGTGAGCGTGAGCGTCAGCACGGTCGTGGTGAGATCCGGGACCCCGAGGCGCCGGGCGACCGCGTTCTGCAGCCCCATGGCGAGCCCGAGGCACACGATCAGCGTGTACTCGACGGCGGTGGTGACCCGGCCGCCGGTGACCGCCGTGACGATGACGGTGACGGCGACCAGGACCGTCTGGACGGCGGTGGCCGTCGTCAGCAGGCGGCCGCGGTGCCCGCCGAACCGGCTCCCCAGTCCGCCGCCGGCCAGCGCGCCCAGGAGGAACGCCGCCAGCGCGACCACCGAGGCGAGCGCGGACAGGGTCTTGGCGCCGCCCAGCGCGAAGCCGAGGAACACCACGTTGCCGGTCATGTTGGCGACGAAGACGTGTCCCAGCGCCAGATAGCTCACCGCGTCGACCAGACCGGTGACCACCGTCAACGCCAGCATCAGGGGAGGCAACGGCCCGTGCCGGTCCCCCCTGGGCGGTGCCAGCGTACGGACGGCGTCAGTCAACAGGCTGCGCAAGGCTCTTTCCTTCCGGTGCCGTCGGCGCCCGGTGCAGCACCAGGCGGGTCAGCAACCCGCTGACCGGGCCGCTCACGATCGCGGCGAGGGCGACCCACGCCGGCCACGGGGTAACGCCCAGCGCATGGTCCAGGGACCACCGGCCGGGCCCGGTGAGCGCCAGCGCCGCGGAGACGACGACGAGGACCAGCGGGTACTCGTAGCCGTCGTTCTGGACCCAGAGCCCCTTGGGCCACTTGACGGTGCCCGCGACCGTCATCACACCCATGGCGGCCATCGCCGCCAGGGGCGTGAGCAGACCGGCGGTCAGGAACAGGCCGGCCCCGATCTGACTGGCGCCCGCGACGACCGCGGTCAGCCGGCCCCCGCGGAACCCGTCGTGCCGGAACTCCTCGGTTCCGCCTGCCAAGCCGTGGCCCCCGAGCCGGAAGCTCACCTTCTGCACTCCGTGGCCGGCGACGAGGAGTCCCGCCACCACCCGGAGGATCAGCAGTCCCGCGTCCATCTCTTCCTGCCTGTTCCTGCCTCGGTCCTTGATCGCCGTGCCGGGGGAGGGGATCAGCCGGCCGCGTGGCCGCCGATGAACGCCTGGGCGTACACCAGGCCGAGGCCGTAGGCGCCGCCGTGCTCCTTCACGACCTCCGTCACCGGCACGTACGTCTCGCCGCAGGCCCAGTCACGCTGGAGCTCCAGCAGCACCTGCACCCAGGTGACCGGGACGGCACCGCCCTGGATCATGCGCTGGACGGCGTGCTCGTGGGCCTGCGGGCTGACACCGCCGGACGCGTCGGTGACGACGTAGACCTCGTAGCCCTGGGCGAGGGCGGAGAGCACCGGCAGGACGACGCAGACCTCGGTCCACAGACCGGCGATGACGATCTTCTTGCGGCCGGTCGCCTTGACGGCCTCGACGAACGCGGGATCCTCCCAGGCGTTCATCGTGGTGCGGTCGATGATCTTCTGGTCCGGGAACACGTCCGCCAGCTGCGGCAGGATCGGACCGGAGAACGACTCGGCGGCCACGGTGCTCAGCACGACCGGCATGTCGAACACCTTGGCGGCCTTGGCCAGACCGAGGGTGGAGTTGATGATCGCGGTCCGGTCGCCGCTGCCGGTGCCGAAGAACATCTGCGGCTGGTGGTCCACGAACAGGACGGCACAGTTGTCGGGGGTCAGCAGGCCGGGGCTGGGGGACGCGGTGACCTGGGCGATGTCGACCATGAGAGTGCCTTTCCGTCGGTAGTGGCGCGGACGGGCGTCCGCGTCGGGCAACAACCGTCCGGGGGACGGGGGTTGTGGGTGTCCGTCCCGTTCAGAGGACGAAGCAGGGATCGAACGGGGCGTCGGCGGCGCCGGGAGCCGGGCCGCGCCGGGCGCGCCACGCGCGGTGCAGCTCCGACTCCGCGACGGCCTCGCCGAGGGCCTCGGCCTGGCGCACCCCGGCCGGCCGGGACGCCTGGTAACCGCCGAAGTGCGCCACCGGGCTCCAGGCGGGGGAGACGGGCGGCAGTTCCTCGTCGAGCCCCTCGTACTCGCCGGCGGCGTAGACGATCCGGCCACCGGTGACCGTCAGCAGCGACTCGATGTGCGCGATGTCCGGCTCGGGCACGGTGAAGTAGTCCTCCGACAGCACCGCGAGGTCCGCGTAACAGCCCGGCCGCAGAACGCCCTTGACCTGTTCCTCGCCGGTCAGTTCGGCCCCGGCGACGGTGAACATCCGCAGGGCGGTCTGCCGGTCGACCCGGTTGCCGCGCGGGCGGAGCACGGCGTCACCGACCGTGCGTCCGCTCACCAGCCAGTGCAGGGCTATCCAGGGGTTGTAGGTGGAGACCCGGGTGGCGTCCGTGCCGGCGGCCACGGTCAGCCCGCGGTCCAGCATGGCCCGGATCGGCGGGGCGTCCGCGGCTCTGCCCGGGCCGTAGCGGCGCAGGAACGCCTCGCCCTGGAAGGAGAGTCGGTTCTGCACGGACAGGGCACCGCCGAGCGCGGCGACGCGGTCGAGGCTCTCCGCGGACACGGTCTCCGCGTGGTCGAACAGCCACCGGTTCCCCGCCGGGAAGAGCCCCTCGGCGGCGAGCTTCTCGAAGACCGCGAGGTCCCGGCGGATGGTCTCGTCGTACGTGGCGTGCAGCCGGAACCCCCAGCCGTGCTCCATGAGCAGACGCACGGCCTTCGTGAACTCGCCTTCATAGGCGCCGAGTTCGGGGCGCGGCTGGTTGAAGTTCTCGAAGTCCGCGGCCGCCCAGGTGAGGTTCTCGCCCGCACCGTTCAGGCGCAGCCACGCGTCCCCGTCTTCCGGGCGGGCCGTCTCTGTCCAGCGGGTGAGGTCGGCGAGCTCCTGGCCCGCGGTCTGCGGGAAGAGGTGATAGGCGATGCGCAGCGACAACTGACCGGCCGCGGCCAGCTCGATGACGGTGCTGTAGTTCTCCGGGAAGTTCTGGAACCCGCCGGCCGCGTCGATCGCCGAGGTCAGGCCGAACCGGTTGAGTTCGCGCAGGAAGTGCCGGGTCGAGAGCTTCCTGTCCGCCCCCTGCAACACCGGCGCCTTGGCCAGCGTCGAGTAGAGGACGAGGGCGCTGGGCGCGGCCAGCAGCATGCCCGTCGGCTCCCCGCCCCGGCCCCGGACGATCTGGCCGCCCCTGGGGTCGGGCGTGTCCTTGCCGAAGCCGGCGGCCCGCAGCGCCGCCCGGTTCAGGACGGCCGACTGGTACAGGTGCAGGACGAACACCGGGGTGTCCGGGGCGGCGGCGTTCAGTTCGGCGACGGTCGGCAGCCGCCGTTCCGCGAACTGCTCCGCCGACCAGCCTCCCACCACCCGCACCCACTGGCCCTTCGGTGTCCGCGCGGCCTGCTCGCGCAGCATCGCCAGCCCCTGGCGCAGCGTCCGAACGCCGTCCCAGCGCAGCTCCAGTACGTAGTTGAGGCCGCCCCGGATCACATGCAGATGGGCGTCGTTGAGTCCCGGGATCAGCCGTCGGCCGAGCGCGTCCACCACCTTCGTGCCGGGCCCGATGTGCGGGGCCACGTCCCTGTCGTCGCCGACGACCGTGACGACACCGCCGCGGACGGCGAGCGCCTCGGCGTGCGGGCGGACCGGGTCACCCGTGTGGATTCTCGCGTTGCGGACGACGAGCTCCGCGGCATCGTCTACGGCCTGGGGCACCAGCCCGCCGACCGGCATTGCAGACACGTGTGCAGGACCTCCTCCGGGATGACCCTCTTGGGTGAGCCGCTTGGCTGTGCGCCGCGCTCGGACTCGGCGCCTGAGGACGCTGACGAGAAACGGGAACGCGGCGGGGAACAGCGGTGAGGCGCGAGAGCCGGCCGTCGACCGCTGTGCCCTCACGCTAGGTCCGCGGGAGGTCGCTGTGTGTCCCGTCCGTGCACTGGCGCGTTCCCCACAGCGCACCGGCCGCGGCGCGGGGGCCGCCGTGCGCTGTGAGGACGTCAGGCGTGCGCTGGCGGGCAACTACCGGCCCGCCGGCGGTTCTACGGTGGCGGTCAGCGGCGCCGGAGTGCCCAGCACGACGATCCGGGTCGTGGCCGGACCGACCGGCGCCCCCTACGCAATGTCCAGGAGATTCCCATGTCTGATGCCGTAGTGCCGGTGGAGCCGGTGCTGGAACCCGCGGCGGCCGAGTTCGCGGCGGCGACCGCCAACCCGCCCTACCTGTTCGACCTGTCCCCGGCCGAGGGCCGCAAGGCCGTCGACGAGGTGCAGTCCGGCGAGATCGACAAGCCGGCCGTCGACGAGGAGTGGATCACCGTCTCCGGCGGCCCCACCGGCAGCGTCCGCGCCCGGATCGTCAAGCCCGCCGGCGCCACCGGCACCCTCCCCGTCATCCTCTACATCCACGGCGCCGGCTGGGTCTTCGGCAGCGCCCACACCCACGACCGCCTGGTCCGCGAACTCGCCGTCGGCGCCCACGCCGCGGTCGTCTTCCCCGAGTACGACCTCTCCCCCGAGGCCCGCTACCCGGTCGCCATCGAGCAGAACTACACCGTCGCCACGTGGGTGGTGGAACAGGGCGCGGACAAGGCACTGGACGGCTCCCGGCTGGCCGTGGCCGGCGACTCCGTCGGCGGCAACATGACCGCCGCGCTGACCCTGATGGCCAAGGAACGCGGCGGGCCCGCGCTCGTGCAGCAGGTGCTGTTCTACCCGGTCACGGACGCGAACTTCGACACGCCGTCCTACCACCAGTTCGCCACCGGCTACTTCCTGCGCCGCGACGGCATGCAGTGGTTCTGGGACCAGTACACCACCGACCCCGCCGAACGCGCCCGGATCACCGCCTCCCCGCTGCGCGCCACCACCGAGCAGCTCACGGGCCTGCCCCCGGCACTGGTCATCACCGGCGAGGCCGACGTGCTGCGCGACGAGGGCGAGGCCTACGCCAACAAGCTTCGCACCGCCGGTGTCCCGGTCACCGCGGTCCGTTTCCAGGGCATCATCCACGACTTCGTGATGCTCAACGCCCTGCGCGGCACCCACGCCGCCCAGGCCGCCGTCGACCTGGCGGTCCGCACCCTGCACACGGCCCTGCACACCGCCTGACACCGAGGAGAAGCACAGACATGACCACCTCCACTCCCACCGTCGTCCTCATCCACGGCGCCTTCGCCGACGCGGCCAGCTGGTCCGGGGTCATCGAGGAACTGCAGAGCGACGGCATTCCCGTGATCGCCCCGCCGAACCCGCTGCGCGGCCTGGCGGCCGACGCCGCGTACGTCGCCTCCGTCGCCGCCCAGATCGACGGTCCGGTCATCCTGGTCGGGCACTCGTACGGCGGTGCGCTCATCACCGTGGCCGGTACCACGGAGAACGTCGTCGGCCTGGTCTACGTCGCCGCGTACGCCCTCGACAAGGGCGAGAGCCTCGGCGAACTGCAGGGCCGCTTCCCTCTGTCGCCGCTGGTGAGCAACCTCAAGCAGTGGACGTACCCCGTCGCCGGCGGTGATCCTGCCGTCGAGGTCACCATCGCCGAGGACGCCTTCCCGTCGGTCTTCGCCGCCGACGTGCCCGCGGAGGTCACCAAGGTCCTCGCGGCGGCCCAGCGCCCGCTCGCCGCCGCGGCCTTCGAGGAGCCGGCCTCCGCCGCCGCCTGGCAGACCAAGCCGTCCTGGGCCCTGGTTGCCGCCGCGGACAACGCGATCAACCCGGAGGTGGAGCGCTTCGGCGCGAAGCGGGCCGGGGCGACGGTCGTGGAGGTCGAGGGCGCCTCGCACGCCGTGGCCGTCTCCCGGCCGAAGGCCGTCGCCGACCTGATCCGCGAAGCGGTCCGCGCGACGAGCTGACCGGGCCCACGACCGACCGCGCGGATGCCTCCCCCGTAGGGCGTCCGCGCGGTCTCCGCCGTTCCTGCGGGTGTCCGCTGGGCCGGAGGCAGCACCGCCAGATGGCTGTAGGCGTGGGGGGACCGAGCGTTCCCGTGGCGCCGCCCTGCTGATCGGTCGAACCGACGACGCGGCGCCGCCCGCGCCGCCTGGCCGGCGGCCGGGGCCGACCCGCTGAAGACCCCCGGCACCAGCCAATTCCCTTACAGGGGGGTTGTTCTGACAATCCCTCGCCCCTAGGGTCGTCCCGGTACGGGAGCAAGCGCTTTCCATCGCTGCTTCCGACCTGTCGATCTCCGAGGAGCGCCGCATGTCCCTGCCCGCACCCCGCCGGGTCGCCGTGATCGGCACCGGTGCCATCGTCACCGGCAGCCATCTGCCCGCGCTCAGAGCCCATGCCGAGCGGGTCGAACTGGTTGCCGCCGTCGACGTGGACGAGGGCCGGCTGGACGCGTTCCGGCAGCTCGCGGGTGCGCAGGTCGCCGGGTTCACCTCGACGGACGCCATGCTGGACGCCGTACACCCGGACCTGGTGCTGATCGGCACCCCGCCGGCGCTGCACCGGGAGCAGACCGTGGCCGCGCTCAAGGGGGGCGCGTGGGTGCTGTGCGAGAAGCCGCTGTGCCTGTCACCGGCCGAACTCGACGACATCACCGCCGCCGAGGAGGCCTCCGGCGCCTACGCCTCGGTCGTCTTCCAGCACCGCTACGGCTCCGGTGCCGTACACGCCCGCGACCTGATCGCGCGCGGTGAACTGGGCGCCCCGCTGGTGGCGCACTGCCAGACCACCTGGCACCGGGACAGCGCGTACTACTCCCTGCCGTGGCGCGGCCGGTGGGCGACGGAGGGCGGCGGGCCCACGATGGGGCACGGCATCCACCAGTACGACCTGCTGCTGCACCTGCTCGGCGAGTGGGAGGAGATTCGGGCCATGGCGGCCCGGCTGGTCCACGACATCGAGAGCGAGGACGTCTCCACCGCCCTGGTCCGCTTCCGCAACGGCGCGCTCGCCACCGTCGTCAACAGCGTGCTCTCCCCGGACGAGGTCAGCCGCATCCGCATCGACTGCGCCGACGCCACGGTGGAGCTGACCCACCTGTACGGACACGGCAACGACGACTGGGCCTACACCCCGGCACCGCACGTCCGCCCCGAGCGCGCCGCCGCCTGGCGCAGCCCCGCCGAGGACGTCCCCAGTTCGCACACCGCGCAGCTCGGCGCCCTCCTCGACGCCTACGACCGTGGTGTACGGCCCCCCGGCAGCGGCCAGGACGCACGCGCCGCCCTGGAGTTCGCCGCCGCCCTGTACAAGGCGGCGTTCACCGGACAGCCGGTGCGCGCCGGCGAGATCGGCCCCGGCGACCCCTACTACACGGCCATGCACGGCGGACACCCCGACTGGGCCCCGAGGGAGCGCGCATGAGCATCCGCGTCAGCCACGTCCACGGCGAGCACCTCGCGGTCGAGGCGCCGAACGGCACCGAGATCCTCCGTTACGTCTACCGCCCCGACCCGGACCCCTTCGAGTCCCGCAAGCCGTACGCCCACCCCGTGCGCACCCTGGCCGGCCGTACGGTGACCGGATACCGGCCGAGCGATCACCGCTGGCACAAGGGCCTGCAGATGACGGCCAGCCATCTGTCCGGGCAGAACTTCTGGGGAGGCAACTGCTATGTGCACGGACGGGGTTACCTGGCGCTGCCCGACCGGGTCGGCTCCATGCGCCACGACGGCTTCACCGCACTCACCGTCGAGGACGAACGGCTCGCGTTCACCGAAGAGTTGACCTGGGTCGAGAACGGCGGGCAGGAATGGGCCCGCGAGGCGCGCGGGATCACGGTGCACTCGGTCGACGAGGAGGCCGGCTCCTGGGCGCTGGACTGGTCGATCCGGCTCACCAACATCCGTGCCGATCCGCTGGTGTTCGGTTCCCCGACCACCGCGGGCCGGGAGCTGGCCGGGTACACCGGACTGCAGTGGCGCGGGCCGCGCGACTTCACCGGCGGCCGGGTCCTCGCCCCCGGATCCGAGGACAGCGGCGCCGAGGAACTCATGGGCAGTCAAGGGCCGTGGCTGGCCTTCAGCTCCGCGCACGACGAGGTCGACGGGCAATCCACCCTCGTCTTCGCGCACGCGCCGGAGAACCTGGACGGGACGTCCGCGATCCACGAGTCCCACTGGTTCGTGCGCGCCGAACCCATCCCCACCGTCGCCTACTCCTGGGCGTTCTTCGAGGAGTTCACGCTGGAGCCGGGGGAGTCCTTCGGCTACCGCTACCGGATGGTGATCGCCGACGGGGCCTGGGACCGCGACCGGATCGCCGCCCACCTGGGGGGCCTGCCGTGGTGACGGCACCGAAGGGCGCCCTGCCGCACCCGCTGCCCGGAGCCGTCGGCCTGTCCCACCTGAGCGCCTACGACTGGGAGGCCGCCGACGGCGTCTGCGGCGGCAGCCCGCATCTGCACCTGGTGTGCAATGAGGCGTACGTCGTCACGGGCGGCCGGGGCGCGGTGCAGACGCTGGGCTCCGACGGCTACCGGGACATCCCGCTGCAGCCCGGCTCGGTCGCCTGGTTCACACCGGGGACCGTGCACCGCATGGTGCAGGGCGGTGACCTGCGCATCACCGTGCTGATGCAGAACAGCGGCCTGCCCGAGGCCGGGGACGCCGTCTTCACCTTCCCGCCCGAGGTGCTCGCCGACCCGGAGCGGTACGCGGCGGCGGCCACCCTCCCGCCGGGCACCGGCCCGCGGACCGAGGCGGCGGCCCGGCGCCGCAGGGACCTCGCCGTCGAGGGCTACCTCGTCCTGCGCGAGGCCCTGGTCGCCGGGGACGACCGCCCCTACCGGGATTTCCAGCGCGCCGCCGCCCGCCTGATCCGCGCCGAGGTGCCCGCCTGGCGTGAACTGTGGCGCGCGGCCGCCCTCGCCACCGCCGCGACGAGTACGCCCTGCCGGGCACGACCCTGCCGTACCACGCCGGCTGAACCGGCCGGTCCCGGCACCGGTTCCGGCCCCCCATGAGACGTCCGAGGAGAGGAGAGGTGACCTCGGCAACCGGTCGAACCACACCGTGCGCCCGCCGCGCAGGCTGTAGCCGACGAGGAACTGCCCGACGGGGCAGGGGTACTTGGTGTACCCGGACGTCCGGTCGCCGCCGGCCGGGACGTACCGCCCGTCGGCGACGACCGTCTGGCGGGCCTCGCCGGCGCCGGTCGCTCCGCTGTGGAGTCGGGGCTGGCGACAGGGGCGTCAGCAGTACAGGTTGCCGCCCGGGCTGACGCCGAGGATCTGGGTGAACCTCTGGTAGGCGTCGACGCGGCTCTGCACCTGCGCGGGGTT